>NZ_BMQI01000175.1 GCF_014648035.1 Shewanella algicola | reverse complement strand
GTGACTCAACTATGTTCTAGACGGTGGACAAAACTGACCAATTAATTAATGTAAATGGTATTAAGCGTCTGGAAATGACCTACTCTCACATGGGGGTGTAGAGGTTGCGCTTAATGTGCGCAGCACATTGCAACCTCGAAACGCGTAGAAACTTGTTTCAAGCTGAGGGCCCGCTCAGCGGCGGGGGACTGCGGGGTAGATATTTCAAACCCTATATACGGAAAAAGCCCTAGCGTTGTTTGCTAGGGCTTTTTCCGTGTATTTAGCGTCTGGAAATGAAGCTCTATGGTTTCCAGACAAATTTTTCTCTAGGACATAACACTAGATTATTCGTGGTGCTGATACCCAGAATCGAACTGGGGACCTCATCCTTACCAAGGATGCGCTCTACCGACTGAGCCATATCAGCAAACTCTGTACATATTGAGCTTAATTAGGCGCCTGGAAATGAATA
>NZ_BMQI01000174.1 GCF_014648035.1 Shewanella algicola | reverse complement strand
AATCCCCTATGGGATACCACTTTTTCTTGAGTGGTTGACTGTAAAGTTAACGATTCGATAGCACCAATGTTTAGCCTACAGACATTAGTGAGTATTCACTCGATACAGAGTATAACGTATCAAAAGTGTCCCATTCGTCTAGAGGCCTAGGACACCGCCCTTTCACGGCGGTAACAGGGGTTCGAATCCCCTATGGGATACCACTTTTTCTTGAGTGGTTGACTGTAAAGTTAACGATTCGATAGCATCAATGTTTAGCCTACAGACATTGATGAGTATTCACTCGATACAGAGCATAACGTATCAAAAGTGTCCCATTCGTCTAGAAATAGAGCTTAGGACATCGCCCACTTTGGTTTATAAAGAGTCGGCGGTAACAGGGGTTCGAATCCTTGTTTATTTGTAGCAATTAGCACCAATGTTTAGCCTACAGACATTAGTGAGTATTCACTCGATACAGAGTATAACGTATCAACTGTGTCCCATTCGTCTAGAGGCCTAGG
>NZ_BMQI01000173.1 GCF_014648035.1 Shewanella algicola | reverse complement strand
GCAGGTCATTTCTTCCCAAGCTGACTCGCTGATTAAAATTTCGCGGATCTGGGCCGATTTTTTTCCCGCAAACACATCGAATCAGCCTATTTAGGCTATTTTTTCCACCATTTCTGGCGTTATTTCCGGTTTTTACTGAGATCTCTCCCACTGACGTATCATTTGGTCCACCCGAAACAGGTTGGCCAGGGTGAATAACATCGCCAGTTGGTTATCGTTTTTCAGCAGCCCCTTGTATCTGGCTTTCACGAAGCCGAACTGCCGCTTGATGATGCGAAACGGGTGCTCCACCCTGGCACGGATGCTGGCTTTCATGTATTCGATGTTGATGGCCGTTTTGTTCTTGCGCGGATGCTGCTTCAAGGTTTTTACCTTGCCGGGACGCTCGGCGATCAGCCAGTCCACATCCACCTCGGCCAGCTCCTCGCGCTGTGGCGCTCCTTGGTAGCCGGCATCGGCTGAGACAAATTGCTCCTCTCCATGCAGCAGATTACCCAGCTGATTGAGGTCATGCTCGTTGGCCGCGG
>NZ_BMQI01000172.1 GCF_014648035.1 Shewanella algicola | reverse complement strand
GATTATGTTTATCATCTAGGCCGCTAATGCCATGAGTTAAATAATGAGTAACCCAAGCATTTATACTGGTTCTACTGACCTTGAACATGTTAGCTATAGCAGTACGAGAATGACCTTCGGTAAAATGAAGTAAGGCGAGATAACGCATACGTTTACGTGCGCTTTTCTCCGATTTAACTAATGCGGCAAGATTAAGATTATTCATCGATACTGAAATAAGGAAATGACAACCAAATAGATCACATATTTAATGTAAATGGTATAAATGGTATTACTTGCCTAGAAGGCACAGAACTCCCGTTGAGTGACCAGATAATTAGTGGAATTGGTATCACTCTCTTTTCAGAGAAATTAAGCGCCTGGAAATGACCTACTCTCACATAGGGGTGTAGAGGTTGCGCTTAATGTGCGCAGCACATTGCAACCTCGAAACGCGTAGAAACTTGTTTCAAGCTGAGGGCCCGCTCAGCGGCGGGGGACTGCGGGGTAGATATTTCAAACCCTATATACGAAAAAAGCCCTAGCGTTTTCTGCTAGGGCTTTTTTCGTGTATTTGGCGTCTGGAAATGAATACTGTGTT
>NZ_BMQI01000170.1 GCF_014648035.1 Shewanella algicola | reverse complement strand
TGGCGATTTTAGGAGCGAGATTTTCTTTGGTTAAAAGATTTAACAAAGCTTAATCCCGCCCTGAATGGTTTCTAGACTGATTTCTTGTTTTAAAATAGGGTGTTTTTTACAACACAATAAGTACTGACGGTTTAATGTTGCAAGCACTTCAACCTGCAAATTTTGATCAAAAAAACGTATTTCATCAGGGTCTTTACAACAACACATAACGATTGCATGAGGGTCGCTGGTCAGGGTTTCGAGTGAGTGATTACTCCAACTACTGACGTTGATGTGAATATTTTTATTGTGTACTTTAATGGCATGCATCAAGGCTCTAGGATATGCGTGCGTTATCATGCCTGGGAAGGTTAATTCAAAATAGCGATGGTGCAATTGCTCAGCACTGTTGACCCGATTAAAATGTTTTGCACAATCAACAATCTCTTTGGCGATGGGGTAAATTTTTCCAGCATAATCATTCGGTACTAAGCCGTATTTTCGCCTAATAAACAGGTCGTCACCAAAAATTAATCTTGCCGTGTGTAAGCAGCGACTAATTTTTGATGCGGGTATATCTAACATTCTAGAGACATGCGTAGCTGACTTATGCTCATATCATAGACAGGATCTTTAGCGATAACGCTATATTTTAGGTAGAAAAAAGGCCTTATTTATGAT
>NZ_BMQI01000169.1 GCF_014648035.1 Shewanella algicola | reverse complement strand
GGCACTGTTGCAAAGTTAGCGATGAGGCAGCCTTTTGTCTTATTCAAAGGCCTTACATTTCAAAAACTCTGCTTACCAGGCGCATTTCGCCCAGGGGATCACCATAATAAAATGCTGAGGCCTGGCCTTTGCGTAGTGCACGCATCACCTCAATACCTTTGATGGTGGCGTAAGCCGTCTTCATGGATTTAAATCCCAGCGTGGCGCCGATTATCCGTTTCAGTTTGCCATGATCGCATTCAATCACGTTGTTCCGGTACTTAATCTGTCGGTGTTCAACGTCAGACGGGCACCGGCCTTCGCGTTTGAGCAGAGCAAGCGCGCGACCATAGGCGGGCGCTTTATCCGTGTTGATGAATCGCGGGATCTGCCACTTCTTCACGTTGTTGAGGATTTTACCCAGAAACCGGTATGCAGCTTTGCTGTTACGACGGGAGGAGAGATAAAAATCGACAGTGCGGCCCCGGCTGTCGACGGCCCGGTACAGATACGCCCAGCGGCCATTGACCTTCACGTAGGTTTCATCCATGTGCCACGGGCAAAGATCGGAAGGGTTACGCCAGTACCAGCGCAGCCGTTTTTCCATTTCAGGCGCATAACGCTGAACCCAGCGGTAAATCGTGGAGTGATCGACATTCACTCCGCGTTCAGCCAGCATCTCCTGCAA
>NZ_BMQI01000168.1 GCF_014648035.1 Shewanella algicola | reverse complement strand
GTCATTAGTACAAGTTAGCTCAACGCCTCACAACGCTTACACACCTTGCCTATCAACGTAGTAGTCTCCTACGGCCCTTTAGAGAGCTTAAAGCTCTAGGGATGACTCATCTTAGGGCTCGCTTCCCGCTTAGATGCTTTCAGCGGTTATCGATCCCGAACGTAGCTACCGGGCAATGCTATTGGCATAACAACCCGAACACCAGCGGTTCGTCCACTCCGGTCCTCTCGTACTAGGAGCAGCTCCCTTCAATCATCCAACGCCCACGGCAGATAGGGACCGAACTGTCTCACGACGTTCTGAACCCAGCTCGCGTACCACTTTAAATGGCGAACAGCCATACCCTTGGGACCGACTTCAGCCCCAGGATGTGATGAGCCGACATCGAGGTGCCAAACACCGCCGTCGATATGAACTCTTGGGCGGTATCAGCCTGTTATCCCCGGAGTACCTTTTATCCGTTGAGCGATGGCCCTTCCATTCAGAACCACCGGATCACTATGACCTACTTTCGTACCTGCTCGACGTGTATGTCTCGCAGTTAAGCTGGCTTATGCCATTGCACTAACCGTACGATGTCCGACCGTACTTAGCCAACCTTCGTGCTCCTCCGTTACTCTTTGGGAGGAGACCGCCCCAGTCAAACTACCCACCAGGCACTGTCCCGAACCC
>NZ_BMQI01000167.1 GCF_014648035.1 Shewanella algicola | reverse complement strand
AATGACTAAACGTAAAACCTATTCAAAAGAGTTTAAGCTTGATGCCATTGCGCTGGTAAGAGAGCAAAATTATAGCATTGCTGAAGCTTCAAGAAATCTAGAAGTGAGTGCTCAGCTCCTCGGTCGCTGGATAAAAGAATCCGAAAATGATGATGGTCATGCATTCAGAGGAAACGGCAAGCTAACACCTGAGCAGAAGGAAATTCGTCAACTAAAAGCACAAGTCAAACGCCTAGAAATGGAGCGTGAAATATTAAAAAAAGCGACGGTCTTCTTTGCCAAAGAAACGAAGTAAAATACACGTTTATTGCCCAAAATAAGAAGATCTGGCCTGTGATAGTAATGTGTCGCGTGTTGGGTGTAAAAAACAATAACTACTACAGTTATCAAAAGCGAAAACCACAAAAGTCTGTTGATACAGAGCATCAAGAGTTGCTCCAGTGGGTAAAGAATATTGCTGAGTTTAGCGATAATACCTATGGCGAAAGGCGAATTCAAAAAGCATTAAATACGCTTGATTATCCTGTCGGGCGCAGGAAAACAGCACAATTGATGAAAGAGGCAAACGTTTGGGTGCGCTACAAGAAAAAGTATAAAGCAACGACGAATAGTGAACACAATAAGCCAATATACGATAATGAACTCACACAGAATTTTGATTTTCAGAGCGCCAATCAAGCGT
>NZ_BMQI01000166.1 GCF_014648035.1 Shewanella algicola | reverse complement strand
TTCAGGTTGTGATGGCTGGCAAGCTATTGAAGAATTTGGCAACGAGAACCTATCTTGGCTACGTAAACATCGAGATTTTGACAAAGGGATCCCGACTCGGCATTCCATTGCCCGGATCATTAAAGTTATCGATAACGAAATACTATTGTTAACGCTCTTTCGTTGGGCAAATAGCTTAAGAGAGGCTTCATCCAAGCCATTAATCGCTATCGACGGTAAAACGTTGCGGGGTGCAGTTAATCAACATGGCGCAAAAAATGCGCTACACCTCGTTTCGGCCTTTGATACCGAACAAGGTATCGTGCTCTATCAGCAAGATACACAGACCAAAGGTAACGAAATCGCAACGGTTCAAGCGCTGTTGCACATGTTAGACATTAAAGACGCTGTTGTAACCTTTGATGCACTTCATTGCCAGCGGGAAACGCTTCAACAAATCATCAAAGCTAAAGGCGACTATATTGTTCAGGTAAAAGGCAACCAACCTCTACTTAGGCAGGCCATAGAAATGCAGTTCCAACCTCACTGGGATAACGACGGCGTCGACATATTGAGTGTCGAAGCGGATGACAAGGGGCATGGCCGTAAAGAGCGTCGCACGACGTTTCAAATTCCAGCAAAGCTACCGCAGGCGCTCGCAAAAAAGTGGCCATCAGCCAAGTCGCTCATAGCAGTTGAGCGTCAACGAACACTTAAAGG
>NZ_BMQI01000165.1 GCF_014648035.1 Shewanella algicola | reverse complement strand
AAGTAACTTTGCAGCATAGTCACCTGATTCACTATCATGAACTTCCCAACCCACAATTTTACGACTGAAAATGTCGATTATCATGTAAAGGTAGAAAAACCGTCCAATCACTGTTGAAGGACAGTAGCTGATATCCCAGGTCCACACTTGATTTGGTCCTGTCGCTGTGTATCCCCTAGGCTTAGCTCGGCTACCTTTAGGTTTTTCTTTTCCTCTATGAGTGAGTTGGTTGTTGGCCTTCAGCACACGATAAAAGCTTGATTCAGATGCGATATATTGCCCATTATCTGCCAGCATTGGTACTATCTGGCTTGGCCCTAAATTAGCATATTCTTCTTGATTACTGATAGCTAATATGGCTTGCTGTTCTTCCTCTGTTAGCTTATTTGGGGGCTGGGGTCTATCCGCTATAGGCCTTTTATCACCGATGATTTCACCGCCTTCTTGCCAGCGCTGTAACGTCCGTATAGACAAACCAATTTCTTCACAGGCTTTCTCTTTTCTTGCGCCTGAGGTAACGGCATTATCAATCAAGGATGTGTAATGCAGCCTATCTGAGAGTGAGGTTAACTGTCCTCGTCTTCCCCCCAGTAGGCATTTAACTTTTTTCTTAACACCAATAATGCCGCGGTTTCAGCTAGGGCTGCATCCTTACGTTTTAACTCTTTTTCTAGCTCTTTAATTCGCTTACGGTCGGCT
>NZ_BMQI01000164.1 GCF_014648035.1 Shewanella algicola | reverse complement strand
CATAGTCATATACATACGATAAGCTTCGGCTGTTGTCGGGAAGACCAAAATAGTTTCTAAACCCTGTTAATTTACGTTTTAACTGCGGAAGCCAAATACTCAGTTTTAATGAGCGCTTGGCTTTAATCCATTGATAATACTCGCTCAACGTCGCCTTCTGTTTCTTCACAGCGGTTCGTCGTCTGAGTCTTGCTTTACCTTTCGAATCTCTGCCCCAGTAAAACTCGAATCCAAGAAATACAAAATGACGTTTTCGCCCAATATGAAAACGGCTAAATCGCATCAATGATGTTTTATCTTCTGCGACGTCTAGGTTGAATTTCTTTAATCGTTTTGGCAAAACCTTATAAAAGCGTTCAGCATCATGTGCAAACTGAAACGCACAAACAAAATCATCCGCATAACGGATCATCATTGCTCGGCCTTTCATCCTTGGCTTCACTTTCTTTTCAAACCAAAGGTCTAGCGCATAATGCAAATAAATATTAGCTAACACAGGGCTGATAATGCCACCTTGTGGGCTACCGCTTAATGGCTTAGTAAATTCACCATCAGGGGATTTTATCCGTGCTTTTAACCATTGGTTTATTAAATTAAGTATCGCCTTGTCATCAATTCGTTGCTCCAGCATAGCCATCAGCCATTCGTGATCAAGGTTGTCAAAGAAGCCTTTAATATCTGCCTCAACAATATAACCATAACCTTTAAATTGCAGAT
>NZ_BMQI01000163.1 GCF_014648035.1 Shewanella algicola | reverse complement strand
TGTTAGATTTAATGATGGCTTCTCGTCTTTTAAACAATATGCAATCAATCCACCAAGTAGATTAAGCATGAACCCATGCGCGCTGCGGTGTCTTGAGTGTTCTATATAGGAAATATTTTTCAATTGGTCATTTACTGTTTCAATGATGAATCGCTTTTTTAACATGGCTCTATCCCATAAAGAAATAAACTTTTTCTTCATGTTCTTACGAACGGTGGTGATTAATTCAACGCCCTTTTCCAAAAGCTCACCCGTTAGAGCTTGGCTAATGTAGCCTTTATCGCCATAAAGCTTACCGAAAAGGTACTCAGCCATTTCACTTACAGGCTGCCTGTCATCCACATTACCTTTCGTCAGTTTTAACGCTACAATTTCACCCAAGTGATTGATAATAAGATGCAGTTTAAATCCAAACGACCACCCCATGGTTCCCTTTCCGTGTTCGGCAATGCCTTCAAAAACCTTATTTCGCTTCGCTCGAATGATATGACAGACTTCAATTTTAGTGGAGTCGACAAACTGAATACCAGTTGGCTTTCCAAGCTTTGAGGTCAGATAGCTACACATGGGCACAACGACGCTAGGCATTAATGCAAGGAAACGCGTGTAGCTTAGCAACTCAGGAAAATAGGGCTTTAGCTGGCGACAAACATAGTTCAGATAGTAATTTTTGAAATCTCGGTAATGTGATTGATGGAAATGAATAATAATGGTCATCA
>NZ_BMQI01000162.1 GCF_014648035.1 Shewanella algicola | reverse complement strand
CCCATATTTTTATTTATGCGAACAAGGCATACACTGATGGCATTCGTAACTCAGAAATGTCCAGGGGCATGCTAGGGCGAAATCTGTTGGCACACCTTTGCCCCTTTGCTTGTTTCGCATGGTTGAACTAACTCTGCTTGGTACTGGTCTGTTGACTTAAGTTTAGTCATGCTGGAAAGTGTCTACTATTCTAGGGACTTACCATATTATGTGCATTCCTCTGGTTTGATTACAGAATAGCCACTATCTAAAACAAGATGATATGATATCACTAATTTAGCTATAGCTTGCCAATATTAAAGGCATTGAATCAAATCGTATGCGGCGAAAATTTATTGACCATTCATTTACATGTGTGCAACAATTTATTCCGATTTGTGTGAGGAAGCAGGCTGCTTGTTAGTTTAGTAGTTTTTAATATTTAAATGGAATTATTCAATGAAGTTAAATCAGTGCCTAACTTTATGTTGTTTTGTAGGGTTGGCAATTCCCTCTCTCGTTCACGCTGAACAGCAAAATCATCTCAGATACGAAGTGCTAAAGAACGTTTCATACGGAAAGTGCGCATATTCTGAAGAAGTCACCATGGAAGTATTTTATTCCATTCCAGGCGATCAAAGCCGGCAAATCGTGATGTCACTAAAGAATAAAAAGGGGGATAGCCTTCCGCCCTTGCTGCGTGATGTTGAGCCTGGTAAGGGCTCTTTCCTTTGGAATTTTGATGCTGGCAAATGCATAT
>NZ_BMQI01000161.1 GCF_014648035.1 Shewanella algicola | reverse complement strand
GAGTGACGATTTCAGAGAAGAGATTATTTTCGGTACTGGTCAAAAAGTGTAATCAGCCCCTGCCGCATTTAGGGTGTGATCGTGAGTGTTTTGCTAATTCAAAGAGGATTTTCAAACAATCCCTCATTGCTTGTTTTAGTTGGGCTTCTAGGAGTTGAATTCTTCGTTGGTCTTCAGTTAATGCTTTGGCATTTTCTGGTGTTTTACCGGCTAATTCAGCTTGGTACTGCACTTTCCATCGAGACACAGCAGATTTACCCGCACCTGACATATCTTCAATTTGCTTGTTCGTGTAACCCTGTTCGACCATTAGCTTGGCATATTCTAATTTTTGCAGAGGGCTGACAGTGACTTTTATTTTTCTAATCATAATAAATACCTTTAAGATTTTGCTTATTTAAGCTATAAATCTCTACAGTTTCGTTAGACCATTACATAGTTGAAGCTTCAGAGAGAAGACTATCGAGGGGTGGCTGACAGAATTAAGAACGTCTTTCCCACTTTAGCGTCAGCATATATTCACTGTTATCAATTACTAGACGAGAATGTTCCGATACAAACTATCACGGACAAGATTCATGTTACCAAAATGACTCTTCATATATAAAAGTTTCTAAATGACGTTTTGAAACTACACGGCAACAGTTCAGAATTTACTCTAACCATTGGCAGGTATTCTTTAAAACCTAAGTTCATTATCCCCCTGTGTCAGGATAGTTGTCGCCTCAGTTTTTCATAAAAATAAAACAGGGAGCGG
>NZ_BMQI01000160.1 GCF_014648035.1 Shewanella algicola | reverse complement strand
CACCGCTGCTGGCAAACATATACCTCCACTACGTCTTCGATCTGTGGGCGCATCAGTGGCGACGTCGCTATGCCACAGGCAATGTGGTAATGGTCAGATACGCCGATGACATCGTCATCGGGTTCGACAAACGATACGATGCCCGGCGCTTCCGTATAGCCATGCAGCGCAGACTGAGGGAGTTCGGACTCACGGTTCACCCGGAGAAAACCCGTCTGATGGAGTTCGGCCGCTTCGCTGCCGAAAACCGTGCCATCAGGGGAAAAGGCAAACCAGAAACGTTCAACTTCCTCGGGTTCACGCACATCAGCGGGAAAGATCGCAACGGCAGGTTCATGCTGATACGAAAGACCCGCCGGGATCGGATGACGGCAACTCTGAAAGCCATCAAAGACGGTCTGCGAAGGCGCTGGCATTACTCAATCCCCGAACAGGGAAAATGGCTCAGGAGAGTGGTTCAGGGATACCTGAACTATCACTCGGTACCGGGCAACTTCCCCACCATGCAGAAGTTCAGGACACACGTAACAAACCTCTGGCGCCGGGCGCTCAGGCGCAGGAGCCAGAAGGATGATACGACCTGGACGAAAGCAAACAAACTGGCAGCCGCATGGCTACCAAGGGTTCGGGTTCTTCATCCATGGCCTGTGGAGCGGTTCACCGCCAGACACCCGAGGCAGGAGCCCGGTGCGTAAATCGCGCACGCCGGGATCTGTGCGGGGGGTATCCGGTAACGGGTATCCCTACCGCGACATTCAATGTATTTTTTAC
>NZ_BMQI01000159.1 GCF_014648035.1 Shewanella algicola | reverse complement strand
GACCTCTTAATTTATTAACATACTGTCTCAAAATTAAGTGTCCGATGGAATTAGACCAGAACAATTGCTAACTTGGCAGAAATAGAAGCGCGATTACGCAATATCACAATAAAAGTCGCAATAGATAATAATTTACCAACGCTATCGGTTGATATAGTACAAATTCAACAAGTCGCCTTAAATTTGTTACGCAACGGTATGGAAGCGATGCATGCTATTGGTTGTAAACATGGCAACATCATTACATTGTCTAGCTATCTAACGGAAGAGGGACTCATTGAAATAGCCGTTTACGATTTGGGGTGTGGGGTATCGACTATGGCTGCATCTAATTTGTTTACACCATTTGTGACGACCAAAAAATCAGGTATGGGATTAGGACTTTCTATCTGTAAATCTATTATCAATGCACATGGTGGTCATATTAGTTATCGTAATAATCCATCTCATGGCGCCACATTCTATTTCACATTACCAACCAACTAATCGAGACATGAATGACAAATAACGAACAGAGAATTCATATCATCGACGATGATGAAGGCATTCGGCAAGGCCTAAACTTATTGTTTGAAACGGTTGGCCTACCCTGCCAACTCTATCATTCTGCCAACGATTTCTTAGTCCAATACAACTCTGATTTACGCGGATGTTTAATTGTTGATATTAGAATGCCCGGAATATCTGGGTTGGAACTGCAGGAAAAACTCATCGAGATGGAATCAACTTGACCTGGTCAACTGAATTCGGTCACCCTAGTTAAGTTCGTTAAGCGACTTCTTTTATCTGCT
>NZ_BMQI01000158.1 GCF_014648035.1 Shewanella algicola | reverse complement strand
TAAAGATACATTGTCTGAGTCAATCCTTATGGAGAGCCCCTCAAACGCCAAAAACAAAAAAAGCCGTTGATAATCAACGGCTTTTCTCGTATTTAATGTGGCGGAGGGATAGGGATTTGAACCCAAGAAATCAGCCACAAAATAAAACTAAAACTCATTATAATCAAAAACTAATCGAAAAATCACATCTCAGAAAGTGAACATTCGTAGTCGATATATGACATTTAAATATTTATTGAGTAGATTGTCAATGATTGAAATCAACAGGCTGCATTCTGATTTTAAAAAATCGCTCTAAGAGAGCCTCTATATGTGTTTGCACGCTGTTATTTTTAAAAAGCACGATGATTTGACAGCTAAATGACAGACGAAGTAGATGAATTTGTTGATTGATTTTTATTTGACTGCAAAAGCAGTCAAATAAGTTAAGCTCGCCTATTAACTGGCGGAAGGCTAATATGTGTTAGGTGTTTTCTTCGCTAGGAGCATGCGCTTTCCATTGTTCTTTCACATAGTCATAGAACCCATCCACTCCAGGAACTAGAACAACCTGTGCCAGCTCTTGCCCAGCCTGCGAAAGCAATACTTGGCCAACAGATATATTGTTTTTCCCATTTTTCATTTCTAATGGTAAAGGTTGGCCACAATAAGCTAACGTGAAATGTTTTGGTAATCCTTGTTTGTTAAACCCTGAAAGTGAATTAAATTGAATTAGCCCTAAGCTATCTAAATGAGACAAGTGCGTAATACCATGATGCCGATCGGTCAATACCATTCAAGCCGATCACTTTTTTGTTCGCC
>NZ_BMQI01000157.1 GCF_014648035.1 Shewanella algicola | reverse complement strand
GGAAGTGGCCGTGAGCACGGGCGCTTATGTTAATGAACTTAATGAGGCCATTAATCAAGATAGATTAGCTCACGGTAAACAACCACTAAAGCCGAAAGAGAATACAGATACCAAAAACATCAAAGTGAGTACCACTGACCCAGAAAGCGGCTTTATGCACAGAGACCAAAAGCCCCAAGGTTTTTTCTACTTAGACCATAGAACAGTGGATGGTAAGCATAATATTATCGTCGACACCCACATCACAGCAGGTAATGTCCATGACTCACAACCTTACATCAAAAGACTCGATACGGTATTAGATAAATTTAACTTAAGCCCATTAGCCGTAGGGTTAGATGCAGGCTACTTTACAGCTAGTGTGGCCCACGCTTTAGAAGCGCGACAAATCGCAGGAGTATTTGGGTATCGACGCCCGCCCAAAACCAAGAATCCAATCAAGAAAAAGCACTTTGAATTTAATGCAGAAGATAACCATTACACATGCCCAGAAGGGCAGCAATTATTGTATAAAACCACAAATCGCTTGGGATATAGAGAATATCACAGCGATGCAACCCTCTGCGTTAACTGCCCAAGACTGAACGAATGCACCACAAGTAAAGGACATAAAAAAGTCATCGCAAGACACGTCATGCAAGATAGTGTTGACAGAGCGAACAAGCTGCGATTAACCCCCAGTGGAAAACGCATTTATCGAAGACGATGTGCCACGGTTGAACGAAGCTTCGCTGATGCGAAGCAACACCATGGTCATCGTTATGCAAGGTTTAGAGGCTTGATGAAAGTGCAGATGCAAGGGCTGTTAGCCGCCACTGCGCAAAATATGAAGAAAATGGCGTTACTCGGCGCTTTTTTGCATTTTTTTAGGGTGATATTAGCGAATATGAAGCTCATAAGAAGAGTATGGGACGTTGATAATCAACAATACTGCTTTAGATGTGT
>NZ_BMQI01000156.1 GCF_014648035.1 Shewanella algicola | reverse complement strand
GCGATTTTAGGAGCGAGATTTTCTTTGGTTAAAAGATTTAACAAAGCTTAATCCCGCCCTGCTAAGAGTTTTCAGTTAGGTTACGATTTTTTTCATTTATCAATCAATTCAGATTATTTAGGGATAGGTATTCGCTATCCATTTGGAAATAGAAATAACACTGATCAAAGTGGAATTTATTTTAGTGGTAGTGCTCTTTTCTCTGATGATGAGTAAATTTTATCGTTAAAGATCTACAAACTTTCTAGGGTGAATTTCTTGTCGATCTTATCTTGCCACTGTTAGTAGTGATATTGGAGAGATCGTCATTGAATTTTTCACTACAGGAAATGGCTGCTTATGAATAATATAATTTTTAAATAAATTTTTACTAATGTAAGTTTTTAAAATAATTAATAAAAGGAATTTTATATGTTTAAAAAAATGTCAGTTATTGTGCTTTTTATTTTAATTGGTTGCAACTCTACGCCGACGCCATTAAGTTCTGGTAATCAATACTCCCCAACCAATCAAGAACAATTCGTATTTATAACTAAAAAAGAAGGAGTCAGAAAATACGGTTACGAAAACTTCTGTCCAGATACATCAACAGCCGTGTGTTATAAGAATGTGCTTAGTTATGATAAGTATCATGATATGAAAGGGTATTTTACAACTACAAAACCGATATTAAAAAAACAAGGCTTCTCCTTTTGGCCAGTTACCTTAGAAAATGGTGAGTCATATTATTATGTAACAACAAATGATCGTTTTGATAAAAGTTTTGAAATTGCTCGATATGGTGATGTTGGGGATATTTCTGATACGGCGGAGTCTATAGTAGAAGGTTCCGATGTGAAAATTGTTGGTTATAAAAAACATGACACTGCACCGAAATATATATTAAGCAATGGGAAGGAACCAGGGCGGGATCATACTTTGTTAACAGTAGGGAACTTTTTCGTATCGGCATGATCTGATCAGG
>NZ_BMQI01000155.1 GCF_014648035.1 Shewanella algicola | reverse complement strand
TCTTTATTGGGAGATACATAATGAAAACCTTTCGTGATCAGCTGCAATGGCAAGCGCTCATTCTTGCGCAGCAACAAAGCGGCTTAAACATCAGCACTTATTGCAGTAAATACAAATTATCGACATCGAGTTTTTATGCTCACAAAAAGCGCTTGGCATCTACTGAGAGCGCTTTCGTTTGTGCCAACATTTCACAACACAAAGTCACCGAGCATAAAGTGACCCAACTCGAGCTCATGCAGCCACAAACTGCTATCGCGTTAGAGTTTGCTCATGCCAAGTTGCATTTACCTCACTCAACCTCGCCGAGTTTTCTCGCGCAATTATTGCGAGAACTCACCTCATGAAAATGTTTATCGAGCCGCCTGCCATTTATTTGCATCGTGATGCCGTGGATTTTCGTAAATCCATCGATGGTCTCGTAACCATTGTTGAAGCTGAATTAGCACATGATGCCTATACTGGCGCACTATTTTTGTTTTGTAATAAGGCTAAAAATAAGCTCAAATTGCTTTACTGGGATAAAACAGGATTTGCCCTTTGGTATAAGCGACTAGAAAAACAAAAATTTAAATGGCCAAATAAGGTTGACCATCAAGCCTACTGTTTAACTGAGCAGCAGCTTTCATGGCTGTTATCAGGCTTTGATGTGATTGGGCATCAATCACTACACTATCAGTCTTTGCGTTGAACCTACGGGGAGAGCGATCTTTTTTCAGTGAAGGATCGTTGACAGCAACTCTACCACGGATTGATGGCTAACATCTTATAACGCTTGCCATTTCTGATACACTGCGGGCATGAAAACCTTACCTCATGAATTACCCGACGACCCAGCACAACTCAAGCAAATGCTGCTTGAGTTGCAACAAGCGTTGGCCGAAAAAGATGCCCTGATTGCTGAGCAAAGTGCGCAAATTCATGAACTATTAGCCCAATACAACGCTAGGTTGGCCAGAGAGTTTGCTAAAAAATCAGAA
>NZ_BMQI01000154.1 GCF_014648035.1 Shewanella algicola | reverse complement strand
ATTTGGTTTAGTGTAAATGGAAAACTCTATTTAAAACATTCTGATTTTAAGGGAGGGTTACAACTACACTTAAATATATTGTAAACCTGTAAAATGGCTTACAAATTAACTCCGCCTCCCATCAGATTATTTAACGCCTCTAAAGCGATAGATTCCTCAGTTGTTAGCTCTTCCGTTTTGGAACAACGAGGATCCATTTTCTGTACAGCTCTAGTCATAACATGTGTTAAAGGCAGTGGGTCACATCCATGCCCAGTTTCACAAACAAAATCCCATTGAGACTCTGCTTTTACATGACATGCAAAACAATTTCCTCCAAATCTATTTTTAACATCTACAAAGCCTCTAGTTAAAATTTTTGAACCTTGCGGAGAAACATCAAGTTCAAAGAACTCCCAATCATTAGTAACGGGACTGAATCCTTCATCACGTTTAACCATAACTTCAGTTGGAACTAACTGTATAACACTTCCTACAGGATATATTTCACCTGAAGAGTTATTTGCGGCTTTAACGGTTAACTTTAAATCTTCTGGCCCTATAATATTATCGACATAAAAGTGCCTAATTGGCACCATGTCTCTAATGCAGCGGAAATCGGGAGTAACAGTTTTACTTTCTTCGGCAAATACTTGAGTACATGTTAATAGCATAAGGCACAGTACTGAGGCGTTTACATATTTCATTTTTTATAGCTCCACATCATTTTTAGATATTAATTTAGGTCTCTGTACGAGATTAAAATATTAAATATAACTATTGAGTATAGGCAGCCTATAGCTTGAACTAAATATCTTACAATAATTCAGATAGTTAGAACTTGAGTTTATTAGATAAGGTTAGTTTTTATAAATCAATATGTAAACATTTGATTTATATAATTTAGTAAAATGAGATTTATGACGCGAGAAATGTAAACTTGTTTCATTCCTATGTTAGGGCTACCGCATTTACAGGGGCTGATCATACTCGATCATTTTTCACACGTTATCTTTAAAAACAAAGAGATAAAAAAA
>NZ_BMQI01000153.1 GCF_014648035.1 Shewanella algicola | reverse complement strand
CTGATAATTGTCGCCAAACAAACTACCATGAGCAATAAATAAAGCCGATGACGATTATCTCCTTAAAAAAGCAGTTTATGCAATTCTTCAATGCAAACATCCTTCAAAAAACGGCTAAGCGCACGGGGTTTATTCAACGAAATCGGTCTATTCTGCCGGAAATACTGATCCCAAGCTTGATATCTGCGTTGAGTAAAGGCAACTGCCATGCCATTGCAGACTTGCATCGTCAGTTCAATGGTATGTGTTTGACTGAAAATGATAATGTGGCTTACAAGCCCTTCCACAACCAGCTCCGTAAGGAAGCCTTTCCTCATTTTATGCAGCAACTGGTACAGTTAGCTATCGCTCAATTTGCCCGCCAACAATGTGCTCAGCTTCCGAAGAAGCTGTCTTGCTTTGATGATATTCTGCTTCAAGATGGCAGTTCATTTCATGTTCACAAGGCGTTAGCCGATGTCTACCCAAGCCGCTTTAAACGCAATCCTGCTGCGATAGAGTGCCATATGACCATGTCATTACGAACCTTTAACCCGACGGCGATGACGATAACTGCTGATACGGCTTCAGAAAGAGCCTATCTCCCAAAGCCATTTAAGATGAAAAACAAGCTACTTCTGGCTGATGCGGGATACCCTGATTTCGAGTTTTTTGCCGATGTGGAGCGTCATAATGGTTTCTATATTGTTCGGGGTGCAAAGTCACTCAATCCAAGGGTTGTAGAAGCTAAAAATGGCAAGGGCCGCATTCTTCCTAAGCTTGCTGGAATGAAGCTCAAAGACATAACGCGCCGTACCAACCGCACTGAAATTCTTGACCTCAAAGTCCACAGAGGCAAACAGGAGTTTCGAGTTGTAAGACGTTGGTTCGCTGAAGAAAAGCGGTTTTGTATCTGGTTAACAAACCTACCGACAGAGGCCTACTCAGCCGATGATATTATGGCGATTTATCGCTGCCGCTGGCAGGTTGAACTGCTGTTCAAAGAGTTGAAATCACATACAAACTGGCAGAGATTTGCTACC
>NZ_BMQI01000152.1 GCF_014648035.1 Shewanella algicola | reverse complement strand
TCTAGAACCCTATATCGGCAATGTAATTGTCGGGGTTGAGTGTATGCATTGCTGGTACTGGGTATCAGATTGGTGTGCTGAACTCGGGATTGATTTTATCTTAGGCCATGCGCTTTATATGAAGGCGATCCACGGTGGTAAAACTAAAAATGATAAAATCGATTCCTTTAAAATTGCCACATTACTGCGTGGTGGTAACTTCCCCATAGCGTACGATTATCCGAGTGAAATGCGCGCAGCACGCGACTTGTTACGTCGACGAATGAAGATTGTCCGTCACGGGGCCATGCTCAAAGGCCATGTGGTTAACACCAACAGTCAATACAACTTGCCTGCGACAGAGTTAAATCTTAAAAATATTTCAGCAAGACAAAAACTACGCGAGCAGTATCAAGATCCTATCGTGCAACGCAACATTGATTTAGACATGGCGCTACTCGATTGCTATGCAAAAGAACTGGCTCAAGTTGAATGGTTTATCGAAAAACAAGCCAAAAACCATAATCCTGTCTATTTAGAATTACTGAAAACGGTACCTGGTATTGGTAAGATTTTATCGCTGACTATCCTATATGAAATCGGCGATATCAGTCGATTTGAGTCAGTTCAAAAGTTTGCGTCATACTCTCGATTAGTCAAATGTAAAGCGGAGTCAGCCGGTAAAACCTATGGTACCAATGGCAATAAAATCGGTAATGCTCATTTGAAATGGGCGTTCTCAGAAGCTGCGGTACTTTACCTGCGAGGCAATGACAAAGCACGTAACTACCTTAACCGATTACAAAAACGAATGAGTAAAGCAAAGGCGTTGTCTGCACTGGCACATAAGCTTGGTCGCTGTGTTTATTTCATGTTGAAGAACAAAACGGTGTTTGATGAACAACGATTCTTGAAAGGATAAGTCGCGCAATAAGGTGAGCTGAACGTCTAACTAGATACTCTTAAAAAGAGAAGCGAGCATGACCGTGAATGATGTGGCTAATGAAGCAATGACTTCTCACCATCATCACTATGCCAAATGCTATTTA
>NZ_BMQI01000151.1 GCF_014648035.1 Shewanella algicola | reverse complement strand
ATCATAAATAAGGCCTTTTTTCTACCTAAAATATAGCGTTATCGCTAAAGATCCTGTCTATGAGGACGCTATAAACTCAATAGTCGTATTGTCTTACCTGCTTTAACTCGTTCACGTAGTTCTCAGCCAGGGAATATCCCAAATGATCTAATGGCTACTTATTATAAGCAAAGGGCTAGTGCTGGATTTGATGGTGTTGAGATTCATTGTGCCAATGGTTATCTAGTAAACCAATTCATATCGTGCCGTACAAATGAACGTAAAGATGAGTATGGTGGGTCATTAGAAAATCGATTACGTTTCTTACGTGAAATTGTACAAGCAGTATCAGAAATTGTTGGTCCAGATCGCTTGGGTGTTCTCTTTTCTCCATTATTTTCAAGTACTGAAGAAGATCGAGTATATATTGGTCTTGTTGAAGATGACCCTCATACTACGTATATCGAAGCGATAAGAGTCCTAGAAGATGAAGGAGTAGCATACGTCTCGATTGCAGAAGCTGATTGGGAGAATGCTCCTTTGCTCCCTGATAACTTCCGACGTGAAGTCAGGAACATATTCAACGGTCGAATCATTTATGCCGGACGATATACAGCAGATAGAGGAGCGGAAACAATAGAATCAGGACTTGGTGACCTTATAGCTTTTGGACGGCCATTGCAAATCCTGATCTACCTGAGCGGATAGCAAATGGCTGGCCATTAAATAAACCAGATCAGGAAAGTATGTATGGAGGCACATATAAAGGCTACATAGACTATTCTATATACAATGAAAAATTATCTAAACAATTGAAATAGAATGAATTTAATCCGTAACAAAAATCGCGTGAAGCTCAGTCTTCGCGCGATTTAGTGTAGGTTTATTCACAGGCTGAGATCTCTAGTGTTTTTCAGCCAATTCAATGAACAATTTAATGTTCACATATAGCTATGATTTTATATTCCTTTTTTGCGAGTGCACCATGTAAATTGTGAGCTTACGGCAGCATAGCTCAACTTAACTCGCCAGCTCTGGTTTACTAAGTGCTTATC
>NZ_BMQI01000150.1 GCF_014648035.1 Shewanella algicola | reverse complement strand
ACTTGGGCGGTAGATCGTTTAATGATTCATGTGGTCGATCATAATTATATTCTTCAAGCCAACTATCTGTGATTTCCCTAACTTCAGTCAAGCTATTAAACAGATAACAGTCTAATACTTCATTTCGATAAGTACGGTTAAATCGTTCAATAAATGCATTTTGAGTCGGCTTGCCAGGCTTAATAAAATCTAACTTGATGCCGTGTTGTTCGGCCCATTCCTTAAGTGCATGTGAGATAAACTCTGGACCATTATCTTGCCTTAAACGCTTCGGGTAACCGCGATAGGCTGCGATTCTATCCAGTACGCGTATAACCCGTTGTGCAGGCAAGCTTGAGTCAACCTCTATTGCTAAAGCTTCACGATGGTAATCATCAATTACATTAAAAGTCCTGAACGACTTTCCTGAAAACAAGTTATCGCTCATAAAATCCATTGACCAGCATTCATTAGCCTTTGCAGGTACCGCAAGAGGCTCAGGCTCGCGTGAAGGTAAGCGTTTTTTGCCTTTACGTCGTAAGTTAAGCTTCAAACCACAATAAACGCGATACACACGCTTGTGATTCCATTTATGTCCTAGGAGTCGTAGCCGTTTAAATATCTTACGAAATCCATAGGCTCGACGTTTTTCAGCAATGTCTGATACCGCATCAATGATTTCCTTATCATCGATACGCTTAAGTTGATAATAAAAGGTGCAACGACTGATACTTAGCGCATCACAAGCCAACACAACACCCAGGCCAAATTCATTAATGGCATAGTGCGCTAACACCTTTCGTTCTGCTGGCTTTATAGCTTTTTTTCAACAATGTCTTTGAGCGCCATGTTTTGTAGGCTGACGTCTGCAAACATCTTTTTAAGTTTGGCATTTTCGGCTTCTAATTCACGCATACGAGTTAAATCTGAGGCTTGCATGCCACCGTATTTTGACTTCCATTTGTAATAGGTGCTTTGACCGACATTATGTTTGCGGCATAACTCAGGCACCGTAAGGACACCCGACTCGCCTTCTTTGAGGATATTAATTATTTGGCTTTCAGTGAAACGTGTATTTTTCATGTGATTCTCC
>NZ_BMQI01000149.1 GCF_014648035.1 Shewanella algicola | reverse complement strand
TGCTTTGGTGGGACACCACCAATTGCTGTATTGGGTCTTTCATTGTTATAAAACCATAGCCATTGTGTCGCATGTTCCTGTACCTCGGCAATACTATTCCAAAGATATTGGCTCAGCCATTCGTATCGCACAGTCCGATTATAGCGTTCTACATAAGCATTCTGCTGTGGATTGCCAGGCTGAATAAATTTCAGTTCTACATCGTGTTTTTCAGCCCATGCAGCCAGCACCGCACTGATGTACTCTGGACCGTTATCACTGCGTATTTGTTTCGGTTTTCCACGCCATTCGATGATTTGCTCCAAGGTTCTGACCACACGCTCTGCTGGTAAGGAGAAGTCGACCTCTATCGCCAAGCCTTCACGGTTGTAATCATCAATCACGTTCAATAACCTAATGCTGCGACCATCTTCAAGTTGGTCATGCATAAAGTCCATAGACCAACATTCATTGATTGCCTCAGGCACCGCCAATGCGTCCGGTTTATCACGCTTCAAGCGTTTCTTCGGCTTAATCCGTAGGTTTAGCTCCAATTCACGGTAAATTCTATACACTCGCTTATGGTTCCATCGGTAGCGTTTCACGTTACGTAAAAAGTAATAACACAGCCCAAATCCCCAACTTCTATGGGTCGATGTTAGTCGCTGTAACCAATCAGCAATCACAGCGTTTTCACCGCTGAGTTTTGCCTGATAGCGATAACAGCTCTCACTGAGTCCAAACAAGGCACAGGCAAATGCGATTGGAATGGCTTTATCATGCACCGCCTTTTGCGCCAGCTCCCGCCGCCGCGACGGCTTTACCACTTTTTTTCGATGGCCTCTTTGAGTATTTCGGCTTTTAGACGCTCTTCGGCATACATTTTTTTGAGTCGTGAATTTTCAGCCTCTAACTCTTTCAATCGCGCCATCATAGAGGCGTCCATGCCGCCAAATTTGGCCCGCCACTTGTAGAAGGTAGCCGAGCTCATGCCGTGCTCACGGCACAGCCCCGGAACTGGGGTGCCAGCTTCGGCTTGCTTGAGGATAGCCAAGATTTGGCTGTCGCTAAATTTTGATGTTTTCATGCAGAATCTC
>NZ_BMQI01000148.1 GCF_014648035.1 Shewanella algicola | reverse complement strand
CGATGATTTTAGCTACAACACCAGCACCAACTGTACGACCACCTTCACGGATAGCGAAACGTAAACCGTCGTCCATCGCGATTGGGTAAATCAAAGTAACAACCATCTTGATGTTATCACCAGGCATAACCATTTCTACGCCTTCTGGTAACTCAATTGTGCCTGTTACGTCTGTTGTACGGAAGTAGAACTGTGGACGGTAACCTTTGAAGAATGGAGTGTGACGTCCGCCTTCTTCTTTTGATAACACGTACACTTCTGATTCGAATGTTGTGTGAGGCGTGATTGAACCAGGCTTAGCTAGTACTTGACCACGTTCTACGTCATCACGCTTAGTACCACGTAATAACACACCACAGTTCTCACCTGCACGACCTTCGTCAAGCAGCTTACGGAACATTTCTACACCAGTACAGGTTGTCTTAGTTGTATCGTTGATACCAACGATTTCTACTTCGTCTGATACACGGATAATACCACGTTCAACACGACCTGTTACCACTGTACCACGACCTGAAATCGAGAATACGTCTTCGATTGGTAGTAGGAATGGCTTATCGATGTCACGCTCTGGCTCTGGAATGTAGCTGTCTAGTGCTTCTGCAAGTTCGATTACTTTAGCTTCCCATGCTGCATCGCCTTCTAACGCTTTTAATGCAGAACCTTGGATTACTGGTAAGTCATCACCTGGGAAGTCGTATTCAGATAGAAGTTCACGAACTTCCATTTCTACTAATTCTAGTAACTCTTCGTCATCTACCATGTCACATTTGTTCATGAATACGATGATGAAAGGTACACCAACCTGACGTGAAAGTAGGATGTGCTCACGAGTCTGTGGCATTGGGCCATCTGTCGCTGCTACTACTAAAATTGCGCCGTCCATCTGTGCAGCACCAGTGATCATGTTTTTAACATAATCGGCGTGACCTGGACAATCTACGTGTGCGTAGTGACGTGTTGGTGTGTCATATTCGATGTGCGAAGTATTAATGGTAATACCGCGCTCACGCTCTTCTGGAGCGTTATCGATTTGAGCGAAGTTACGTGCTTCACCACCATAAGTCTTAGACAATACTGCTGAG
>NZ_BMQI01000147.1 GCF_014648035.1 Shewanella algicola | reverse complement strand
TTCACCTTTTGATCTCTCAACTGTTAGAGTTTTGTGAACCAACACATTATTTTCATCGGCGCCTTCTACCAATATATCATACGTTTTCGAGTGTGAGTTTAGTGACAGTGTAATGCATGAAGATAAGATTAAATAGTTAAATAATTTCATTCCTTCGATCCTATTTACAATCAATAAAAGTCCGAAATTGGTTTTTATTCAGAAATTTAATTAGAAATAAAGATAGTAACATATGTCAAAATTTTGTTACCAAGATGTGATCTGCGTTTATTTACTGTTTTTATTTTGTTGCTAATATAAAATTTTATAATTATGTTTATTCATATCCAATAAAACTAAAGGATTAGTGTTATGCAATCTAAATTTTCATTTTTGTTTTTTGTTTGCCTTATGTTCGCGTCAGCTTGTAACAATTCAGACGAAAAAGACGCTTCATCATATGAACAGTCAACCTCCATAGCTTCTTATATGCAACCGTGCACAGGTGTAAATCAAATGCTTTGCGTTTTGGCTGATGGCAAGCTCTTTTATGACGAAATTGAAGGCTTTACTTATATGTGGGGGTATACTTATGAGCTTACAGTCGAAGTCAATGAGGATGGCTCACCTTCTGCGGACGCTTCAAGTAAACAGTATTCATTGGTTAGTATCAACTCATCGGTTGAAGATGAATTGGGTGTGGAGTACGTCATTGATAATGTTGAACTTCTTGACTCAACAATTCATATGAATGATGGTGAGTACTTTTTTTTAAGTCAATCATTTGAGTGTGAAGATACAGCGTTGTGTGAGTCTTTATTAAATATGAATAACTCAGGTGGAATAGTGACAATCACTTTTAAATATATGGGGAATGGTGTTATCAATTTAATTTCATGGAATTAGAAATCTATCAATTTGCAAATAAGGAAGCCATTATAGTGCAATTATAAGTGATAAATTCGCTCTAGTAACAATCAATATTTGTAGCGGCCGATAAATATTGGCCGTATTGAATCACCATTACTTCACATGTTTAGAATTTTCCATATTTTTCAAAACTGAAATCTATAGTGGTTCACTAAAACTGGCCACTGATATAGAATTTTC
>NZ_BMQI01000146.1 GCF_014648035.1 Shewanella algicola | reverse complement strand
CAGCTTTTTCGCCTCGATAAATTTACGACGAGCATGAGCCCAGCAGCCGATTAAGGTTGCCTGTGTTTTGGCATAGGCCTGATAACCATCCACGTGTAAATACCCTTGATATCCATCAAGATAATTGACCACGCACGTGGCTGCGCGACTATTGTGGAAGTCGTAAAGCACGATATTAGGGATAGGATTATTCGGGTCTGGTGAATCTCGACCTGAACAATACACCCACATGTAGCTGTTCACTTTGTCGGATTTCATCACTTTTAAGGGCGTTTCATCGGCAAACAACGTGGGTTGCTTTAATAGCTCGGCTTTAAGTCGTTCTACTAATGGTGCGAAGAGTGTGGCAGATTTGTCTATCCAACTGCTCATGGTCTGACGGCTCAGCTCAATACCGTATTGCTTGAACATTGCTTCCTGGCGATAAAGCGGTAACCCATATTGGTATTTACTGGTGATAAGCTGACTGAGCAAACTGCTTGTTGCAATGCCTTTGTTGATGGGCATGGCTGGCATTGAGGCTTGCTTTATCGGGGTGTGAGTCGAGGCTTTATCACAGTGGCGGCAGGCGTATTTAGGCCTAATGTGCTCAATCACTTTGATTTGAGCGGGAATAAACTCAAGCTTTTCTGACTTATCTTCACCCATTCTATGTAGCTCACCGCCACAACAATCACAGGTTTTATCATCAATGTCGTGAATAACCTGCTCACGAGGTAAGTCTTTTGGTAGCGGCTTACGCACAGGCCTTTTACGGGTGTAGCTAATGGATTGTTGCTCTGCCTCAAATTCCTCAACAATCTCTTCCACTTCATTAAATAATTCGCCTTGCCCCACAAAGCCTTCAGCACTTTTGCCGAATTGTTTTTGTTGAGCTAAACGCCAGCGCTCTTCCAAGGCTGCGATTTGTGCATCTTTTTGTAAAGATAATTGCCGCTCATTTTCGAGCAGTTTTTCCAGCTCAGCGATACGCTGTTGAAGGGCGAGTACATTATTCATAATGCCTATTTTAAGGCATTAATAACGGCTTTCCAGTACTAACTGAACGTCTTTTGATGATCATCAATCGATCGCAAATATTACAAGACTTGCTTACCTGCAA
>NZ_BMQI01000145.1 GCF_014648035.1 Shewanella algicola | reverse complement strand
CTATATGAGTTTAAAGCAATCACACAAGAGTTATCCGCAGGCATTTAAAGATGAAGCAGTATTGATGGTGCTGGACCAAGGCTACAGTGTTGCTGATGCGGCAAAATCTCTAGGGGTTGGCACTAGCCTGCTTTACAAGTGGAAAGAAAAGTACGAGGCCCAACGGCAAGGCATCGCCTTAGAAGAGTCTGAGCGCGATGAGCTTAAGCGATTGCGTAAAGAAAACAAAGAATTACGCATGGAGAAAGAAATACTAAAAAAGGCAAGCGCCTTCTTTGCGAAAGAAATGAAGTAAGATATCGCTTCATTAAAAAACACTCAAATCAGTTCCCTGTTGCGCTGCTATGCCGAGTTATGTGCGTGAGTAAATCAGGCTATTACGATTGGCTTAAACGCCCTGCGAACGTGATAAGCCTTGATACTTTGAAGCTTTATCGCCGTGTTCGCCGCTTATTCGAGAAAAGCCGAGGCAGCTTAGGGAATCGTGAGATGATGAAAAAATTGCGCAAGGAAGGCTACCAAGTAGGTCGCTATGCAGTCCGTAAAATGATGCGACGTTTACGGCTAAAGGTAACCCAACGGCAGGCTTATAAGGTGACAACGCAGCGTAAACACTCTGACGCAGTCGCTGATAACTTGTTGAATATGAACTTTAACCCAAGCGCTGCAAACCAGGTTTGGGCTGGTGATGTCACCTACTTAAAGACGGGTGAAGGCTGGATGTACTTGGCTGTGGTGATGGATTTATATTCACGCCGGATTGTTGGGTGGCACATAGACAAACGCATGACTACAGATTTGATATCCAAGGCATTAATGAAAGCCTACAACCTGCGCCAACCGGCCAGAGGGCTGGTATTTCACAGTGACCGAGGCTCACAGTATACCAGCAAGCAATTCGGTAAGCTGTTATCGAACTATGGTATCCGAGCCAGTATGGGGGATGTGGGTGCATGTTGGGATAATGCCGTCGTTGAACGTTTCTTTGGTAGTTTGAAACACGATTGGATTTTTAAAGTTGCTCAACCAACAAGGGAGTTTATGAAGCAAGATGTGACGACTTACATGAAATATTACAACTTGGAGCGACTTCATTCTGCTAATGGTGAT
>NZ_BMQI01000144.1 GCF_014648035.1 Shewanella algicola | reverse complement strand
CAGCAAGCTCGATTAAATTTCTGATTCTGGCTGGTTTTAGCTGGGTGAAGCTTCACTAAGTTGAGTGCCCATCGCCTTAAAATAGCCATAATACTGGCACCATCCTCATCATACATTTTTTGCTTATCTTCTTGAAATAGCGTGTCTAAAAGCCAATGCTGATTGTTTTCCGTTTGCCAATGCGCCCGAATTGCGCATCCAAATGCCTTTGAAGTCATCACGGCACTACTCACATAAAAGTGCGTGTCTATACTGGTTTTGTTACCCACTTTTCGATGACGTTCTACTGCTATTAATGTTTTTAGTTGAGGCCATTTCATCTTCATTTCGTCGGGTAAATTTAACGGACACTGAAACGTTATCCGTTTTTCAACTCGACCATGGCCATTATCATCTTGCGTATAACATTCAGCATCAGGATACTTTTCAATATAATCAGCAAATTGTTCCTGTACAGACTCGTAGAGTTTGGGCTGATTACCTTTAACTTGAAGAATGCAATCACCACCTTCTTTCACTATATAATCAAGTGTTTGCGTTTGGCAGTGAAGGGCATCAAATGTCAGTAATTCCGATTTCAAATCAAGGCATGTGAGTAACTCTTGAACGAGTTTGAGTTCACTCTTTTTGCTCGCGCCTGATTTTGCATTAAACACCAACCCTGACTCTGTATCATAAGCCGTTACCATGTGTAACGCTGAGCTTGAAGCGGATGCTTTGGCGCCTTTAAGTACTTTACCGTCGATAGCTATCGATGATTGCCCTGTATTGATGCGGTGCTCATTCACCCAACTCATCAGTGCATCAAGTAGAGATTGTTTAGACACGCCTCTGAAAATGCGGCCAATGCTTTGCTGGCTGGGAATACCATTAGCGAATGGGCGATGTTGGCGTAACCATTCCAATTTCAATGTGCCGAACTCATGGCAATCAGCCCAACTTTGGGCTCCTGAGATAACAGCACTAAGTACAAGAAAGCAGATATCAATGACATCATGTTCTTGATTTATATGGGAACGGCAATCAGTAATTTTATCAAGATGTTTAAGCATAGTAAGTCGGGAGCCAAAGAAAAAAGAGGGTTATTTGATCACACTGGCGAGATCAATCAAGTCT
>NZ_BMQI01000143.1 GCF_014648035.1 Shewanella algicola | reverse complement strand
GAGTGACGATTTCAGAGAAGAGATTATTTTCGGTACTGGTCAAAAAGTGTAATCAGCCCCTGCAGTATTAGTGATTTCACTACGAATCTAATAAAGGGGTATATTTGTGAGTATACTCAAGAGTTTACTTTAAAATACGTAGACAAATCCAGATGCAAAAGGGTTAGCGTTAAACACGCTAACTTCGATTACAACACCAGAAGATGGAATGCTAAAGCATATACACTTCCATATATCGATGGGGATTTTGTTCTACTTACCCCGAAAGATATTCTTACCAAAGATGATGCTTGGATTAATAAACACGACATTATTGGTGACTTCGATGAGATCGCTGAATCAATACCAAATGTGGAACTCCGAGCACAAATAAATGAGTATCTTCTTCGCCAAATTCCTGAGCGTGCGAGTCAACGGGAAGTTAATGAGGCAATATCACAGACGCTCAGGAAGTTTCCAGTTCTTATCGATCATTATATTCGATTTAAAGAAGATCATGGAGATGAAGCTGTAGCTCTAAGTGAACAAAAAGTAAAAGAAACTGAGGCTATCTTTATTCTGCAAGTTACAAATCTCGTTGAAATGCTTAGAGCACAGAAAGTATTCTATTCACAAAAAGGCGATACTTTCGATGAAGCATACAATCGAGTTATGTTCCTTAAGCAGGTAATTGAAAGCAATGATGGTTATCGCTTATTTTATGTTAAAGGGGAGCCAGTAAAGAGAGAATCAGATTTACAGTTGATTTTTAGGCTCACTTGGTATGCGGCTGAAGATGACGTTAATGCTGAGGTAAACAATGGCCGAGGTCCTGTAGATTACAAGATTTCTAGGGGATCTAAAGATAGCACCTTGGTAGAGTTCAAGTTAGCAAGTAACAGTAAGCTTAAACAAAATTTAGCTAAGCAGGTAGAAGTATATAAAGCCGCGAATCAAACAAAGAAATCAATTAAAGTTATCTTGTATTTCACAGATTCAGAGCTAGTAAAAACTCTCAAAGCTCTAAAGGAACTGGAGCTTAACCAAAACAAAGGATTAGTTTTAATTGATGCTATGACCTGGTCAACTGAATTCGGTCACCCTAGTTAAGTTCGTTAAGCGACTTCTTTTATCTGCT
>NZ_BMQI01000142.1 GCF_014648035.1 Shewanella algicola | reverse complement strand
TCTAAATACTCAGGTTTCATCCATGCTCGTTTTTGTTTCATCGGGATACTTCCCTTAGAGGGTTCTGAGCGGAGCATATTTAACGATAGTTTGCGTAATAATGACCAATTCTCTGCTGCATGATTTTGATAAATCTGGCAATGGTCTTCACCCATTGAAGCATCTAGCACCCAGTGTAAACTGTTTTCGATAGACCAGTGAGAGCGCACGGCATCTGCAAATTTTTGCTCTGGTAATTCTGCCGAACTTATATAGTATCGATAAGTTAATGCTCCTTTACCATCGCAATGTCTATAGCTCATCGCCATACCAATTGAACGTAACCCTAGCCATTCACTAAAGTCACCTTCAAGTTCATTTGCACTAAGTACATGATAAGCTCGCGCTTCAACTCTACCGTGTTTGTTCTCGATAGCTAGCGGTGATAAAGGGGCTTGCCGTATTGAGGAAAAAGCCGAAACTATCGCATCATGCAATGATTTTTGATTCGATTTTACAGCAAGTAGATAATCACCATCTTGCTTTACTATTTGTGCCGCAATTGATTTCTGGCACCCCATCGCATCGATGGAAACAAGTTTTTCATTTATGTCTAAGAGTCGTAGTAAATCTGGAATGGCGGTGATTTCGTTAGATTTGTTACTGGTCTTTAATTGCCCCAGCACTAACTTATTTTCGCAAGCAAATGCGTTGACCATGTGTATCGTTGATAAACGGTCATTACGCTGATAAGAACCTTTTAACGTTTTTCCATCTATCGCTATAAGTTGGCCATCACTTGCATTGTGGACTGCTTGCATCCATTGCATGAAACATGCACTAAACTCATCGGGATCAATGCGAGAAATAATTCGTGCAATGGTATCATCAGCAGGTACACCTTCTTTTAAGTAACCGTGCTTTTGAAACCACGCTATATGACCATCAGCATAACAATGTATATCAGACCAACCTTCTGCGCCCGCGATGACGGCACATAAGCTCACAAATAATATATCCTCTAAAGGGTATGTTACCTTGGCCGTTTGGCGCTGGTCGATGATGTGACTAAAGTGGCTTGTGAAGGCTTCGATATACATGCTTATACTCCTGAAAAGAGAGTATAAGATCACGAACGCTGTATT
>NZ_BMQI01000141.1 GCF_014648035.1 Shewanella algicola | reverse complement strand
TTGTTTTGATTGTTAAAGAGCGTTGATGCCTTATTTCGTGCATCGCCGTTAGACGCTAGGTCGTTGGCTTGGGAGGCGTATTTTACGCTTTCCCGTGTTGGCGTCAAGTGTTTTTTCAAACTTTCTTTTCGCCGTTGAATTGAGTGTTTTGAAGCACTTAATTCAACCTAACTCGGTGACCGCTTTCGCTGTCTGCCGTGTCAGTGGATGCGCATTATAGGCACCATGAGATTTAGTGCAACCCCTTTTTTAAGTAATTTTTCATTTAATTTTTATACCTGAGTTAACACCAAAAAAAGCACAAGATACCCACAGATTTATCCACAAACCAGCTTATATGATTTAATGTTTGACCTTTGTAAGCTCTATATTTCACTTGCTTTAAATATTACAACATCCTCTTGATGACGGGTTTTATGTATATAGCGCCAAAACAGACGATGCTAATTGATAGCCTTTGGCTTATCAATCTGCATTTTATATTCTACATTTATTAGTAAACGGAAGATTAACTGAACCAACCCACTACTTGTTCGATTTAAAGTAAGCGAACAGATAACCACAACTAGCATCGATAATTTAAAAATTTGTAAATACCTGCTCAATTGTAAATTTGGAGCCTGTGATGACAATTCATATAACAGGAGTGCATATTAAGACTGACAAAAAACATGCTTTACAACTCGCAGAGGCCAGCCAAAGCCAACATCACTAACGTAAATCCATAAACCTTAACCCTCATGCTTTATTTAGGTAAAACAAAAGACGACTTAAATCAGCGCGTAAAGTAACAACAAAATGGTTCAAGTTTGATACCGGCACAGGTCACCCCATGCTCCCTGCTAAATAACTTACAAACTATATCGTACCCATTACCAAATGGCTTACGTTATGAAAATGTATATCGATGTCCCTACTGTCTTTTATGTAATGTGATATAGCTGTTTATTCAAATGCAGAATGGTGTTGAGTCATCAGTCAAAGATAGAACGATGCATGACAAATAAACAGGAAATATAAGGCTGGTTCCCCTTTCTGTTAATAGGGCAGCTATGTGGCAACACTTGAAGCAATTTCAGCGGCAACGCACTTATACCATTTACATTAAATATGTGATCTAATTGGTTGTCATTTCCTTATTTCAGTATCGATG
>NZ_BMQI01000140.1 GCF_014648035.1 Shewanella algicola | reverse complement strand
CATTTAGTTTAGTGTAAATGGAAAACTCTATTTAAAACATTCTGATTTTAAGGGAGGGTTACACAACCATTATGTTCTAAAGCCCGTAACTACCTTAATCGATTACAAAAAAGAATAATTGTCTGCACTGGCCCATAAGCTTGGTCGCTGAGTCTATTTCATGCTGAAGAACAAAACGGTGTTTGATGAACAACGAATCTTAACAAGATAAGTCGCGTAATTAGGTGAGTTGAACTTCTAACCAGATGCTTATTAAAAAGAGAAGCGAGCATGACGGTGAATGATATAGCTAATGAAGCAATGACTTCTCACCATCATCAGTATGCCAAATACTATTTAAGCTATATCGCCTGCACTTGATTTTAGCAACAATGACACCTTATTGGCGCGCGTAACAAGGAAATATTTGCCACCCATTATTTATACAAACATACCAACGCCCGCATCAGGGCAGCAAATCGTAACGGCGATTGGTTTAAACTTGGGCGAAGCACCAAAACTAATCAACGCGTATTTTATGTCCCAGCGCCCCGCTTTTCAGGGTAGCGACTTGATACGCTTGTTAGTTGGCTACGCTCAATAGAGCCAACCACTCATCCTTACTTGCCAAAATAAACGTTTGGCTTTGGTTATCTTTGTATTGAATCTCAATAGCGTCAGAAGACAAAGGTAAGATCCCCGCCCCCTTCGCCTTGGACTTTTTAACACTCAATATTTGAGAGCGCTCATAGCTGTATGGACCGAGACCAAGTTGTTTATTGTATGGCTCGAAGCTGATATGCGTCTCTGAAAGAGTTAGCTTCCCATCTGATTTTGCCGCACCATTTTGTATGGTCGCATTTGTTGACTTAATCACTTTGCTCATTTTACGCATCCTTTGTGCTTAGGTGACCCTAATATCCATGTTTATGATTTGCCAGCTAACGAGCCTGTAGAATTACTCGTTTTAATTCATGTTGATCAATAAATAAACAATATCTGAGCTTATATTTTGATGCAATCGTTTAGTCGTTTTTAGATTATTACTTAACTTGCCCTTTTGTAAATTGTTTAGTGCGCTTTAGGGGTAATTTAGGCGGGTTTATAGCGTTTTTTGTAGTGGTGTAGTGGTACGGTGAATTTGGCCACCTAGTTAGAGGTGATATCATTACCTCATAAGTTAA
>NZ_BMQI01000139.1 GCF_014648035.1 Shewanella algicola | reverse complement strand
AAACAATTCATTACCGTTGCCGTCAGTGACAATCAAGGTGTCGCCGACTTGCGTGCCTGTGGCTAAGGTCACGGTGGCGGTGACCGTGCCGTCAGTGCCGATCTCATCGCTGTTGAACACGCCGTCGCTGCCCATACCGCTGAATTCTATAGTCGGTGCCGGTGCGGCAACATTATCAACAGGCTGTTTATCCATCGCAGTGGCTGATGGGTTACCGGCGATATCAATCACCTGTGCGGTGACATCAACATCGGTGGCGCCTGCAGTGACAGGGACTTCGACATCCAAGCCATTGGTGAGCATGTCCGAGGTCACTAGGCCGTTAAACAATTCATTACCGTTGCCGTCGGTGACAATCAAGGTGTCGCCGACTTGTGTGCCTGTGGCAAGCGTGACAGTCGCGGTCACAGTGCCGTCAGTGCCGATCTCATCGCTGTTAAACACGCCATCGCTGCCCATGCCGCTGAATTCTACAGTCGGTGCCGGAGATGTTATATCAACAATACCATCATTGTTATCTGTCGCTGTGTTACCTGCAGGATCTGTTACTTCAGCAACGACTGTATAGCCGCCTTCAGCTAGCGGATCTCTTACGTCAACCTCGTAGGTTCCATCTGGCTGAACCGTTGTTGTTATCGTTTGTTGGTTACCTTCACTATCCGTAATAATTAACGTAACAGTACTGCCAACAGGTGCGTCAGTCGTACCAGTAATCGTTGGTGTTGTGTCATTTGTGAGAGCTGGTGCATCAACGGTAATAACTGGTGGCGTGGTATCTAAAATTGCAGAGTCACTTCCTTCAGGTGATGTATTACCAGTAGAATCTACAATTACAGCAACAACTTCAATTTCTTCACCTTCATCAGGTGCAGGTAAATCGAGATTAACATTACCATTATCAATATCATCTTGTGTTAGTACAACTTCAACTCCATTCACTACAAGGGTGTCACCAGCTTGCGCGCCGGTATCATCTAGACCAATAGTGACATTGACTTCAGTAGCTCCACCTAACTCTTCATTACTAATAAAACCGTCATCATTAAGATCGGTATTTATGATGACTGTCGGGGCACCATCAGGTACAGGCGTTACTTCAATAGTCAGAGTCGCTGTTTCACCGGTGTTGGTGGTGTAAGTGATAACAGGTACGGTACCGTTCCAGTTGTCATTTGGCGTGAAGATGTAAGAACCATCGTCATTGATGA
>NZ_BMQI01000138.1 GCF_014648035.1 Shewanella algicola | reverse complement strand
TAGGAACTGATTTATCAGCTCCAGCACGCTGCCGTCAGTGACTCGCTTTCTGATACTCCTCAAGATAAGCTCATGATCGAGCTTATCAAAGCACTTTGACAAGTCCATATCCACGACATGTTGCATGTCGTAACGACGGATAAACATCGTGGCTTTGTTGATGGCATCGTGACAACTTCGGTTCGGCCGGTATCCAAAACTCGATGGATGGAACTGCTCTTCGAAGATGGGGGTTAAAAGGTCATTCAGGGTTTGTTGGACAACTCTATCCCGTACTGTCGGGATGCCGAGCAATCTCACTCCACCACCTTCTTTCGGGATTTCTACCCGTCTTACCGGTTGTGGCTTATATTGCTTGGTTTTGAGTTCAGAGAGTAGCCGATCAAGGTTATCACTTAGATTTGAGACGAAGTTGCTCAGGCTCTGCCTATCTATTCCGGCCGCGCCTTTTGCTTTCCACACCTTTTTAAATCCTTTGTATAGCCGCTCTTTACTAAGTAGATGACCATACAAGCTGTAATAAACTCTCAACTTCTTCCCTTGGGTTGTGTGCTGTGTGGGGACAAGATGCTTTCTCTTTGTGTCGGTCTGTTTCGTTCTGCTATTTAGCTTTCTAGCGCAATGGCAATTGACTAAAGTGAGTCAGAGCTACTCCCGTGTACGGTTTCTCGTTCTAGATCCTTATTCCTAAGCTTTCCAGTCCGGAATACCCCGATAGCTAATCGGCTTGTGTACCACTAAAAAAAACATCTGCTCATCACAGACTTAAAGTATACTTCCTCCCTTCGCAACACCTGACTGCTTTTGACAAGCAGGTGCTCCACCAGACACAATGCTGATGATCAGCTCAGTTTTCTCCTCCACACCATTACTGGGCTTCTCAGGCCGAGCCTTACTCACTACTACGGATTCATCTGCCACCTCACACCAACACAAATCTTGGCTTTCACCTTGAACTTGTGCTTCCGGCATTCGCCCGGATGTGATGCCAGGCTTCCCCAGTTACTGCACTGACTCCCTGTCAGAAACGCCACCCTCAAGCACTCATTAGGTCTGACTGAGTATTGGGCTTCGCGCTATTTTGCACGCTAACCCACCTAATGAGCCGAAACAGGTTTACTTACGTTGTGTGTCTCTGACTTCCTATGGCTTCCTTCAGACCCTGCCGTTGGCCAGCAACGCCCTTGCCATTCGGATTATCTTCCCCTCA
>NZ_BMQI01000137.1 GCF_014648035.1 Shewanella algicola | reverse complement strand
AAGGCAACCCAAGCGTCAGCCATTGCCTGCTGAGCTTCCTCGAGTAGAAGTAACCGTCGATATTGATGAAGCCGACAAGTACTGCGCCTGTTGCCAAGTTCCACTTCATCAAATGGGGCAAAGTTGTAGCGAGACATTGGAATTCGTTCCTGCGCATATTAAGGTGATAAAAACAATTCGACCGAAATATGCCTGCCGTCAATGTGAACAACAAGGTGTTGAGGTAGCGATAAAGGCTGCGTCTATGCCAGCAACGCCTATCCCAAAAAGCATGGCCACACCGAGTTTACTCAGCCATATTATTACTTGTAAATATCAGTTTGGTTTGCCTTTATATCGTCAAGAAACCTTGTTTTCGGATATTGGTATCGAGCTTAATCGTAAGACTATGTCGAGTTGGATGATACGTTGTGCCGACTTACTTGAGCCTTTATATCAACGCCTGAAAGTCAGTTTACTGGAGCAAGACATTATTCATGCTGATGAGACCCCGCTTAAGGTATTGAAAGCCGATAAACTGACTAGCTACATGTGGCTATATTGCTGCGGTGACGATTCCCCGAAGGGTAGCACTAACATTGTGCTCTATGACTATCATAACAGCCGAGCAGGCCAATGTGCCGTTGACTTTCTAGAGGGTTTTTCAGGTTATTTGCAAGTGGACGGATATCAAGCGTATGCTCAAACTGATGCTACACTCGTGGCGTGTTTAGCGCATATTCGTCGCAAATTTATCGAGGCTAAAGGGAATAATAAGAAAGCAGGCAAAGCGGATGTTGCACTGAACCTTATCGGTAAACTTTACGGTATTGAGCAGCAAATTAAAGGCAAATCTGCCGATGAGAAATACGCTATACGCCAGCAAAAATCTAACGTTATCGTTGATGAACTCTATCAATGGCTGTTACAGCATCAAGATAAAATCCCACCGAAAATGGCATTGGGTAAAGCTATCCAATACGGACTGAATCAATTTGGAAAATTTAGGCGTTATTTAGATGATGGCCGCCTGAGCATAGACAACAACCGTGCCGAAAGAGCAATAAAACCCTTTGTGATAGGTCGCAAGGCCTGGCTATTTTCAAATACGCCACGAGGTGCTCGCGCTAGCGCAATCCTTTACAGCCTCATCGAAACAGCGAAAGCCAATAACCTTATCGTGCATGAGTATATCGCCAAGTGCTTGCAAGGCTTGGCGGAGAACCCATCCAAGGTTGAAC
>NZ_BMQI01000136.1 GCF_014648035.1 Shewanella algicola | reverse complement strand
GTCTAGATTTACCTCTATGGACGATAAAATATTGTGGCTCTACGCTCAAGGCATGAGTACTCGTGATATCGTTCAAGCCTTTGATGAATGGTACGGCGCAGAGATATCACCCACGTTAGTTTCTCGTGTCACCAACGCCGTTCTCGAGCAGGTTATTGAGTGGCAAAGTCGGCCTTTAGATGCCATTTACCCAATCGTTTATCTTGATTGCATCGTCGTAAAAATCCGTCAGGATAAGCGCGTTATCAACAAATCTATTTTCTTAGCGCTAGGTATCAACCTTGAAGGTCATAAAGAGCTGATGGGGCTTTGGATAGCAGAAAATGAAGGGGCTAAATTTTGGTTAGGAGTCCTCACTGAACTGCAACAACGAGGCGTTGAGGATATTCTCATCGCTTGTGTAGATGGATTAAAAGGCTTCCCTGACGCCATAAATACCGTTTATCCAGATACTCACGTACAGCTCTGTATCGTGCATATGGTTAGAAACTCGCTAAAGTACGTATCGTGGAAAGACTACAAGGCAGTAACTGCGGACCTTAAAAGTATCTATCAATCAGCAACGGAGGAGGAAGCGTTACTCGAATTAGACCGTTTCAGCGATACCTGGGATGAGCAATACCCCCAAATCAGCAAGTCATGGCATAATCATTGGCATAACTTAAATACGTTTTTTAACTACCCTCAGGATATTCGTAAGGCTATCTACACAACCAATGCCATTGAGTCATTAAACAGTGTGATTAGACGAGCATTGAAAAAACGTAAAGTATTTCCTAATGATGACTCTGCCAAGAAAATGGTTTACCTTGCTATAAAAGAAGCCAGTAAAAAATGGACTATGCCCATTCGAAACTGGCGTACTGCGATGAGTCGATTTATTATTGAGTTCGAAGATAGAATTGTGAAACATATTAACTAAATTGCAGTTACACAGAATCTGTTACACCCTCCCGATGGGTCAAATGCTTCTAGTGTAACCTTAAATGCACCTAAATTTAATAATGTACATTCACCTTTTTGTATTACAAAGTTAATACTTAGGTTACTACTGCTAAAGGCTACCCCTAACGTAATAACTTCACCATTTGGTAAACATAACGATTCACTTATAAGGCCGAATCCGTCCTCGTTTTCAATATTTTGTTCAGGAAATAGTTCTTTATTAGGTTTTAACGGGATAACCTTAATGTTCTCCCACTGCTCAGTTTCTTCGTTTCCATATGAAGCATGTAAAAATATCAAAGAGTTCTCCATGATGCAATCGTGGTAGAGCGGGCCATTACTGACCCGACCCCACACAGATCCGGACGTGCGGAACTACC
>NZ_BMQI01000135.1 GCF_014648035.1 Shewanella algicola | reverse complement strand
CCTTCATATATCCGGCTTGTGAATCGGGTGTTTTATATACCCGCAGCCCTAATGCAATTAGCTAACTACTTTAGCTTTATCATCCCGACGGCTTCTAAAGAGCCAAAGACGAGTTCAGTTTTAAAGTAGTACAGTCTGACTGTTTATCATTATTTCAAAATCTTTCGCAACTTGTGATGAGTTTGTTTTACTCGGTGTTACTTACTACTTAAATTAATCAGTTGATTGTGAATCGTATTACTTTGTTATGCTGCATATTCGAGTCGGTAATCTTCTTCCTTTGCGATGACTGACCAGGCTATTCTGGCGAGCTTATTGGCCAGAGCCACACATGCGACATTGCTATGCTTTCTACACTTTAGCTCATAGGCCCAGCGGCTTAATTTATCATCTTTACCGTCCACATATTGCAATACAGCACGTGCACCATGTACCAGTGACGACCTCAAGTGAGGATTCCCTTTTTTCGTAATACCAGACAGCATGGTTTTACCACCGCTTGAGTTTTGTCTTTGTGTTAATCCGCACCAGGCGGCAAAGTGACGACCATTATGGAACATTTTACCATCGCCTATCGCGGCATACATTTCTGCCGCTGTCATGGGGCCAATACCTATAACGCTTTGCACTCGCTTACAGATAGGATTCTCTCTTGTATAAGCGGTTACTTTTTTAGTGTAAAACTCAACTTTCTCTTGTGCCGCAACAAAGTCAGCATAGAGTTCGCGAAAACTTTCTCGTGCAAATGCCGATAACTCATTGCTTTCATCATCAATAAATTCAGGCAATCGAGTCGCTAATGCCGTTTTTCCCTTTGCAGCGCATAAACCATATTCTGCAAGAAAGCCTCTAACTTGATTGTTGATTGCGACCATCGTTTTTACATGGCGCTTTCTCATGCGCAGCACCATTTGAATATCTTCTTGCTCGACGCTTTTTATCGGTACAAATGTCATGTTTGGTCGTTGTGCAGCTTCCGCAATGGCTTCAGCATCATTAAAATCATTTTTGTTTTTACGACGATAAGGAACAACATATTGAGGCGCAATGAGCTTGACTTGATGCCCTAATTTAATGAATTCACGAGCCCAATGGTTAGCCCCGCCACAGGCTTCCATCACTATCAACATTGGGTCTAATCGGGCAAAGACACTGAGCAAGTCGGCACGCTTAATTGCCCTCTTTTTAACTAACTTTCCAGCTTGATTAACGGCAAACATGTGGAAAATAGTCTTTGATATATCTAAACCAATTGTTGTAATCTTCATATTCGGACCCGCCCTTTGTTGATAAAGTGTACAAACTTATCATGGCTCACTATGAAGCCGATTAG
>NZ_BMQI01000134.1 GCF_014648035.1 Shewanella algicola | reverse complement strand
AATTTAAGAAACCAGATTTTTTGCTTTATTACTTATGTCACGCCATGCTGCCGTAAGCTCACATTTACATGTGTGCAACAATTTATTCCAATTTGTATGAGGAAGCAGGCTGCTTGTTAGTTTAGTAGTTTTTAATATTTAAATGGAATTATTCAATGAAGTTAAATCAGTGCCTAACTTTATGTTGTTTTGTAGGGTTGGCAATTCCCTCTCTCGTTCACGCCGAACAGCAAAATCATCTCAGATACGAAGTGCTAAAGAACGTTTCATACGGAAAGTGCGCATATTCTGAAGAAGTCACCATGGAAGTATTTTATTCCATTCCAGGCGATCAAAGCCGGCAAATCGTGATGTCACTAAAGAATAAAAAGGGGGGTAGCCTTCCACCGTTGTTGCGTGATGTTGAGCCTGGTAAGGGCTCTTTCCTTTGGAATTTTGATGCTGGCAAATGCATATCTGATCTTCAGTTAAGTATTAATTAATTTTCCACTTTTCTGCTCGATTAACTATTAAGAAGTAGTGCTTTACGGAGTTTTTATGTTTACAAGGACTGTAGTACCTGCCATTTTTTTGATTTCTTTTGCTTCCGCTGGAGTCGCTCAAGAGGTTGTTGGATTATCGCAAGGTAAATTCAGGGTCGATGAGTCTGGTTCGGCGACATATTCTATTCCCATTGTCTCTCCTGCCGGTCGCGCAGGTGTTGCACCTTCTGTATCTCTAACTTATTCGAGCAGCAACCTTGTAGAAGGCCCTGTTGGGGTAGGATGGTCCATTACTGGGCTGTCTTCAATAAGCCGATGTCCTCAAACGCCGATACATGACAATGGTAATATCAAGCAAGTCACTTATACGAGTGAAGATCGACTTTGTATTGATGGACAACGTTTGATTTTGCGCTCTGGCACCTATGGCGCGCCTAATTCTGTATATCGAATAGATAATGCTCCGTTTACCGAAGTTACTGCGAGACTCGGGTCTTCAGGAAATGGCCCTAAGTACTTCGAAGTAAAAAACAAAGCTGGTGAAACGCACTACTATGGTGATGTCTCTGCTGTTAGCAATATGTTCAACAATCCATCTGATGCCTTTGTCGAACCAGGTGGTGGCGTTGCAGGGGCTATCGCGAAAAGCTGGGCTATCAAGGCCATCAAAGATGTTAAAAATAATTATATTGAATTTAACTATGCTAAAGACATTGCGTCAGGAAATGCATATGTAAGCTCAATAAAATACTCAGGAAACCTCACCACAGGCGAGCAGCCTTTTGCTGAAATCAAGTTTAACTATGAAGCCTATCAAAAGGGCTTTAAAGGGTACGCAGCAGGTAAACACACTTAC
>NZ_BMQI01000133.1 GCF_014648035.1 Shewanella algicola | reverse complement strand
GACGACGAAACCACGTGATCTAATGGCCACCGTAAATGATGCAGCAGTGCAAAGAAAGTTCATGTTCTTATCTGGGGAGATCTGCTTAACACGCGATTGGTCATTAACCAGTAAGGCTCTGGTTTATAAGTGCCTTGGCTTTTCAATTTCATCGACTGAAAAGAGCGAATCAGATGGAAACCGATAGCGCATGACGAGGTAACTTGGCATGTGATTAAGCAGAAGTCAGCAGACGGCATAGTAGCCCAACGCCCATCGTAATGGTTGGGACATGGTGAAGGCCTGAACATTTAGAAGAAGGAGGAGTCTTGTCAAACTTGTCGATACCCACTACGTCGCCAGACGATTACTATCGGCAGCGTATTGATATGCAACCGGCCTTCAGCAGCGATCTATTTCAACAACTGCTCGAACCTGAAAATCTACATCGAGCTTGGCGTCAAGTGAAAGCCAATAAAGGCGCGGCTGGCATCGATGGCATGACCATCGAAGCCTTCCCGCTTTGGATGCAACAAGGCGGCTGGCAACAATGTAAATCTCAATTAGAGCAAGGTGAATACCAACCCTCAGCGGTCAGGCGCGTAGAGATCGACAAACCCGATGGCGGTAAACGCAAATTGGGGATCCCTAACATCATTGACCGTGTGATTCAGCAAGCTATTGCTCAAATACTCACGCCACTGTTTGACCCATTCTTCTCGACTAACAGCTTTGGCTTTAGGCCGAACAGAAATGCAAAACAAGCGGTACTGCAAGTAAGAGATATCATCAAACAGAAACGCAAATTTGCCGTCGACGTTGATCTGTCTAAGTTCTTTGACCGAGTTAATCATGATCTCTTGATGACTCAACTAAGGAATAAAGTACAGGATAAGCGCCTATTAGCGCTTATCGGTAAGTACCTACGAGCAGGTGTGATGGTCAATGACCAATTTGAAGCAAGCTTTGAAGGTGTTCCTCAAGGCGGCCCACTCTCGCCATTACTCTCTAACATTATGTTGGATAGTCTGGATAAAGAGCTGGAAAGCCGAGAGCACAAATTCGCCCGCTACGCGGACGACTTTATCATATTGGTAAAGTCTCAACGCGCTGGCGAACGGGTACTCAAGAGCATTACTCAATATCTGGCCACTAAGTTAAAACTGGTTGTTAATGAACAGAAAAGCCAAGTGGTTAAGGTCGCTCAAAGCAAGTTTCTTGGGTTTACATTTAACCGAGGCAAGATCCAGTGGCATGCTAAAACATTACACATTTTCAAACAAAAGATGAGACGACTAACGAACCGAAATTGGGGCGTGAGTATGAGTTATCAGCTGTTTAAAGTGCGTCAATACATGCAAGGCTGGATCAATTACTTTGGCATCGCTAACGCTTATCAAGGATGTGTCGATTTAGACCATTGGATCCGACGTCGTGTTCGTATGTGCTACTGGCGTCAGTGGCGAAAACCACGGACTAAGGTACAAAACTTACTTAAGCGTGGCGTCAGGATCCAAGCCGCTGTTGCCTGTGGTATCACAAGTAAAGGCCCTTGGCGTAGC
>NZ_BMQI01000132.1 GCF_014648035.1 Shewanella algicola | reverse complement strand
ACCTACTTTCTGTCGATGGCAAGCAACACAGTCGGACTATGAGCCTTTTGATGGTTACAGAACTTTGGTTTCTGGCACAAGCAATAGGGACTATACGCATGTCTTTGATATAAACGGTGATGGATATTCTGATGTTATTTATTATGGCCCAGCAGGGTATGCCAATGGATACCCTTATTCGACTTGGGTTGCCAGACTCGGTCCCGATTATGACGCTGTAGAATCTTTACTAAGCACCAAAGGTGCCAATAAAAAACAGTATGCTCTAAATATCGATTATAACGGTGATGGTCATAGAGATCTGCTGGTTGCAGACTCTAGTACCTCCAATTGGACTGTGCTGAGTTTTGAAGAAGACAATCGATATGGGGATTTATGTGACAATAATGGCCCCTGTTCTGACTACATCAAAGTTACTAGTCCTAAGGCTACAGATTTAGGGGTCATTGCAACTGGTCTTGAGGGTAACGCGCAAGTCATGGACATCGATGGTGATGGCTATGAAGATATCGTTTTTAGAACCGGGAGTCAGATAAAAGCGCATATAAATACGGGGTCTGGTTCATTCACCCCTAATGTATTGCTCTATTCATTTCTCAAGACTGTTACTGCTAGTACGATGAATGGTCACTACGAAAGTCAAACGGCTAATATGCAGTCATCGTCTGTCATCGATGTTAATGGCGATGGTCGCTCAGATTTGATTATGAAAGTCACCGAGTCTGATGCTGCTTGTTATGATGGTTCTCGCATTGTGCCGATGATCAGAAGTAAGTGGGAATGTGAGAGAGATATTGGCGGTGTCTGGGTTGAGGCGACTAACACTTACCATAAGCTCTTCATTGCCTCTGGCACCAGTAGCTCTCCTTCCCTGACGCTTATCCAGTCACTTGGATTAGGAATGGATACCTTAAGGGTGGCAGACATTAATGGTGATGGGTTATCTGATTTACTTTATGTACAAAGTAACAAGTGGTATTACCGGCTTTCCGATGGTGTGACCTTACTGGATCCAGTTTATGCAGGGATGGCTACATCTGACACATTGAAATATCTCGACCAGTTTGTTGATTTAAACGGTGATGGCCGCACAGATGTCCTCCACGCAACAGTATCGGGTAATTATTACAGTTATTTCTCCCGTGCAACCTCTAATGGTGAATGGATTGATTTTGAGCCTCGCGGTGAATTTGAGTTTCCGCTAAACGCCACAGTTCGTTTTGGTGATACGCGAGGAGACGGAAATTTAAATCTATTAGCTTCTTGGGGGGACTCATGGAGAGAATATTATCGACGCCCAGGCACCAAAGAATACTCGATTAATAAAATTGTCAACGGATTCGGTGTCGAGACCAAGATTAGCTATAAGCCTTTAAGTGATAACAGTGTGTATGTTGTTCAAGGCTCTGACGATAGTGTCAACAAGGACGGAATTTCTCCAGTTTTTGGCATGCAAGTTGTCAGTGAGGTAGCCTCTCAAAGTAACACTAATCAATGGGTCTCAGTCTCATATCAGTATGGAGGCATGCTGATACATAGGAAAGGT
>NZ_BMQI01000131.1 GCF_014648035.1 Shewanella algicola | reverse complement strand
ACCTACTTTCTGTCGATGGCAAGCAACACAGTCGGACTATGAGCCTTTTGATGGTTACAGAACACTGGTTTCTGGCACAAGCAATAGGGACTATACGCATGTCTTTGATATAAACGGTGATGGATATTCTGATGTTATTTATTATGGCCCAGCAGGGTATGCCAATGGCTACCCTTATTCGACTTGGGTTGCCAGGCTCGGTCCCGATTATGACGCTGTAGAATCTTTGCTCAGCACCAAAGGTGCCAATAAAAAACAGTATGCTCTAAATATTGATTATAACGGTGATGGTCATAGAGATCTGCTGGTTGCAGACTCTAGTACCTCCAATTGGACTGTGCTGAGTTTTGAAGAAGACAATCGATATGGGGATTTATGTGACAACAATGGCCCTTGTTCAGACTACATCAAAGTTACTAGTCCTAAGGCTACAGATTTAGGGGTCGTTGCAACTGGTCTTGAGGGTAACGCGCAAGTCATGGACATCGATGGTGATGGCTATGAAGATATCGTTTTTAGAACCGGGAGTCAGATAAAAGCGCATATAAATACGGGGTCTGGTTCATTCACCCCTAATGTATTGCTCTATTCATTTCTCAAGACTGTTACTGCTAGTACGATGAATGGCCACTACGAAAGTCAAACGGCTAATATGCAGTCATCGTCTGTCATCGATGTTAATGGCGATGGTCGCTCAGATTTGATTATGAAAGTCACCGAGTCTGATGCTGCTTGTTATGATGGATCTCGCATTGTGCCGATGATCAGAAGTAAGTGGGAATGTGAGAGAGATATTGGCGGTGTCTGGGTTGAGGCGACTAACACCTACCATAAGCTCTTCATTGCCTCTGGCACCAGTAGCTCTCCTTCTCTGACGTTTATCCTGTCACTTGGTTTAGGAATAGATACCTTAAGGGTGGCAGACATTAATGGTGATGGGTTATCTGATTTACTTTATGTACAAAGTAACAAGTGGTATTACCGGCTTTCCGATGGTGTGACCTTACTGGAACCAGTTTATACAGGGATGGCTACATCTGACACATTGAAATATCTCGACCAGTTTGTTGATTTAAACGGTGATGGCCGCACAGATGTCCTCCACGCAACAGTGTCGGGTAATTATTACAGTTATTTCTCCCGTGCAACCTCTAATGGTGAATGGATTGATTTTGAGCCTCGCGGTGAATTTGAGTTTCCGCTAAACGCCACAGTGCGTTTTGGTGATACGCGAGGAGACGGAAATTTAAATTTATTAGCTTCTTGGGGAGACTATTGGCGAGAATATTATCGACGCCCAGGCACCAAAGAATACTCGATTAATAAAATTGTCAACGGATTCGGTGTCGAGACCAAGATTAGCTATAAGCCTTTAAGTGATAACAGTGTGTATGTTGTTCAAGGCTCTGACGATAGTGTCAACAAGGACGGAATTTCTCCAGTTTTTGGCATGCAAGTTGTCAGTGAGGTAGCCTCTCAAAGCAACACTAATCAATGGGTCTCAGTCTCATATCAGTATGGAGGCATGCTGATACATAGGAAAGGT
>NZ_BMQI01000130.1 GCF_014648035.1 Shewanella algicola | reverse complement strand
CTATCCTTAACTCTCAATAGAGTACGTGTTGATAAGCAGTTACACAAAATTAGTTACAGTCTCGCCTTGCAGATTTCTCTGTTAGCTTTTCTAAGTATTCCTTTCCAAAGAACTCTTCGAAGTTATTCCCCTCGTTAATAACTTCTCTAAAACTATCAACTCTCCTTGTTAGATTCGACTTCCATGTAGTTTTTTCAAATTGCTTTAAATCGTCATATTCTGACAACGATGACATTGGTAAATCCTTTTTATAATTACCGAGGTGGATAAGGCACTTAACGCTTCAAACAGCGGCGCAGCTCTGCTGCGTCTGGCTGCTTTGACTTGTTATGCCTTTGGCGTGTTTAAAACGTTCCTTTTTTGCTCTTAATGAGGCAATCTTTTTTTCGATAGTCCAACTAGCCATCTTGCTCTGAGATTCTTCAAACTCAGTTATATGAGACCAATAATCCCTATGGTGTGTTTTATTAGGAGATTCGATAATGTCTTCAACGATGCGAAATAGACTTTGAAAAGCTTCTTTATGTCGGTAAAGGTCAACAACAGAAATTTCCTGAACCTTTGTAGTTAAAGCTGAGTTTACCTTAGTATTATTTGAATTAAGTGCGACCTTCCACTGACCGTGGGCGATCTTGTTTCTCAGAAGGCTTGGATCATAAATATAATGATCTATCAATGACTCGATTTTTTGACGCGTGTTAGCGACATGACCACTACTTTTACCTTGAACTTTTTGGAGAGATAGCTCAACACACTTTTTCCAAGCATTCACGATATTTTTCTTTCCTCGGGATTTTACTTGTGAAATCTCATCGAGGGACAGTCCATCAGGTGTATGGATTACTTTCGAGAATACAGCTTCGGCGAATGCACAGTAGACTTGAGCTAGCAATTTGGTGTGAATTTCGGCTGTAGAATTATCGCCGCTAGAGTAAGCAGCATTGATGGTTTTGTTTATGTGCTTCCATGCCTGCTCCAAAGCTCTAACGTTCTCTGTTTGGGCAGCAAAGACATCAAGTCTATCTTGTTCTAGCATTCATCCAATCCAAGGTAGGTAAAAAACACTCGCTGAAAATGCTCTTTACCTACCCGGAATCGAACCGGGATCCCACTCAAAGAGTGGTGCCTTTCCAAATTAGACGACAGGTCCATATGCATTTTCAATTGTTCCGCCAAATGTGTCAACTCATGATTGAGGCATAACAGCTTATTGAAGGGCTCGCCCGATAATGTCGGCCGTTCAAGTTATTGATTAATATCATCCTACATTTGCTATCTTATTGAAGTAAAGCAATTAATTATATCGCACAGGCAAAAACAAACCGTGCCTGCGCGTAAAGTAGAATTTACCTTCATTTTACAAAAAACTAAAGTTAACAATATCAGACAATTACGGGTTTTCAATTGATAAACAGATACAACTAAAGAACGACTTTTAATCATTTTTTGTCGTAAACCAGTGAAAAACCATTATACCTGTACATAAAAAAGGGCTATCCATTTAGCGCCACCAGTGTCAATATGTAGTGATGAAAACTTCATCGTATTTATTAAAAGCAGGTGTAGATTACCCTACAAGTTGGGGCGAATTTGTTGATTGGTTTCATGATGAACAATCCTGCATTAGCTACCTTTACAAACTTCGTTG
>NZ_BMQI01000129.1 GCF_014648035.1 Shewanella algicola | reverse complement strand
CGCTGCGTTATTTCATGCTCCAGCAATAAACTTAGCCGCTCTTCGAAGCTTTGTTCTACGTATAGATTAGGTTGTTCAAGTTGCTGTAATAGCGCATCACGTATGCCGCTTAGCTTTAAGTTACTTAACTGGTTATTGACTTGTTGATTGATATTTTTCATAAGATTTCCTTTGATTGGTTAGTTTTTATTAATGGTAATAGTTATTGCCGCGGATATTTTTATGATCAATATCTTGTAGTAAATCACCCTGAGCTTGTGGCAAGGGTTGCTTATCCAAGCCTTTTTCTAAGATGGTTTTCACTTGTTTTACGCGAGTAACACCTGTGGCTAATGCGCGATGACAGGCGGCTTCAAGACGTTGGTCTGTAAACTTCTTGCCTAGGCTTAATAACCCCATACAAGCACGGTAGCTTTGCTCTGGATGCTTTTTAGCTTGCATCAATTGCATAACAAACTGCTCGGTTGATTTACCAAACTGACTTGCCCAGCGTTCAAATCGCTGCGGTGTCCATTGCTGTTGTTTTTGGTGAGCGATAGGCATATGTAGCTCAAGCGTGGTATGCGCACCTTCTCGGTATGATCTGGGGTGAACAGCGACTCGTATGCCTTGATGGTAGAGTGTCACCAATTTTCCTGAGGCATGTGCTTCAAGTTTTTGCTTGATCAAGGTATGTGGCACTGAGTAATAGTGCTTTTCAATCTCAATATGATAATCAATATGTACGCTCACTTGTTTCACTAAGGTGTAGCTGTAAGGCAGCATGGGCAATGGTTTTAACGCTGGTTTATCAATGGCTTCAAATTGACTTAATCGTGAGCCAGGATGTTTTTTCATTTGTCGCTGATTTAAATCGATGAGTAATTCTTGAATCTTTAGATTTAATTGACGCAAGCTAAAGAAGGTTTCATTACGAAGACGTGCCATGATCCAACGTTCAACAATTTGTACACCCACTTCAGCCTTGGCTTTATCCTTTGGTTTATAGGGTCTTGCAGGCACAATGACGGTATCGTAATGCGTCGCTAGTTGTTGGTAAGTTGGGTTTAAGTCAGGCTCATATCGGCAGGGTTTGGTGACGGCACTTTTAAGGTTGTCAGGAATGATCTGCTCAGGAACACCACCAAGAAACTCAAAACAACGGGCATGACTCATCACCCAATCTTCAAGTTTCTGGCTGTAAGTCGCTTCGGCATAGGTATAATTTGATGCCCCCATGACCGCGACGAACACTTGTGCAGTACGGCATTCGCCTGTACTTCCATCAACAATAGTCATGGTTGGGCCACAGTAATCCACAAACAGTTTTTCACCAGCTTTATGGTTTTGTCGCATCGAGGGTTTTTGGCATTTAAGCCAAGCCTTGTACTGACGGCAGAAGTGAGTGTAACTGTAAAAACCTTCCGCGTGCCGCTCTTTGTATTCTTCCCAAAGCAGCAACAACGTCATAGTTTTAGGCCGAAGCTCTTGTTGAACTAACGACCAATCAGGAATGGTAAAGCCTTTTAAACGAGGCTTTGTTTTGAAAAACGCTTGTTGTAGAGAGTTATCATCCCACTTCTCATCAAGCGGCCAGCAAGTAATGTCTAGCTCTGCTGATTTACAGGCATATTTAGACACGATTGAGGGTGAAACAGATAAGCTTTTTGCTATCTGACGATGACTGAGTTTACAGCCGTATTTTAGTCTTAAAATTTCTTTGAGTTTACGCATTGAAATAGGTGCCGTTGGCATGGTCATTCTCATCATCAAAAATGAAAAGAATAACGGTTAAAAACACCTACTGGGTAGACAAAAAAGTACAAAAAACGAACGGTACTATTCAAGCCG
>NZ_BMQI01000128.1 GCF_014648035.1 Shewanella algicola | reverse complement strand
AAAGAAGACATAACCTTAGATGGGATTTATGTCAGACTTAATACTTAAGGTCCAGTGTATGTAAAAGCGCTTTTTGATTTGTTGATAAAAATTAAACTTGATTCAGAACAATAAACTCTATTGATTACACAAACACGTATGGTTAAAATAAACGTGCAGGAAAAGTGTCGGGATTTTTTTTGAGGTTGGTAATGTCAAATTTCAAACACTATTATGAAGCTTTAATACAAGCTCAAGCTGGTTACCTGGTTGCGATTTATGACTTCGCGTCAAGAGACCCTAGAGCGTGCTGTGAGTTTTTTAATATGAAGCCATCAGACTTGAATTCGTTGACCTGTATCAGTAAAGGTAATTGGTCCCGGTTTGTAAATAATTTAAAAAGTTGGGTCTTAGTTCCTAAGTTTGACATTTCAGATCATTGTCTATTTGAATATTTGATTGTTAATTCTCATTCAATTGAGCCAATAGTCAATCAGGTCAATGCTAGAATAAAGTTAGGTAATAAATTAATTGATGAGAACACTGAACTTTCTTGCTTGTCGCAATATCAATCCGTGATGTTTCAGAACATTTTTCTTTGTGCTCAAACTGAACCATTATTCACAAAAGGTCTTCTGTTTTTAAAACAGTCCACACTTGATCTAATAGATAAACATTATCTTACTTCAAACAAGATTCATTTTATTATTCCAATTTTACCAATGTTCACTATCAATAAACAGATAAATTATGGATTGTTTTTTTCTGCTGACAAGAAAGCTGTCTCGAACGTCGAGCAAGCTCTTTTTTCTATTGTTGCTTAGTTTAAAGGATTAACAGATGAGATTGCCAGCGGATATAGAGGCAGTTAATAACTATTCATTAGCTAGGCGTATGTATAATTTAGGAATGATGCCCAAGTTAATAGTTGATTTAATTCCAGTCACGTCAAAGTTTGTTCGTGTTTTTGGTGACTCTGATCCTAAGTTACTATTCTCTAGAGGATATTCAAAAACGTGGACCAATAATAGCATTGGCTTTAAAATGTCAAATATACTATTTAAAATCTATGGGGCTGTTTCAGATGACCCAACTTTGCAAAAAGGTATAAATGTAAATCACATTGCTACCGCTTGGGAGGTTGCCACTATTCAATACCCAGAGCTTATAAATGACAAGATATGTGATATTTCACGTTTCGCATATCTTCTTAAAAAAACCGTTAGTAATGAATATTTGGTATCAGAATGTCGTACAAATAATTGCTGTAATAAGTTTATTGCTCATGAAGATAGTGATCGTCATTTTTGTTGGGCATGTGCTGATAATTATTCATCTATGTATTTAAATGCGATTGGTAAGGAACTTAACATAGAAACACAAATCAATAAAACCGCATTATACGCTCCGAATAATCGTCCTGAAAAAGAACGCTTTAATAGTGAAGCCTTTTTTAACGCTTCACGAAAAATGTTTGCGGCAAGCCAAAGAAGTGCACCGAAAATTGTATCAATAGAAACTATGAATGACAATCAAGAACCAATAAATAACACTTATGAACCAATGGTTGTTAACACCTGAAAATAAATAAGGTGCTTAAGTGTTCGACTTGCTTTAGCACCATTATTTACCTCCCTTATCATCAAATCTACTGTCCACTCTTCTCGTTTTTTTAGTTCAGCGTCCCAAACGGCACTTGAAACGGCAAAAAGTACCTATTTAACGTTGTTATCATATAGCTTAAAAGGGGAGGTTTTATGAACAAAACATTGACTCAAATACTAATATCAATTCTGCTAATTATTATCAGCTTCTTGAGCATAGCTGCAGATGAGAATTTCTATGACCAAAGCCAGCTGTAACCATCCCTTATGTAGATCATATTTTAAGAGAGTTTTCTTTACTTAACCGCTCATACA
>NZ_BMQI01000127.1 GCF_014648035.1 Shewanella algicola | reverse complement strand
TCGAAGATAGAATTGTGAAACATATTAACTAAATTGCAGTTACACAGAATCTGTTACACCCTCGTAATCTCCACTGGAAATCTATCTTCATTATTATTTAAATATATCTTTCTTCTTTTTTTGTTTGGCTTATCTGGTAACGAAAAAACACTTCCTAGGTTTGCATGTATCCAAGGTAGGTTCTGAAATAAAACCTCTTCAGCTTTTCCAGCATGTTCCTTATATAAAGATTGATTACTTGCCGCTGCTTCAGTGGCCGAAAACCAAGATTGACTCTGTAACATCTCGGCTTTCTCTGGTATCGACCATCCCTCACGGTTTCTTGCATCCATAACACAAGTAACTTCATACTTTGCCGCTGAGTAATTACCTTGTTCAATCAAGAGTTCCGCCAACTTTAATCGCAGGTTAGCAATAAAGTTTTCTTTTGGACTAGAGGACAATGCCCGGCAATAACAATTGAATGCGCTACTTTTATCATAATTACCTTGTATATCCCCAAGTAACTCCCAAATCCAATACTCACCTATTTTTTGCTTTGCAACTTTTACTGCCAAATCAAAGCTCTTCTGATATTCACCAAGTAAATTTAACGCTCTCGCTTTATTTAACTCCAACCAAATAGGGTCATCTGAACTTGGAATAACTCTGTCTATTACCGCTAATAGCAAAGGTAAAGATTCAAGATCATTATGTTCAACTGCTTGTTTCGTACCATGCAAAGAAACCTTTGAGGCCAAACTTGGATAACTATTTCCTGTGACGTCATCAACATATGGCTCAAAGTCCTCATCACGTAGGTTTTGAATTCCCCATATTTTTATAAATGCGGCTAGGTTGAAGTTGTGGTGGCTGGTAAGCTTGTCTGCGAGGCCAAGGAAAAGGCTGTGTAACAGAGAAGGGACATTACAGTTAAGTTTTAGGTAATCATTCAACAATTTCTTTACGGCAAAAACATTGACGTTTTCATTATTAAATTGTGCTTTCGCTAGTTTGTATATTTCCCAGCCTATACTGCTCCTAATATCATGATTATCAGGCTGCTCCGATAGTGCTTTGATATATATATTTATGGCTAACTGATGCTTCCCTTCTTTACTCGCTTGCTTTGCTCGTTGTGTCTCTTTAAATATGGGACTCGCCATATTTCTAACAAACAAAACTTGCTTATTAAGTATCTCGTCATTTGGATCTATTGATAATGAGTCAAGCTGTTGCAGGTAATGAATTGTTGTATCGTTGTTACCAAGCTTGGCATCTCGCTTTACGAGATCGATAAGACACCATGCAAAAGCTTTAACATTCCACTCATCATTCGGAGAGCTATTAATTAATTCAATGGCTAAATTATATGCTTCGTCTATTTTGCCTGCTTTTCTTAAAGCAAAAACATCCTTGCTCGTTTTTGACGACGAGTTATTGTTTTGAATAAACATTACTAATTAAACGCCTCTTCAATCAATCCCTCAACTTGATGCATTAATTTCTCCGAACCAGACAAGTTTTTCATGCCCATCAAGCGCGTGAACTGACTCTTTCCATTATAAAAAATATCAACAACAGCAGTCTCACCTAACCTATGAAAGCTGTACCTTTGCGTATAGTCTCTCGCTAATACTTCAGAAATTGAAATGTCATGCTCTTTGAGGATGTTGGTCAATTGGCCGTGAAATTCCTCTAAAAATGGCTCTGGGAACTCAATATTTGTAGACGCTGTGCTTAAACCCAAAGTAATTAGTTTACCTTTAAGGCAACTAAGTTTTTCAGATAACAAATTGCCAGTCGCATTGTCCATATTACAATTCACTGCTGATATTTTGTTCTTACTATTGTATGAAATCCTTGCTATACCAAACTCTGTTCTGGTCTAATTCCATCGGACACTTAATTTTGAGACAGTATGTTAATAAATTAAGAGGTC
>NZ_BMQI01000126.1 GCF_014648035.1 Shewanella algicola | reverse complement strand
AAGAAGACATAACCTTAGATGGGATTTATGTCAGACTTAATACTTAAGGTCCAGTGTATGAAGAATAGTAAGCGTACTATTATCCTTTAGTTTAAACTTCATATTTTTAGGAAAATGATCTTCAATTAAGGTCGATATCATTTCATTGAAAATGATACCATTCTCAGGTACTGTCTTTATCCAAGTTCCATACTGATATAATTTCACTTCCAGACCTGCTGTAATAAAACTTCCTGACGACTTCACAAGAAAATACTCAATCCATGTTTTATCTTTTGGCATTTTACTTATAATACTAGTCTCTCCAGCAGATAAATAAATTGGGGCACAATCAAATTCAGAGTCAAACCTCATCAAATCTAGACTTTTATTTAACGCGTCTGATTCAATATGACCAATTTTTAAAAGGTGGTCATCTAAAACCTTTCTAACTTCCAAATCTATAGACATAGCCATTCACTTCTCCATTTTTAAAAATAAAATATTAAAAAATCCATAAACCTCTGCTTAAGCAATTTAAACATCTAACTGTGATGCATAAAATAATTATAAGTTACTTTTATCATCATATTGTTCATAACCATTTAAGAATCTTCATTTTTCACAATATATGGTTCTGCCTTCAAGTTCCACAACTTTGAGTCAAGACCGCATTTATATAATTTAATTTTTAGATCCGTAGCCCACTGCACGGCCTTCATCTTATTTTCTTGGTTCACACGAAGCCCTAAATAAGCTGAAACAATAGATTCTGGCCGAATATTTAGACAATCCAAGGGTCTTTCTTTATCCTTACTTCCTATATTTGTGCGATTAAATACATCTGAACCCACATTATATTCACCAAAAACTTGTTCTCCATCAGGGTATCCGCCAATACTTTTTACAACTCTAACTTCCTCTTCATATGCCCAATCTAAAGATTTATGTAGAAAAGCTAATTTGTAAAACTCATAACAATCATGAGAGAATTTTATAGCCGTTAAATAATTACGTAAATCATTTGAATAAGACAGGCTTATCTCTTCAATAGGCTTATTAGACGTGTAAATTACATCACCATACTGAGCAGGTATAAGACATGTATCTGTATTACATAAACCCGCTTTCTCTGCATCTATCTCAAGCACAACACCTTGATGTGAGTCACCGTAATGAGCCCACATTAAAGAGTTTAAGGGTTGCCGTGTAAAAGAAAGCACTGCATATTTTGAGTTTAGCCTTGAACGCAAACGTTCGTCTGCATTAATATAACCACCTTCGAATGGGTCATTAAGAAAACGCATTCCACTAAAACCTATTGAGGATTGGCTTATAATTTTCTCAGCAGAATCAAAAGGGACATATTTATATACTATCAAAGCTAAACCCTCATAAAAAATCTTAAATATGCTTTCAATTCATCAAATTCAATAAGTTATGTAACTCGATCATTTTAGATATATCTTTCTTATCTATTTCGCTCAAAATCTTATCTGAATTACGTTTTCCATAAAATCTGATTGCCGAGCTAGTTGAATTTGACACTTTCAACGCCAAATCCCAAGACTCTGAATTCATAGGGGAAATAGTCTGTTCAAAAACATTACGACCAAAATTATCACGGTTAAAGCTTGCAACTACTGTATCAGTCTTAAAGCTGTCAATTGCCATTGTATATCTTTCAGCAAAAATCCAGTTATCACCAAAATATCGTATTTCGTAGTAGAAAGAGACTTTATTACTGACCCCGTTAACAACTGCTCTAATTTTATATGGTGAAGATAGGTTTTCCCCTCTAGCTGAGATTATATAATTACCTTCAAAAGTATCTTTAGTTATTACCATTTCTGAAAGCAAAGGTAAAAGTTCGGCGTTATTATTTAATTTTTTTAGGAGTTCTTTTAGCATGTCCAGCTGCTTTTCGCTAAGTTCCTTCCCCAGGGCGGGATTAAGCTTTGTTAAATCTTTTAACCAAAGAAAATCTCGCTCCTAAAATCGCCA
>NZ_BMQI01000125.1 GCF_014648035.1 Shewanella algicola | reverse complement strand
TCACTGCACTAGGCTCAAGCCTCCACAAAGGTATCGTTAGATACCCAGCAACTTATAAAGCAGTGAGAGCTGATTCATTCCAAGAATTACGAGCTTGCCTTTTCGATTTTCTCCTAGCCAAATATTCTTGGTGTTGAGGATCGAATGGTATAGCCGAACTTCGGATTTTCACGTGTCTCTCAATAGGCACTTTGGCTATTTGGAATAGATTGAATTGGCAATCCATATCCTTGACCTTCTGCCAACCGTGAAATTGCCATTGGCCTTTGCGGTTGATGAAGTATTTAAGGGCTACCCAAGTCTTAGACTTTGTTGGATGGCGCCTTACTGCCCAGTGCCACAACGCGTAGAATAGTTTGTGCCCAACATATCCGAATACTTGTTTAGCAACGCAATGTCGATAATAGTTCGACCAGCCCCTTAGTTTCGGATTTATCAGTTTGATAAGATCGTTAACAGGGATGGTTGCGTGCTTTTTGATGAGTTCGCGCAGGTTACTCAAGAACAACAAGGTATTGGACTTGCTCGGTTTAATGAGCAATTTTCCTTTGTACTTCCTATGATTGAATCCTAAGAAGTCAAAACCATTATTGATGTGGGTAATGTGCGTTTTCTCTTCGGAGAGTGTTAAGCCTCTTTCCGCTAAGAAATCTGCGATCAACGGTTTGATATCGTTCTCGAGCACTTCCTTTGAAGCGCAGGTGACGACGAAATCGTCGGCGTATCCAATAAAGTTGGCTCTAGCACCCTTTTTGAGTGCTGTAGACTTTATGCGCTGTTCGAGTCCTGCAAGAGTCATTAGCATCAAGGTTGGGGATATAACCCCTCCTTGTGGTGTGCCCTCATCAGTACGATAAAACAGCCCTTTATCCATAAAACCAGACTTTAACCATTGTTCCAACATTCGTTTATCTATGGCGATGTTATCAACAAGCCATTGATGCCCGATTTGGTCAAAGCAGGATTTGATATCTCCCTCAAGAACCCATTGCGCTGATTTCTTTAGAGCCAAGCATTTGAAGCACTGATCGACTGCGTCGGCAGTGCTACGATTTGGTCTAAATCCATAGCTGTTTGGGTCAGCAAGCGTCTCCGATATAGGCTCTAATGCAAGAAGGTGGAGCGCTTGTTGTGCTCTGTCTATCATGCATGGGATACCAAGAGGTCTAAGTTTGCCATTCTTTTTGGGGATATAGATACGCTTGAGTGGTTTGGCTTGATATGCCTTCCTGCTCAATTGATTTACAGCTTTCATGCGGCGTGCATCCGTGCTCCAGATGACACCATCTATTCCAGGCGTTCTACTGCCTTTGCTTTTTGATACTCGTTTAACAGCAAGAAGTTTTGCTGAACGCGAGTGAGTCAGTATCCATTGCAACGCTTTCGCCTTACCGTGTTTACCTTCTCGTGTTGCCTTTGCAATACGCATTTGAAGCTTTAATACATGCGGTTCAACGGATTTCCAGTCTATTGACTGCCATTGAACGCCGTCAGGAGTGGCACTAATTTCTGTTGAAATCATCATTTGCGTTTCTCCTTGAATAAAGTTCTTCAAATTATCTTGCAACGGGAGACCAGTCGGAAGTGGGCTCACTTTCGTGACCAGACACTAGTCTGTATCTGCATCGTTACAATGCAGCCTTTGCTTTTTCCAACCTCCTATACCTGCATCGCTATCGGCCATAAAAGCTTTCCCAGAGGGAGCGATATAGGCTTACCGTGTTCCGTATGTCGCGCAATGTCAGGGTAGATGCCCGCTATAGTGCGAAGAGTTATATTGATCACGAAAGAACATGGGGCAATCTCTTTCCAACTCTCATTGCCTTTTGGCCACAGCATATAAACCACTTCCGCTGTTTCATCACATAACGCACCTTACGCGGATTCACTTATGTTCATCATACTGACTACCTAGCACTCACCCAATTTGTGGTTATCAGGAGGATCGTTCTCTCACGATTCAGATCCCGATTGGCCTATAACCAATCTTCATTACATTGTCAGAGCCGCTACTTTATTCAGGCTCCTAGGTTCATCTGGTGA
>NZ_BMQI01000124.1 GCF_014648035.1 Shewanella algicola | reverse complement strand
GGATCAAGGAACGAGCATTTAGTTCCTTTGGGGAGCTAATTTCTTATCCGAAGCTCAGGTTAAGGAGTAACTTATGCAATTTGATCGATTAAAGCTTAAAAACCAGCTATGCCATCGCTTATATATGGCATCTAACAGCATCGTTCGTGCTTATCGAGAGCCTTTAAGTGAGATCAATATAACTTATCCGCAATATGTAGTAATAATGGCTCTGTGGGAACAAGACAACATTACAATTGCAGAGCTAATAGAACAAACGTCAATTGATGGTAGTGCGATGACACAAATTTTAAAAAAAATGGTTGATAAGTCACTGCTACACATAGTGAAGGTTGAACAGGACAAACGTAAACGACTAGTGAAACTCACACATACAGGACTGGCTTTAAAGGCAAAAGCGATTGAAATCCCTAATGAAGTGAGCTGTAAGTTTAGTAATATCGATAAAATCCAAATAAAAGAACTGATGAAATTACTCGATGCCGTCATTACTGATTTAAAAGATTAACACCTCAGTGGGTCTGCAAAAGTGTTGAACTTTCAACCTCAATGTAAATTGAACCAACAACACTCGCTCTGGAAACCTAAAGAGTATCATTCAAAGAATTTTTCCAACGGAACGCTTATGTTGTTCGATTCGCATCGAAGCATATTTAAAACATGTGTAGACTAGTCAGGCTAGGTTCTCTGCAGCTTTTTATCAGTAAATCAGGAAGATCTCCTATGCAGACATCTAAAATTCAATACATGGATTTAATCTCCAAATTACATCTCACAAAACTTATTTGCTCGACAGTCAGTTCGTTGGAGCTGATGTGGCGGTATTGCTGCATTATCTTTTATTTCCAGAAGCCCTCTTACATAACGATGAGAGCAAAAGCGGCTTGGCAATCTTGGTCTAACGAGCCATTGCATCGATATTGGCAAGCAAATCCAAGTAGTTTGTGTATCTCAGTCAATCTAGGGAGTACGTTTAAATTATGATCCAAATGCCATACTTATTTGGAATTAAAAACCAGTGAAACAACCCACGTATGATCGTGACTTGTTTCACTTGCAAGAAATAATAGGCAATTATCGAAACTAAATTTATAGAAATTAATAATTAAAGATTGAATTAAGAAGCCAATTCAATTTGGTAACCCACCCGAGGGAAATGAACATAAACTTCCCCAGCACGCTCATCATTACGTCTAATAGCCACCTCATCTGTTAGTGATAGAATTAGCTCACCGACAACCGGAACTAATCCATAATCGATAGGCTGCACAGTCACCAAATCACCATATTTTAAGCCGTCTAGCTCCAAAAATTCATACTCTTCATTGCTCGCCCATTCCCCCAATCTAGCCTCATCAATAGCCTCTTGACCTGTAATATTTTCAGCATTACCATGCCCGATTGCTGTCATAGAATCCAGCCATCTCAATAATGCTGGATAAAGCAATAAATGCGAACGAACGACCGAATTATTATTGATAAACCACAGACAGTGATATACCGAAAAATCAGCAATGGTAGGCTGTTGGCCAAGAAGATAAGGACCACAATTTTGTAACTGCTGTTCAAACTGTTGTAAATAAATAGGTAATTGAGACAGTATTATCTTAGGAGTATGCGCTCCTCGCCATAATTCTTCACGGTCTGTTACCAGAGCCGATACCACCGGAGTTGGTATATCTTTCGTCAATTCAGCAAAACCATCTGGCGAAAAAACCAAAGCAACTACAAGAGCAAAGAGATGTTGATCGGCCCATTGTGCCATGATATTAGCACTAGCAACTAGATCATCCGGATAGAGCGTTTTCTCAGGGGCATAGTTATCTATTACACGGGATATTAATCGTGTATCACAATATACATGTGCCCCTTGCTGCAACACAGGAGTCTTACGATAACCTCCTGTCAGTGCGGTTAAGTCTGGCTTAGGCATGATAATAGGTATTGTCACTGTTCTATATGATATACCTTTAAATCCTAATATTGTACGTATTTTTTCAGCAAATGGAGAAGGCTGGTAATGATGTAATATGAATTTGCTCATGGTATTCCCTTATAGTAAAAAATGTTAAATGGTAATTTAATTAAGCTAGTCACATAGACAGGATCTTTAGCGATAACGCTATATTTTAGGTAGAAAAAAGGCCTTATTTATGAT
>NZ_BMQI01000123.1 GCF_014648035.1 Shewanella algicola | reverse complement strand
ACTGCAAAAGCAGTCAAATAAGTTAGGCTTGCCTATTGACTGGCGGAAGGCTCATATGTGTTAAGTGCAATCACTTTTCTAGTTACTGAAAAGCATATTGCGAATATATAATGGTTAACAGCATAGGAGATAGTATTTTCATAAATGAAAGAAACTTCTGTAATTTTGTAAATACCTTCATTCTTCCCTCTTTACCCTCGGGATAAGATTTAAAAAACCACCTGTACGATATTTTACGAACAAAGCCTAGAAGTTCGTTTGAAAAGAACATAACAAACATAGCTCCAGTAACTGCTTTTGGTAAAAATACAGAAATTTCCTGTAAAGTTAAGCCATACCAAATAAAACTTAGTCCCGAAAATGTTATTAAATAAGTAAGTGCTGAGGTTAATATAATAGATTTAGCATCCTTTTTTGCCTCTTCTTTAGAAATCTCGTCCATTAGCTTTTTATACTTTTCAGGATCTTCCTTTTCAAGATTAGCTACCTTTCCGTAGTTACTGTAATCAACCTCAGGCATAAGCAACTGTACTATTGAAACTAGCCAAGAAAAAAGGATCGATGACAACGCAAAAACAATTACAAAAGTATTGATATATCCAGGTGTTGCTGGATTAACGAATACATCGTAAATAACAACGATTTGAATAAAAAAAGATGCTAATAACAATGTAATTAAGATTAAAGCTAAAATGAGTAGAATAAATGCAGCTAAAAGAACAGAGAAACCATGCTCATGAATCTTTTCACCTTTTGCCATCTTTTTGAAAAGTGCGTCAGCTGCGTAATCCACCCAAATATGCTTGTAAAAATCACGGACGTTTTCGTCAGGGGCTATTTTGGCTATACACTCTTTGATTAAAGCATCAATATACTTTTTATACGCAGCTACAAGTGCAGAGATAGGGGTGACGATTGCGCCGATGAACAGTATAAATTCTTTATAAGCTCCAAGATTTTTAAAGCTATATCCTAAAATTCTTAACTCAACATCCTGTAAATTTTGAGCTGAATACAAAGAGATCATAATAATCGAGTAAAAAATAAGAAGTTTAGTTGTTAATGAATTTAGCCTTGCAGAGGGTGTAACAGATTCTGTGTAACTGCAATTTAGTTAATATACTTCACAATTCTGTCTTCGAATTCAATAATAAATCGATTCATCGCAGTACGCCAGTTTCGAATGGGCATGGTCCATTTTTTACTGGCTTCTTTTATAGCAAGGTAAATCATTTTCTTGGCCGAGTCATCATTTGGAAATACCTTACGCTTTTTCAACGCTCGTCTAATTACACTGTTTAATGACTCAATAGCATTGGTTGTGTAGATAGCCTTACGAATATCCTGAGGGTAGTTAAAAAACGTATTTAAGTTATGCCAATGGTTATGCCATGACTTGCTAATTTGGGGGTATTGCTCATCCCAGGTATTGCTGAAACGGTCGAGCTCGAGTAATGCTTCTTCCTCCGTTGCTGATTGATAAATGCTCTTAAGGTCCGCAGTTACCGCCTTGTAGTCTTTCCACGATACGTACTTTAACGAGTTTCTGACCATATGCACGATACAGAGCTGTACATGAGTATCTGGATAAACGGTATTGATAGCGTCAGGGAAACCTTTTAGGCCATCGACACAAGCGATGAGAATATCCTCAACGCCTCGTTGTTGCAGTTCAGTGAGGACATTTAACCAAAATTTAGCCCCTTCATTTTCAGCTATCCAAAGCCCCATCAGCTCTTTATGGCCTTCAAGGTTGATACCCAGCGCTAGGAAAATTGATTTGTTGATAACGCGCTTATCTTGACGGATTTTTACGACGATACAATCAAGGTAAACGATTGGGTAAATGGCATCTAAAGGTCGACTTTGCCACTCAATAACTTGCTCGAGAACGGCGTTGGTTACGCGAGAAACTAACGTGGGTGATATTTCTGCGCCGTACCATTCATCAAAGGCTTGAACGATATCACGAGTACTCATGCCTTGAGCGTAGAGCCACAATATTTTATCGTCCATAGAGGTAAATCTGGACTGGTGTTTTTTAACTAACTGAGGTTCGAAACTGCCTTCACGGTCTCGCGGTGTATCAAGTTCAAACTGGCCATCTTCAGTTTGAATGCGCTTGCTGGTTTTACCGTTACGGCTATTAGGTGAAGTGGAT
>NZ_BMQI01000122.1 GCF_014648035.1 Shewanella algicola | reverse complement strand
ATACAGATGGTTCACTCAAAAGCGGTGAACAGCGCTTCATACGACCTCACGTCGCACGCCCCATTGTGTGCTAGCACACTTTTTCTTTGCTGTTTACGAATTATTAGTTGGTCTTTTTCTAATCTTTGTCGTGTTTTGTGAAGTATGGGTAACAGAGTATCGATGTGAGTTTAGACTTCAGCCCTCTATAGATTGCTAGCCTGTATTTGTAGCCACCATACACTAACCTATTGACTAGTATCGACTAAAATAGAAGTTGTTGTTAAACTGGAATATAGTCATATAGCTCGCTGGAGAACACATGAAAGATTATATGAATCAACTCGACCAAGAGACTAGGAAAGTAGATTTTGATTCATTTGACATCTCTGTTAAAGAATTGATTTCTATGGCGAATGAATCAATTATCAACATTGCCCCTGAGTACCAAAGGCAATTTCGTTGGCCCGAAGATAACCAGTCTAAACTTATAGAATCTGTTTTATTGGGAATACCTATTCCTAACCTCTTCATGGCTGCAAATAGAGATGGATCTTGGGAATTAATAGATGGTGTACAAAGGCTTAACTCATTGATTCATTTTTGTGGAACCCCAGAGCAAATAGAAAGTTTTGGGTTGGGTAAGCCTCTTAAACTTAAGGGTCTGGATATCCTTTCTGAGTTCAATGGAGCAACGTTTAATGATTTGCCTCATTCACTTCGTCTGAAGTTCAATTTACGTCCGCTTAAGGTTACAACACTAAGCGATAAGAGTGATCTAAAAGTACGATTTGACCTTTTTGAGAGATTGAATACTGGTGGTATCAAACTGACTCCTCAAGAAATTCGAGCTTGTGTATTTAGAGGGCAATTTAATGATTTTATCGTTGAACTTGCAAAAAATGATGACTTCAATAAAGTGGTCAATATTTCATCAACTAAAGCGAAAGACGGTACTAGAGAAGAGTTAGTTTTGAAGTTTTTGGCCTACAAAACAACACGCGATGACTTTAAGCACAGTGTAGAGATATTTTTAAATGACTTTATGGCTAAATCATCGGTACATTTTAATTACAAGAATTATCGAGAGTTGTTTGAAAAAACATTCGAGTCACTAAGAGCTGTCTTACCTGAAGGAGTTAAGCGCGGAAAAAAAGGAAGTACGCCACAAGTGCTTTTTGAAGCCATTGCTGTTGGTGCTGCCGATGCTATTGAGGAAGGCGTTGATATTTCCGGCTCAAATGTAGCTAACTGGATTGATGATGAAGAGTTACGCCGTTTGACGACAGGAGCCACAAACTCAGGGCCTCGTTTACGCGAAAGAATCGAGTATTGTCGAGTTAGGTTTATAGACAATGTTTAATGATATTGATTCTGGTCTTATGTATCGTTTGAGGCAACTTGATTCAATACTAGAGTATTTGTCAGATGAGACACTAACAGAAGATACTAAAAATTCAGATTTTTATCGTGCTCAGAAAGGCTTAGTTTTTGTTGCAATGTATGCAGCACTTGAGTTTGCAATTACGCAATCAGTCACACGAACATTAGAAGTTATCGGGCAAGAGCAAGCTCCAGCCAATCGTTTTAAAAGTGCGATATTATGCTCGCTATTTGATTCTCATTTTAAGGCACTTCGAGAGTGTGGAGCCTCCAAAGTGTGGGAAAATCGCCATAAACTTGTTCTTGCAGTAACAGGTGATACTGAAGTGACTAATGTTGACAGTTCTGTTTTTCCAACAGCTGGCTCAATGAATATTTCTTACAAACAACTAGAAAATGTGTGGATTTTTTTTGATTTAGATAGCTCTCCACTGCCAGAGGGCGTGCAACATTTTGTCTTAACGGAAGTTAAGGAACACCGTAACGCGATAGCTCATGGCAGAGAAACCGCAATGACTATAGGGCGAAGGTTTCACGTTACTCAGTTAGATAATAAAGCTCGCAGTATAAAGCACTTATGTCTTCACATTACTTCTTCGTTTGCTACTTATTGTGCCGACAAACGATATTTGGTTGCTGAGACTGTGACATAAAAAGCAACTCACAGTGCTATTAATACTGAACTTCTATTGAAACAGCTCTGATATACCAGTAATTATTCATGGATTGCTAACGCTCGATTTTTCGTAACTCACTTTTGTCCAAAACGAGTTGGTCTTAGCTTTCAAATGCTCAAATTCAACGTAAGCGTCTAGGCAAAGGCACATACCTTTCACTAAGCGGCTGATTTATGTTGTTCCCATATT
>NZ_BMQI01000121.1 GCF_014648035.1 Shewanella algicola | reverse complement strand
ATTTAAGGAGATTCTATGAACACACAAGAAAAACACCAGTATTGGTCTTCATTAATCGAGCAGCAAAAACAAAGTGGCATCAGCATCACTCAGTTTTGTGCTGAGCAGAACATAAGCTATCAAACCTTTTATACATGGACCAAAAGGCTGAGAACACAGCCTGAGCCACAACGATTGCAACCCATTCTTGTGACAGATACATCCGTCGAGAGTGAAAACGTTGTCACGCTAGTCCTTACAAATGGTTTGCGTGCTCAGTTGCCGCTTCATTTAAGTACTAACCAAATCCAGCATTGGGTTGCAGCCCTAACATGACGCCCTCTGCTCAAGTTTATCTCGTCACGGGTGTCACCGATATGCGTAAGTCTATCGATGGGCTATCGCTTATCGTTGCACAACACCTTGAAATGGACCCATTTAGTGAATCCTGGTTTATTTTTTGTAATCGTCATCGAGATAAACTCAAAATCTTGTTTTGGGACACGAATGGCTTTTGGCTTTATTATCGGCGGTTAGAAAAAGGCACATTCAAGTGGCCAACCCCCACACATGATGGCGCGTTACATATCAGCAAGGCGCAACTAAATTGGCTGTTATCGGGGTTATCTATCGAGCATCACAGAGCACATCGACCATTAAATAACCTAACAGTGTGATCAAACAGGCGATCACATTTTTATGCTTGAACGATCCTTTTTCGCTGGCACAATAAGGAAAAATTCATACAAACGTCGCTAATAATGACCACACTTCCTGACGATATTGAGCAACTTAAGGCCATGGTACTGCAGCTGCAACAAGCTGCTGACATTGCACTGGCACAAGCGTCATTAGCCAAGGAAGAAGCACTTGTTGCTCAAGAAGAAATCACCGAGCTTAAAACACAAATCCAGTTGTTAATTGAGCAATTAAATTTAAGTCAATCTAAGCGGTTTTCTTCAAAGAGTGAAAAAGTGCCCAAAGGCACCTTCAATGAGGCGGAGCAACAAGATATTGCTGAGCCACCCGCACAAACCAAAAAGAAAACCGGCCGCAAACCCTTACCAGAAACACTCGAGCGTGAAGTTATTACACATGAGATTGACTCGCCTTGTTGTGAATGCTGCCAGTCTCCATTGCACCGATGTGGCGTCGAAACCAGTGAAGAGCTTAAAATTATTCCTCAAAAAGTGACGGTTATCCGTCATGAAAGGGTGAAATATGCCTGTCGTCAGTGTGAAAAAACACACACCAGCTCACGCATTATCACCGCCCCTAAGCCTCCCAGTTTAATCCCTAAGAGTATGGGCAGCGCCGAGGCATTTGCCGCCGTTGTGACGGCAAAATACGTTGATGCACTGCCACTTTATCGTCAGGTGGATATTTTAAATCGTTCAGGTATTGATATTAGTCGTGCGACCTTAGCCAATTGGTGTGTGCAATTAGGCATGAAAGTGCAGCCCATTATTGATGCAATGCAGTCACAGCTTCTCAATGAAAAGCTGATTTGTGCTGATGAAACCACAGTACAAGTCTTAAGAGAAGCGGATAGAGAAGCACAATCGACCTCGTATATGTGGGTGTATCGCAGTGGTGAGTTTGTCCAAACGCCTATCGTGATTTATGACTATCATCCAAGCCGCGCAGGCCGTTGTGCTCAAGCATTCTTATCTGGCTTTTCTGGGTATTTACTGACGGATGGCTACGGTGCTTATGGCACATTAAAAGACGTCACTCATGCTGGCTGCATGGCACATGTGCGCCGAAAGTTCACCGATGCACAAAAAGCGAGTGCGTCAAAAAAAGCCGGTAAGCCCGAAGTCGCACTGAGCTATATTGCCAAACTCTACGCCATTGAAAAACGTTCAAAACAACTCAGTGCGCTTGAGCGACAACAATTAAGACAACAAGAAGCAGTGCCAATATTAACGGAGTTTAAAACCTGGCTAGAAAAACAACAGGTACTGCCCAAAGGATATCTAGGCAAAGCGATTACCTATGCACTAAACCAATGGCCGAAATTATTAACGTATCTTGATGATGGTGATATTAGCATCGACAACAATGTCACCGAGCGAGATATACGCCCATTCACAACGGGGCGTAAAAACTGGATGTTCTCAACGTCAGTCAACGGCGCGCATGCCAGTGCGAACTTGTATAGTTTAGTGATGACCTGTCGCGCCAACGATATAAGCCCATATTATTACTTCAGACACTTGTTTACCGAGTTGCCCAAGCGTCTTCCTACCGACGATTTAACCGATTTAA
>NZ_BMQI01000120.1 GCF_014648035.1 Shewanella algicola | reverse complement strand
AGTGCAAGCCCGAACAGAACAAGGATAGGATAAGTCCTAATCCGCATGGGTGTTTCACATTTTAGGCGCAGTGGTACGGATTTCATTAGGGGCGCAGCTTGGCTGTTAAGCCCGAATATATGTCAGTACAACCGCTTTAAGCGGTAAATGAGTCGCATCAAAAACAACGATAAGTGTGAAGCAGTAGATCAGAAAGCTAAGGCCCAAAAAAGCCTTGGGTGAGCAGAGTATTACCTTGACTCACCGGGAGCGTCCATATATGTCTTAATTATTTTATATTGACTACCGTAATCGCCTTTAACAAGGATATTACCTGCGGCGTCATAGTCGTAGTTAAGATGAAATAATTATGGGTGATGTCCTAATTATTGGGCTAGACTTCATAACCACATATCAAGATCGTTGGGACAGTCTTTCTGATATTTCCGTAGCCCTATTGCCCCAGTGCGAATCTGAAACTAACTCGCCAATTAATCGATCGCCCTCTTCTTTATTGTCAGTCATATTCAACAAGATGCCATGTGAAAGTTTCTCTGACGGCATATTAGGTCTAGTTTTATCAGATATACCAAGAAGGTCGCCCACGCTTTCAATTTCATCAAAAAAAGGCAGGCAATGTTTCAAGAATATAACATCAAGTTCTTTCCAAATTTTTTCGATATCTTCTTCAGTGTTAATTTGCCACCACTGATCACGGCGTTTTGGATCAAACCCAGAAAGTAAATACCCCAATCTAAATCGAGGATAACAATTTTCTTCTTTTACAAACTGAGGAACTTCCTTATTCCAAAAGATCTGCCACAGCTCATTGATAAAAACGCCGATATTAATAGTAAATAATTCTGTACCATCTACACGTGCTTTAGTTGATTGGATATCAATTACATGAACAACGCCATTAATTTCTCTATTCCACGTAGAGCCTTTTTTCTTAAATCCTAGTCGTTTAAGAAAGGGCGCAATGTACAATTTAATAAGCTCTTTAATCACCGATATTTCCTTAATCGTAAGTTAATAATCGTCCTTTCTTACCCGTTACCTGCTCATACCGCTTGAGCTGGCGTCTACCGGCTTTAATTCCTGAAGGTGTATTAGGTTTATATTCTATTGGGCGTCCGCTAGGAGTTAAGGCGTCAGGGATATGCACCCTTCCATTTGCATCTACAATTCGTGGTTTACTTACCCAGCCTTGATCGCGTTTTGCTTCTACTATTGCGTCAAAAGCGTCGTGAGCTGCTCTTCCTCGAGCCGCAGCAGCCGATTCACCGCCAGCACCACTTACAAATTGACCCTTTTCATTAATAGGCTGTCCAGCGCTATTAATTCTTCCCTTTGTAACATCAGGAAGCCTAGCAACCTTAAGTTTACGCTCAATATAGGCTTCAGTTCCAACTTTTCCTGCTACAACAGCTGCGCTTGTTAGATCACCTGTTTTTTGATATTCCTCATAACCTGCTTCTAATGCATCTATCCCAGACTTAATTCCATCAACAGTTTGCCCAATGGGTGTTAGCGAAAGCGCACCAGTCATATCTCCTTTAGTCGCAGAGCTATAACCAGCGATAAAACTTGACGAATTTCCATAGCTAGTAGAACTATCCTTAATACCAATACTATTTTGCTTACCGACATCAGACTTGAAGCGCCCAGTGTTATTAGTAAAAGCCATTGCATCTTTGACATCGCCCTTACCTCCAGAAGTTACGTAAGTCGTACCATTACTGTCTTTACCAACTGTACCAACTCTTTTGCCATCAGCATCTGTAATAGCTTTTGTCTCACCGCTCTTCAAACTACCAGAGCAGTCAGACATATTGTCTTCAGCCTGACAATAACCCGTCGGATCTGTCCCACTCATCGGGTTATTCAAAATATACGAATACGGGTTAGCGCTTTGACTATTCTCTGGGAACTGCAAAAACGGGTCAACACTTAAAAAACGGCCAATGTTAAAATCGTAAATCCGGCCGTTCATATGAATAAGCTCTTGCTCATTCAAATGCTCATGGTCGGTGTAGCCCTTAGTGACACCTTGCCAGCTCGTTAACAGGTTATTACCTGCGGCAATGTCTCTTGGACGACCAAACACATCATAACCACGGTGCTGTAATACGGCACCGGTTTTGGCATCCATCAAGGTATCGACACTGCCTAAGTGGTCTCGCAGTACGTGTTGGAACGGTGATTGATTACCTAAGCTGCCCACATGGGCTTTCATCTTAATGGTGTGGTCACCAATGTAGGTTTTATCTACCGTACTGCTTAAGGCCACTTCACGCTCAAAACTGCCCACATAATACGTGGTCGATACCACACTACCGCTTTGCTGTTT
>NZ_BMQI01000119.1 GCF_014648035.1 Shewanella algicola | reverse complement strand
CTTACCGCTCCCTGTTTTATTTTTATGAAAAACTGAGGCGACAACTATCCTGACACAGGGGGGGAGTGGGGCAGAAATGTGTTGGCCGAGCCAACTTAAAAATGGACAAAAGCGGGTTAAAAGTTACCTTTTTATTAAAGTTTACCCTGACCCTGACCCCACTAAATTTTTACACTAAATTTTAAATTTTAAATTTGACCCCAATAATTTAAATGAACCGTCCTGTTCGGAGCCGCATGCAGGGTGGTGTGGGGGCTGGAGGCTAGATACCTCCGGATACCCGATTAGGTGTTTTTCACTAATCTCTAGGTAACCAGCCATCATCATTTCGGTTGGGAATAGGCAAGTCTTTTGATTTTGCAATTTCAATAATTTTACTTTCAAAATGTGGAGCCCAACCATCCCAATTTACTTGGTAACAAGTATTACAGACTTGAACTCCATAGGTAGGTATAATTTTACCTTCGTATAAATGAGGACCCATTTGGAAATTTGCGCTGCATAAATCACAACTGAACATACTCTTAGATTCTGACATTTGTAAACTCCACTTACCGAAACACCTAACGCCGCGCTCTGGCGCTTGCCGAAGCATAGCGTAGAAAAGCCCCTAGAAGCACTTTGTTATGGCATTTTTGTCAAGCCAATTAAATCAAGTAGTTCGTTCCGATCTTGTCTGGATAGCCAGATCTGGAAGCTTTTATCTACGATGTTGAGCCTTAAGTTAGTCTGATCATAGTCTAGAACTAGCGGTTTAATGTCTTTTTTAATCTGCAAGGAGGTTAGCGACTGAAGTGACTGAGTCACGTTTCCTGAGTTTAGCTCAGCACCTCTAGGGTGAACTTGCTGCAAAGTATTTCTAATCTCAGCTTGTTTAAACCCTTTATCAATCTGTTCATCGGTTGCAGTCAAAACCGGGTATAGTAACCACTTGTGCATTTCGAGAACAGTATCTTGAAAACCTTCAGAAAACTGCGTTAGAAATGAATTAAATCTACCACCTTGTTGATTTACAACTTGACTCACAATGTCAGAACAATTCACAGCGTTGCCAATTTCACGATGATCTTGCTGTGTATTGAATACATTTTCTTTTAAACAGCATTGGTGGCATGTTTCCTGAACCACATAGACACTTTCATAGCATGACGACAATAATTCAGCCTTAAAATCTTCAGTAAACGATATATTAAGTAAAGCTTCCCCATCTGAAATAACTTTCCCGAGTTCATCCGGTGTCCATTTATCAGCATTAATAGGTAAAAGCCTTCCGGTAAGATCGCCGTTGTATACGCTGAGGCGGTTCTCTTCAAGCCAGACACCAATAATAATAAAACAAAATTCTGAATTCTCATGGAATGCCTTCAAGGCGACTGAAAAATCTTTTTGCGTGTCAACTGGCAAATAATGGAAATCCTCTAAAACAATATATTTTTTAAAACCAATTTTTTCCAAGGTTGAAATGATGTCATTTACATCAAGCGGATCTAATTCAAGCGGTGCTTTCGTAATGCCTTCTTCCTCGGCTCTCTCTGCTTCGGCACCACCCTCTGCTGCAGCCCCCCAGATGCCAGCTTTTATTTTTGCAAATATCTTCTGTTTTCCCGAGGTTGCTAAGGTAGTGGAAACTGTCAACTCGAACCCAGCTTGCTTTAGTATGGCTTCATGAACATGTTCCAACCCCCACTTATTTGAGCAATGAACCACAACATAGTCATTGTCATTTAGGCAGTGCTTTCTTAGGGAGGTCTTGCCTTGTTTCGAACTACCGTAGATGACCAAATGCTGACGTCGTGCAAGGTTATTTATTAGAACTGTATCCGCACTTTCCCTATCAACATAATTTAGAGGAAGATCTCGATTTATTCCGAACACTTCATCTACCGCATGCGTTTTCTCGATCAAAATCCTTCTCCTATTTAGAACTTATTTGTAGTAAAGCCATAACAGCCAGGGCGAGAACGTGAACATTTTACGAACAGATTCAGTATATTTTTAAAACTACATTTGTTCAGAACGTTATCATTTCATGAGTGATTGGAAGTAGTTCTGTATTGATACTATTCATTGTGAACAAAAAACGCACACTCATGCGGTTACCCTGCCATAACAGCTTATTGAAGGGCAAAAAATTAAAGTTGCCCTTTTAACTTATTGATTAACCTGAGCTTCGGATAAGAAATTAGCTCCCCAAAGGAACTAAATGCTCGTTCCTTGATCCGATCATTCGACCAAAAGTGATTAGAAAAAGGAACGAGCATGAATAAATTAGTTGAAACCTACTGTGATGTCGATGATTTCTGTCACTTATTTATCCCACATTGGCAGCTCATACTGCTTGAAAATGGTGAAATGAAGCGCAACAGAGCTTGTCGCCTTTCTCCTGCAGAAGT
>NZ_BMQI01000118.1 GCF_014648035.1 Shewanella algicola | reverse complement strand
ATCAACCCGGTCACAATGATGCCAGATAAACTCCTTAACACCCTCGCTAACTTTGAACAGTGGCGAAGCAATAAACCTTCTCGAGGTAGTGCAATCCCTGAAAATTTGCGCCAGCAAGCGATCGCCCTTTTACCGCATTATTCAAAAACAACCATTGTTAAAAAGTTGCGTATTAGTCATGAGCAATTCAATACTTGGCTTACCGCCAACTCATCAAGTGATGTATCCAATCACTTTATTTCACTACCCAATGCAACGCCGATAACCGAGTCGCTTTCTATCTCCCTGAAGTTCAACAATGGCAATTCTTTAGCCGTATCTGGCGAAGTCAGCGAAACACGGTTTGCTCAGTTAATTGAGGCCATAAAATCATGATCCATTTAACCCGTCATAGCGACATTTTGATTGCTACCCAGCCCGCTGATTTTCGTCAAGGCATTGATGGGTTAGCTACGCTGTGTAAACAACGCCTTCATTGTGAGCCTCGCTCTGGTACCTTGTTTGTTTTTATTAATCGTAACAAAACCATGGTGCGCGCACTCGCTTATGAAAATAACGGTTTTTGGTTGATGACAAAGCGTTTATCTAAGGGCAAGTTCTCTGGCTGGCCAACCATTAATAGTGCCATGACGTCCGTGGACGCCAAACATTTACGGCAATTGCTCAGCGGGAATTACCACCCATTATAAATAACCGCTTGATTTCATTTTAAATGGGATCATACTCCATCCTCTTTTTTATTCCCGCAGGCAAAAGGCTTATTGTGGCAAAACCTTTTAACGATATCGATGCACAATCTCTCGATGATTTAATCAAGCGAGTGATTGAAGCCAAAGAAAATAATCTTGCGCTTAGCGCTGATGATTATCAGTTATTGCTTGATGCGTTACTGACATTAACAACAACACAAAACAAGCTAGCTGACCACGGTATCACCGTGCATAAATTACGTAAGTTACTTGGGATTGAAAAATCATCAGAAAAACAAAGCGACCTGTGTAAAGCACAGAAAAAAACCAGCAAGAAAAGTAAAAAACCAAAAACACAGGATGAAGACTTTACACAGGTCAAACCGGTTATCATCAAACATGCGTTAAACGAAGTAAATAAAGGGGATAGCTGCCCAGAATGTTTGAAAGGTAAGGCCTATAAAGTCGAGCCTGGCAGTTTGTTGCGCATTACAGGGCAAACGCCTTTTACCCCAGAGCAACATATTATGGAGCGCTTGCGTTGCAATGCGTGTGGTGCCTATTTCACGGCAAACCTGCCCGATGAAGTATTACATGACGGTAATAGTCATCAAAAATATGGTTACTCTGCGCGTGCGTTAATGGCGATTTATAAATACTTTGCAGGGCTACCTTTTTATCGTCAAGGCAACATCCAAAAGCTATTGGGCGTCAACATCACTGCGTCGACGGTGTTTGACCAAGTAGAGCTTGTCTGTGATGCGATTTATCCTGTTTACCAGCACTTGTTTGAGTTGGCTGGCGATGCTAAGCACTATTACTTAGATGACACCACCCACCGTATTCTTGACGCCAAGCCAGTTGAAAAGAAAGTACGTAATAGCGAGAAAACACGCTTGCGCTCAGGTGTTTATACATCAGGAGTGATTGCCAGCTTAAAAACGGGCCATGATATTGTGTTATTTGAAACCAATATTGGGCACGCAGGTGAGTTTATCGACCGCATACTCTACAAACGACAAGTCACTGTCGCACCGATATTAATGAGTGATGCGCTCGCCAGTAATCAGCCAAGTACTTGCGAGGTTGAAACATCACTTTGTAATAGCCATGCAAGGCGCCAGTTTGTCGATGTCATTAATCATTTCCCCGAAGAGGTTGAAAATATACTCACACTCTATGGTGAAGTTTGGCGCAATGAACAGACAACCATTGAACGTGAACTCACCGCACGCGAGCGACTTGAGTACCATCAGCAACATTCATTACCCATACTTGAAGCGATTAAAAGTTGGGGTGAAAAGCACTTTACTAATGAAAGCATTGAAGAAAATAGCGGTCTAGGCAAAGCTATCCGTTATTTTTTAAAACACTATGACGGGCTGAGTTTATTTTGCCATCACGAAGGGGTAAAAATAGATAATAACCGCATAGAATCGATGTTAAAAATAGTGGTGCGAGATAGAAAAAATGCGATGTTTCGTAAAAGCTTACTCGGTGCGAACATTGGCGATGTTATCACGTCGATGATAGCAACAGGCAATGAAGCAGGCATCAATGTATTTGATTACTTTACGCGACTGCAACGAGATGCGGATGATGCAAAAAAGCATCCTGAAAAATACCTACCTTGGAATTATCTCGACCAATACCAATAATAAACCGCTCATAATCAAGCAATGCTTGGGCCAGTGGCCTAAGTATTGCCGTGCCTGAA
>NZ_BMQI01000117.1 GCF_014648035.1 Shewanella algicola | reverse complement strand
CCAATATAAGGAAGGCACCATGCAAAACCAGAAAAACCTGATTCAGGCCACTGCTGACTTTGAGCACTGGCGACAAACCCGCATTAATAAACATGCCAGTATCCCCGATGAACTACGCTGCTTAGCACTCAAGCTGCTTGAAGAATATCCGATCAGTCACGTGACCAAAGCACTACGGATCTGCACCACCCAGCTCAATGACTGGCGCAAGCAACTTCCCGTTAAGTCGTCCGCTCCTGATTTTGTTCCGTTACAGATAGAGCCTGATTTACTACCTAAATCAGACCTGAGCCTTCAGCTCACTCTTCCTAATTCAAGTCAGATCCGTATCAGCGGCCTTGTCTCTCTTGACTTATTGCGAGCTCTGATACAAGAAGCAGGAGAAGTAAAATGATCCACCTGACTGCTGAGAGTAAAATCCTGCTTGCGACTCAACCAGCCGATTTTCGCTGTGGTATTGATGGACTCGCCGCCCTGTGTCGTCATCAGCTAAAACAGTCGCCTCGTAGCGGAACCCTGTTTGTGTTTACCAACCGCCGTCAAACCATGCTTAGAGCATTATGTTATGACGGCTCTGGCTTCTGGTTAATCAATAAACGCCTGAGCAAAGGCCGCTTTCAAGATTGGCCCCGTCATCACCAAGATGGGGTGACCCCTGTCGCCGCGAAGCAGCTTAAAGCTCTGTTGGTGGGGCTGCCTGGCTGGCAAAAAGTATGACCGTACGCACACTATTCCCCCTTAAGTTATCGATCCTCACGATCATGTTGACCGATCCCACAATGCTGGAATAATTGAGCGCATCAGCACTGCAAGCCAGCCGACAGGAACTTAAATGGCGCAAGACTTTACCGATATTGACAGCGAAGAGCTGGACGGGCTTATCCAGCGAGTGCACGAGGCAAAGGAGCACGACTTAGCACTGAGTGCGGAAGATTGCCACATCTTGTTGAAGGCATTAAAGACGCTGGCTGCCTTGCAAGAGCGTCTATCTGATAACGATATCACCCTGCATAAATTGCGTAAGTTGGTTGGCATGGTCAAGTCATCAGAAACGATGGACACTCTACTCGGCCAGAAAAATAAGAAAAACAAAAACCGCGGTCAAAAACGTCCTAAGCCTAAAAATACCCAACCCAGCACACCACCAGTGAAACCGAAAGTCACTCAGCATAAACTGGACGATCTAAAGAAAGGCGATAGTTGCCCCGAGTGTCAAAAAGGCAAGTTATATAAATACGAGCCCGCTACGCTGTTGCGGATCACTGGGCAAAGTCCGTTCGTCCCAGAGCAACACGTTATGGAGCGGCTACGTTGCAATGCCTGTGGTCAGTACTTCACTGCCAAGTTACCTAATAACGTGATAAATGATGGAGAGCCAAGCCAGAAGTATGGTTACAGTGCCCGCAGCCTGATGGCTCTTCACAAGTTTTTTGCAGGTGCACCCTACTATCGTCAGGAGAGTACGCAAGCGCTGATGGGGATTAAACTGACCGCCTCAACCATCTTTGACCAAGTCGAGTTAGTCGCCAATAGCTTGCAACCCATTTATAACTTGTTAAGAGTGTTTGCCGCAAACGCGGAGCACTATTATTTAGATGACACGACCAACCGAATTTTAGACAAAGTCCCGATAGAAAAGCCGCAGAGAAATGGAACAAAAACCCGAGAGCGCAGTGGTGTTTACAGCTCCGGTTTAGTCGCGGGCTTAAAAGAGGGTCGTACTGTCGTGTTGTATCAGACCAATATCGGTCATGCCGGCGAGTTCATCGACGAGATTTTACATGACCGTGGCCGGACACTCGCGCCCCCGATATTGATGAGTGATGCCTTATCCAGCAACCGCCCATCGCTTGATTACGTGGTCGAACACAGTCTGTGCAACAGTCACGGACGACGGCAGTTTGCCGAAGTCCTTAATCAGTTTCCAGATGAAGTGGAGCAAGTACTACAGTGGTATGGTGAAATCTGGCGACACGATGATGAAGCCAGGGAGCTAGGACTTAACGCGGGGCAACGGTTAGCTTGGCATAAAAAGCTATCACTTCCGGTAATGGAGCAGATCCGAAACTGGGGTCAGGCCGAGCTGAACAGGGGAAATACAGAAGAAAACAGCGGGCTTGGTAAAGCAATTAATTATTTTACTAAGCATTATGAGGGGCTGACCGCCTTCTGCCGTCTCGAGGGAGCACAGCTGGATAATAACCGAGCGGAGCAAGCACTCAAGCTAGTTGCTCGCAACCGAAAAAATGCCCTGTTCCATAAAACACAGGCTGGTGCGAGCATTGCGGATGTGATCATGGCGATGATAGCGACATCAGCCGAAGCGGGTATAAATGTGCTGGATTACTTTAATACGATACAGCGAATGGAAAGTGAAGTTAAGGCTAATCCACAACAGTTCTTGCCCTGGAATTATCAGTCCAATATCTAATCAAAACAGG
>NZ_BMQI01000116.1 GCF_014648035.1 Shewanella algicola | reverse complement strand
ATTGGGTTCATGACATTTTTAACCTAAGTGTTCACGATGGTCAATTTTAGATTGAATTTTTCTCATAGACTCCCCCTTTAATTTTATCCGATGAGCATTGTGCATTAGTCGATCTAAAATGGCATCGGCTAAGGTATTATCGCCGATGGATTGATGCCATTCTTCGGTGGGTAATTGACTGATGATGGCGGTTGATGAACTGCCGTGCCTATCATCCATGATCTCCATTAAGTCATTTCGTTGTGCCGCTTTAAGTGGCTCAAGCCCCCAATCATCTAAAACGAGTAAGTCGATCTTAGCGAGTGACTGTAACATTCGACTGTAAGTGCCATCTGCTTTGGCTTGTGTCAGCGTAAGCATCAACCTTGAGAGTCGGTAATATTTAACGCTGTAGCCTTTCATGCATCCTGTATGCGCAAGCGCACAAGTGATATAGGTTTTACCGCTACCGCAAGGGCCTGTGATGAGTAAGTTTTGTGATTTATTCAGCCAATCACATTGCAGTAGCGATGCCATCATCGATTGATTGAGACCTCGCGGGTGATGATAATCTATGTCTCTGGCGTTAGCGGCTAATTTAAGTTTTGCCGCTTTAAGTAAGCGTTGTTGTTTTCGGCTCTCTCGGTCTTGGGCTTCACTGTCTGCTAGCAGTTGTAGTCGCTCATCGAAGGACAACCCTTCATAAGTACTTGGTTGTTCCATTTGGCTCACTAAGGCGTTGGCCATACCACTGAGTTTGAGTTGACGAAGCTGAGTTATCGTTTGTTCTAACATAGAATTTCCTTACCTTAATGGAAGCTTTTAGGACCACGGATATTTTCATGGGATTGTGGCAATAACGTCGACGGCTCTTCTTGCGTTCGCGGCAATTTATCTTGGTTGCTACTGAGTATGTCTTTGATATGTTTTAACCGATATAAACTGTATTGATTGGCTATCGCACAGGCGTTATTGAGCCGATCGGCGGGATAGCTTCTTGATAGGTTGAGTAAGCCTAAGCACACACGATACGCTTGTTCTTCATGTTGTTTCTGTGCCAATTGTGCTTTCACCCAGAGCAAAACGTCATCTCCAATATCTTTCGCCCAATTCATTAAACGCCCTGGTGACCATTTATGATGCTTCTCATGCTTTACAGGCATGTGCTCGGATGTGGTGGTCATGCCCGGATGATATTTTCTCGGGTGACTGGTGATGCGTTTATGCTTGAAATAAGCCTCAATCAAGTTGTCTTTGGCATGAAGTTCAAGCTTTTCACCCACCAAGTGATGGGGTACCGAGTAAAGATGGTTATCATACTGAACGTGATAATCAATATTCACTTTGACGTGTTTAATATCCGTGAATTGATAAGCTAGTTTGGGCATAGGCGCGAGGGCGGGTTTGTCGATTGACTCGAACCATGATTGTCGTGTCCCACTCAGTTGCTTAAAGGGCTTATTATTGACCTCAAGCAGTAAGGCTTTGATGCAATGGTTTAGCTCAGCTAATGAGAAAAAGGTTTGGTGTCGTAACTTGGCGAGTATCCAGCGTTCAATGATTTGCACGCCCACTTCGGCCTTGGCTTTATCTTGTGGTTTTCTGGGACGAGCAGGCACAATCACGGTGCCATAATGCGCGGCCAATTGCTGATAACTCGGGTTAACATCAGGGTCGTAGCGACACGCTTTACTGACACCACTGCGTAAATTATCGGGGATAACCATGTCAGGTATACCGCCGATAAATTCAAATGCTCGCACGTGACTGCCGATCCAGTCGGGTAGACTTTGGCTCCAGGTTGCTTCACAAAATGTATAATTTGATGCGCCCATCACCGCCACGAATATCTGGGCGAACTTCACTTCACCCGTCGCATTACAAACAATGGGCATCGTTTGACCCGCATAATCGACAAAGAGTTTTTCTCCTGCTTTATGCACTTGTCGCATCGAACGTTTTTGCTTTTTAAGCCAGGTCATATAGCGATCGCAGAACTGAGAATAGCTGTAACAACGATTCGGATATTGCTGAGTATATTCTTCCCAGAGTAAGTTCTTGGTGACGCCTTTGCCCGTTAATTCTTTTCGAATGGCTGGCCAATCTGGCACTTCAAATCGCTGGGATGGCCGAGTGTCGGCGCGAGGATAGAACTGACTAGCAAGCACAGAATCATCAAGCTCGTCGGGCAGTGGCCAACTTAACGATAAAGCTCTGGCTTTAGTGAGTAGTTTTTGAATACCACCGACACTGATCTTAGTGCTGGCACTTATTTTTCTGACACTGAGTTGGGCAGCAAAATGTAGCCTCAACACTTCTCGAATTTTACGCATTGTGATCCTCTTAGTCGCCATATCCCTTCCTCAGTAATACAAAAAGGAAATAGCTTAACAAAGTAATTAATAATCAATGCGTTGAAATTGTACTGGTTTGGTGTGAACACCGATTCCGGAAAATCAGTCAAAAGTGTTCACGATAAAACCGGAATGAGCGTTCACGCT
>NZ_BMQI01000115.1 GCF_014648035.1 Shewanella algicola | reverse complement strand
TGATGCTGATGGTAATGGTATCAGTGATAAAATTTTATCAACACCGCTAGATTTTATTCCAGCAACTGGCGAGTTAGCTGTTTCTGAAAAAGATTCAGTGTCTAATGCGGCATGTATTAAGTGTCATAGTTCATTAGACGGTTATGCTGATACAGATATGCGTATCGCTAACATTGGTGCTCACCATAACTATCAAAAAGTTGAAAACTGTGTAGCTTGTCATAACCCTGCTTATGCGGGCGGACAAGATGATGAAGATGTTGGCTTTAATGCTAACTTCAACGCCATGATCCATACCATTCATGCTGGTCATCATATTGCTGACTCGCTAACGGGCGAAGCTGCAGAAATGTTTGGTGAAATTGGATTTCCTGCTGAGTTAAATGAATGTACGGCATGTCATGATAATGGTACTCAGTGGAACGACAATGTCTACGAAGAAGCGTGTGTGTCTTGTCACGTTGATGTTGATTTAGCAACGGGTGAAAACCATAACGGTATTGTACCATCAAGTGACGCTGTTTGTTCTGGTTGTCACGGTGCTGGTAGCTTAAGCCCAGTTGAAGCTCACAGTGTTAACCGTCGAGCTGACTTGACTGATGGCTTAGTGTTAAATGTGGTTTCTGCTGAAGTCGCTGCTGGTGAATTAACTGTCATTATTGATGTTGAATTAAACGGTGCGGCTCCAATTGATGGAACTGATTTAACTGATTATTTATTTAACGCATCATTTGCGAAGAATATTTTAATGGGTACCCTTGATGACAACGGTGATTATGTTCCAGGGTTAAGTGTCGCTGCAACAGTGGTTACAGGTGGTCAGTTAACCTTAACTCAAACACTTGCAGATCCTACAGATTTAGATGGTAAAACACTTTATGTGTCGTCTGAAATGAACATGTGTGGTGATGCAGAGACCGATATGATAGTTGCAACTGCTGATGGTTGTGATGTTGGTATTCCTGCTAACATTGAGACTAAATACTTTGTATTTGGTGATACTGCAGCTACAGGTGATGAAACTACCGATAACTTACGTTTTGTCAACTCAACTGATTATAACGCTCCTACACAAGTGGGTAATGACCGTACAACTGCTGATGAAGCAAAATGTAATGCTTGTCATGACAATATGGCGCACATTAAAGCACCTCGTCATGGTGTGACTAACTTTACCCAATGTGCTGATTGCCATAACAACAACTATCCAGGTTCTTATCATGCTGATGTTGCCGTTGAATCTGATGATGGTACGTTTGTACAGGTTGAAGGTCTTCACTATTATAACCGTGATTTAGCAACTGTTGCTCACCGCTACCACAGTGGTACATATGCAGAAGAAGCATCTGGAGTTTACATTGATAAAGATGGTGAGTTAGTTAACTACCCAGCAACTAAAACCAATTGCCAAGCGTGTCATAAAGATGCAAATGCTGATGGTGATGCGATGCCATTCTTTGATGGTACAGGTAAGTTGACTTCAGGTAGAACTGCGATTGCTGCCTCTGATAATTATGGTGCAACTGTAGAATACATTTCTCCAGTTGCTGAAGCTTGCCGTAGTTGTCACGCTCACTCTGGTGATGCTGCGCTTGCTCACTTCAAGAGTAATGGTGCAACTGTATTTGGTGATAACATTACCTCTGCAGACGCTGTACCAGTAGAGTCTTGTGCAACGTGTCATGCTGAAGGCAAAACCTATGGTCTAGATAGTGTTCACTAAGCTTGTAAGTTATTGAATAGATAACAACTCATTTCTTAATCATCACTTAAGAAACTAACTAAAGAGAGGCAATATTGCCTCTCTTTTTATTTACTGTACCTACGAGCTGTTCATTCTAGACTTCAGTATGTTTTCTAATTTATGTATATTGAATTACTCATCAGTATCACTTGAATCAACACACCAATTTCCATTCTGAGAATATCAAAAAACGAAATTGCCGATTCCAATTAACGAATTTACAACTTGCTATCACACCTTTGCAACATCCCTCGAGCTTTCTGTCTTATTTCCCTATATTTTGTATGTGCAATACTTATAAATCTAAATCGGGGGATTTAAGATGAAAAAATATAATAAAACCTTACTTACGGCAGCATTTATCGCTGCTTTTGGTTTAGCAGGATGTGGCTCTGACGGCAGTGATGGTGCTGACGGAGTTGATGGTGTAAATGGTGTTGATGGTACTGATGGATCTGATGGTGCTAATGCCAGCTTATCTGTTACGACCGTAGAAAATGCTTATGACTACAATTTAACGCTCGATCCAGCTGATATTGTGGTTGTGGGCAGTGATCCATTTAGCATTAAATTTACTGTCACCGGTGTTGGCACTGGTAACGCTGAAGTGCCTTTCTCGGGTCTTGAAAAAGTAGCTTTGTATGTGACTAGCCAATCTGAAAATACGACTGACACTGGTGCACCAATTTTATGGACTAACCATGCGTTAGCCAATGACTTTGGCAGCAGTATGTATTGTACCCCTACAGGCACAGCTGTTGCTCGTGGTGGAGCAGAAGTTGAAGCATGTACATTAGTAGAAGATGCTGCAAAC
>NZ_BMQI01000114.1 GCF_014648035.1 Shewanella algicola | reverse complement strand
TCATTTGATCCAAAATTTGCTATTAATTACCGTTTGATTGGCTAATATTTTCATCTTTATTAATTAAATCAAGACTATGATAAACTCCTGAACCATTGCATTAGTGCTTAATTTTTAATCTAGGCGCTTAAGCCAGCCTTTAATACCGCCTCAAGCATTAATGTATTCATAATGCATCGTTTTTGTTTTCCAACAATGCTTATTTTGGTCTACTCTGCTCGTAAGTAAGCGGTAAATGAAGCAGTGAAACGTTAATCCAAATTGTTCAGAACAACATTCCACGGCATTAAATCGGTTAAATCATCGGTAGGCTGGCGCTTGGGTAACTCGGTAAACAAGTGTCTGAAGTAGTAATATGGACTAATATCGTTCGCTCGACAGGTCATCACTAAACTGTATAAATTCGCACTGGCATGCGCGCCGTTGACTGACGTTGAGAACATCCAGTTTTTACGCCCCGTTGTGAACGGGCGGATATCTCGTTCAGTGACATTGTTGTCGATGCTAATGTCACCATCTTCAAGATAAGTTAATAATTTTGGCCATTGGTTTAGTGCATAGGTAATGGCTTTACCTAAATACCCTTTGGGAAGTACCTGTTGTTTCTCCAGCCAGGTTTTAAACTCCGCTAATATTGGTACAGCTTCTTGTTGTCTTAATTGTTGGCGCTCAAGAGCGCTGAGTTGTTTTTAACGTTTTTCAATAGCGTAAAGTTTGGCTATATAGCTCAGTGCAACTTCAGGCTTACCTGCTTTTTTTGACCCACTCGCTTTTTGTGCATCAGTGAACTTTCGGCGCACATGTGCCATGCAGCCAGCATGGGTGACATCTTTTAATGTGCCATAAGCGCCGTAGCCATCTGTCAGTAAATAACCAGAAAAGCCAGACAAGAACGCTTGAGCACAACGGCCTGCCCGGCTTGGATGATAGTCATAAATCACGATAGGCGTTTGGACAAACTCACCACTGCGATACACCCACATATACGAGGTCGACTGCGCTTCTCGGTCAGCTTCTCTTAAGACTTGCACGGTGGTTTCATCAGCGCAAATCAGCTTTTCATTGAGCAGTTGTGACTGCATCGCATCAATAATGGGCTGAACTTTCATGCCTAATTGCACACACCAATTGGCTAAAGTAGCACGACTAATATCAATGCCTGAGCGGGTAAAGATATCGACCTGACGATAAAGTGGCAGTGCATCAACATATTTTGCCGTCACAACCGCGGCAAATGCCTCGGCACTGCCAATACTTTTAGGGATTAAACTGGGTGGCTTAGGCGCAGTGATAATACGTGAGCTTGTTTGCGTTTTTTCACACTGACGACAGGCATATTTCACCCGTTCATGGCGGATAACCGTGACTTTTTGAGGAATAATCTTAAGCTCTTCACTGGTTTCGACGCCGCATTGGTGCAATGGAGACTGACAACATTCACAACAAGGTGAGTCAATTTCATGCGTGATAACTTCACGCTCTAGCCCTTCAGGTAACGGTTTACGGCCTGTTTTCTTTTTGGTTTGCGTTGATGGCTCAGCAATATCTTGTTGCTCCGCCTCATTGAAGGTGCCTTTAGCTACTTTTTCACTCTTTGAAGAAAACCGCTTAGATTGACTTAAATTTAATTGCTCAATTAACAACTTAATTTGCGCTTTAAGCTCGGTAATTTCTTCTTGTGCGACATGGGCAGCTTCCTTGGCTAATAATGCTTGTGCCTGTGCCGTGTCCGCAGCTTGTTGAAGCTGCAGTATCATGGCCTTAAGTTGCTCAATATCGTCAGGAAGCGTTGTCATTACGAGTGGGGAATGTGTTCATTTCTCCTTATTGTGACAGCGAAAAAGGATCGTTCAAGTCTAAAAGTATGATCGCTTATTTGATCACACTGTTAGGTTAGTTATTGGTCGATGCGCTCTGTGATGCTCGATAGACAACCCCGATAACAACCAATTTAGCTGCGCTTTGCTGATGTGTAACGCGCCATCGAGTGTGGGCGTTGGCCACTTAAATGTGCCTTTTTCTAACCGCCGATAATAAAGCCAAAAGCCATTCGTGTCCCAAAACAAGATTTTGAGTTTATCCCGATGACGATTACAAAAAATAAACCAGGCCTCGCTAAACGGGTCCATTTCAAGGGTTTCGGCAACGATAAGCGATAGCCCATCGATGGACTTACGCATATCTGTGATACCCGTGACGAGATAAACTTGAGCTGATGGTGTCATTGTAGTGCTGCAACCCAATGCTGGATTTGGCTAGCGCTTAAATGAATTGGCAACTGAGCACGCAAACCATTTGCAAGGACTAGCGTGACGACGTTTGCATTCTCGACGGATGCATCTGTCACAATAATGGGTTGCAATCGTTGTGGTTCTTGCTGTACTCGGAGTTTTTTGGCCCATGTATAAAAGGTTTGATAGCTTATGTTCTGCTCAGCGCAAAACTGAGTGATGCTAATGTCACTTTGTTTTTGCTGCTCGATTAATGAAGACCAATACTGGTGTTTTTCTTGTGATGTCATAGTGCCTCCTTAAATTGGTGAGGTACTATGACAACTATTTTTATGATTGAGTATGTGGGGTTTATTTACAGCTTACGTTACAACGTTATAAATGTTGTTGTGGCTTAGTTATTTTGGCCACCTAGATAGAAATAATCTAATTAGCAATTGTAATTTTTTACGTAAACTAGGAGGGTGTAACAGATTCTGTGTAACTGCAATTTAGTTAATATACTTCACAATTCTGTCTTCG
>NZ_BMQI01000113.1 GCF_014648035.1 Shewanella algicola | reverse complement strand
TGCGGAGCCGCATGCAGGGTGGTGTGGGGGCTGGAGGCTAGATACCTCCGGCTACCCGATTAGGTGATTTACTTGCTAGATACATATGCTACCTATTGCATCGACATAAGTGAGTTTTGTGATTTCAGAATTTTCATCCAGAGTTGGCTTAACTAGTATTTTTGCTACGCACCCACCACAAAATAGCTCACCTACACCTATAAGATACCCGTTCATAGTCTCTTCAACGGAGTTGACAGAATTAACACCGAACATTTTACGGTGCCAGTCCGGTAAGTTTTCGATGCCTCGTTCTTCAAATGCCAAAATCACCTTGAGCGCCTTTTCGTAGCGCAGCATACCAGCATTAAAATATATATCTTTGTATTGATGCTTCCAGTTTGACTTCATAGGCTGGCAAGCAAGGCCGCCTTTAACTGGGCCGCATGATGCTGTTTTCAGGTTTACTCGGTTAGGCTCATTTGTTTTACCCAAAAAAACTATTGATGTTGCTCCGCTCATAATCGAGTTAGAACAGAGTGATAGACGCTCGTCGGAGTCTTCAATTCCTTTTAATGCAGAGCGAATATCTTTTTCCCTGTAAGTATACATACCTTTGCCATCACCAATCATCTCCTCGACATCAATGTCAGCCCATTCGGGATCATTTCTGAACCGTTCTTTTTCCGCATCGATTTCCTCTTGCGTAAGTGGAGATGCTGGAATAAAGATTGATTCACTATGACTGGCACACCCAAAGAGGGAGAAAGCTAGTATTGATATTAGTATGATGCGCATATTCACCTAACGAGCCTGTAGAATTACTCGTTTTTAAATTTATTTTGATTAATGAATAAACAATATCTGAGTTTATATTTTGATTCAATTATTTAGTGGTGTTTAGATTATTATTTAGCATGCAGTTTTGTTGATATTTTTAGTGTGCTTTAGGGGGTATTGAGGCCGGTTTGTAGCGTTTTTTGAGGTAAAAAGGGCTTCCCCTTCTTAGTGCATCGTGTGTTGCAACTTTTCTATGTTATGAACAAGGCAGTACAGTTGCCACTGGGCATTCACTTTGGCTTGGCCACGTAAGGTCAATTTATTCATCCCTTTGTTGACCGTAATATTGCCAAATACCGGTTCGATACAGCCCAGTCGTTTGCTATATTGCCGCCGCCCCATTGGGCTGTCTATTTTCACTTTCATCTTGTCGGTGTAACTCAGTTTTTTCCGTGAGGCATCATTTTTAAACTGCACTTGCCGACCCGTTTTTATCGGCGGTTTTCGCATGCATTGCTGTTGCAACGGACAAGTTTTACAATCTTTTAAATAACCACAGAATCGAGTGTATTCTTGGTGATAACTTTTGACATTGATGCCGCTTCGCCACATCTCATTGCCTGCCGGACATCGGCAAGTTTGCGTTGCTTCGTCATAATGAAAATCATCTGAAGTAAACAATCGAGGCTTGCCATTACGTCGTTTTAATCTGCGTTTTTCTTGCTCGGTTTCGTAAGTTTCACTTTCTTGAAACAACGGGTTTCGTTTTCTAAATTGATTGTCTGCGATGTAGGTATCAAAGCCACTTTGTGCCATAAATGCCAGATTAGCTTCACTGTTAAAGCCACTGTCTGCGGTAAATTTTATGGTGTGCTCGCTTGAGGGGTTAACAGGATTGAGCTTATCGAGTTGTTGTTTTAATTGCGTGACTGCTGGCTGGAGTGTTTGCTGCTCACCGACCGAACCCCACGTTTGTGCTTGTAAGATAATTTGATGTTTATCATCGTTTATCGCAATACCATTGTAGCCTTGAATGGTGCCCTTGGATGTGGTCATCTTTGCACTGTCAGGGTCGGTGATATTGCTTTTCACAGGCTTACCTTGGCTGCCTATTTTTTCTTGGTGTGATGCGAGGTATGCCGTGATTTTATCCGCACTTTTATCTAACTTTCTTTTTTGGTTTAAGTCTTGTGTGACGAGTTCTTCACTCAACCCATCTTGCGCTTGATGACGCTCAATAATGCGTTTACTTGCCCGTTCTAGTTTTGCTTTTTTACGGCCAAGTTCATCAAATGTACCACTCCATTCTTTGCTCGCATTTGACTTTAACTTACAACCATCGATGGCAAACATATTGCGGCCAATGAGCCCTTCTTCATCACAAATCAGCAGCACTTGAGTAAATAAGGGTTCTATTTGTTCATGCATTTTAGCCACAAAACCCGCTATCGATGTGTAATGTGGCTGTACATCACCCGACAAGCTCATGAACAAAATATTGTTTTCACACGCCTTAGCAATGCGTCGACTGCTAATTAACCCATGCGCATACCCGAGTAAAATAATTTTGAGCATCACTGCTGGTGAATACGCTGCCGCCCCCGTTTTATCATTGTGATACCAAGCATCAAACCCCGATAAATCGAGTTTATTTTCGATAATATAACAAAGGGCATACTCGAATGTGCCAGGCAAAATTTGCTCTGAAAAATTGATGGGAATGAATTTACTTTGGCAGGATAAGTCAGGCTTGTAGTTGGCCATAACAATTTACTGTAGGTGAATAATATCTATTAGATCACAGGCATCGACACACCGCAAGCTCAAAAAACAACCAATTTGTTTTTTAGTAAATAGACGTTAAAAACGTCTATTTTGGAGAAATTCTACAGCCTCAACGCCCAAATAATGGGCAAAAATTAGTTGCCTAAAATGTTGAGGAACGAAAACAGCCAACTGATTTTTGTCCCTATTTATTTGCTTGATACTCATTGAGCCCCCTCCCTAGCAAGCCGCATCAGCGGTATGCTTAAGGTGACTAA
>NZ_BMQI01000112.1 GCF_014648035.1 Shewanella algicola | reverse complement strand
TATCCTTAACTCTCAATAGAGTACGTGTTGATAAGCAGTTACACAAAATTAGTTACAGTCTCAACTTCAAAGATGTTACTGGCGACGGTATGCTTGCAAAAATCGTCTAAGCAATGGATAACGATTACTAAGTTATCGAATAGAACGGCATTCAGAATATTAGCTATAAACTTATTCATATTATGCCTCCAATTTCTTTAAGTTCTTTAAGTGCTTGGTTAGTAATTTTATAGCTATTTTGACTTTCTTAGGTTTTTTGCCTGCATCTGTTTCGATAAACGCTGCAAAGATGGCTTTTATTTTAGTGCTATCTTTCGCCTTGATTTTGAACTGTTCAAGGAATTGGCGATGGCTTTCACTTTTTACGACGTCCTCTATGTAGGTTTGTTTAACTTTTGATGATTGTTTAGTAGGCGTCTTAGGCTTCGCTAAAGGTTTGTCATCATCAAAATCTAGATCATCATTCACTTGTTCAACAGCGTCCTCTTCGGCTTCCTCATCATCTACTTCAAGATCCACATCCGAATTATCTTTATCGAGTAGGCCAAGTGAACGCATTGCGCCTTCGACTATCTTACGGGTGTATTTACCGCTGATAGTAATGTCCTCACCGTATTCTTCTTCAATATGCTCAACCACATCTTGAATTTCTTCATCTGTTAAGTCCTTCATTGGTAGCATTGAGTTGTCACTAAAGAAACCAATAGCATCTGCTCCGTTAACCTCATACGCTACTCTTGCAGCCCAAACTTGTTTGAGCGCGGCGTCATACGAGATTTTGAGATGATTTTCGACATAGGCTTTAAAGTCCGCATAGCCAAGTTTTTTATAACCTTTATTCTTATGTATTATGAGTAGTGCTTGCTTGAGTTCAATTTGCGATGTTTTAACGATACTACCTAAGTGTTTAACGTGATCACGAGAGAGTTTAAATTTACCGCCAATAGCGGATTTAAAATCGCGTTCGTTATTGAATAAAGCTGATACCAACTTCGACGGTAGAAATGATTTATTCGAGCCGTCATCTTTAGTCGCGTGTTTGTTTGCGGCAACTGACGAAGTTGATTTTACTTTCTCAGTTTTTTTATGTTTCTTTTTAGTAGGCTTTTTCTTTGGTGCTTTTGCATCGTTAAATTGCTTACGTTCAGTAGTCATTGTAAATCTCCTATTTGATCTGTTTGTGTGATCGGCTTTAACCGATCTCCTGATTTACAGATTCGATTTCTCATAAATGAAATACCTTTCTCTGCAATCACAGATCCATTTACAGATTACAATTACTAGCTATTTAAGTAGTTATTACTAAGTGATGAATACATGTATGTTTAACTGATAGTTCGCAGTTGTGTTGATACTGAATACATTGAATTACTACTATTATGATATAAGAGATGTTCTAGAAAGCCCTTATTAGACAATGCATTATGTAGTAATTATGATTTAGATTTATAGACGGGACGTTGATTTTAGTGCTACTGTGTCAAATCAAGTAAATGTTATTTTCGACGGGACGATTATTTGTTTGAATTAAATATCATAAGAAATATTAAACGTCGGGACGATGAATTTTCGGGTACTGAAAAACTGTTGGTGTTTCAACGGGACGTCGAATTTACTGACGATTTGTATGATCGGCTTTAGTTTAGATATTGTGCGTAGTGACGTAATTTTTATAACTGCGAGCTCGCAGTTTCTGGGGATGATATGACCGTTGATCGTGAAAAAAGTATAAAACACATAAATCGACATATGACAGAATGGTTTAAGGCTCTTGAAGCTAATAACGAAAAGACTATTGGGCGAAGATGTAGAGAATTGTTAGCGGGTAAAAATAAACTGTCTAAAGTGAGTTATCCGGAATTTATTGCCTGTATGCTTAAGATAAAAAAAGAGACTTGGGAGAATTATCTTAGAAGGTGTCGTGATAAAAAATATGAGAAAGGTAGGGGAAGAATTTCAATCAATAAATCGACACAAGAGCAATTAGACGAGTTAAGAAAAAAACTTGATGCTGATTCATATGACACTTTGATTGTTGCATTAATTGATACTTATAAAAAAGCAAATCGTACTAAAAGTGCTCTACCCAAACCGAAGAGAAAGTAAAAAGGCTCGAAGGAAAATTTAGTTAACCACGACAACCATATCAAAAAGTTCGAACTTTCAATATTGACGTTTATGTGGAAATCGTGATTAATACCAAGGTTAAAATATTGCACTTTAATTATTATCAATGGAATTGTTGGCTTGTAGCAGAGGGAAGGTAAATGAATGAATTGCTAGAATGGAAGTTTGACGTCATCAATGATTCTCTTGATAAACTATTTGTTTTGGTGGAGAAAAATGAGCCCGAACCAATGTTGGATGATTTAAAGTCTTTCGTTAAAATGACGGGTAAGTTCGAATTAGATGATAGCTCATTTGTATCTATATGTGATTGGTTTGATGTTTTAAGTGATGAAACCCGCAAGAGCTTTAAAAGTACAATGTACGAAAAAAGTCGGAAGAAAATCCGCGTTACACATGAGACTCAGGTGGCGCTTCAGACATTGAAGGAAATACATAAACTCAAAAGTGTTAACGATGTGATTTTATATTTGTTGGATATATATAACGAAGGTCAAGATATAGGTGGCTCAAGACCCTATGTGCATACTATGTCAGAGTCATTGTACGATAAGTTTGATGAGTCAATTTTGCCTTTGTAACCCAGAGCTAGTGAAGCAATGTACTCGTTATCATTTAGGTGCTAGAGAAGCTTCATAGACAGGATCTTTAGCGATAACGCTATATTTTAGGTAGAAAAAAGGCCTTATTTATGAT
>NZ_BMQI01000111.1 GCF_014648035.1 Shewanella algicola | reverse complement strand
CTTACCGCTCCCTGTTTTATTTTTATGAAAAACTGAGGCGACAACTATCCTGACACAGGGGGGTAATGACTATTCCAAAAGCCTTTTCCTTTCGATGCATTCACGGTGCCCATACCAATGTAATCATCCTGAAGTGTAATGCCACCGAGTGTTGGACTACACCATGGTAACCTTACCGTTTCTATTATTCTGGTTGGGGCGAAATACGATAATTTCGTACCGGCAAAGGGCACACCTAAATTGTCATTACATAAACAAAATGGGTTATTATCTGATGCACCATCGGGTTTGTTCCCGACTCCCATCAATGAAAAGCCTTCAGTAAAACAACTCCAACACACTTGATCGACAATCTTGGTCCAAAGTTGTGCATCCTTACAAATGTTGTCAACCTCGGTATCCGCGATTGCTGAAGCACTCAATAAAAATGCCAATGCCGCAACAACCGATAAGGCATACTTGTTCATCTAAACACCTCGCAACAATGATGATAATGAAATGGATAACCAATTAATAAATTGAATAAATCCATCTAATATTTGCATTGCGATATCAGGTTGCATCAATGTTAGATAAATGCCGCCAACGACACCTAGAGCTAATACAATCAATTTCATAATTATTTTCTCACGTTAAATTCACGTACTTTGATGTAGTTCTTTTCAACACTCACCACTGAAGGTACGGCTTTAATAGCAAATTTGGTGATTAGCTCTTTTTCGAGAAGATAAATATCGCGTTTATATCGTTTTCTTAGGTCACCCAATTGCTCCCAACCGTTTCTATCATCTAGGCGCGTCACGATAATTTGATCTCGATAATCAAATTGGTCTTTATATTTGTCTAACCAAGCCAGCTGTAACGCATCCGTCGGGTCAACAATATATAAGCCAAGATAAGCATCTGGCATTTGTGCTAATGGATTAAATTTATCACCAGCCTTTGCAAGCACGACTCCCGCACGGTTTACCACATCACGCTGAATTTGCACTGTTGCATCGATATAAAATGTGTTGTTTGTTGATGCCAACGTTAAGTTATATCTCGGTCTTTTCTCCCAGTAGCCCTTTGTTGCGTCACGTTGTTTCTGTTCCCAATCCATTTGGCTCATTCGCTGTTTAATTTGCTCTACCAATGACCTTTCTTCTACAGGGAACGTTGCCCCATACGCACCAAAATCTGTGGTCTTCTTCACTGTTGCGACTTTCTCAGTAAAGAAGTCCATCTGAGTCATGCCAATCATTTTGATTTGAATTTTACTGTCGTCATACACTAAGGCGGGAACTCGATTGACTTGATAAAGCTTGAACCAGGACGGGCCAAATTTAACTGTCGGCTTAACGACCATATCCTGTGTCATAGCCTGTAAACGTGCCATCGTATCTAGGATGTTTTTGTCGCCATCAAACATGCCATTGATGTAAACCGTAGTCCCTGATGCCGCTGCATTTTTAAAAGCATCAATAAGTGATGCTCGCGGCATGGATAAGCTGACGAACATAAAGGAAATTGATGAGGGCTTGGTTAATGCTTCACTTTCAGATAGCGTCTTATGAGTAATATCTTGTAGTTGCTGTTGTGCATTTTCTATAAATTGTTCAACATCTTTAGGCGTGGCTTCGTTTTTTCCTGATAGATTTAACCCATCAAACCACCCTTTATCATTTGCCATTTGCACGGCTTGCTCTGGAGTTATTCCTGGCTCAACAACCTGATTTGCATTAGCAATTGAACTTGATACAAGCAAACCTAAAACCAGCAATTTTCTATAACATTGCATATGCGTCTCCGATCATGTCGCTTCTCTTAATCGTTCCCCAAAATCGCGAATCATATGACAGCGGGGTTTCTCCAATCACAAAATATTGATCTTCTTTCAAATACAATTCTTTGCTTATCTCTTGCTCTGACACATCTACCTTCATCAGCAGTTGGCGCACATTGTTCTTATAGGTTTTCCCATTAACAACGACCCCATCCACATTGACGATCACATGGTCTCCCGGCATCCCTACCAGTTTTTTTATCCAGCGAGATCCCTTTAGAAAATACGGTGTATTTCTGGGTAAATTGAATGCAACCAAATGATCACGCTTGATATTTACATCCTGCTTATCAACCAAAAAATATCTGGCAAATAAGCATGAGTATTCTTGAGAGGGAACCGCTAATGTAAATTTTGAAGACATCAGCATTACCAGCGACGCAATTAAACAAAAGCTTATCAATGCATGCTTCATAACCTGCCCTCTAGAAATAGTGAATAATTGTTATGTTAATCCCTTAAATTGCTAAAAATGTTCAGTTCAGGTGCCGTTTGGGACGCTGAAATAAAAAAACCGCCAAAATGACGGTTTTTTCTAGTATTTAGCTTTAAAAGCTGGCTCGACCTATACCTTTGGCTCCAGCGTCATCTACAGCCTCAATAACAATCGTTGCTGTAGGGAAATCACTTTCACTAAATCGAACTTGCGCACCGTATGGGCTGAATACTGTTCCATTGACGACCCAACGATAATAAGTAATCGTTCCATCGCTATCTTTACAGTTTGCATCAACAATATGAGTACCATATTGTTCGCGTACTACAGGTTCACACACAGGGGCTTGGTTTTCCTTAACATCAAACGACATGTCGTATTTACCGGTTTGACCAAAATTTGAGGTTACTTCTAATTCAATATCGTAATGACCAGCCGCTAAATCCGAAAACACACCAATTGCGCGACTAGATGGCTCGCTTTGCACACCATTGATAGTCCATTGGTAGTTTGTCATAAAGTCATATGGGTGACTTGTTTTAACGCTTGGGTATAGCGATACAGTCAGGGGCATTCTCATATACTTATTTGAATACACATCATTCATCTTGAACTCTAATGGTTCTGGATCTATCGCATCAACAAAGCCATCAATAAAGGTAAAGTTTCCTCGATTATCGGAGGGTGTAACAGATTCTGTGTAACTGCAATTTAGTTAATATGTTTCACAATTCTATCTTCG
>NZ_BMQI01000110.1 GCF_014648035.1 Shewanella algicola | reverse complement strand
GTGTTACCACCATAAATACGGATTATTACTTAAGTTCTTTACCTCTGGACATCGAACTTGCAGTCAAAGCAGTGCGTCAGCATTGGCACATCGAAAACCAGCAACACTGGGTGCTTGACGTCACTTTTAGGGAAGACTGTTCAAGGATTGGTGACCGTGAAAACGCGAAGAAAATGGCGCTATTTAGGCGTATCGTGCTGAACCTTTTAGAGCAGCATCCACTAAAAGCCAGTAAACCAACCAAAATAAGAAAGGCTGCATGGAATGGCGATTTTAGGAGCGAGATTTTCTTTGGTTAAAAGATTTAACAAAGCTTAATCCCGCCCTGATGGGTAACGCGCCCTTTACGCAGTACCTGCTTAATGCGTCGCAATTGGCTAAGCTCTTGCTGAGAAATCGTCGCGCCGTGGTACATTTCAGGCTTAACGGATTTATCTAGACGCACTAACACGCCTTTATCTTCAAGTTTATTAAACAGGTCATCAACAGATTCTGCATTGGCCAATGCTTCCATTTGATCAGCTTGTGCGCCAATAGTATCACTGAAGAATTCAGCCGTGGGCTGAGTATTTCGACGATCCATCAGCCAGGCATCGCGCGGCATGATCCAACAAATATCATCCGGATTAACCTGATTTTCAAGCAACCATAAACAGGCGTCTATTCCCGTTTTTCCGCCGCCTATCACCACGTATAGTTCAGGCGGGTGGGTTATTGTTGGTAATTGATTTAACGCAATAAAGTTAACGCCATCTGCAATTGAAAAATTAGGCGTATGCGTTGAAGGTACCGAGGTTTTTAAATAAGTCGCATCAACTAACCGTTTGTTAACTTTAACATTAAAGATTTGGCCACTGGTCATAGAAACAAAACTGTTATCGCCAGTATATTTGCACATGGGATAATACTTAACCCGACCAGAGCCAAGAAAGTGCTGCTTCATAACCTCATCAAAGTAGGCGCTAACTTCGGCGCCAGTGGCAAGTTCATTCAAACCTGCATTAAAACCTATTTTATCTATTCGTCCTTTGCTGAGTTCTTTAGAGCCAACACCATAAAATTTAGACGGTTGATGCAAGGTGACAAACGGATAAGCGTTATTCCAATGTCCTCCCGGCTTTGCGTGTAAATCAACCATAATAATATTGGCATCTGTTTCAGCAAGCAGGGTGTCGACAAACGCCATCCCCATTGCCCCACTGCCAATCACTAAGTAATCAGTTTCTAATACTTGAACGTCCATTTTGTCCCCGCCAATTGTTAAGCCATACCATTTTATGTATTTAGTTTTATTTTTCTCGCTTCGCGCAGCGCTCAATATAACAGCGTTATAAATAAAATATAACAGTGTTATATTTTGTCAAGAAATAATATTAATCTCGTTAAATTAGCGTTATGATGACTCAACATTGTGTGGTTGATTTGTGCATGAAAAATACTAAAGAAAAAATATTACTCGCGGCATCAAAACTGTTTTTAAAAGGCGGAATTTCGGCGTTAAGCGTCAGAGCAATTGCCCGAGAGTCGAACTTGTCAACGATTGGGATTTATAGTCATTTCAACGGTAAGCAAGGTATTTTAGATGCCCTTTACATCGAGGGATTTACTCGCTTTCAACATGCGGTTGATGTACCTATCAACAGTGAAAACCCGAAAGAAAGCATTATGCTAGCCACTCAAGGCTATATCAAAACAGCGGTAAAATATCGCGGGCATTACCTACTTATTTTTGGCGAAAGCGTCGCTGATTACTGCCCTTCTGATGAAGCCAAGCAGTCTAGCGTACAAGCATTTTTGCAAACCACTAAGATCATCGAAACGATATTACCCAAAGGCGCAAGCTTTGAGCAAAAACGCAATACGACCTTACAGGTATGGTCAATTGTGCATGGATATATGGGGCTAATGCACCACGCTATCGCCGAAGAAATCGATAACGCTCATTGGGAAGGATTAATACTCGATACCGTTAGCTTGCACATTGACGCCCTACTAAAGCTCAATCAGCACGATTAAGTCCTCGCTAATAGCAACCCAAATGCAATAAATTGAAACGATTACACTTGTTTGTAATGAAATAAGCACTCGTGGGTTCTAAGTCCTATCTTTCGTCCAATAAAACTAAAATTCATTATAATCAATAACTAATCGAAAAGTCACATCTCAGATAGTGAACATTCGTAGTCGATATATGACATCTAAATATTTATTGAGTATTTTGTCAATTTCAAAACAATACTACTTATTTTCTTGCGCATATTGAGCATACAATATGTCAGCAAAATCACTTTCGCCAATCACACCAAGCACTAAATCTCTTACAGCATCAGCTAATAGCGTGTTGTCACTCGTCAGTTCAAAATCATTTAACGACAAATACTCAAGCGCAACTATCAATCCAGTGCGTTTATTTGCATCAGGCAAAGAGTGAGCAATAGCTATACTTGCCGTATATTTGGCGGCAATTTCAAACACATCATCTAAACCATCGTACACGATTGCATTATCAATACGCCCTAATGCACCTTGTAATTTTGAAACATCTACCAGCCCTTTCATGCCAGGTTCAGTTTCTAAAATGAAAGTATTGATTTCGATTACACGCTCGAATGGAAAGCAAATGATATCCATTACATATCAGCCAATTTCTCGAACGTCTTACGATGTGTTCTTAAAGCTAGCTTTGTCTCAGACTTAACAATTTGCTGACCATACATACCAGATAAATCAAGTTCTTTAGTTGCAGTGATTTTAGGTCGCACAACGGCATTAACACCATATGCCTCAACTTTCTTGTTCATCTTGAATTCCTCAACTTTACTGTTAGGTTTGTATAATACCAAATTAGCTATCACCATAAAGCTTTAATCATTATGACTGTTAATGCTACATACTACCATCCATCCCGATCACTTTTGGATTCAGTGTTGAGGTCATGTTGGATAGTTTGGATAACGAACCGAAATTGGGGCATGAGTATGAGTTATCAGCTGTTTAAAGTGAATCACCTTTTATGAAAAAGAAGGCAAAGCTGGATCTATTACTTTGGTATCGCTAACGCTTATCAAGGATGTGTCGCTGATTGTTTATAAACAATGACCATTGGATCCGACGTCGTGTTCGTATGTGATGACGTGGTTTAATTGATACGACTAACCCAGTTAAGACATAATTGATTTAACTGGAGATTGAA
>NZ_BMQI01000109.1 GCF_014648035.1 Shewanella algicola | reverse complement strand
CCAAAAAAGCCTTGGGTGAGCAGAGTATTACCTTGACTCACCGGGAGCGTCCATATATGTCTTAATTATTTTTAATTATTTTTGAGCCCGAACAGAACAAGGATAGGATAAGTCCTAATCCGCATGGGTGTTTCACATTTTTAGGCGCAGTGGTACGGATTTCATTAGGGGCGCAGCTTGGCTGTTAAGCCCGAATATATGTCAGTAAAACCGCTTTAAGCGGTAAATGAGTCGCATCAAAAACAACGATAAGTGTGAAGCAGTAGATCAGAAAGCTAAGGCCCAAAAAGCCTTGGGTGAGCAGAGTATTACCTTGACTCACCGGGAGCGTCCATATATGTCTTAATTATTTTTATGATGATGGCAATGAGTCATAAACGTTGGTTTTCTTTACACGATGAAATTGGGGGGAATTGCTAGTAATGGTCAACCACCTAGAAGAGCCTACGGGTGATTAACCAATGCCAGCTTAGTCGTTTAATGCTCTTTTATCAGATTTAGAATGCTTGCTTTGTAAATAACACCATCACTATAAGCGAGAATAACTTTATAGGCACTTTTGTTATCCTCAATATCAACCTCAAGGTTTCCTATATTATTTTTAGATGGCTGACTAATCACAACCTTATTGATTCTGTAACCAGCTAAGATGCTAAAATCCTTTGGTTTTCTGGTTGCTGATTCTAGCTCTATTTTGGCGCAGCTACCGCTAATAACACAATCTAAAGCATCGAATAGGAATAAGTAATCTCTGGTATAAGCCCTGCCTTCAAATACTATATTCCTTTCGATGGAGTTGCAGTCATCAGTTGATTTACCAATAACAGTTTCAATAGAAAGTTCGACTCCGTTGAACCCATCCTTGCACTGACCAAGCCTACATTCAAGCATAACTGGCTGTTCATTGACTTGATATTTCTTGCAAAGCCCATCTATGAGAGCGTAGTCAGTCTCATGGCCGTGCACAGCCCCTTGCAGCAGAATGCAGACAAATAAAGCCAATAGTCTAGTTTTCATTTCTTAATCTCCTAGAGTAACCTTTTACAACATCACCCAAATCCGATTGTTTTATTCGTCGATTTCCACTATAGCTTCTTATGCTATGGTCTTTATTTGGTTGGTGGTACGCACCTAGTATATGGAAAAACTCATGTGTTGGGGTGTCGACAAACATGCCATTCTTGGTCGGGTATGTGATTTCAGTACCACCTATCGCATTGACAAAGCCGCCTGACGCACAATCAAAACAAGCCTTAAGAAACAAGTCTGCTTTCAACAGGCTCCTGACTAGCGTTAAATTAACATCAATCGCATACTCGCCCTTTTCTGCATTTTTGAAATCATCATTAATCGTTTTGATGTACCAATCTGCACCTTCTTTTTTAATGGCTGGGTCGGCATACACGTTAGCATTTACCGTGAGGGCCTTGCCGTCCTTAGAGAGTTCAATGTTTCCGTATTCCAGCAGGTCTTCGTTGGGGTCTATGTCATTTTTTATCCCCTCAGGTTCCCCTTTGCCATCACCACCTACATTGGTACTACTTTTCGACGCCAGAGTCTGCAACCCTACATCTTTACTTTCTTGTTTACCTGCGCCTCCACTTTGAGCCATCTGTAACTTATTTGCTTGACCACTAGATGTCTTCGACGTTGAGTTATTTAACGTTTGAGAGACCATGTTGGTTAACTTCATGCTCTCTGTAACAATACCATTGTCCTTGTAATAGCTATCACAGACACTTTCGAGATTGGAACCTGCACAACTATACCCGGTCGGATCTGTCCCACTCATCGGGTTATTCAAAATATACGAATACGGGTTGGCGCTCTGGCTATTTTCTGGGAACTGCAAAAACGGGTCAACACTTAAAAAACGGCCGATGTTGAAATCGTAAATCCGCCCGTTCATATGAATAAGCTCTTGATCAATCAAATGCTCATGGTCTGTATAGCCTTTGGTGACCCCTTGCCAATTAGTTCCAGATAATAATGTATTACCTGCAGCAATGTCCCTTGGGCGACCAAATACATCATAACCACGGTGTTGTAGTACGGCACCGGTTTTGGCATCCATCAAGGTATCGACACTGCCTAAGTGGTCGCGCTGTACATGCTGGAACGGTGATTGATTACCTAAGCTGCCCACATGGGCTTTCATCTTAATGGTGTGGTCACCAATGTAGGTTTTATCTACCGTACTGCTTAAGGTCACTTCACGCTCAAAACTGCCCACATAATACGTGGTCGATACCACACTACCGTTTTGCTGCTTAACCTGTTTATAGCGGTTACCATTCGCATCGTAACTGAATGTGCTTTTTACATTATTGCGGTCAACCGTTAACGGCTTGTTTTGGTCGTTATAGGTTAACGTTACGCCATCACCCGTGAGCCTGTTACCGTTATTGTCATAGGTGAAGGTTTTTGTACCACCACGGATAAACTGCCTAATGGCGTTAGGGCCTGCATTACCGCCAGCACCTTTTCCTACACTACCGTAGAGATACTGACTGCCGTAATCGCCTTTAACAAGAATGTTACCTGCGGCATCATAGTCGTAGTTATTATGAAATCATTATGGGTGTTATAATTATTTTTTCGCCGAGCAACAAACCAAGCAGTCAAACGATAATGAACTGGCAGCCTAGGCCTGAAACAACAAGACCCGCACTGCGGGCTTTGTAATCACTCTATTCACTGTCTAAGTATTTTTAACCATGAGTGTCTCGTTTAAATGCCGCCAAAAGTGCCTAAAAGTCCGTGACTTTATACTTATCTCGCAATTCATATAAGGTCATAAAATTGGCTTCTTTTGACTTTTCAAGTGGCAACACAACACAACTTTCCCCTATACAGATCCCAATACTATTAGTACTTTCTCCCAAGTAAATGGCATCAAGTGCGTTGATACTCTCTAGCGAATAAAACAATTCAGGAGTGGTATCACAAAATGAACCTAACATACTTATGAAAACTTGAGATTTAGTTTCAAGTTCTTTTTCTCTTGATTGATCCAGCCACAAATCACAATCCATAGTAAACTCTTTTAAAGGAATACCAACCGCCGAATACACAGATAAATAATTATCAGCTTGCCAACGTGAAGACATACCAATGAGATATTCACCGTTTGTTGTCCATGTTAACGCTAGGAATCTTGGTGACTTATCTTTAACTGTAAGAGTCAAATTCTCATTATGACTATCATACAATTCAAGATATGACACATCTTTTAAATCTTTAAGGTCTTTATCGTAATATCTATAGTGGCTATGTAAGGCGAGTCTATTTTGACTCTTAGCATATACAGATACCTTGCCGTGATAATCCAATAATTGTCCTGCCTGGGACATAAATGCAACAAGACTTATTAATAGTGTACATAATTTTATTTTCATTTTAGTATCCTCGCTCCTGCGGGTAAATCCTCTATGCCTTTATATGACGTTCTCACACCTACATTTGGCAAGCCAGATTGCTTCATTTGGAATGGGTGGCCATATTATTTTTCTTTAAGCGGTAAATGAGTCGCATCAAAAACAACGATAAGTGTGAAGCAGTAGATCAGAAAGCTAAGGCCCAAAAAGCCTTGGGTGAGCAGAGTATTACCTTGACTCACCGTGTAGTGGTCAACAAAAACTGGCCACATTCTTAGAGTTTTCCCAATACAATCGTTCGGATTCA
>NZ_BMQI01000108.1 GCF_014648035.1 Shewanella algicola | reverse complement strand
TAAAGAAGACATAACCTTAGATGGGATTTATGTCAGACTTAATACTTAAGGTCCAGTGTATGAGAGAAGCTTAACTCGAGGAATTTATGTCATGGGAAGACGCTACAGACGTAGAAGTCACGCTGGTCAGATAATATCAGATTCAGCGTTTATTGGTTCTAGGTTACCTTGGTGGGGGGCTTTGTTATTTGGTCTTGTCACTTTTGTACTGCTCTATTTCATTATCCCCTCTTGGTTAGAAGCAAAGATAGCGGCTGATGCTGGTAGTCGTATCTACCCTGCACTTGAAGCTCTCTTTGGACGAAGAATTCACATATTTGAATGGTTAGGTATTGTCTGTGGTCTTATTGGGCTCTTTTTCTGTGTTCGTAACTATTTGGTTATTGAAAAGGGTAGTGTACGAGAGCGTGGGATAGTAGTGATGCTGGCAAAACTGCTAGGACGGCATATAGATTAAAATATGAATTGGATCAAATTAGACGACTTATAGAGTTCATTACTCTACCCTCGATATGCTTGTTAAAGAGTTAGATGTCTAGCTCGTTTATGTTCAAACTTTGTAGGCAACGCTTTAGGCATCGTTTACAGAACCTTAATTTTTCCTAGAGTATCAACAAGTCTCAGGCCTTATCATTACTTGTTTAGTGACTTGTTACAGTATAACAAGTTGAAGAAAGTATTATTTAATTTAAGATAGAATAAAAGTGGAGATGCAATATGATAAATGTGATTGAGTTAGAGAGAATAAATGACAACCAACAGATCAAAATGACTATCAATTGTGTTGACCAAGAAGTGAAAACGCAATTACTGACTTACATTAATGAAAACAAGAATATTGTGGATGATTTAGAGTTATACCCGATGGCTGTGTAACCTGTAACCCTCCCTTAAAATCAGAATGTTTTAAATAGAGTTTTCCATTTACACTAAACCAAATGGAGAATCACATGAAAAAGACACGTTTTACAGAAAGCCAAATCATCAACATCCTCAAAGAAGGTGAATCAGGCGCCCTTACTGTGCCTGAGTTATGCCGCAAACATAATGTTGGTCAAAGTACCTATTACAAATGGAAATCGAAATACGGTGGGATGCAAGCCTCTGATTTAACCCGTATGCGTGAATTAGAAGCCGAAAATGCCAAGCTTAAAAAGATGTTTGCAGATGTCAGTTTGCAAAACATGGCGTTAAAAGACATTGTTGAAAAAAAGCTATAAAGCCAGCAGAGCGGAAGGTGTTAGCCCACTATGCCATTAATGAATTTGGCCTAGGTGTTGTGTTGGCTTGTGATGCGCTAAGTATTAGTCGTTGCACATTTTATTACCAACTCAAGCGTATCGATGATAATGACATCATTGAGGCCGTATCAGACATCGCAGAGAAACATAGGGCTTATGGATTTCGAAAGATATTTAAACGGTTACGCTTACTTGGTCATAAATGGAATCATAAACGTGTGTATCGCGTTTATTGTGGTTTAAAACTTAACTTACGACGTAAAGGTAAAAAACGCTTACCGTCACGTGAGCCAGAGCCACTAACCGTTCCTGTAAAGGCAAATGAATGCTGGTCAATGGATTTTATGAGCGATAACTTGTTTTCAGGAAAGTCGTTCAGAACTTTTAATGTGATTGATGACTACCATCGTGAAGCTTTAGCGATAGAAGTGGACTCAAGCTTACCTGCGCAACGGGTTATACGTGTACTGGATAGGATCGCAGCCTATCGCGGTTATCCAAAGCGCTTAAGACAAGATAATGGGCCTGAGTTTATCTCACATGCACTTGAGATGTGGGCCGAACAACACGGTATCAAGTTAGACTTTATTAAGCCTGGTAAGCCAACTCAAAATGCGTTTATTGAACGATTTAACCGAACGTATCGAAATGAAGTATTAGACTGTTATTTGTTCAATAGCTTGACTGAGGTTAGGGAAATCACAGATAGTTGGCTTGAAGAATATAATTATGATCGGCCACATGAATCACTGAACGATTTACCGCCCAAGATGTATGAGCGATTAAATGAGGAAAACTCTCTTAAAATATGATCTATATAAGGGATGGTTACAATAAGTTCTTAGTAATACAGATAGTTAAGAGTGCGCATTTTTACTGGTCGAATGAGGTAAACGAGCATGAGCACTATACAAACTTTATAACTCAAATAGAAATGTGGAGTTAAGGAATAAATTTTGGACTGGAAAACGTTTATTGTCGAAATAGTTAAAGCTGTAGCATGGCCTTTAATTGTGGCACTTATTGCTTTTCAGTTAAAAGACAAAATTGCCGACCTTATCCCTCGTATTAAAAAGTTTAAGCATAAAGATACAGAGCTTGAATTTGCTGAGGGAGTTAGTAAATTAATTCGAGAACAAGAAGCCGAAGGAGTTAATCGAGTTGAAAATGGTGAACCTTCGAATGAGGTTATGGAAAAGTACAATTTTTTACTTAAATTAGCTGATATTTCACCTCGTTCGGCCGTTCTAGAAGCTTTTCGTGAAATTGAACACGCATCAGCTCATGTAATATCCAAAAGCTCTGCTGTAGTTTCTGCTCATGGTGAGGGCAGGAGTCCGCTCAGCATGCAAAGGCAATTGGCTGATACGTCTTTGAGCAAAAAAGAAATTAAGATGTTTAATCAATTACGAGTGTTACGTAATAAAGCTGCTCACGATCGAGATTTCAATCTACATGGTATGCCAATTGAGGCTTATATTGATCTATCGCTAACCTTATCGCATCGGATTAGCCTTGCAGAAACTGAGTTATAACATGTTAATCAACTGGATGTATTACGGTTGTTATCATTTTTGAAAATGAAACAGCCGCAAAAATAACGCCAACCTATACGCCAGTTATTAAGGCGTCTATGTGATTTAGGAGTTAAGTAGTCATATGAAGAATAACGAAGCAGAACCACCTATGAGACTCTTGAAATTGGAACTCCTTTTTACTATACGTCAGATATCTATCATATTTATTCTGAAGTTCAAGAACATAATGGGATAGCCCTTGGTATTCTGACTGACTTTTTCGTTGCTGATAGGGTAAAAGGTATAATTCAATTAGCTCATGGCTATGAAATTGAAATACCCATTCAATGTGTTCCAGATGTATTAAGTCTATTGTGTAAAGTACGTTATACCAAAACCACATAGACATAAGCGCACGGAAAATCGTTTAAAAGCATTTAAACTTACAAAAAAGTTGGTTACGCTTCGATTTGCTGCATATTTTACTCACTGTTTTATTCCGTATAATGCGGCGTTAGATTCAAGAGAGGGACCGAATGAATATATATTTTTCTGACTATTTTGGAGTATCCAAGGAGGATCTTGATGAATATGGCGCATTCAATATTTCATTGATTAATGACCTTCCAGTATTTATCGACCCGTTCTTGTTGTTTAGTAGTGATAAGGGGGAGTACGAAGTACTACACCAAGAAATAATAAAATATATCACTTTCCTCAGAGAGATTTCTGATAAAGGTGTTATCTCAAAAGGTCTAGTTAAGCACTGGTTTCTTTTTCCTGAAGTCAAACAGAATTGGCTTGGTTACAGCAAAGTTGGAAATGGTGGTTTAGGTCTTGGACCTAAGTTTGCTACTGCATTGAACGATAATCTAAGTACTATTTTTAATAATTTTGGTACGGAACAAATAACCCAAAGTAGCCACCTCGAAAAGCTTTGTCTTATCAAAGATGGAGTAGGAAAAGACAGTATTAGCAGGGGCTGATCATACTCGATCATTTTTCACACGTTATCTTTAAAAACAAAGAGATAAAAAA
>NZ_BMQI01000107.1 GCF_014648035.1 Shewanella algicola | reverse complement strand
ACGAGGTCCGTACGTACGGTTCTGTGAGAGGGATGGGGCGGTGACGCCTCACCCTACTCGATGAATGAATGTTGTGACAGGTTATTTAGTCAGTGTTATGCCGCACAGGCTTATTTATTGTCTGAACGAATAACCAGTTCAACCCGGCGGTTTAGCTTTTGGCCCGCTTCATCAAGGTTATTGGCAATAGGCGAGTACTCGCCAACCCCTTTGGCTTCCACTTGCTGTGCAGCAATAGAGAACTGTTTTATCAAGCGGGTTTTAATTGCTGTAGCACGTTTTTCTGACAAGGTTTGGTTATACGCTTGCGAGCCTTTATCGTCTGAATGTCCTACCACGTAAAATAATTGCTTAGGGTGCGTTTGAAGGTATTGAGCTACGACTTCTACAATCGGATAAGCCTCAGGCAGTAGTTCATCGCTATCATACTTAAACAACAAACCGTCTAATGCCACATGGCCGCTTTTGGCTATTTCGTCTGTTAAACCCTGCAAATCAATTCCGACTCGGTTATTGTTTAATGTGGTTTCTTCAATGATTCGGATTTCAGCAGATAATCGTCCTGAAAACCCAATGACGTATACCATAGCGTAAACGTCACCTTCAGCTCTTTCTAGCTTATAGAGTCGATAAAATTGGTTTTCTTCGCTGCCAATTGCTGAATGTAATGCGATCTTAGTTTTTAATGTATCTTCATCTCCGCATGCCTTTCCCAAACAGGTATAAACTTCAGTAAAACCAAGTTTGGTTAATGCGTTTAAATAGTTCGCATCAATCTCAAATTCAGAATAAGTGCGCGGTAATATGTAAGAGATATCAGTAATCTTCCCCTCCAGCTCCAATGTTTTATAGTTATCTCCAGCAAGTACTAAGGTTTGGTTAAAGCCATGAGTGATATATTCCTGTATGTAAGCTCCAGGGACTCTGCTTAGCATCGGGTGATCAACTGAGTTTTTAGTATCTTTATCGCTATTGTCTTTAACCGTTATTTCACTCACAGCCTGTGATAAATAACTTTGATTAGTCGTCACCAAATCTAATGGCTCATCGATAATTTCTATAATATCCAATTCTACATTGGTCGCATTCTGCCAGCCAGTCGCATATATCGATACGTAAACCTGCTTTTTAAGCAGGGTAATATGTGCTGTTATTAGTGATGGCGAACTACTGGAAATATTTGTCAAAGGCGATATAAATGAGGATAGCTTACGTTCATTACCACAAGTTGCTTGATCACATTCAAAAATAATCTCAGCATTGAGTGCGTTAAGCTGTTTTTTGTAGTTATTGATTAAATGCGCAGGGGTATAAGACGGCGGTAGGTCATAGTTGGTTCTAGTCAGTTTGCCTTTCACTTCTTGCGATTGAATATTTTTGTCATCAATTGCTGTAATCAATTGCACCGGCGTGAAGTGTCTAAGTTCATTCTTTGTATCTTTTACCTCTTTGGGCTCAGAAAATAATTCTTGTGTTGTCGCAGAAAAAGCATTTATTGCTGGCATCATCGTCATGATGATTGTCAATGACATTAGCGCAGGTTTTAACATTTCAACTCCCTGTTGTAAGTGTTTTGTTTTGATAATGTAAATAAGGTGTCTGGTTGCGATCATTAATCATATGGACATAACATTCTAGATATAGATTGTATACTTTCGAATTGATCGAGAGTATTCATTAAATTATTTTATATAAATATATAAAATATCAATGCTTTACACTGCTTTTATCAAAATTGCATTACATTACTTAGTATGGGTTTTTATTAAATATTAGTGATTAGTGATAATTGTTTTGTTTTGTTTATGTGAAATAATTTGTACGCTGTAAAAATTTTTCAGTAAATGCTTAACTTTAACATTGGAGGTTCGAAGGTGAACAAATTGAAACAAAAAGGTCAAGGTATGACCGAATACATTATTATCGTGGCATTGATTGCTGTTTCTGCGATAGGTGTATATAGCTTTTTTGGCCAAACGATTCGTAACCAAGTTGCTGGGTTATCTTCTGAAATGTCCGGACAGGAGTCAACTGCTCAAATTACTGCTGCAAAAGGTTCTGCTACTGCTGCAACTACTGTCGCGGCTAAAAAGTATAACTTAGGCAATTATGATGAAGCTGCTAACAAAAGTGCTAAATAATTAGATACTAACCTACTTAATTATATTTAATTAGGTAGGTTATCTTATTATCAAAAGGATTCTGATATGAAAAAAAGTCAATTGGGTCAAGGCATGACCGAGTACATTATTATTGTGGCGTTAATCGCGGTTTCAGCAATTGGTGTGTACAGCTTTTTTGGCCAAACTATTCGTAATCAAGTCGCTGGGTTATCTTCTGAAATGTCCGGACAAGAATCAACTGCTCAAATTACAGCTGCAAAAGGTTCTGCTACTGCTGCAACTACTGTCGCGGCTAAAAAATATAATTTGGGTAATTATAATGAAGGGGCTAATTCGGCTGCAGGAAGTAGTAGTTCCGGTGGAGGGAGTACTGGCGGTGGAGGAACGGTTGTAGATTAACGCCTTATCATAACTCATGGATGAACTTTCTAATGCAAAGTAAAACAAAGTTTTTAAAGCAAAAAGGACAATCTTTAGTCCTTTCTTTAATATTAATGTCTTTTGCAGCGATGACGGTGTTATACAGTTATAACACCGCTCAACTAAATATAAAGTCTACAAAACTACAGCATACAGCAGATAATACTGCTTACAGTATCGCAACTATTGCCGTGAGAGATTTTAATTTTAAAGCCTATACGAATCGAGCTTCTGTAGCTAACCAAGTTGCAGTAGCACAAATGGTTGGATTATCTTCGTGGTTTAATATGACAGATCGCTTTACTCAAAATGCATGCTCAGCACTTTGTTGGGTCCCTTATCTTGGGCAGGTTATTAATGCAATACGCAGCGGTGTTGGTTATGCAAATCAGGTTGTACAACCATTTACTGAAATAATGATTACGGCAGAAAATTCTATATTAGGTATTCTTCGTGTTTCTCAAAGTGCTATTCATTATGCAAGTGCAGTATCTTCGTTTACTACAGCGCAACAAATCGTTAAGGCAAACGATAATAAAGCGGAATTAAGTTTGGTACAAAATGCACAACTTATTAATGATATACGCAATGTTTGGTTTACTTTTCAAAAGCAGCACAACCGAAACCTTCAGAACAGGTATAACACTCAATTTACAGACTTTAAAGCTGTCATTATGGATTCAAGAGATCCATTTAGCGAGCAGCGAAGTTATAAGTTAAGTTCTATTTGGAGTAAAACTCTGTGGCCATTACGCTGGAAAACGTTAAAAGCTGGCGGAAGTGAACTTGTTTCAAATAGAAATGATGCAGAGTCATGGACTTCAATGGATACAATAGGATTTCATTTATCTAAATATAGATGCAGTTGGTCTGGATGTCGCTGGCGTGGTTATAAAGAAACTCCGATTGGTTGGGGAGCCACTAGGTCAGATGATAGAGCCAATATTAATCGTTTAAGAAGCTCGTCTCTTTGGGGACGCAGCAGGGGAATTAATAAAAAATCTTCAAGACTTGCGGCTTACAATCAGGAGGAGTCAGGAAATTACAGCGGTGTTCAATCATTTTACGGCTTATCTAATTCTGCATCTAAAAAAAATCATACAGATAATATTGTCGTTGTCGTTTCAAAAGAGCAAAAAGACGTAAGAACAACGAGTTCTGTTGATTTAGCTGAAAACACAATTGATCCGGCAACAACAGAGAAATTGTTAGGTGATAGGTTGAGTAATATATCAGCCTCACAAGCTTATTATTCAAGGCCGAGTGACTTATGGGCTAGATCTGATTCCAAATATGAATATGGAAATTTATATAATCGAGACTGTAACTAATTTTGTGTAACTGCTTATCAAAACGTACTCTATTGAGAGTTTA
>NZ_BMQI01000106.1 GCF_014648035.1 Shewanella algicola | reverse complement strand
GATAGCTGCAGTAAGAGTTGTTTTACCATGGTCAACGTGACCGATGGTGCCTACGTTTACGTGGGGCTTATTACGTTCAAATTTAGCTTTTGCCATGGTATTGCCTCAATCCAATAGTTTGGTGATGAAAACACAGATATAGTAAAAATCCGATGCATAAATATGACATCGAATCAATTATTGTTTAGGCGTTAGGATAATGACAGGCTGGTGCTGATAGGCAGATTCGAACTGCCGACCTCACCCTTACCAAGGGTGCGCTCTACCAACTGAGCCATATCAGCAATCAAATTTTGGAGCGGATGGCGGGAATCGAACCCGCGTTATCAGCTTGGAAGGCTGGAGTAATACCATTATACGACATCCGCGCAACCTAACATAGGCTACCTAACTACCTAGAAAAAATGGTGGAGGGAGAAGGATTCGAACCTTCGAAGGCTGAGCCGTCAGATTTACAGTCTGATCCCTTTGGCCACTCGGGAACCCCTCCAGTAAAATGGTGCCGGCACCAAGAGTCGAACTCGGGACCTACTGATTACAAGTCAGTTGCTCTACCAACTGAGCTATGCCGGCGTGTCATTTCGGGTTCGGATATTAGGTAAATGTGCCCAGGAGTGCAATAGATAAATGCTAAAAAACTTAAAAAAAGTTTCAAATGACGCTTTTTTGGCCTCATTTTAAAAAAAAAGCACAATTTCTAATCGAATATATTCCACATGCCCACAAATCAATATCAAAGTATTGTCGGTCATTATTCGATAGTGTAATGTGCCTGACCAACCTAGAGGAATGGTTATGACTTCAATTAACTCAATACAAGATGCACTTTACTTTGCTTTTCAGCGCGAGCATTGGGCTGAACTTCGTAAATCAGTGCCCCTCACCTTAAGTCAAACTGAACTCGAAAACCTTCGCGGTATGAATGAAAAACTGTCTCTTGATGAAGTGACTGACATTTATCTACCTCTTAGTCGCTTGCTAAACCTATTTGTAGGCTCTAAACAGCAACGAGGGCTGGTTCTTGGAAAGTTTTTAGAGCAACAAGCTACCCCAAGCCCATACATTATCAGTATTGCTGGTAGTGTTGCCGTCGGTAAGAGTACCACTGCACGTATCCTTCAAACCCTCTTACAACGCTGGCCTGAGCATCCTAAGGTCGATCTTGTCACTACCGACGGATTTTTATACCCGCTTGCTGACTTAAAGCGCAAAGGGTTATTACAGCGTAAGGGCTTTCCTGAAAGCTACGACATGAAAATGCTTGTAGAGTTTATCTCAGCTGTAAAAGCAGGTGATAAAGAAGTATTAGCGCCTTTATATTCACATGTGACTTATGACAGACTCCATAACGAGCATCAGGCTATTCGGCAACCTGATATTTTGATCATTGAAGGCCTTAACGTACTGCAAACTGGCCTGGATACTCCTATTGATACTAGAAGACCTTTCGTTTCTGATTTTGTCGATTTCTCTATTTATGTCGATGCAGATGAATCATTATTAAAGCAATGGTATAAGCAACGTTTCTTACAGTTCAGAGGAGGCGCATTTAGCGAGCCAGAGTCTTTCTTTCATCATTATTCATCGCTAACAGATGATGAAGCCAATGCAATTGCCGCCAATATTTGGGATACCATTAACGGTCCTAATTTAAATCTTAATATTCAACCAACACGTGAAAGAGCTCATTTAATTTTACAAAAAGGCCCTAACCATTTAATGAGTAAAGTCTTGTTACGTAAGTGATATTTCACACACAGCTATACTAAATTGTAATTGATACATTTATTTTATTGTGCTGCCCGCAAGCTTATTTCACCGCCCACAAATGCATTAATACCTTGTTCATTCTCTAATAAAATAGCCCCTTGATTATCAATACCTCGACAAAACCCAGTAACAGAATTAGGTGACATTATGAGTGTTACTTCACGATTAATAAATAAATCATGTTCATTCCAACGAGTTGCAAACTCAGTCAAACCATGTTGTTCAAATAGTTGTAAATCACGTTTCAGCTGTGAATGCAGCTTTATTAATAATGCCGTTTTATCTGGCATACTCGCCATAGTCGATAAGTCGCTCCATGGTTGATCAATTAAATCACCTTGTTCAATAGACATACTCATATTGATACCGAAACCAATAACTAAATCCGTATGTTGTGAAGATGTTTGACTCACTTCTATCAAGATCCCAGCCAATTTTTTATGATCTAAGTAAATGTCATTTGGCCATTTTAATCCTAATTCTTCCACACCAAAATCTTGCAATGCTTTGACGATTGCGCAGCCGACAACCAAACTTAAGCCACTAGCTTGGGAAATATCCTGATTAAAACGCCAAAATAATGATGCATATATATGATGGCCATAAGGAGAAACCCATTGCCGTCCCCGACGGCCGCGACCTGCTGATTGATACTCTGCAACGCAAATATCGCCCGATTTAAGCTCAGTGGCATGACTCAACATAAACGCGTTGGTGCTATTGGTATCATCAAAATAAAAGCAACGATTCTCTATTGCATTAACCAGTTGACTCTCAACAATTAATGAAATGGGATTAGCCAATTTGTAACCTTTCCCCTTAACACTGTAAATTTCAATGCCATAATCTTTTAAGCCGTCTATGTGCTGATTAATCGCAGCTCGGGTTAGTGACAACTTCTTTGCAATTACCTCTCCGGAAACAAAATGTTGATGAGTTAAACAATTGAGAATTTGGCGTTTACGTAACCAATGATCGTTCATTTAATTTTTACCTCTCCTTGAGAACCAATAATTCTAGGCTCAGGATGTAAGACCACCGTAAACTTATCATAAACGGCATCAATTATTTTCCGCGCTAATTGACAGACGTCCCTCCCCGTTGCAGTACCAAGGTTAACCAGTACTAATGCCTGTTCTTGATGCACTGTCGCTGCACCAACCTTAGCACCTTTCAACCCAGCCTGATCGATCAGCCAACCGGCTGCCAGCTTGAATTGTCTATCAGGTTGCTCATAGGCAATTAAATTTGGAAATGACGCCTTCAATGTATTGTAATGCTCAACAGAAATCACAGGATTCTTAAAGAAGCTGCCTACGTTACCTAATTTTGCTGGATCGGGTAATTTAGACTGTCGAATCTGACAAACACAATCAAAAATTTGCTTTGCCGTTACAGTTGAAGAATCAAAGTGTTGTAATGGACCATAGTTGATAACAGGCACCCATTTTTTAGCTAATTTCAGTGTAACTTGAGTAATCACCGCTAAGTTTCTTAGACGTTGCTTAAAGACTGACTCGCGGTAATCAAACTCACATTGTAGCTTGTTATATGTCGTCAACTTTCCTGTGTCTAACTGCAAAAATTCTACCCGATGACAAAATAGATTGAACTCAACCCCATAAGCACCAATATTTTGAATCGGAGCAGCACCTACAGTACCAGGTATCAGTGCCATATTTTCTAAACCATAAATCTTTTTCTCTAAACAAAATTCGACAAGCTGATGCCAATTTTCGCCAGCTTGAACAGTCAGATAATAATGCGTGTCATCACTCGTTATTTCGATACCTTTTGTAGACACTTTGACGACAGAGCCTTGATAGTTTTCAGTAAAAACTAGATTACTCCCACCACCAAGGATTAGCATGGGAAAATTCTCTTTATACAGCTTATTGCAAGTTGCAATGAGTCCGGCTTTAGACGTTACATCAATAAGGGTGTCACAATCTTGCTTGAGACCAAAAGTATTAAACGGCGTAAGTGAAATAGTCATAGAATGATTACGTTTCTAAAAAGTGCTGTTATTGTACATTAACTTGCATTATTCCCATTGCTTACCTATGCATTAATTATGGTAAACAAGAGGGTGAAACGATAAACGTTTCACTTAGTCGATAGTGTAAAACCATTATCTCAGTCTTGATGTTATAGATTGACACTTAAGCTTAGGCACAAAGCTCAAATTCCAGACCTAAAAGGTCCGCGGCAGTAGCAAGGGCTTATCACGACTCTTTCGAGTAAATTAGGCGCCTGAAAATGACCTACTCCCACATGAGAAAAAAGGAGTGCGTCTTGTATATGCAGCATTCAGCAAACACTTTCCCGGAAAGGGCTAATCGCCAGGAATGGCGGAAATGCCATTATTGCAGGAGCAATATAACGGCCTTTTGAGAGGAGGAACCCGCTCAACTGCGGGATGCTTCGAGTTTAACTTTTCGCGTGACCTATATGGATATAGGAAGTGCCTTAAATTGTCTGGAACTTAAGTAAGTGTATATACGAAAAAAGACCTAGCACTTTCTGCTAGGGCTTTTTCGTGTATTTGGCGTCTAGAAATGACCTACTCTCACGTAGGCATATAAACCACGCTGCTATCTCGCTCATCTTGATAAATAAGCTTGATGCATAAACTCAAATTCCAGTCGTGATAAGCCCATTGCGTTAGCAACTAGCGTTTATACTTATACCATTTACATTAATTAATTGGTCAGTTTTGTCCACCGTCTAGAACATCGTTGAGTCACCCTTTCCGGCTCTGCAATAAATCGGTTCCATGCAATGGAACACTGCTCAACAA
>NZ_BMQI01000105.1 GCF_014648035.1 Shewanella algicola | reverse complement strand
ATCAACGGTATAAGTCAGATGGGCGATATGGGATCCATGCCTCCAAGTGGACGTACTTTGCCTTCGGCGGTAAGTCCGATGATACAAGATATTAACGGTAACTGGTACTTCACTATGGGATACCTGCCTGCAGGTGAGTACCGAGTGGGCTACAGCTGCTTAGGGCATCTGGATGATCCAATAGCTGACGATATCAGTGGTGGCCAGTATGTGATGTTTAAAGATTCTGGCACTATCACCATCGAGACTGGCTCTCAGGGGGGACAAGAAACCATTCATGAGTGCGGTAACGGTAATGGCGGCCATCATGGTGGTGGACACCATGGCGGTTAGATAGGCGTGGAATAGGGCTTCTTACAATGCAGAAGCCCAATGTTGCACTGTTAGTTCATTTCAATCTGTAGCGAAGAAATTCATTCTTCGACTCACCAGTTCGGAGTATATCCGATTTAGAAAACGTCCATTCGTAACGCTCACCCGCAATCACTGCTAAAAACCACCAGTTCGATAAGGGTGGGGACTAATTTAAAGGCCAATTCTGTCGGTGTGTAAATAAATTGCTTGGCGTTGGATGGGTCTTTCTGTTTTTTTAAAAAACCATTGTTTTCTAAGCTTTTCAAGCGATCAGCAAGAATGTTAGTAGAGATATTCTCTTTGGCGGCTTTAAAGTCCTTAAAATATTGAGCACCACAGAAAACCGCATCTCTAATAACTAACAGTGACCATTTATCCCTAAGAGGTCTAGTGCCAAGCTAATAGGGCACACAGAACGATGTTTCATAGCTGTGACTTCGTTGCGATAGACGATGCAGGAAATGCTACCTTCATCACTTTCTTAACGCAAGTAATCTGGATTATAACCAGTCAATCACTTGCATAATGCAAGTAAAAGTTAATAACTTATCATCGTGGATTAGCGAGGGAATTTTATGATAACGATTCATCATTTAGGCGTTTCACAATCAGACCGTATCGTGTGGTTGATGGAGGAACTCGGCCTGCCTTACAACATCAAGTTTTATCAGCGTAAAGTAGAAGACAACACCGCGCCAGATGAATACTTAGCGCTTCATCCTGCTGCCACATCACCTATCATCGAAGATGGTGAACTGACGCTGTGTGAGTCGAATGCAATTGTCGAATATCTTTGCCACAAATATGGTAACGGTCGTTTGGTAATCCCTCATACCGATGAAAACTATGCTGATTACCTGTATTGGATGCAATTTAACAGTAATACCTTGACAGTATTTATGGCTGAGTTGGCTCTTAAGGAGTCGGAGACTCTCAATAGTGCTGTGCAAAAAATTTTGTTGAGGCGACGTGAAGGCTACTATCAACACATCAATAATCACTTGAGTAAAAACCAATATTTAGCTGGAAACAGCTTTAGTTGCGCCGATATTATGTCGGTATTTGCGCTGACAACGCTGCCATTGTTTGGTGGTAGAACGGTTGACGATTTGCCACATGTGAAACGCTATTTAGCCGATATTTGCGCTAGACCTGCTTATATCAAGGCGATGAAAATCGCATGGCCTAACATTTAGTAAGGTCGCCCAATCATTGGTGATGGTTTAGGGAAAAGTCGGTGGACGCTTGAGTATGAGAACTTACAATGCCCAAGTAAGTGAAACTTACGCCATGCTCAAAGCGTTGAACGCGCTAACAGGGTTAGGTATGCCTGAAACTCAATATGTTGTTTGATATTTGTTCATATTGGAGAGCTTTATTTGCCGATCTAAATGAGGAAACAAAGCCCCAATATGGTTTCACTGGTGTTTACGTTAATGTGGTTATCGATGTATTGCTGAGCAACATTTGAATAGCAAAGATCAACAGACCCTAGTAATCCTGCAGCAAGAATGAGAATGCTTGCTGCCGTAGATCAGATTATCCACCTAGCTGAAGTGAGCGACATCTCACAGTAAATTAAATTGCTAGCAATATAATAGCCTAAAATCTAATGGTGCGTTATTGCTGTATTCTGTCCGTCAGTGATGTGAGGTTAAGCGGCCGACGACACCATGTCATCATCCACTGAAAAATTGATAGATAAACAAGGATAAGAGAAATGGTTTTCTATTACACCCTGATAAAAAATCTACACATTATGTTGGCCTTAGTCAGCGTGGCGCTGTTTACCTATCGTTGGTTGAGTTCATTTTGTGCAAGTGCAGGAATGCAGTCTAAGTTTTTGAAAGTATTACCCCATCTTAACGATACCTTACTGCTGTTGACGGGTGTCGTACTGATAGCAATATTAAAAATGAATGTAGTCGAACAGAGTTGGTTAATAGCTAAATTAATAGCTTTAGTGGTTTACATTGGCCTTGGCGTGTTGGCGATTAAGTGCCAACACCGAGGTCAAAAACTACTTGCGGGGATCGCTGCATTATTGGTGTTCGGCTACATTGTCGGCGCGTCAATGTCGCATGCTGCATGGTTTTGCCCATTTTTAATTTAATGGCAGTTGGCTGATAGGATTGCACACTATGCTTGGTTGTTTCGTTTTGACAATGATTTTTTATGTAATTGCACTGATAGTCGTGTCAAGACGGCTATTTCGCGTTGGTGGTCCTAATCGTCCCCTTGCCACTGCTGCGGGAGCTATAGCGGTGGTGTTACACGCTGTGGTGTTGTCCCAGGCGATATTTACCCCTGAAGGACAAAATTTTAGTGTGAGTAATGTGTTTTCATTAGTGAATTGGTTAATTGCACTCACGTTTACTGTGCTAATTTTTCGATTGAAAGTGATGGTAGTGGCGACTGTGGTGTATGGCTGCGCTATCGTTTCTGTGGGCTTGATGTGGCTCATTCCTTCATCTTATATTGGCCATTTTAACGCGCACCCTGCTGTGCTGGCACATGTGATTTTATCTTTGATGGCCTTTAGTACCTTAATGATAGCGGCGCTGTATGCGATACAATTATGGGTCATCTTGAATAAATTGAAGACCAAACAACTAATCAAAACGCCATCGATGCCACCTTTACTGACGTTAGAGAAGCAGCTTTATCAGTTAGTGATCATGGGCTTTATCTTGCTGAGCTTGTCGATCGGCACAGGCTTTATTTCTCTCAATAACATCTTTGTCGGCGGCATGGGCCATAAAATGGTGTTGTCTATTTTAGCGTGGTTGGTGTATGTGGTTATGTTGTGGCAGCAGTATTCTAAAGGCTGCAAAATTCGTACAGCAGTGATTTATACCATAAGCGGGGCAGGGTTGATATTCCTCGCTTACTTTGCAGCGCGAATCGTTAATGAATTAATTCTTATTGGTTAATTGTTGACTGTTCCGGATTGATTTGAGTAGACACTTGTTGAGTTGCTAGCTTAAGCAGAACGTTTTATTTATCCAGCGCCAATGATACTTGGCGTATTTTTCACAGTGAGTAGTGATTATGTTGAAATGGCTTCATCCTTACGCCGAGCCTGAGCGTGCGTATCAAGTAGCTGTAAAGTTACAGTTTTGGTTTATCGGCCTTGCACTGGCGTTAGTCGCCGTAGGTACCACATGGGGATTGATATTTGCACCCACCGATTATCAACAAGGTGACAGTTACCGTATTATTTTTGTGCATGTCCCTTCAGCCTCAATGTCGATGGTGGCATATATGAGCATGGCTTGCGCAGCATTTATTGGCTTAGTATGGAAAGTTAAAGTGGCTGATTGGGCCGTAGCGTCAATTGCGCCCGTCGGTGCGGTTTTAACCTTGATAGCCCTTGTAACAGGCGCAACTTGGGGTAAACCTATGTGGGGAACATGGTGGGTGTGGGATGCTCGTTTAACTTCGGAATTAGTCTTACTGTTCCTGTATCTTGGGGTGATTTCGTTATATGCCTCATTTGAAGATAAGGTATTAGCCGCTCGGGCTGCGGGGATTTTGGCAATAGTGGGCGTAATAAACATTCCTATTATCAAATATTCTGTCGATTGGTGGAGTTCATTACATCAGCCTTCGACGATTAAGATTACTGAAAAATCGGCGATGCCATCTGAAATGCTTATTCCCTTATTGCTAAATATCTTTGGCTTTGGGGTATTAATTATCGCTATTTCAACCATTAGATTTAAAGCGGAAGTGCTGGCGCGAAATAGTATGCGTCCGTGGGTACGTGAACTAGCGAAAGCTCAAGGAATAAAATAATGCAATTTGAATCATTTAGTGAATTTTTGAATATGGGCGGCTACGGCTTTTATGTGTGGTTTGCATATAGCGTCACATTTTTTTGTCTTGGCACGTTAGTGATAGTGAGCGCTAAAGGTCAAGCTAATGTACTGACAAAAATAGCCGTTAAGATAGCGCGTGAAGAACGCCTAAAAGAAACTCGAGAGATTTAATCATTAATTTCAAATGTGAAAAATGACTCACATTTACAGTGATGGTCTTCAGAATAGTGGCCGCTTGTACTTCATTGTTGCTCGATGTGCTTACTCGAACTTGGATCTGTTTTATACCCCCGAGTGAGAAGATTCACTGCAAAACGATACTTGCGCTAAGCCTGAAGTTGGATTTTCCGTTTTAAAACATTAATTTACAGTTTCGCGTTATCAATTAGTCTCGTCAGAAACTTGTGAACCCACTGTCCAAGGTTTATGGGCTATGTATATTGATATCGTTTCAGTTAAATCGATTTCTTACTGCACCAACAAGGCTATTGACCACAGAGTTTTTGAAATTATTAGAATAGTAATATTCATTGGTTAGTAATAGAGAGTTTTATGGCATTTGAGCAATCATTTTTATCTAGTTTTACGGTTAAATTCTGGGTGCAAGAAATAATATACAAAATTTTTTAAATGTAACGCCTTACTTAAGAGTATCTTGTAACAATGAAAATCAATACTAATTTTGATATTGGTAATAAACTGAGAATTGCTAGGGTAAATAAAGGGTTATCATTGGATTACGTCGCGGGGAAAATAGGTTTAAGTAAGGTTTTACTTTGGGAAATTGAAAATAGAAGTGTTGAAAACTTGGATGTACAAGTACTTCATGTCATTTTTAAAGAATT
>NZ_BMQI01000104.1 GCF_014648035.1 Shewanella algicola | reverse complement strand
ATAACCATACTTTGACATAAACTGTACCCATAGTCTGACAAATCGGAACGGCACCTAGATACTATAATTAAGAATTAATGATAATCCATCAATAGACTTTCGCATGTCGGTGACACCTGATACTAGGTACACATTACCGGTCGGTGTCATAGCAATGCAGCAACCCAATGTCTAATTTGAGCTTGGCTCAGCGTAGCAGGAAATTCAGCGCGAATACCGTTGGTAAAGGTAATGTTCACCGACAGAGCTTGCGTATATTCATGTTCATCGACAATGATGGGGTGCAAGGTTTGCATGGCGTCAGGAACGCGCAGCCGCTTAGACCAATAGTAGAAGGTTTGATAACTGATGCCGCTGTCTGTACAGAATTGCTTAATGGATAGCTGGCTTTGTTTTTGTTGTTCAACAATTGATACCCAATGGGCGCGCTTTTGTTCTTGGTTCATAGTACCTCCGGTGAAAAAGGCACTATATTAAAGCGTGAGTATTATTGGTATGTGGGGTTAATTAACCGCTTACTTATTAACTATGTGATTTATCATCATGGTTCTTCGCAAGCTAATCGGCAGTTTGGGGTACATTACTGTCTCATGTTGTAGGCTATCGAGTCGCGAAAGAAATGATTGTTGATGGCGAAAGCTTATGAGATCTGATCAAGAGACAGGATAGTATTCTGTTTTTAATCCAAGATTATTATATCCTCGAACTTTTCATTATCATAATTTATCATAGAAATTTTTATGCAACAGTCACCATGCTTTGTTATTTCACCATTTCTAACGTGTTCATATGATCCTATAGATTTTGGTTCTAATAACAACCCGTTTTTTTGATAAACTACAACATTAACCAATCCACTCCCTAACGCACCAGCGTTATAGCTTCTTAATACAATAGTGCTATTATCGTTTGCTTTATAAACAGCCTTATATTTATGACTATACGAAATGAAATCGGATATGTGGTAACAAGCCAAAATAAAACCGACAACAAAAGCCCATGATTTAACTTTCACTTTCAATAAAATAAAACTAATCAATACAAATATAAATAAACATAAATTTAATGCCACATCAAATATTTTGTAGTTATCAAAACTATAAATGTATAAATGTTTATCTGTAAACATAACAAATATTATATAAATAGCAATCAAGGTAAATAAAACAATCCCAGTAAGTTTTCTCATAGTATTTTTCTGCTAATATTTTATAGTGATATCTTAGGGTAATACTATATACATAGCCAGGGCAACCGCATTAGTGTGTGTTTTTTGAACACTATGAATTATTTCAATACTGAATCACTTCCAATCATTCATGAAGTGATAGCGTACTAATAGACTGGACCTTAAGCATTTAAATGCTCAAATATCGACTCCAAGCTGTTGTCTTGTCTCGATTTTGATTGTTGGGAACGACAACATTTTTTTGTGATAAATGTTATTGCCCAACCCTGATTAGCCTTTAATTGGTAAGCGGTCAATTAACTAGTGAAGGTTATTCTGCTTCACCTAAATCATCATTCCACGGCAGCAAATTAGACAGTTCATCTGATGGTGCACGCTTGGGTAATTCCGTAAATAGATGACGGAAATAGTAGTAGGGATTCAAATCATTGGCACGGCAGTTCATCACTAGGCTGTATAAATTCGCACTGGCTTTAGCCCCCCCACCGACGTCGAGAACATCCAGTTTTTTCGCCCTGTGGTAAACGGCCGGATATCCCGCTCTGTCACATTATTATCAATACTGATATCCCCATCTTCAAGATAGGTCAGTAATTTTGGCCATTGATTTAAGGTGTAACTAATGGCTTTACCTAATGCCCCTTTAGGTAAAATATGTTGGCTGTTTAACCAATTGTAAAACTCATTAAGGATAGGTTCGGCTTGTTGCTTTCTTTGCTGTTGACGCGCTTGTGCGGTTAAGTATTTTGCCCGCTTTTCTATGCCGTAAAGTTTGGCAATATAACTCAGTGCTTTTTCGGGTTTGCCTGCTTTTTTTGAGGGGGATATTTTTTGTGCATCGGTAAATTTACGTCTGGCATGTGCCATACAAGCGGCTTGAGTTACCTGCTCAAGCGCATTGTAAGCACTGTAGCCATCGGTCAGGAGGTAGACTGAGTATCCCGTTAGGAAATCCTTTACACAGGCGGCTGCACGATTCGGTTGATAGTCGTAATAACCGCAGGGTTTTCTGTAAATTCACCACTGCGGTAAACCTACATGTACGACTTAGTTTCGGCTTTTCTGTCTTCTTCTCGAAGGGATTGTACAGTTGTTTCATCGGCACAAATGAGTTTTCGCTCAGGAAGCTTATCCTTCATTGCATCGATAATGGCTTGGACTTTATCATCTAGCTGTAGACACCAATTTACGAGTGTGCCTCTGCTTATATCAATTCCTGAGTGGTTTAAAATATCAACCTGGCGATACAGTGGTAATGCGTTCACGTATTTAGCGGTGACAATAGCGGCAAACGTTTCAGCACTGCCGATGCTTTTAGACAGTATGCTCGCAGGCTTAGGGGCGGTAATGATTTTATTCCTGACTTGTGTTTTTTCACATTGAATAACTCATTATCTGATCAAGGAATAATAGTTTCCTTAGTAAATGACAATGAGTACGACTTTTCTGACACATTTTAATTCAATTACAGATCCTCGTATTGAACGTTGTAAAAAACATCAACTCATCGATATTCTTCTACTCGCTATCTGTGCAGTACTCTCTGAGGCCGAGGGGGGGGAGGATATTGAGGACTTTGATCACCTTAAGCTTGATTGGCTAAAAAATACGGTACTTTCCCTGGTGGTATACCAAAGCATGACACCATCGCCCGTGTTATTTGTCGATTAAAATCAAATGAAATAGAAAAAGCCTTTCAGCCTTGAATTTCACCTCTGATAGAAACGACAGGCGCTGATATTATTGCCATTGATGGAATGACTGCACGACGCTCATTTACTACACAAGACCGAAAAACGGCATTGCATACCGTGAGTGCATGAAGTTGCCAGCACCAATTAGTACTAGGGCAAACCGCTGTTGATAATAAAACGAATGAAATAACGGCAATACCTGAGTTACTCGCGATGTTAGATATTGAAAACAGCATCATCACGCTTGCTGCAATGGGATGCCAGCAAAGCATTGCGAAACAAACTATCAAGCAAAAGGCTGATTATATTTTCGCACTTAAAGGCACTCACTCAGGCATGCAGGATGAATTAGAAGCTTGGTGGCATAAAAGTCAACGAGAAGGTTTTGATGAAAATAACATGGATGAGCACATTGAAATGAACGCTGGACATGGACGTATTGAAACAAGAACTTGCCAACAGTTATTGATAAACAAAGACTGGCTCGCTAAACCTTACAGATGTCAGGCTTGCGGAGTGTTATTCAGGTTACATCGCAAGTTCATGATAAATCAACGGGTACAGATACGATAGAAACACGTTGATATATCAGTTCATTAGCCCAAAATGCAGCGCAAGCGCTCAATGCAGTACGAAGTCATTGGCAGGTTGAAAGCATGCATTAGATGTTAGATATGGCTTTCAGTGAATATGAGTAGATAATACGGAAACAACAAGGCCCACAGGTATTTAATGTGATGCGTAAAATTGCCATGGTTTTACTTAAGCGAGATGATACAAATCAGCTAGCATCGCGAGGAAAAAGAAAATGGCAGGGTTAGACGATGATTATCGCTCAACCCTGTTGGAGTCTGGAATTAAAATTCGCTAGCCGTGCAGATTCAGCCCCCTGTATAACCATTACATTTGACGATCTAATACTTAATATGTTATTTTTTTGTTTCAATTTACTTAAAGGGACTTTTTATGTTTCAAAATCTACTCAAACTAGGTGTAATAGCATTTTGCTTTTCTCTATCATTTTCTAGCTCCGCAACTCAAATAGAATGTTCAAAATTAGAAAAGAATAAGTCTGTGGAGATAGAGCTTAGTAAGTTCTATGGTTACTCTAATTGTTTTTCTTTTTATAATCTTCAACCAAACACTCAAATTGATATAGTGACTTTTTCAAAAGATAAGGTCACTAATAATATTAAGCTTTATGATATAAAAAATGGTAATAGTACTTATATATCTGAAAGTAATTCAAATGGAGAAGGAGTCAATATCATCTCATTGAATTCTACTGACAGAGATGTAGCTTTTGTATATAAACCTTTGAGTAATCTGGACTCTAATAAGAATCTACAAATTTCTTATAATGATGTAAATGATTCCATACAGGTATTTATTTCAAATGAAAATGTTGTAGATACAAGTAATTCAACTGGGAATCAAGGTGGCACTTGCAAACGAGGGATTTGTGATGAAGAACATTAATTATATATTCTTATTCTTATTCTTGTCCTTGTTAAGTAGCAAAGTAAGCGCGACAGAAGTATGCACTGAAGCACAAGAACCCCCAGCAGGTAAACCAACTAATTTCGATATAAATGCTAGTTTAAATAAATTTGATGCTGCTAAATCTGCATTTGATGGGATTCCAAATGTTGCATATAGAAATATGCTTAAAGCATCATATATGGCTGCTCAGTTTGGACCAGGTGCACCATATGATTTAAAAAATAATCCAAATTATATGTCTTCTGAAGGATTTGGTAATTGGTTTTATGGAGCTGCGGCCCAACGTATGGGATATTCAGCAAGTCAAGCGACGAGAGCGGGTTCAATCGTCCAACAGTATCAAAATTATAGAAATACTGGACATGCTGACGTTGGCGACTTGGGTAAAATGGGTGAAGGGATTATAGATTCAGTCAACGGTATCAATCTAGATAATCCTGGAGATAAAACAAAGATTCTTGGTGGATATGATTATAGCGAAAATGTATATGAAGAAGACCCTAACTCAGATTCAAATCCTGACTCATGTAATCCTTTGTCAAGTTTAGCTAGTACTTCTGGCTATGGTGGAGGGTGGGTAGGAGGAAGTAGTACTGGCTTTTTTATGTCAACCGATACTAGCTGTATTCTCGCTTGTTCTTCTGGGTATGCAACTATAATTGATTTGTAAAAATTGAGTATTTTTTAGCTAAGACTTGATCTAACTAATATATTTAAAAATGGTAACTGTTAGTTTAGGTTTTAGCTAAATCCACCCCAATCTATGACATTTTTTCGTGTATTGATTCGTGTATTGATTCGTTTTATTTGATCAT
>NZ_BMQI01000103.1 GCF_014648035.1 Shewanella algicola | reverse complement strand
GCGCTGGCTTTCGGCCAGAGCCGCTTCTTAATACCTATGTACACTATCTTCTCGTAAGCTCACTGTAAATTGACCACTTCAAAAATATTTTCTAACAATAACAGGGCAACACCAAGAGCCAAAAGTCACCTTTGCCTTTGCCAAGTTCACTGGGTATTTATTGTTGATACTAAAGGCTGGTTTAATATACGTGGATACATTTTTAGACATTATGATTCGATTAAACCAATAACCGATTCCTAAATGTTACCCTGCTGATAACACTACCACTTGTAAGATGAGAACCGTTTCATCAGTGCCTGATCTATTTGGAGCCTATCAATGCATAACGTGCCACGGGCAAAGGATTATTGCTAGTGATGAGCTCATCAAAATTAGGAAAGCACTAAGTGCATAAAACAGAGAGGCTTTATCGAACATAAGTCAGCACGGAAGGCGACTATTAAAGGGGAGATTGTCGGTGTTTGGATCACCATGAGCCACTACATGATCATTTGGCATAGTAACGAAGGGTATTAAACGCCTACTTGGTGAAGGGGTTGATAGTGCTCTCAGGCGAATAACACATGGGTTATCAAGTACTCGGAAGCCTTAAGAATTGGTACAAACGTGAAGAGGCCTAACACATTACTAAGACTTGTAAATAATCTAGTTTCCTTTATTTATTTAGAATGCCAAAGGATTGAAAAATATGGATATTCATCACTTCAACATACCCAATGAGACCAGCAAATGGATTTGTTAAAATACGAAATAGCAGAATTAGAGCAAGCACTTAATACCCTAAAAAATCTAAAGCCAGATGAACGGGAGGACTTACTTAAGCGCTGGCCATCAACCTTGCAAAACCTTTGTGAGCTAATGCGTGTCACGCTAGAGGATAATAATGTGCCTAATTCAGTAGCATTGGCCAAAACACTTGCCACCTATTTAGGTACGCGAGACATGCATATTCCCAATGGAAAAAGCCTTAAAGACGCTTTGCGTGACATTCAAATTTGGCGTCAGTTTAAGGGCAATAACCTAGAGCAATTAGCTATAGAGTACGGTTTAACAGACCGCAGGGTCAATCAGATTATTACCGAGCAAAGAACCGCGTTTGTAGCAAGGAAGTTGAGACGGTTATTTTGAATCATGGATTTATTTGAAACCTTATGATCTCGTGTGCCTGTAGTGTAGTCTGTAAAATTTACTTTCAAATGGCAATAGATTGTTCTTGTTAAGACTGTGTTTTACATCTAAATGCACAAAACCTTTTATACGACATGAAAAATAACATTAATTTCAAAATTAAGTATAAGAAATATGGTTAGTAAAATTCGATTACCCTTCTTGGGCTATTTTTATAAGGTGTAGGTTAAACGTAAGTACCAACTAACCAAATATACTAATGATTACCAGGCATTGATAAAGTGCATCTTAACAAAGGATTTGTAGCCTAGATCTCGTGCCATAGTGATAATAAAATGATACAAGATCCCTGATTGAAAATACATATCAATTTTTAGAGTTAATATCAGCATTATTTTTAAATAGAAGGGATTTGAAAAGCCTATAAACAAATTGCCTTGAAAGAGAATAATCCAAAAATAGTAGCAATAAAATTACATCGACAATCCCTCCTCCAGCTAACATTTAACCGGTAAAAATATCTAATGGCAATACGGAACTATGCTCAGGATGTTGCCAGCATAACAGCCATTCGATTAACCGTAGTTATATTAACTGACTAGAGCCACCGCATGAGCGCTTAAATTTTAATCTAGGCGCTAAAGCTAGCCTTTAATACCGCCTCAAGTATTAATGTATTCATCATGTATCGTTTTTGTTTTCCAACAATGCTTAACTTGGTCGACCCTACTCGTAACATATTCAAACTCACATGACGCAGGCATTACAGATTTTCGGCCCCATGAGCGTTATATATTTGACATGCATCCTCACCCATACTGACATCAAGCACCCAGTGCATTGATTCTATGCCCCAATGTTCTCGAACGGCTATCGCAGCTTGTTCAGCACTTAGCGCCTTAGAACTGATGTAATAACGGTACTCAAGCTCGATTGGTTTTCCTTTTTCAAGGCGACAACTTTCGAGCATAACGATATTTTTTAGCCCTTTCCACTTTGAAAAGTCACCTGCTAAGTTTGTACTGTCAATAACATAGCACTGACGACACTCTGTTCGCCCATGACCGTGTTCAATTACGGATTTATCTGTCTTGTGGGCTCGTTAGAAAGAGAAGGCTTTTACTATCGCTTCGCGCCGTTTACCCTGATTACTTTTAACGGCAAGCGGATAGTCACCGCCTTGTTCCACAATGGTTTGGGCTATCTTTGTTTGACAAGCCATCGCATCGATAGTTACTAAAGCCACTTTGATATCTAATATCCTTATCAACTCAGGAATGGCAGTTATCTCATTGCTTTTTTGTTCTGTTTTAAGTTGGCCAAGTACTAATTTGTTTGATGAAGTATAGGCACTAATCATGTGTATGGTACTGGCTCTATCTTCACGATTGTACGACCCTCGAAGCGTTTTTCCGTCGATAGCAATCACTTGGCCTTCGGTAAGCGTGTGTATCGATGACATCCAGTGGATAAAACACTGATGAAATTGTTCTGGTACTATCGTTGATATGATACGAGCTAGAGTGTCATCAGCAGGAATGCCTCTCACGAATAGGTTGTTGTTTTTAAACCAATCATGATGTCCAAGTATGTATTCTCGAATATCAAGCCAGCCTTTAGTCCCTGCGATAACGGCACATAGAGAACCAAACAAAAACTTCAAAAAGGCAGTAGGTCACTTTAGCCCCTTGGCGTTGGTCTGTTATGGTTTGAAAAGTCTCTTTGAAGTGGCCTATATGCATGGTGAGCTCCCGAAAAAAGGGAGTATAAGATCATAGCTAAATGTTAACGTCAGATCGTGTATTCAAATGATTAAAAACGTACACGATCTCACCCTGATTAACCGACCATTAATCAAACCTTGCTCCATATCAGCATTTTAATGGCTTTGCTCTCAGAAAGCGTTACCTTTATGGATTGTTAGTAAACATGAATTTTATCATCTGTATGAGAGTAAACAAAAAATGATTAATATACTTTTATAACTCAGCACACTTATAATTTTTTGCAACATCTATTCAATCATTTTTTACAGTAAAAAACTTCATTGACTCATTTAATTCATTGGCAATTTTCGCGAGCTTTTGGGCTGCGCCAAGATTGCCTTTTAATGATTGAATTGATTCAGAGGACATATTGTTGATAGTCGACATAGCTTCAGAAACTTGATTAATAAGAGTCACTTGCCCTTTTGTTGCGAGTGAAACCTCTCTAACATTTGAAAGTGATGCTGAAGCTTGCTGCTCTATTTGTTTAAGTAACACTGTAGTTTCTTCAGTTAGTCTGCGTCCACTTTCAACTATAGGCTGGGTTGTTTCCATTGCTGCGACAGATGCTTGTGTCTCATTTTGCACCTCACTAATCATTTTCTCAATTTGTTCAGTCGCAGTCTGCGTGCGTCTAGCTAATTGTCTAACTTCATCCGCAACTACTGCAAAACCGCGACCGGATTCACCTGCCCTAGCGGCTTCAATTGCTGCGTTTAAGGCTAATAAATTGGTTTGCTCAGAGATACTGCTAATGACACTCACAATCGACCCTATTTCCTTAGTTGTTGATTCTAATTTTCGAATTTGAACCACGGTCGAGTCGACTGTATCAGTAATACGCTGCATTTCAGAACTACTCTTGCCAACTGCTATAATACCATTTTGTGAGTAATTACTTGTAAGTAATGAATTCTCTTCTGTCTGAGCAGCGATGCCTGCTATTCCATCCAGTTTCGATTTCATAATTCTAAGATTTTCAAGCGTGTCTTGTGTAAGTTGAGCTTGTGCATCAGCTTTCCCACTGGCTTTAATTGACCCATCCTCAACAGTAATTGCCTGATTAGATAAATCATGCCCCGCGCGGATAATATTAGATACAATCTTATCAAGATTATCGCGCATCGATGATAATGAAGATAACAAACTCCCCTTATATTTGGTCTCGATGATTTTCGTCAAATCGCCATCAGCTATAAACGACACAGATATTGCAGCCTGTGCAGGCTCTCCACCAAGTGACCGATAGAGGCTACTAACAATGAGTCGAGCAATAATTATACTAATAACGACTGCAAGAGCAGAAATGACAAGCATTGTTGACTGGAAACTATCAGCAACCTCTCGGGCTGATATAGTGGTAGATTGATTAATTTTTTCCTGATAATCAATAAATTGATTGATTGCTTTAAGCCAACGTGCAAATAAGGGACTAGCTTGAGCTCGAACAAGATTTGCTGCTTCCTCTACCTTACCTTGCTCAGCTAAAACAATAATCTTGTCGGCCAATGGCAATGCAGATTTTTTAATGTTAGCTATATTATTTAATAATTCGCTTTCTTTGCTTGTAAAATTTATATCAGAACTGAACATTAAATCCATTTTCATTTCAGAGTCGTCGTAAAATTTTCGTAGCTCCATAATTAGTTGTTTTTGAGTAGTAACGGCACTTGGGCTTTCGGCCAAGGTAACATCTCGTATTGCAATAGCTCGATCATGAACACTACCACGAAAATTAATTGCGTACCGTTGCTTTACCGAGTGGATATCAGTTATCTCAGTTAAATCCTCGCGAATATAGTTTACCTTGGTAATCCCTAGTGCGACTAAAAGCAAAAGCATAACCAAGATCAATACAAAACCGAAGTACACTCTGTTCTTGACCGATTTAGTTGTTCGCATCATTAATTTCTACTCCGAAGCAACTTAATCGTAATTTCAACATCCTCTACGCCGCCCAAGCGCCCTGTATATCCATCCGGTTGGGTGATAGCTGAATCAATGGGCGCACTCGTTTCAACAAACTTTGGAGTCTGAACTGAGCTGATTTGCTCCGAGTCCGAACAGCTAATAAGTAAAATATTGATAAGAATGCTAATAAAAAGAACATAACGCATAATTAGATTTCCTTCTTAGATATATGTAGGTATTAAATAACTGAAAGGGTGATATCGATATTGCCGCGTGTTGCACTTGAGTATGGGCAGATTTTATGTGCTGTTTCGACCATTTTCTGGGCGTCAAATCTATCCATATCACCTAAGGATACTGCGAGTTTTACTGCAATACCGAACCCCTCCTCAATACAGGGCGGGATCATACTTTGTTAACAGTAGGGAACTTTTTCGTATCGGCATGATCTGATCAGG
>NZ_BMQI01000102.1 GCF_014648035.1 Shewanella algicola | reverse complement strand
AACTGGGATGAAATCGGTGAGGTGGAGTTAAACCCAGAGAACAAAAAAGAAGCAGCTTAACAGTTTAGGCGACAACTACCTTGAAAAACGCCGATTGCGTTATGGCTTCTGGCAATTTCGATTTACATTTTTTCTTCCTCGAAAATGGCAGAGGTCAGAAATGGCTTCAAAGGTGTCCTAGCAGCTTTATTTGTTAGAAAAATAATGACTGTCCTTTGTTTGATGGTTGCTTACATGGCGATTGTCATTTGCTGGCTTTCTGAGTTGGAACTATGGAATTTTGAACAGCTAAAAAATACTATTTTTTGGTGCGTTTCTGTTGGTTTCATGTCGCTATTTAAGCTTGAAAAAATCAAAAAAGATAAGCATTTTTTCAAGCACTCAGTTTTAGGTAACTTGAAACTACTAGCGATTCTTCAATTTGTCGTTGGTGTATATACTTTCGCTCTTTGGATCGAGGTTCTGCTAGTTCCGGTTTTAGCATTATTGGGAGCTATGCTGACTATTGCTGAAACCGACAAAAAACATCATCAGGTAAAGGTTGTTCTAGAGTATTGCCTATCCTCTTTCGGGATAGTCTTAATCGTTTATACTTTGTACATGTTAATGAGCGATTTTGGTGAGTTTGGGAAAGAAAAAACTGCATACGACTTCTTTGTTCCACCATTGCTTACTCTCTGTTACTTACCATTTGTTTTCTTTATGTTGGTTTATTCAACATATGAGCAGGTTTTTGTTCGTCTAAAGTTTTCAATAAAGAGCCGGCTCCATAGATATGCGGCTAAATTCTATGCATTTATATTGTTTAATTTTCGGCTCAGCCTGCTTGAACGGTGGTCATTTCAAGTCGCCAAAGCAAGCATAGAATCACACTCGGATCTGATTGATACCTTTAAATATATATTTAAAGTGAGACATTCTGAGAAAAATCCAAAGGAAGTACCAAAAGAGCAAGGTTGGAGCCCCTACAAAGCCAAAGAATTTCTCGTAAACGAAGGGGTGAACACTGGATTCTATAATAGATCGTTCGAAGACGAATGGTTTGCATCATCCCCAATGAAAGAATTTAGTGATGGTATTATCCCTGATAAAATCGCTTATTATATTGAAGGTTCTGAAGACGTTGTTAAAGTGCTGAAGCTTAGAGTTTACGTGAATGATGCTTCCAGAACAGATCAGGCATGTGAAAAATTAGAAGCTATGGCGGAAGCCTTGAGTATCTCTAGTTTAGGGCTACCTTTATCCGATGAGATGAAAAGTGCTATTTCAGGTTGTAATTCATATTCTGAGAAAGTTGAGGGTAAAACAATCGCCTTGGTTGTAAAGCATTGGCCAAACCATGAGTTTAATGGGTTTGATCTCACAATCCTGATATCAAGCATTTAACAAAGCACTGCTGTTGGACAACTTTTCGCAGAAAGCGGCGTTATCTCCATATAAATTTTAATCCGATACTCACCAATTAGAGTTGGCAATCTAACTTGTTTCTGTCCAAAAGTGTGACAGGATAGCTTAGCAATAAGAAACTAAGCACAAATCAGTCGATCAAATTTTAGTAATACCACAGAGTCGGGAGTTGCTACTCTAATAGTGACGATTCAAAGAGAAGAATTGATGATGAAGAATACTAAACTCAATATATTGCTTTTAAAATGTGACGCAACGGCACCAGTTCCTGATGATTTAACTGCATGGCTTGATTCTCCTTCTGTCGGAAATGAAATTATTACTGGTCACGATGAGATATCTCTGAGTTCTGATGATGAATATCGTGCCGCTTTAAAGACAATCGAAGGATTGTTTGATGCAATACCTAATACCGCTGAATTGGAAAGTTTTTTATCTATTCTTGAAAATGACATGCAACAACACCCCGACAAATTAGTGCCGCTCACAGCAAGTATGCGTAGAAGTGCTGAAAGTTTAGTTGAAAGTGTAGAAATTGATTTTGGTGCTCAGTTATTAGACGAGTTGTAGGTAATTGGGAGACTAGAAGTTATCTGAAAACCTAACTTTGTTCGCTCTTTGTAACGCAGAAATGTTCACAAGTGTGTATGAAGCGAAAGATGTTGAGCCCCTATTGATGCATTAATAAATTAGGTCTTCAGGCTTTTGAATTTCACTTATACTGCTATCAAATACCATTTTCTGTTGGAGTTGCTCTATATGTTAAATGAAGCGTTTTCAGTATTGGTTGGTACAAGCATCGAGCACCTTAATCGTGACTCATATAGCGATATAGAGCTTATTCGGCAGGGGGTAACCGCTGACATGCTAGCTAATGCGATGACGTTTACGGGCTTATCTAGGCGTGAATTAGAAACAGTATTAGGGGTAAAATTAAGACTTTACGATAAGCTGTTGCCAGCCATCGCGACCGAGCGTGTGTTGATGCTCATCAGTACTATTCAAGCAGGAACAGAGTACTTTGGTACGCAAGATAGAATGCTTTTATGGCTAAAGACACCCAACCAGGCGTTTGCTAATCAACAACCGATAACGCTGCTAGATACCATTATCGGTTTGGACATGATTAATGCGACGATAATTAAGTTATCTTATGGCATGACAGCGTAACAACGCCGGTGACTTTACAGCGCCTTGACGACAATTTTAATTACCAAGCTCTATTCCACCCAACATTTTCAACGGCAAATGCCGTTAGCCTAATGACGATTTCCCCTACGGTGCGAATAGTATAGTTTAGTCAATAATCACTTTTGCTAACTTACGTTCAACCTCTACTGCACTTTTTGATTTCATCTATCAATTCATTGACGGCATTGAGCTCAATGCCTTTTGCATATAGCTCGGTATCTAACACCTTGATTTTGCCATTGATGATGGGGCTATATAAATGAAACTTATGACTAAGCAATTTAAAAGCATTGAGTTTATGTGTTAACTGCTTGATATGTTGCTGAAGTACATTATAGTGGTTTTTTACCATGCTCTGATTATCAGTGTGCTTATGTAAAGTACCGTCTGGCCTTTTGGGCTGCATATGAATTGGGGCTTGTAGACTGAATCGTTGTTCATATTGTGCGTTGCGACTTCTTTTAGGAGAAAGCCGTTTCACAAAGCGGTGTTTTTCTAATTGATACAAGTGGTTATGCATGCATTTTCGAAGAATGGCAGCATCTTCAGTCTCATACGTATAGATAAGGGCTTGTAACAAATATTCCGTAGTAAACACGACGGGGCAATGTTTATTAATAATGTCTATAAAATCAACTTGTGTCATTTTGAAGGATTCGAGTTGTGAGTAAATAAACCCAGGGATGCTAGCATCCCTGGGCGAGCGTTTAGCTAATAAGGCAGCGGCAAACTGATATTAGCTAAGTGATTAATCACCATAAAACACACTATAGTGTGTTTTAATTTAATCTACAAGATAAGAATGAAAAAAAAGATTGCGATTGAGTTTGGAAAAAAACTCGCAGAAAAAAGAAAAGAAAAAGACATACTTCAGAAAGACCTGTCACAGCAATGCGGCTTTAGCCTCAACTATATTGGTATCGTAGAGCGCGGTGAGAAAAGCATCAGCTTAGAGAAAGTGTATGTTATTGCAGCGATTCTTGAATGCTCAGTGCATGATTTAATCCCAGACGAGAAAGCGATCTTACTCGAGGTTGAATAGCTTGAGACACAAGATTGTTGAGTAAAGTGAAGGTTTATTTAACCTTAGAAGAGGCGATATGCTGCGTAATGCAGTTACGAGAATAATCTTATCGAAGCACGTCTAGAACAACTCTATGACAGTATTTTGCGGTATATCGATTATCAATGCTTTTTATGTATGATTCAAACTTGCAAAAGCCACTTAAGCACAAGATAAACGGCTAAGGTGGGTAAAGCTGCCAAATATAATTTTTGCCCATCAATATACAATGTCATTTAGCGATACTTTGTTTGTATTGAAAGTGATGACTGTAAAGTTGACTAAGTTACTGCATGCTATGACAGCTCAACAATGTCGGTAACGTTACTGTGTCATGACGAACCGTTAATACTTCCTCCCCCTCAGCCTTTTTTCAACATATTCAAAAAATAATTTACTCATAATATAAATTGTTGACGATGATTTCAGTCATGTTAAACGTGTTCGCTATGACATTTAACACTGTGATTATGTAATGTTTTATTTTGTTCACGACGTTGTAATATTGACTTTTTTAAATGTTAATGGCATATAATCAATTGAAATATAACGATTTATTATTAACTTTTGTATTGTGTATGTTTCAATATCTGTTAATCTGCGCTTAAGAAAAAGCGGGCAAAGACCTGCGTAGGTTAAGCAATGAAAGATTTAACAGTCTCCAATTATGTTAAGCAATATTTATCATCAAGAACACATGAGGTAGCTCCATCAACATTACGTTCTGAACGCTGCAAAGCATCAAAAATCATTAAGTTGTTCGGACAACGTTATATTGATTCTGTCACGCACAGCGACATTATTCAGTTGCGTCAAAAGTTACATAAAAGCTATGCAAACAAGTCGATCAATGAGTTTTATATCATTCTGCGTGCAATATTCAACAATGCATTTCGTGATGGTCTAATCACTCGGAACCCGATGGATGGAATTCAAAACCTATCAGTTTGCCACGCTGAGCCTAGTCCTTTCACTCGAGCTGAATTAACAGCGTTAGCACAAACAAACGTTAGATGTTTATCAGGGAAAAATGCTTTTCAGTTATGTGCACTCACGGGGCTTCGTATAAGTGAGTTGTTGGCAATAAGCTGGGAAGATATTGACTTTATTAACGCAAAACTCAAAGTCAGAATTGCATTAGTCGACAAGCAATATAAAACACCAAAAACACCTGGGTCACAACGCACAGTTGAGTTATGTGCTTCTGCTATTAGCATATTAACACAACAAAAATTGATAACTGGACATCGAAAGCCAAGAAAGATTTCGGTGTTACAACGCGACAATAAAACCAAAAAAATAGAAAATTTATCACTCGTTTTCTACAACACTCAGACAAATCAGCCGTTTTTAAGTGCGAAACAATTTAATAAAACGTTTTTCACACCATTCTTAATATCGGCCGAGGTGAAGCATCGAGGCGCTGGGCAACTTAGGCACACTTTTGCAAGCCAAGCGCTCACGTCTGGTATATCTAAAGAATGGATAGCTAGACAATTAGGTCACGAAAGCACTGCGATGATTGACATTCATTATGCAAGGTGGATGTGTGCAGATGCGCCAGACTTTGTGAATTGCGTATTCCGGTGATGGTGAACACCGATTCCGGTTTTATCGTGAACACTTAAATTCCACGCA
>NZ_BMQI01000101.1 GCF_014648035.1 Shewanella algicola | reverse complement strand
CAGAGAACAAAAAAGAAGCAGCTTAACAGCTTAGGCGACAACTACCTTGAAAAACGCCGTTATAATGATGATTATAATTTGGAGTTTTATAATTGAGGCGACAACAATCCTGACATAGGGCGTGAATAGGAACTTAAAGAATTAGCAGAGATGATTGATAATGAGTTTTCGTATGAAAAGGATTAGGTGCATTTGTCTAAATATTGGGGTAGCCTCAATTCAAGAGTATAATAGAGATAAAGCTCATCATTCCTTAATACGATAAGGCTAGAGTAACGGAGTTCATTATTATGCGTAATACTTGTAACTGGCATATATTCGATGGTAACCATCATCTTCTTCAAGAAAGTGAAGAGTACACTAGCTGGTTTGATGGAAGCAGATCGACTGAAGTATTAGAACATTCATTACATGATAATTACCATCAAGCTGAACATAACAGAGCATTTTTTAATAATCGTAACATATTGGTAATCAATGTAATGTCGTCTCCATGCAGTGGTAAGACAAGTCTGTTAGAAGCTAGTATTGGGATATTGGAAGAATATGGTGTTAGTGTTGCAGTTATCGAGAGCAATCTAGGAACAGGCAATGATACCAACTTGATCCGTAAATATGGAACCTCCGTTCTTCAGATTACTCCCCGTGTGGATCGTCATCTAGATGCAGGTATGATAAACAAAGCTATCATGGAACTTGATTTTGACAAAGTTGATATTCTGTTTATGGAAAATGTCGTTAATTTTGTTTGTCCAGTAATATTTGATCTTGGCCAACATCTGAACATTGTACTTTTATCTGTAGCTGAAGGAGATGATAAGGCCTCTAAATATCCGGTAATATTTCAAGAGGCTGATGCCGTATTACTGACCAAGGCTGACCTATTACCTGATTTTGATAACTTTTCAATTCAGAGTGTAAAACGAGCAGTGTGTGAATTATCCGATAAAACCGATATTATAACTTTATCAGCTAAAAATGGAATAGGAATGGATATTTGGGTAACCTGGCTGCAAGAATCGCTAATACAATATCGTAGTTCACAGCATCACAATATGGCTCTTTGATAAATAAACTTACCATGTTAATTTTATCAGCGACTTTGTAAGGGTTTGTTTATGTTGTATTCTTTGTAATTGTATAGATAATTTTCTTACTACTTATTCATATATGTATATATCTGAAAAATCAGGTTTGTAGAAAGTTCATGATAATTAAATCGTATATAATTACAAGAGTATGTCAGAGTTGCGAATCATTGAATTACCTAAAATATAGGTTTTTGTCCGTATCCATACAAATAAGGAGAAGCCGCGCCTTACCCCAAGAGTTGAACAAGCCCGAACACGTGAGGTGTGACCTTTATTAGGTAAATACCAGGTCGAGAACGCTGTTGATGTGATTGTTATAGGGCAACTTTTCTGTGTTAGCAAGTTCTGTTAGCACCATCGCTAATCATTAAAATATTTTAATTTCAGTAAGTTCAATTAATTCTCTACAGTGTCAGTTAAGCCATTAACCTTGTAATTATTTTTAATATTAGGTTGTGGGCACTAAGTTTTTCGGTCGCTTCACTACGCCGATAAACCGCATTGGCTACTAGCAACTGGGGAAAATATGAGTCGCTAATCAGTGTTTGTCTCCTTGAATAAAGTTCTTCAAATTATCTTGCAACGGGAGACCAGTCGGAAGTAGGCTCACTTTCGTGACCAGACACAAGTCTGTATCTACATCGTTATAATGCAGCCTTTGCTTGTTCCAACCTCCTATACCTACACATCTGGTGATACAGATGGTTCACTCAAAAGCGGTGAATAGGGCTTCATATGACCTCATGTCGCACGCCCCAAAATTAGTTTGGAATATGCGCTTGGCTCAGTAAGAATGTACAGGATTGTTAAATTTTGACTGTCACGAATGAAGAAAGCAACAGCATTTATTAAGATATCATTATCTATCATGGTCTGTTTTAGTTTGACTTCTATAAGCTCTATTCTTCGTTGGTTTTCAGTTAGTGTTTGGTATTTTCTGGGATTTTACCGACTAATTCAGCTTGGTACTGTATTTTCCATCTAGACACCACCGATTTACCCACAACTGACAAGTCTTCAATTTGCTTGTTAGTCTAACCCTGTTCGGCAATGAGCTTGGCATCTTCTAATTTTTGAAGGATGCGGACAGTGATTTTCGTTTTTCTAATCATGGTAAATAGTTTTAAGATTTTGCTTATTTTAAGCCATAAAGATGTACAGTTTCATTAGGCCATTACAAGAAGATAAATCTCCCACCTCAAGCGAATTAAACTTGAGTTTCGTAAGCGACTTTATGAAAAATATTGAGAAAAAGGGTGCTGGCGGAAAAGTAATACAGGGTCACATTAATCATTATGGTGTGCCTTATAATTCAAAAGTATCAGCCAATTTGTAGAGCAGGTAAAGATTGCAGATGTGACCTATCTCAATTATAAAATGCATCGATAATTTCGATTTTGCCTGTATTAAAGTAATAGTTCATCACTTTTGTTGTTTCACCGCGTTGAATAAAGTATAGGTCACGGTAGATACAGTGATCACTACTATATGTATAAGCAATATCGATATCTGACGTCATTAAGTCTGTATCTTCAACATAACCAATAGTAAAGTCTGTCGTTGTGATGCCATGCCAAAGCTCACTGCAGGCCTCATATGTACTAGTGGCAATTCCTGATGTCGAGTATGGATAACCTTCAGGGCTTGATGCCACATTACCTTCACCAAAACCGGCGAGTTTTTCTATTGCCCTCGTATTACCAGCTACATTCCAACCAGCATGATAAATAGAAACAGCACCTTTAAAGGCGGAAAATTGGCCGCTCATGGCTGAGTTTCTGGCATCCCCCTGTAAATTGATAAATTTGGATATTGCGGCTACGGCCAATATTCCAAGTATGATAATTACGATTACCAGCTCAATTAACGTAAATCCCTTTGGGTGCTGTTTTATCATTCTATTCAGTTCTGCATATGCGCTATAAAATAAGTTAGCATACTATACAGCGCTTATATTATCAGAACAACCAGCACACTAAGGATAGATATGAGAGCCAGCTGCTCGCAGGTTGAAGTTCTCACATAAAAAACCAGGTTCCCACATATTTAAGCAATACAAGCAGTTGACGCTATAAAGAACTATACCTGATAGAAATGCTACTGGGAATGGGATTAACATTAAGAGGCATTTAAACGAAACTCATTCGTTCAAGCAAGACTATGTTGACAGCAATTCTTAGGTGTAAGTCAGGCTGTTCTCAACATCGGTAGCTGAAGTAAAGGCAAGTGCCAACTTGTACAGTTTGGTGATGACCTGTCATGCCAATGAGCTCAACCCATACAACTATCTCTAATTATAATGGTCAAGTATTTCTGGAGAGATTTTAAGCCGCTTTTTTTAACTCATTATATTTTTGATGTGGCGTCTTATAATCTATTGTTGAATGTCTGCGTTTGTAATTGTAGAACTGGATATATTACTCAACCACACTGACTACAGAACTGTGATTGACAAAGGCTAAATGGTTCAATCTTTCAGTCTTTAAACTCCTAAAGAATCGTTCCATCACGGCATTATCCCAACAATTTCCTCTGCGACTCATACTTTGTTCAATACCTAAATGCTTTAGCTTTTCTCTGAACACGTTAGCTGAGTACTGGCAACTCTGGTCGGAGTGAAACATCAATGCCTGTGTATTGGGTCTTTGACGTTGTATCGCGTTATTTAATGCCGCTGTCGCTAACGCTGCATTGGGTTGGCTTGATAAGGTATACCCAACGATTTCTTTCGTTCCTAAATCAAGTACGCAGGCTAAATAACTCCATCCTTGATGTGATTTTATGTAGGTAATGTCACCCACCCAATGAGTGTTATAAGTCGTAGGGTTAAACTGCCGTTTAAGCAAATTGGGTGCGTAAACATGTTCGTCACCAGTGTTAGGATAGTAATGCTTTTTCTTTGGCCTAATCGCTTTTAATCCCAAATTTTTCATTACTGTAGCAATGGCGTAAACCCCGACTTTACACTCTAAATCTAATAATCTTGCTCAAGTGCTGCCTATAAGCTGGCTACAATGTGCGCGGGAAAATCAGCCATTGACTATTATTTTATTGGATATCGATTTCTTTAAGCACTTTAATGATACCCAAGGCCACACTGAAGGCGATACGTGCTTACGCATCGCTGCGCAGAAGATACAAGACACGGTTAATCGTCCTTATGACTTAATCGTGCGTTATGGTGTTGAAGAGTTTATCTGAGTGCTACCAAACACCGATTTAATTGGCGGAACTTATTTAGCTCAGCAAATTGTTCACAGTACAGTGTCATTGAAAATAGCTCATATAAATTCACTAATATTTGAATTTGTTACTGTAAGCGCAGGGGGCAACGGTAGTGCCGATGTATGATGTGCCTAATAAAAATTTAGTTGAAGCGGCAGATAAATAATAGTACTTAGCCAAAGGCCGTGGCAGAAATAGAGTGTTAGGTTGTTTAGCAGAATAAAACACCTAGGTAACTAGAGCCCTTCGCAGCTAGATGCTATAAAAGCAAAGGCCTAGATGGCTAGAACCTAGGATCTAAGCTTAACAGCGCAGCTGTCCCTAGAAGCGCAGCGCACTATCTGCGAAGCGGCCTAGAGTCTAAAATTTATGCCGATAACCTAGTACATAAGCTATATCAGCACTGTTATCCATGTTTAAAAAGTTCTCAACCATAGTGAATTCGATGGCGCTGTTATTGAAGTAATAGCGATAACCTAACACCGCTTCATTAGAGGCTTCTGAGAAGTTTTTATCCCAACTCACCATGCCATCATAACGATGATATTCAGCTAACCAACCGTGCCTACCGCTACGATATTCGTAACCCAGCCCCAACATTAAGTAATGTGATTCGAAGGCATTTTGCGATAACGGTTCTGTATTGTGTAAGAAACTCATTCCTAAAGTCGAGTTCACATGGTGATTGCCATTGTGATAACCGTAATTGATTTGTACGCTTTGCTGGAAACTTTCATCAACAAATGGGCCTGAATCTACATACTTGTAGTACAAGGTTCCCCCGATGGAAATACCATGGTGTTCATTTTGCAGTAATTGATAACCTAGGTATGCAGTAAGAGCATTATTGAGGGTTTCACCATTAAAGTTTTCAACATTGATATGGTATTTTTCTGAATGGATCTGACTTTGGTGTTTCGCTTGTTTATTACGACCATTTTGCTCAAATCCAAAAGCATCGTGAAACCACATTGTTAAGGAGTCTAAATGGTTATCACCGCTCATAGACAGGATCTTTAGCGATAACGCTATATTTTAGGTAGAAAAAAGGCCTTATTTATGA
>NZ_BMQI01000100.1 GCF_014648035.1 Shewanella algicola | reverse complement strand
TCAATCTCCAGTTAAATCAATTATGTCTTAACTGGGTTAGTCGTATCAATTAAACCACGTCAAGCTAATACTGTGCCGGCTCAAAAGTTACACTCAGCCTCTTCAGAACAATTACAAGTCAATAGCAGTAGTAGCTTGAAGCCTAGTATAGTCAATTATGGTGCAGACCATTTCGACCACTCACTTGAAGCCACAAATTTTCTAGATAACTGGCTACCTGCTGATCCTAGCTGCCCCGAAAACTCAAATATTAGTGACGAGCAGAAAAATAAACTCAATTATGATGGGTGTGTTGAACTTCAAAACCGAACAAAACTATATTTAAGTACCATGATAATTCCACTTGGTGAAAATGGAGAATATGATCCTGATCAGCTAGGTAATCCTCTCCGAAAGCATGTGCAAAGTGGCTGGGATGGAAATATGATGGGGCCTCAATCCGGTACTTTTCTTGGACTAGAATTTTGGTCAAAGGACCAGTATTACAATGAATGTCCTTACCAGAACTGTTTATATCAAGTGATAGCACCTGGAGTTGGAGATCCTGTAGGGCCATCACCGTTTAGTTTTGCTCGAAGTACGGATTACGACCGTGAAATTCATAAAGCTCGTCGAAGCATTGCTATTAGAACCATTATTGATGGGATTTTACTGAAGTTTTTTGACATTATTCTTACTGGCGTAGGCTATGAACCCACCGGTTTTGACCCGGTGGTCATCACCAAACTAATCATTCAATACTCTCCAAAGCTGATTGAAGAAGCAGAGAAGCTTTACGATGATGATGATGTTAGCGATGAGGATATTGAAAACTTTGTCAAACAGATTGCTATTGAATTTTACAAAAATGAAGTGGAATTACTTGCCGACCCAGCTAATGCAGGCAAGCTAGGACCGATAACTCAAGCGGTACTGCAGGAGCTAGGCGTGAAACCTCAAGACATAGCCACCATGGCAGCAGGTGCTGCACTACGGAAATGGACGCCTTTTGTTGGTCAGTTAGATGCAATTATTACAGGTGCACAGGTAGCCGATATCCTTGTAGACCAAGTAAAAACGATCAAAGATATGATGTTTGTACCAATAAAAGCGGACTACACCGTAACTTGGGGGCTTAATATTGTCGATATTGAACCGAGTATAATGAAGGCTGAGGCGGTTGATAAACCACTCTCGATTATAGGGACAGGCTTTGGCATCAACGCTCGTTGGTATTGGTATGACGAAGAACCCATTACATTCTTAAAAGATAAAAATGCATCAACGCTAGTAGAGCGTATTGAGCATGACAATATCTCACCAGAAGGAACGTTACTTGAGGTAACCATTCCCGGCCGCTTTCTAGAAAATGCAGTAGGCCCAATCTCCGTCAAAGTGGAGCACAGAGGAGAGGAAACCACATCGCCTATAGATATTCGTATCGGTGATGGATTAGAGATAGCCAGACTAAAAATGAATACCGGTCAACCTGGCGATAAAATAATCATTGAAGGTATTGGTTTTGATAGTTTAAAGTCAAAAAACCGTGTTACTTTCAAAGGACAAAATGGCACACGAATAGTCGCCAGTATTATTAAAGTAGAATCAGGTAAGTTAACCGTGACAGTGCCTAATAATATTATTACAGGCGATGTTACCGTTGAGGTAAATAATCAAACCAGTAATGGTCTTGAATTTGTCGTCCCATATATCTTGGATATCACTTTTGGCGATAATGGTAATTTTAATGACGACATTTTTAAATTGGTAATCGATGACAAAGTCATTATGGATGGATCGAGTCCTCAGAGAAAGGTTGGTCCGATTTCAGTGCCTTTAAGTGCAGGTAGTCATGTCGTTAAATTGATTGGTATTCGCGCCGAAGATGAAATTGGTACCTATTATATCGAATTTGAAGGAGATGTCATTGCTGTCAATGGTGATGCACTTGAAGGTCGAGATCTGCTAAAAGACAGTGTAAAATCCTTTCAGGTTAATGTTGGTGCTACAACTAAGAGAGTGAAGAGCAGAGTTAACCCTCTGAGACATTTACAACAAGAGTAAATTTAAATAGCTATGGGAGAGCATTTAATGCTCTCCCATCATAAGGATTGATGATGTTACGTTATATTGCTTTTATACCTTTATTTTGGCTACCTTCCTTGCTAGCCAATGTTGATAGCATATTGAGCGATCGTTGTTTGGCAACGTTTGAGTTTATTGAAACCCAAAACCTGGATTATTTTATTGCAGAAATGCCTTTCACCCCCAGTGAAACTGAAAAAGCACGTTCAGCTAAAGTATTACAACGCGCTCATCAAAAATGGTTTGTGAAAGAAAAAATTAATAATATAGAATTAGGTGAGATAACTTACCAGCAAGCAAGTGTAGCAAAACAAGATAAATATGGTGCACTAAATCAAGCTAGAGTGAAGCTTACTGTCGTTGGTGATAACTACAACTCCAGAGTGAGTTGTAAGTTTATACAAACTGAAAATGGGTGGTTTTTATCATCATTACCATAAGAAACTTCCAATATTACTATCCTAGGTTATGTTTGAGCCTGTAAACAACATAACAATATGGCCGTATATGGACGCTCCCGGTGAGTCAAGATAATACTCTGCTCACGGAAGGCTTTTTGGCCTTAATTTTTTCTACAACACTCTCTTATCGTTGTTTTTGATGCGACTCATTTACCGCTAAAAAACAAATATCATGACCATGATTAATAATTAAATATCAAACAATAAGCGACGCTTGATCAATAAAAATAATTTTTAATATGATCATAGTTGTTGAAAATGAAATGGTTATATATGACATTTTTGTTTTGCTGATTGGTTAAATAAAATCAATTGGTTGTTCTATTTCTAAATGAATATTTCGTATCGTTGTTAAGGATAACAAATGCAGTATTCTCAATTATCTAAACAGTATAAATTTATCAATCCAATAGGGTTGCCAGGGCAATTACGCATTGCCACTAAAAGGCATTATTTTTGTAAGGTGTCTTGTTTTCTTGGGCTAATCCCACTGTGTGCATCGGTGTTAATGGCGTTAACACTTGATGGAAACCAGCAATTTTTTTATCAAGCCGTGGTGGCATTATTATTGCCGACGGTAATATTGTTGGGTTTGTGCCAACATTATCTCGTGCTTGACTGTGCAACTAATCAACGTTTTGTGCAATTACAATTGTTAGGTTATTGCTGTAAAAAAAATAACTGTGAGTCACTGCAGTCAACTGAATTAATCTTACTGCATAATGTTAATGACAGAAGCCAATACTGCATGAGACTAAACGGTACCAGCTATATGATTGGTACTCTTGTAGATGCATCTGAGCTTGTATTATTCATTTCACAAAATTTTAATATTACAGCAAGAGAGCAAGTTACTGACTTCCCTACCATCCATACTTTAGATACTCATGCGCTAGCCACATCATTGGCAGAGTCGGGTTCTCAAAGTATTTCTACCATTGATATACCTGACTCTAATTCTTTGCATGAACATAAAGCTAATGCTAAGCAGAAAAATACCATTGATTCACCGTCTATGTTTATCCAACCACTTTGGCAAGTTCGTATTGGATTTCGGCTGTTATACCCATTACCTTTTATATTGTTATTTTGCTTTTCTATGAAATTTATTGGAGGCTTATAACATGTTTTTCAAACCACTATCGTCAACGATGGCCGTTATGGCCGAGACTCGTTTACACGTTATTGCCCGAGTATTTTTTAGTTGTCTGTTTGCTTGCATGCTTTTAATTGTCATCGCGGGAATAGCGCAGCACACATATAGTGAAGTGTTCATGTACTCAACTCTTGCGCTACTCTGGTGGCATTTTACATTTGCAAAACGTCAAGTGACATTTGATCTTCAAAGCCAGCAAATCACGATCAAAATCAGCTCTCTCTATTTATTAACTCAGCAGGTTATTCCCATCAGGAATATTGCAGCGCTGCAATTACGCAGTAGGGCAAGTAGTGGCAATGGCGGTCGTGCTTACGAGTTATTAATCGTGATGCACACCCAAACTGAACCGTTAAAGTTTGAATTCGGAGGATTATATCAAATGCAATCTCTAGGCAAGCAAATAGCAGACTTTTGCAATATACCGTTTCTAAATCAGTTAGATTAACAATAAGTGTGAGTTCAAGCCGCTAGTCGGCTAATTTTGTTGATATATGAATATACGAAAATAATGGACAATGGGTGATGTTTTATAAGGAAGTAAACAATGAACCAAACACTTTTTAAGCTGGTAGTTTAAATGGTTATCAGTATGAACCTTGCCAGTTATAGCCCTGAAATATAAGTAATAAAAAATGGCATCATTATTTTTCCATGTAGATGTGGTTAGTGGTATTACATCCCTTGCTAAAGTAGATTTCGAGCCAGGAAGCCAGTTTTTACTAAACTTAGATTAAATGTTAAATCAGAGTCTGCTTCTAATCCGGTGAATGGTAGCTACTTCGATCCAACAACCGGCCAAGCAATTGTAATGTGGAAAGAATAATCATGAAGATTGTAGTTAAATCGCTAATATTGACTTTGCTTGTTAGCTTGTCATATGAATCAAATGCAGACGATAGTAATTATAATTTTGTTGCGAATAGTATTACTGATAATATTTTTATTGATAAATGTAAGATTTACCGGGAAATACTAAAAAACAACGATATTGAGTTGTTCAAAACGTTTATCGATCCGTCATTGCATGAGCACCCTCATTTAGCTAAAGGTTTCTCTACTTACGTAAAGAAGTATGAGCGAGAAGTCGGTGAAGAGGCTTATATATTGGAAAGCATTGTCATAGTGAACTTAGAAGACCAAAATTTTGCTGATGTCGATTACATATATTCATACAATAATGGCAAAGGCCATGGCAACTCAGGTTTTACGTTTACCCGCTTAGAAGGTAATCATTGGAAGCTACGAGCTCGTTAACATTAAGAATATTAATAAGCTCTTCAGCAAAATAAAAAAGTGAAGTCGATTAAGGGATAGGATGTTTAACCAGGGTGAGATCGTGAACGTTTTTTGAGCTGCTGATATTGACACACAATCTGTTTGACGCCTTGGCTTAGCTGTGATCTTATTCTCTCTTTTAGGAGAGCAAAATATGTACCTTGAAGCCTTCACAACCTTTTTCAGTGAGCTTACCGACACTCGTCAATCGGCTAAAATCACTTACCCTCTCGAAGATATTTTATTTGTTACCTTGTGTGGCGTTATAGCAGGAGCCGAGGGCTGGAGCGAGCTCCGTGACTACGCAGATGGTCATCTTGATTGGTTTCAACAGCATGGATATTTAAGTGATGGTGTCCCTGTCGATGACACCATCGCGAGGACCATCTCACGCATTGACCCCGAGCAATTTAGGCTGTGTTTCATTAAGTGGATGCAAGCCGTGCATGAAATAACGCAAGGTCAACTTATCGCGATAGACGGCAAGACA
>NZ_BMQI01000099.1 GCF_014648035.1 Shewanella algicola | reverse complement strand
TAAAGAAGACATAACCTTAGATGGGATTTATGTCAGACTTAATACTTAAGGTCCAGTGTATGATCAACTAATGCCGGATCAAAGTGGTTCCCCCGCCCTGCAATAATAATGTCTTTGGCTTCTTCATGTGTAAATGGGCGTTTATAACAACGAGGTGATGTTAATGCATCATACACATCAACTAATGCCACAATCCTTGCTGACAACGGAATGGCTTCACCTTTTAGCCCTTTAGGATAACCGCTGCCATCCCATTTCTCATGATGGCCTCCAGCAATATCTCGGCCCATCAATAAAAATTCACATTGTGGTGCATATTTTAATAAACTATCAATTACTTTAGCCCCCATGACAGGATGCGCTTTAATATGTTCAAATTCCTCAGGTGTTAATCGACCCGGTTTAAGTAAAATATGATCTGCAATGCCCACCTTACCGATGTCGTGTAAAATCGATGACAAGCTAATTTCTTTAATAAAGGCTTCGGTTAACTCTTCCGGCACCAGCTCATCATCTAACCGTTGTTTCGCGAGCATATTAGCGTATTGCTGCATTCTTATCAGGTGAGCACCGGTGTCATTGTCGCGATATTCTGCTAATTTCGCTAACCCAATCACGGTGGCTTGCCTTGATGCTAATGTCGATTGCAATGAATGAGTCAATTTACCCAACAAAAATGATATCGATTGAGTCACTATGGCGCACGTCACTAGAAAATTAATCACCACAATAAACCAAATTAACGTCGAAAAATGTTCCATCACTGGCCAGTGTAACCAATTGTAATGAAATGCTATTCCCGTAAGTATTAATAATACCGTATTGACCAATTGCGCAATTACGGCAAGTCTTGCGCCCAACAGCACACTGGTTAATGGCGGGAAAGCAAATAACCAAAACAAACCAGCACCAGAAGGGCCTACCGCTATCAGAAATCCTGCACCGACAAAAAAAGCCAACAAACAACCCCATACATATCGGGTTTTATCTGCTAACGATGGATAGAAAATAATGAATAACATGATGCCATACCACACAGTATCGAATATGGCCATGAACCAAATGCCTTGGTCAATACATATATATACACTGGTGATATACAAAGGAATACACAGTATGGCTAGCACTGTAAATATGCGCATAAAAATAGTGTGGCGCCATAAAGGTAAAGCATCATCCGGTTCTAATTGAATAATTTGAGCCGATAACGATTCAGGCATAACCTTTCCTTAGTGAGTGAAACATCCAATGAGTATGATAGTAAATGCCCTGCTAAAACAGACAATACTGTAAAACGTTAACAAGTAAAATATCGATTAACAATAGTCCATCTCGTTCATTTCACAGAGAAGATCGCATATAATTTCTGCAGATATACAGTAATGTGAGCTTGTGTTGCTAATCGATTATGCTGCTGGCCATGTAAAAAAGTAGCGCAGTTCAACATAAATAAATCATTGCTGTTACCATAAATACCTAACAACCCCATTAATGGACTAATACATGACTATATACATTCGATATACACTCACCTTCTTTCTTTTGCTATTTAGCAGTTCATTAATGGCACAGACATCAAATACTGACATGCCTATACAAATGATAAACGCCAAGGCAAAAGTATTTTACTTGGTAAGACATGCTGAAAAGCTTGAGGGAAAGGACCCGAGTTTGTCAGCACAAGGGAAGCTACGAGCTATCCGCTTAGCTAAAGTGTTATCAAGTACTCCATTAGCTAAAGTGTATACCACCGACTACAAGCGTACCCGTGAAACGGCATTAGCCGTTGCCGAAGACCAGCATCTCGCACCGAGTTTATACAACCCTGCTGACCTTCAAAAAACAGCAGAAGTGTTGTTAAGTCAACAAGGTCATATTTTGGTGATCGGCCACAGCAATACAACAACCGCACTGGCAGAACAGCTTGGCGCTGAAAAACAGCCTGCGATTAATGATGCGAGTGAATTCGACAGACTGTATGTGGTGACTGTAGATGGTAATAACCGCGAAGTATCAACGGTACTTTTACGCTATTAAGCTCGTTATTAGTAAGGTTATTAATCAGGCCAGTGATTCTTGGTGAAACTTATTGCGCGTTTAACGACCCGCAGAAATGGTATAAAGATTAAATGACCCCAATTCAGTGTGTTGATTACGACTACATCGAAATCATGTGCTTACACCAGTATCAAGTGAGCATAACCTTACATTCTGGTGTTGAAGTCGTGGGACACTTTAACCAAACCGTTATTGTGCAACACGGTGAAACTAAACACGAAGCGATTAGGGGAGTGACTCAACAACAGCAACCAATAACGATTATATTAACTGACATTCAACGGATTGATGTTCTCAGTGCTAATGCGATATTTGACCAGCTAAAACTAAACTAATAATGGGATAATAAACAACACGGGGTAATATTCGACATCACTTAAGCACATACAGTACAATGCGCGGCGTTAACCCCCCTGTCTATCGCTTAATTTTAGGTCGTTGTATGTCCCTTGCTCAAAATCCAGCTCAAACTGAAACTGATTTCCCTGAAGATATCGCCGCACGAATTACTCAATCTGAAGCTCGAGTATTTAAAGCCATTTTTCCTTCTAACACCAACCATCACAACACCTTATTCGGTGGTGATGCATTAGCCTGGATGGACGAAACGGCCTTTATTGCTGCCACACGCTTTTGTCGAAAATCATTAGTCACTGTGAGTTCAGACCGAATTGATTTTAACAAAGCTATTCCTGCAGGCAGTTTAGCTGAATTGATTGCTAAAGTGATTCATGTTGGCAACACCTCGCTAAAAGTCGAAGTAAATATCTATGTTGAAGATATGTATAAAGATCATCGTGAACATGCTATCCGTGGGGTATTTACCTTTGTCGCGGTAGATGCAGATCGTCAACCAACTCAGGTATGGCCTCACGGTTAACAGCCTGCAATGCCAGCCGTCAGGGTTGTATTGAACAAAACTGACACCTTAGACTAAAGTCTAGTTTTGATATTTTTTCACTAAAATCAATTCCAATGTGACAGAAAGCGATAGAATATTTGAATCGTTTTCTGTTACATTGATTTAATCTTCACGTGCAACATAGAATAAAAAACGCCATGAAGCTCGAAAATTTAAACATCATCATCGCTGACGATCATCCGTTATTTCGTAATGCATTACGACAAGCATTAAGCAGTGCGTTCGAAAAAACTGAATGGGTCGAAGCTGACAGTGCCGAAGCACTGCAAAAAGTACTTGATACTCAAGACGCACAATTTGATTTAATCTTATTGGATCTACAAATGCCTGGCTCTCATGGTTATTCGACCTTGATACACCTAAGAACGCATTACCCTGATATACCTGTGGTGGTGATTTCGGCACATGAAGACATCAATACCATTAGCCGTGCAGTACATTATGGTAGCAGTGGGTTTATTCCTAAATCTGCGTCGATGGAGTCATTAACAGATGCATTAAGCGCTGTATTATATGGCGATATTTGGCTACCTGCAGGCACTGAGTTAGTCCCTGTTTCAGATAATCCTACTGACAAAATGGCAAGCCGATTATCAGATTTAACCCCACAACAATATCGTGTATTACAAATGTTTGCTGAGGGTTTACTCAATAAACAAATCGCTTATGACTTTGGGGTGTCTGAAGCCACGATTAAAGCACATGCCACAGCAATCTTTAGAAAGCTCGGCGTGCGTAACCGCACCCAGGCCGTCATTGCATTGCAACAATTAGAAATGGAAAAAGTCGACTTGTCTTAATGTTAAATACCGTCCCGCTGGCACAACTGCCCTTTTCACAAGCATGTGAAAACAACAAACAGCCCATTTTAAGCCTATTAACGCAATGGTTTGCTCAATCAAACCATGTGCTTGAGGTGGGTTCGGGCACAGGACAACACTGTGTTCACTTTGCGACGCACTTAGACCATCTTCATTGGCAACCTAGCGATCAATTAACTTATTTAGCCAACCTACAGGCTCGGCTAGCACATTTTCCTTTGGGCAATCTGGCTGATCCGGTTGCACTAGATGTTAGCCAGTCCTGGCCACAATTTACCACTCAGGTTGATGCTATTTATAGCGCTAATACCTTGCACATTATGAGCAAACCGCTAGTTGAAGCCTTTTTTGCTGGTTGCGGCCAAGTATTAGCAACACAAGGTTGTGTTGCAGTGTATGGCCCGTTTAATTATGCAGGCCAATATACTAGCGTCAGTAATGAACAATTTGATGATTGGTTAAAACAACAAAATCCTCACAGTGGCATTCGTGATATAGAATGGATTACATCACTGGCTAAACAACACGATTTACATCTACAGCAAGATGTCGCCATGCCGGCAAACAACAGAATGCTGTATTTCACCCGCTGATCAATCGAACATTTTAATCTCTGTTTATCACTTTGGCATAATTACGCTAAGCTATTCACTTGTCTGGCGATTAATACTAACGTTGTTTAACACAAGGACACACTCTATGGGCTGCGTTACCCCCCAAAAACTCCCTAACGGTCTTGATTATGTAGACATCAATACTGAACTGTGCCAAGCGCGGATCTTTATGCAAGGCGCGCAAATTGATCAATTCACTCCAAAAGGTAAACGCCCTTTGTTATGGGTGTCATCTGCAGATGATTACCAACCTGGCAATGGGATCCGTGGTGGTATTCCGGTATGTTGGCCCTGGTTTGGTGCACATGAAAACCCAGAGTATCCCCAGCATGGTTTTGGGCGTAATAAAGTCTGGACACTAGAGTCGGTTAATATGCGTAATCAAGTCGTAGACCTCGTGTTTACCTTGCCACAAAGAGAGTTTGAACGACAATATTGGCCGCATAACACTCAAGTTAAGGTACTGTTTACCTTAAGCGAAACCTTGTCGGTCAGTATCGTTAACACCAATTTAGGTGAAACTCATGTTAGCTTAACTCAAGCATTACACAGTTATTTCCCTATTATTGATATCCATCAGTTAAAGGCAACAGGTTTTAGCCACTCAAAATACATCGAGTTTGACCAAGGTCCGATTACACAACCACAAGACAGCGTTGAGTTTGACCGAGAAACCGATCGTGTTTATACCGATTTAGGCCCTCAGCAAGCGTTGCATACTCCGCACGGTACCATTCTTGTGAGTCGTGAAAATAGTCAATCAGCGGTATTGTGGAACCCATGGATAGATAAGTCTGTGCGCTTATCTCGCTTTAATAGTGAAGATTATTTAACAATGGTGTGTTTAGAAGCGGCTAACGTTCTTGAAGACCAAATAAATCTGGCCCCAGGTGAAAGCCATACGCTAACTACGCACATTGCTTGGCAGTAACCCTCTTTGTATGCAACAAAAAAGGTAGCCTAGGCTTAATGCCGATCAGTTAAGAACTGAAGTTATAAAAAATATACCGATCTATTGACCGATCTTTTCAGTCTGCCAAAATCCGATAATCTTCATTATCGGATTTTTTTATGGAACTTTCAGAAGCATTAGCCCGCACTTCAATTAACCGCCTAACAGAGTTCTCATGCCTTGCTGATGTCCTTGAACCCGATATTATTCAATCTTGCCTAGACTCCAACGGTGTTGCCACATTAAGACGACGAAAACTCCCCATGGATGCTATGGTTTGGGCTGTTATTGGTATGTCTTTATTTCGCAATGAATCCGTTCGTCAATTGATTAATAAGCTTGATATTGTCCTGCCACAAGAGGTTGATTATGTTGCAAGAAGTGCAGTCACACAGGCCAGGAAAAAACTGGGAAGTGATGTCGTTCGCGATATATTCCATCGTTCTGCCGCCACTTGGCATCAACGTGCAGAACATCCTCATTGGTGTGGTTTGAACCTATATGGCGTTGACGGTGTAGTCTGGAGGACACCTGAAACGAAAGAGAATAGTGCGGCTTTTGCACGTACGGCAAACAAAGCGAGTGAATCAGGT
>NZ_BMQI01000098.1 GCF_014648035.1 Shewanella algicola | reverse complement strand
CCTTACCTGACAGGGACTTACACCCTGCAAGATGCATCAAGCTTTGCTTGACGCACTAACGCCTAAATAACAGGAAAATTGAGTTGGACGCTTTTTTGCGGTTCTTTGCAAAAAATCGGCAAACTCTATTTTTCCTAGTTTATTTTCTTGTTATGTGTGTCTAGCAGAACACTCACAACACTGTTGGCACAAATTTCGCTTGATAATTGAAAACTTATTATTTTAGAGGCTAAAATGCAAATTACCAGTACTACTTATATGACTCCGGCAAAAGAAGCATATAAAACCGGCAATTCTTTGCCGGACAATAAAACCCAAAGTGCTATGGTTGCGCAAGAAGTATCCTCTATACATGAATTAGCCCAATATATAGACCCAAGTAATATGTCTCGAAATGAAGCTGCCATATTATCTGGTGCATTATTTCCCGATGAACCTAGTGCGACTTTTGGTGCACAAGCCCTTATACTAGTAAATGATAATGGTACACTACGGAATGCAACTAAATCAGACGCAATCATGAATGAAAAATTTGATATGTTCGAGTCGATAAAAGGGCAAATGGAATTTAATCAGCAACGTGGTATATCAAATGACAACTTAGAGCTTGCTCAAGATTATTTACATAAATTGCAAATAGCAAAAACCTCTCCGTCAGTTAACATATACACATAACGCTTGCAGCATGCGCGCCTGCGAAATGGAGCCGAAGGCGCAATGTAGTAGGCGTCGCCGTGCCTGCACTTGTTATGTGTTTGGCTTCACTAGTTTAATGGCATACACCTTGCAACACTTAATTTTTAACTAATGATACTAGGGGCTAACCATGCAAATTGGAAGTGCAATAGCGACTTCAGCTATAACACCAACACAAAAAAGCGGCAACAATATGCCGCCCCAAACAACGATGACTGGCAACACACAATCCAACCAACCGCTAGCTCGTGAACTTGCCGAAACATTTGACCCAAAGAATATGAACTACAACGAGTCAATGGCTCTTGCCAGCGCCTTAATGAAAGCTGGCGAGGGTGATTTAAGCTCAGCATTCCTCCCCCCGCCACTTCTAAAGGTTAATAGTGATGGGAGTGTAATCGACACAACTGGAACGCCGGAAGCGGATGCTAAAATGAATAATAAATTCAACATGTTCGAAACGCTTACAGCTAGAATTGACTTTAATAAAAGTATGAATTTGCCAACAGACTTACTTGAGGATGCTTATTCCTTTTTAGAGAAAGTTCAAGTCGCCCGTAACACGCCGAGTATCAATGAGTACACATAACAGCTTATTGAAGGGCAAATGAAAATTAATGTCGCCCTTTAACTTATTGATTATTAACATCCTACATTTGCTATCTTATTGAAGTAAAGCAATTAATTGTGCCTAACAGACAAAAAACAAACCGAGCTTGCGCGTAAAGTAGAATTTTGGCTCAGTACACTAAAAATTAAAGTCAATAAAATCAGATAATTACGGTTTTTCTATTTTTAATACGATACAACTAAAGAACGATTTTAAATCGTTTTTTAGTTGTAAATCGATGAAATCCCATTATAACTGTACATAAAAACAGTGCGTACCATATAAAAGTGTCCCAGCTGATTTTATCTTTCACGCTTTTGGCTTTTTCACATGCGCAGCATGTGGCTGTTGGGGTTAAGGGGTTCACCCCTTGCCCGTAGCTCCTATCCGATCTTTTTGGAACAAAAAGTGGGATAGGAGCGTACCGGGTTACGTTGTAGTCCCACTTAATAAGTGGGCTGCTTTGGCTTCGCACTCACTGAGTGCGAAACGGTTTAAATTGCATTCTTTAAGTGAACAGTTACGTGAAAAAAGGTGAAATTTCGATTTCTCAGCAAAATTTATTATCGATTTACGCCCGTAGGATTTGATAAGTGCGGCTGAGAAATGATGCCGCTGATAGGCCCCATCATTTCTCAGGCTGATTATTGGTTCTGTGAGAGCAAATTTTGGCGTATAAAGTCACTCAGGATTTACTGGCTGTTGTCATGATTAACGCTCTACGGTTTATCTTTTCAGCAAAAATCCTCTCATATAATCCCACTTCTTATACTGGTAGAAATAAATTCAATGTGTAACTGACTTTATCCACCACTGGTTTGAGTGTTTTCACATCATATTGCTTGCCGTATCGTCCATAGGTGATGTTGTGATAAACGTGTCCAACAAGCTGTGCCACCATCGACTCTTCGATTTGCAGTTGTTTCAGTTCATCAATAAAGGTGTGACGGAATGAGTATGCTGTAGGTCGTTTACCTGCGATAAAGTGTAGTTGGTCGAGTAATTTGCCAAACTCACGGCAGAACTTATGTGACCAAACACCATCACTACTGGGTTGATAATGGAATAATGGGCTGTTTGTTAAATGACTATTTTTTAACTGACAGCTTTTTGATGTTCGGTCAGTAATGGTTTGAACGAAATCAATAAAGCCAAGCTCAATGAGTTTTTGATGTAGCGGAACCGTTCGTTTTGACTGTGCTGTTTTGAGTTGTTGGCTCATGCCTTCATTGGTCACGTGAATGACGCTGATACCATCGATTACGGTTATATCATTGCTGTGTAGCTGACAAGCCTCTGAAGGCCGTAAACCTTGATACAGCATCAATAGTGTTATCCATTTAAAGCCAGGGTGTTTATCGATAAATTCTTGTGATTGCAGTACGTGTTTTAGTTGCTCAGGTTGCCAGCGCTGACGCGCTAAATCATGCCCAGCTTGGTTACTTGGCTTTGATAGCTTCACTTCATCAAACGGGTTTGCGGTGGTGTAGCGCATCAGTTTGCACCATTTAAAGAACTGCGACACCGCAGCTAAGTAGTCTTTATTACTCTTATGGCTTCGACCTTCTTCGAGCAAACAATCCTTGTATTCCATCGCCTCAGCGCTGGTTATGTCGAATACATCATCTAGGTGGGTTCTTTCAATAAAGTGGCCTATGCGTTGATTAAGCTGCTTTACCGTTAACACTGAGACAGACTGCTTTTGTTTAGACGCAATAAACTTAATTAGTGCATCCGTTAATGTGACGTTAGCAACTGAATTTGTTTGCTTTTTACTACTCGGATTATTTGAGAATGCCAAGTTTGTTAGTGAGGGACAATTGTCATATGTCGCACTATTATGTGCTAATTGCGTTGGCCGAGTGGGAATAAACTGAATGATTTCCCGCACTGGCTTGGCATTTTCATCAAGCGTTTCAGTTACTCCAACAAAGCCTGCACGGGCATCATTAATCAATTGATTGACGTGTTCCTTAAACGCATCGGGCTGTGATTGTGGGGTTAAGTTGCTGATTAATGGTCGTAAGATACCCGCAACGACAAGGTTACGGCCTATCGCGATTGAGCGCTGTTTAGTGAGCAAGGATACTTTGATGTCGGCAGAGAAGCCTTTATCACGCAGATAAGCAGGCAACACCATGCGGGTGTAATAGGTACAATTTGTGGCTCGAAATAGGTACATATGTCTCAGTCATCCGTTTTGGGTCTGAGAATATGATTTTTCAAATGCTAGAAAGCAAAAAAGCCATTGATTATCAATGGCTTTTTCACTTTAGAATGTGGCGGAGGGATAGGGATTTGAACCCAAACTCTCGAATTAAATAGTTGAAATAGTCGTTTAAATTCATTTGGTTGCAGATTTTTATATCTTCAAAGTCTGCAATTGCTAACTAAGATTGACTATATGATTGAAATGAAAAATTGTCAATTCAAATTGGTTTTATCCATGGGGCTATAGCTAAGATAAATAATGGACTTCGCTGTCTTGCTGATGCGTTCAATCTCTGATGATGTTAGATACTCACGTTCACGAACATCTTTATATTTGCGGGTATTGGTAACTTTCGAGTTTTCGGTGTTTGGGGTGGGTGTTCTGTAATCTTCTAAGTTGCTGATATTACTCATTCGGCTCTGCATAACTTTCGAGATTATAGTCGAAAACTGGAAAAATTTATACGGTGATGAAGATTGCTAGTAATGATGACGTAGGTGTGAAGCTGTGATGATGGGGCAAATGTTTAAACGGGTGGAATGATAAAATTACCAGCAAAGCTGGTAATTTTATCATTTTTGAATGCGGCATAGCAGTCAGTCAACCCACCATGTATAAGAGGTTGCTATTTAGTATTTTGATGCTTAGCTTAGTTTTTTTATCGCCTGAGTCACATCAGACACAAGTTCATCATAACTGACCGCTCCCGTAAAAGCTTCCGAACCTTCAGGGCTGTACATATCGAGAGAATAGAACACCCCCTCAAGTGCCTCATACTCTTCTTGCTTGAAGAGCTCGCCCTCAGCCTTAAAGTTTTCCAAAAAATCCCTCTGAAACTCTTCCGTGTCCAACGATTTGCTGAGAAAATTACACATCAATTGCGTATAAAATATTTTTCTACTCATATTTTTACAGGCTCCCTCGGCCCTAAAAAGATGCCACCCATTTCTTGAACAGTAATCGGTTTTCTTTAAAAAGTTACCCACTTTGTCGTAGGCGTAATTCACTGTTGCGTTAATCGCCGGATTATTATTAAAAACCGGCCCTAAAAAGATGCCACCCATTTCTTGAACAGTAATCGGTTTTCTTTAAAAAGTTACCCACTTTGTCGTAGGCGTAATTCACTGTTGCGTTAATCGCCGGATTATTATTAAAAACGATGCCACCCATTTCTTGAACAAATAACATAACTCGTTTTCATGGCTTTGGCGAGGGTTATGATTGATGTGCTCAACTCATCAATTTTTATCGATATGACTAAAATATTATCGTTAAATGAGTGATTTATGTGTCATCTAAGAAATTTAGCACATCAGAAAAACTTGATAGATATCAAGTGTTAGAAAAATTGTAATTTGATTGGGGATGATGACTTAAGCGCACAGCCAGCGTTGACAATTTGCCGCGCCTTGTCGTCGTTTTCGCTCTAAATGCTCACAGTATTCAGTTAAAGCAGGTAATGCCCCAACAGCACCTTTAAATAATGCACCAAACTCTGTAGTGATTTTAAGCCAATTCTCTGCGGGGATGTTTAGCCTATTCAGTATGTCCTGACTGCTTGAGCTAATGGCGCCACGCTTATCATCTCGAATAATCCGACCGGTATCTTCAACCAATACAATGTAGTCTTTCACGCTGAACATGAGCCCGTTAGGCATATTGAGCCTTTCATTTCCCACAAACGGTAATAGCTCAGCTGGTTGCTCGCCTTTCATCGCTGAATTGATACGTCGTTGAATACTGGTATAATCTGAGGTTTCCGGGGTTGCGGCCATCTTGGCTCTGACAGGGTTTAAATCGACATAAGCCATACAGGCTAAAACTGCAGCTTCATCAAGCAGTGCTTGAGACTTAAAGCGGCCTTCCCAGAAGCGGCCTGTACACTTATCTTCTTTATTGGCCATTCTGGCGATGGGCTCACTGAGTGAGCGCATAAACCAACTGATATCAATTAAGCGTTTACGGTATTCAGTAATGCATTCATTAACCGTTTGAAGTTCAAACTGGTTAAGGTCTTCCTCTTTAAGGTATTTGTGCGTGAGCAACGTACCTTTAAAGCCCTTGTGCCATTGAATGAGCACTTCTTTATCTGACCACTGCTTCGCTTTGTCAGCATCGACTTTTAACACCACATGCAAGTGGTTACTCATCACTGCATAGGCACAAATATCAATAGCAAAGATGGTCGCTAATTCAAGAATGCGTGAATCAACCCACTCACGCCGATGCTCAAAGTTATCACCTGTTGAATTATCAATTCCGCACAAGAATGCCTTACGCACCACACGAGAACAGCAGTGATAGTAAGGTGTATCTTCCAGGCTAACAATTGTCTGTCTTGGTCTGGCCATCTTCAAGTACCGTTTGTGAAAGGGTAAATAAAGCGTAGTTCAGCGCTCAATATTTAGTCAACAATCTTGGGTGATGAGATGGACGTTCCCTAATACGGCGTCAATGCGCCAAACTGATGTT
>NZ_BMQI01000097.1 GCF_014648035.1 Shewanella algicola | reverse complement strand
TATCCTTAACTCTCAATAGAGTACGTGTTGATAAGCAGTTACACAAAATTAGTTACAGTCTCACTTTTAAGGATGTCAAAATTCGCAAAACAGCACCAAACATGCTCATTTGGCTGGTCCAAGATTACATGGGGCCATTGTTAATGTGCTTAAGTTGGTACCTGACATAATATTATTAAGGTTAGAACAAAACTGAATGTATTTACGTTTGTGATTAACTTCAAAATGAGACATTGCTGTTGAGACAATGCCCCATTAATACTTGTTGCGCGTTAGCGAACATGAAGAATGCTCGATACACCATCATGATTAGGGAACACTCAATTGTCCTGCGGGATCTGTTTCGAACAATGTTTTGCTAAGAGAGGCTCGATGAGTTGCAATTGCTAATGTCTAAATTATAAGCTGTTGATTTTATTGGGTGTAATTATGTGATGAATGCTACGGTTTTCCACCATCTTTTGGTTAATATTAAGCTATTCCCATTTGGAATGAACTTTTTGATGAAGTAAATTCATACGCCTTCTTATGCTGGGGGGAATCTCCATTGCGAAAAATTCAAATGCCCTAGTAACCATAAAATTTTAAGGATAATTTATGAAAAATGCATTAGTACTATTAAGTATTATTCTAATGCTTGCCGGATGTGGATCATCAGGTAGTGATTCTAAGCCAGATCCAGTTGTAGATGATATTGTAATAGTTGATGGTGACAATGATAGTAGTGGTGGAGATGACGCCAGTGTTACACCAACATGCACCCATTCGGATATAAGTGGTGGAGTAATTGTAGATAATCTAGTTACTCTTCAAGATGCTTTAACAGCCGCAAGTAATAACGGTGTCGATGATGTTATTTATGTTGAGTCTGGCACATATGCGGTTACTGATACATTAACTTATGATGCCAAAGGATCCTTAGAAAAAATTTCAATCATTGGATGCGGCTCTGATGCCGTCGTATTTGATGGTCAAAATTCTACTCAAGTATTTCACTTCATGAAAGATGGCATAATAGGTGACGATTGGGCAACGAATGATATTTATATTGGCCCATATCCATCAGCTGAATTATCAGGTCTGTCAGTAGTAAATGGTTTATGTGATCCATCGGTCTGTAATAATAGTGGTAAAAGTGGCATAGCTTTATTTGAACGATACCACCTTGATGTTAAAAATGTTAATTTTTCAAATAATTTTACAGAAGGAGAAGGTGCTGCAATTAATGGCGTAGTTGATATTACAGTTAAAGATTCTACATTTGATAGTAATCGAACATATAGCGGTTTTGGTGGTTCAGCCATTTCTGCTTCTGGTGTAATTGATATTGATAACTCCACTTTTACTAATAATGGATTTAGAGCTGTTTATCGCGGTATTAGTGCAGAAGTTAATTCTTGTCAGGATCCTGTGACTATTAACAACTCAAAGTTTGATGGTAACGGCACCCAAGTATTATATGTACTGTATTACGGTTGTAAGGATACAGACGTTGGTACTGTAAATATAATTGATTCTGAATTTAATAATAACCATGGTTCTGCGATGATTGTTCGTGGTGGTAACCTAACTGTTACTGGATCTGATTTTGACAACAACCGTGGCGGCTATAGTATAGCATATTTAGAGTCAGATTGTGTTTCTCATGACTTCGATTGTGTTTGGGGCGGGGTAATTGGATACGACAAATGGATGCGTTCTCGCGGGCAAGTAATTATCGACGATAGTAACTTTACTAATAACCAAGCAGCTGATTACGGGGGCGTAATCGATATGTTAGGCTCTGCAGACTGTACTGTTTCATCTGATCCTCAGTATGCTGGTTGTTCTTCAATTGATAAAATATATAGTGCTGAAACATATGATTTAGTCATTAATGATTCAGTATTTGTAGGTAATGAGTCTCATAGAGGCGCAGTTATCTCAGTAGCTAAAACTGAACTAGCTAAAAGCTTCCAAAATGGTAATGTTTATGTTGGGAATTCTTTGTTCAGGAATAATGTTGGTGTTTCTAATGTAGGTTCAACAACTCCACATGATGAAATAGAAACTTCAATTATTGTTACTGGTGGTGATTTAACATATACAGGTTTGACTATGGAGAATAATGTAGCTGATGTTGAGTTGAACATTAAAGGTTCAATAATCGAACTGTAACATTATAAGAAATGGAGCGATCTAATCAATGATGGATGTCTTTTTTATCACTTAGTTTGTTTTGGTTGAAGAGAGGTTTTTACTAATAGCATTTCAGTATGTTTTTTCAACAAAAGCAAAAGCAGAAATTAAAAAGGAATCCAATCCATCCATCACCTAAATCCTCGTTCGCTGGGCCTGGCTCATTAGTCAGGCCCTAGAACACCCCATCACACCTTGCACTGACTGATCTCTAACCTTAATTTTCCCCGCTAATTTTTTGTCGGCGTCGACGCTCCTGTCACATGCCTGTCTTCGCTTCTGAATTTAGGTGACATTTAGCCCAGTTTAACTGCATTTTTGCATTTCCCTTGACGGTGACGGTGCATTTCAGTGGTTACGTTCTGGGTTACGATTCGACGACAACAGCAGATGGATTAAATTCTGTAATTTGACTAAGAGGACGCGAAGCCTGATTGCATTTTCTATTAAGGTTTGCAGTCCGGTTTTATTGATGTGATTGCAGCGGCTCTATTCACTCGACTTCATCCCTTAATAACCATCAAATTGCTTCTAGTTCGGCTAGTAGTGGCAGAGTTAACGATATGAGCATGAATATCAGTCTGTGGTTTATTGGCTGCTACTGGCGCCTAGAGTGGTGATTGTATTTCGTAGTGAGATTAATGATTTTGATTACCGAGTTCAGTTCATAGGTGAGTATGAGGGATGTTGCTCAGTATGTAATTACAGGTAAAAATTTAGGGCTGTGGGATTTTGCTGAGACTTTTCTAAGGTAGCTAAGTCTGGCCTGTTACCGTATATAGACAGGAGTACAGGAGGTAAATTCCAGACATGAAAAAGCCGCTTAGATTTCTCTAAGCGGCTTATCAATAATTTGGTGGCCCCTCCCAGACTCGAACTGGGGACCTGACGATTATGAGTCTAATTTTTAGCTAAACACCAGTGAACCTTAATGCACTTCGATATATCTTGATTGCCTCTTAAGGTTATGATTTATAGTTGTTTAATTTGCTTCTCTTGTTCACTGTAATTCATCGCGTAACTTGGTTATACTTTCAATCTGCTACATATTTGCTACACAGGATTGAACGATGGCTATTTTGGCAAAAATAAATGCGACCTCGATAAAGAACTTAACTATTGATGATAAGCGCCTAAACGATACTGAGATTAAAGGCTTTCATGCTCGAATTTCTGCTAAGGGTGCTATCTCCTATTATCTATTTTATCGACATAATGGAAAGCAGGTTAACTTCCTTTTGGGTAAGGGGAGTTCAATCACACCTACTCAGGCTCGCGATATGGCAAAATCTCAAGCGGGTAAAGTTGCATCGGGTATCAATGTTCAATCAGATAAGAAAGTTGCCAAAGCTAAAGAGCTAGCCAAAAAATTTAACAAGTTCTCTGTTTATGTCGAAGAGAAGTATCACCCTTGGCTCATTGCTAATAGCACTCGAACAGCCGACCAAATCAAAAGTGTTTTACTTAACAATTTTAAAGAACTCGCTGATATGCAGTTATCAGAGATTTCAGCATGGCACATTGAGCAATGGCGCACTAAAGCCAAAAAGCTCAATAAAGCTGAAGCAACCATCAACTATAACGTGAACACCTTAAAAGGGGCTTTGAGTCGAGCTGTTGAGTGGGGAGTTATAGACTCTCATGAGTTAAGCAAAGTGAAGGCTTATAAGCTCGACAACAACAGAACTCGCTATCTAGACCCATTAGAAGAGAAAGCTCTGTTAAGTACATTGACCGAACGTGACAAGCTAATAAAGTTAAAGCGTTTGAGTGCTAATGAGCATAGGCAAAAGCGCGGTTACCCGCAGCAACCATGCCTTAGCAGTCATACCTACGCAGATCACATCGAGCCAATTGTCATCCTTGCAATGAATACAGGTATGCGAAGAGGGGAGATTTTATCGCTCAAATGGTCGAACATAGATTTTTCAGTAAAAGTGTTAACTATTAAAGGTGAATCGGCAAAGTCTGGTAAAACTAGGCATATCCCACTAAACAATGCAGCCTTCAATGTGCTGACCAAATGGCGTGAGCAAAACCCGTTTACATCTTTTGTATTTGAAGGTAATGAAGGGAAGCCATTAACCGATTTTAAAAAAGGGTTTGCTAAGGTGGTTGAAGATGCAGAGTTACAGGACTTTCATTTTCATGATTTGAGGCATCATTTTGCTAGTCAATTAGTGATGAAGAGTGTTGATCTAAACACGGTGAGAGAGTTACTTGGTCATGCAGATATGACGATGACATTAAGGTATGCTCACTTAGCACCAGAGCATAAAGCGGCAGCGGTAAACTTGATTGGTTAATACAAGTAAGGGAATGACTTGAAAGCATATTATCGACTATCAGAATTAAATGAAATTTGTGGGCTGTCTGATGCGGATATTCAGTATTTAAGCACAGATACCGAAGTATCATTTTGCCTATACTGCAAATCAACAGATGTGCTGATTGGCGGTTGGGTAAAGGGTAAGTTTAGCTGTTTCGGCCAAGCGAAGTATGCAGGGCTTATTTCAATGACCAAAAATCAGCAAACTGAATTGTTTGAAAAAAGCAAAATATATGTCGGCAGTTCGACCATATTGCAACAAAACAAAATTTCCCATTATTCGACCGACTACCCGTTCACTGTTGAGGTGCCAAATACCGTTATTGAAAAATGGTTAGCTACACCTTTTGATAAGATCCCTTTCGAATACATGCCTTTTTACTTTTATCCTCAAGAGCGTACTAGCATTTTAAAAGAGTTTGAAAACATGTGTAAGGGCGTAGCAAGTAGCAGGGGTACATCAACGCCCTGTGAGCCTCCAAAGCCACTTAAGAAAGAGTTATTTCATCATAGCCAGAGCTTTACGCTAGATGATGCCTGCATCACTTCAGAAGAGCTTAAGAAAGCTAATCGCTATTTTTCACGCAATATTTGGAAAAATTTAGAAGATGATGAGCCTAAACAGATCGCGAATTCAACTCAAAAAAATAGTCGCCCTATAGACCTTTTATTGCAGACGATGCTTGAGCTATACCCTGATGAGCAAGCAAGTCAGATTTGGAATCGGCTAGGAGAAGATATTTTGAATGATCCTAGACAGTATGATACTGAAGAAATTATTGATGAAATTGGTAATGATATATTGTACTGGTTCGACAAAAGGTCTGAGCTTAAACAGATGAAGAAAAAGAGCTTTTATAATTTAATACGGGAACTGAAAAAAACTTAGTCCTAGCACTCCTAAAAGGACTCCTAGGACTAAAAACGCCTTTTAAAGTCCTCCATGAACTTAAACGTACATGGAGGCAAACATGCCAACAGCAATACCCACCGCAGAAACCAAACGCGCACTATCTGAAATAGAAACAGCCGAATATATCGGTATGAGTCGCTCTTTCTTACGTCAGTCACGTATGGAAGGTAATCGCGATAACAGAACCCCAGCTCCACCATTTATAAAAATTGGTCGTGCAGTTCGTTACCTAAAGGAAGATTTAGACTTATGGCTTGATAGCTTTTATCGCATGGAACACTTAGGGAAAAGTGTAGCTGGTGCTAAACATGTCTAAGTTAACAAAAGAGCAAAATCGATTTTTAATTTGGCTTTCATTAAATGGCAATCACTTTGAAATTTGCCGTGAAGTAGGCAATTCATACCGAAAAACAAACGGATTAGATAGTTACGTTAGCAAGCATGGCCAGAGATATAAGTTTGATATACGTACACTCATTAAACTTGTTAAAGAGGGCTTAGTTACCAGTGAGATATTATTTCCTTATGGTATTAAACACGAGCATTACTTTCTGACTGAGCAAGGGGTAGATTACGTATCTAAACTCAATTTTGGAACTTGCTCAAATGGATAAGTTTCGAAGGAACAGCTTTGTTAAGGCAATGGATAGTGGTGATGAGGTTCTATCACCCTATTTGTTTAAAGTGGAAAGTGCTGATGCCGCTTTTATTTCTAGGAGACTTTCGGTTTTCCCTAATTTGAGAGACTGTAACTAATTTTGTGTAACTGCTTATCAAAACGTACTCTATTGAGAGTTTAAGATA
>NZ_BMQI01000096.1 GCF_014648035.1 Shewanella algicola | reverse complement strand
TCAATCTCCAGTTAAATCAATTATGTCTTAACTGGGTTAGTCGTATCAATTAAACCACGTCAACTTTGCCAATCATCTTTATTTCAGGACATGGAGACATTCCTATGGCAGTGGAAGCGATGCGACATGGCGCGTTAGACTTCATTCGAAAACCATTTCGAGAACAAGATATTTTAGACCGAATTAACGAAGCACTGACACAAGAGATGCTGACTCATCAATACCGTTTAGAACATCAAGCCTTGCTTGACAAAATAGCATCACTCTCCCTTCGAGAAAAACAGATTTTCATGAAAGTTGCAGCAGGAGAAATGAATAAATCCATTGCCATTGACCTTGAAATCAGTGAACGCACAGTAGAAGTTCATCGCTCACAAGTGATGAAAAAACTCAAAGTACGTACCCTCGCTCAATTAGTAAACTTAAAACTTCAATCAGAATTAACACAGCCATGAAAATCTAACAGAATGCCCATATCTTAAATTAACGTATCAAGAATGATGTTCGTGACCACTATAGTGTTGGGGGAATTGTACTTTAAGATGATAATTTCATGCCATAAAAACGGTAGTAACCCACTAGATTGCTGCCGATAAATAATGATTCCATCATCACTGCCATTGGCGATCCAGCAAGTACATGATTAACCAACCAAAAACTAATTCCCACCATCATGATTTGTCTGAGTCTTTGATCACTTTTAGAAAATGAAGCAATGGTTTGCAACGAACCACCAGCAAAACTGAACAAACTGGTTAATCCACCAAATGTCACTACTGTTAACACTAAATTAGCCGCGAGAAACAAAAACATCAGACGTTTAGAGTAACTAAATATTGTCACAATATAACGAACTGCAGCAAGCAACATAAGTGCAGCTGCAGTCCATTGGGCTAGCAATGCAAAATGAATACTGGTGAGCAATACCGAAACCGATAAACAAGTCACAATCATGCGCTTTTGTTTAAATTGAAATGACATCAGGTCAAAGCAAATTGCAATGACAATTAGCAATTGCGATATCATAAATACAGACATAAAAACCTATTTGTTAACCCGATATGACTTCGAATGATTCAGTCGCCCAAATGAGATAAAAAAGTAACGAAAGGAAGAAGTTGAGAGTCAAATTATAATAATATATAAAGCTTAAATAGTGAGATACACCACAAATTTAGGTTAAATTTTAGTATGATCAAACTGGTCATATTTTGATGGTGTCATTAATTTGAACAGCAGAGTTGTTCAATTTTGTCATTGCTTAACGGCGCAAAAACGATGCTACCCATTTCTCCAACATTGGGTTCACTACACATACATAGAAGAATAATTCTCAACATAAGCTTCCCATACTGGAGGTGTACCAATTACATCTTGTACTGTTTCGATAAATTTTTTGACCAGTGGCGTTTGATTTCTGTGCGGGTAAACGGCGTATAACGCACCAAAATCACTTGGAAACCGGTAGTTTTGCAATATAGGGACGAGTCCGAGGTCGTTAAGGTGTGATTTAAGCACAGACAAATCGGCAATTGAATAGCCCAACCCTGCCTGTGTGGCACTAATAAGCGAATCTACGCTGTTTGCTTTAAATCGTCCGTTTATGCTGTACTTCTCCATTTTACTCTGGCCTGAAGCTGCCATTTCAAGCTTGTCAAAAGTAAAGGGACCATTTGAGTAGGTAATCGCAGGTAAGGATACAAGCTCTTTAAGTGTTTTAGGATTACCGTGCTCTTGTAAAAAGTTTTCAGAGGCGAGAATAACCAACTTAGTTGGCGCGAGTTTCTTCGCTATATTGGTTGAGTCTTTGGGGGAATTTAAGCGAAAAGCAATATCGAATTTTTCACCTATAATATCCGTCAGTCTATCGTCTAATGAAAGCTCAATATAGGTTTCTGGGTATTTTTTCATAAAAATATTAATGGCGTTCTGCAGATATGGATGACCGAACGAAACATAGCTGGTTATGCGTAATAATCCCCTGGGTTCAGTATGAAAAGTCTCCGCCAAGCGTTGGGTTTTACTGAGCTCATTGCGGATAACCTTGGCTTGCTCCAGGATCTCGCGTCCTGCATCCGTTAGGGATAAAGAACGCATGGTGCGGTTGAGTAACCTGACGCCTAGTGTCTCTTCCAATATTTTAAATTGCTTAGTGACGACCGCTCGATCCATGTGCCTGAGCTCAGCGGCTTTAGCAAAGGAACCTTGATAAACAATATCCAGGAACAGGTCAAGGCGAGTCGCTATATCCATATTTTATCCGCTCGTTAATTAAAAAATGAATCTGAAACTTAATTTTAATGTATTGAAAGCGATAAGTAACTTAAATCGAATTCACATACGTAAACTAAACGACAGTAAAGACATCTTCAGTTGCAAGTCGAGATTTTGGCAATACGTAATTGAAGTCTTCAGCATCTGGTTGTGAATTAATCGATGAAGCCGACAATCGAATAGCTTCTTTGATTATTTCAATATTTTCCTCAGAAATACGTTTGCTGGCATCGTACTTTTTTGTTGTATAGCTATTGCTTAAGTCTTTTATAATAGAGTGAGTCATAGGTTTCTCTTTCATTAATTAATTTTTTAAGGATTGTCTAACGGCTCCTAAATTATTTTTTTTAGTATTTTTCTGAGTGCAATACTAAAGCTTTCCGGGCTATCTTCCTGAACAAAATGGCAGGCGTCAGGTACAAGTTGGACGTCAGCATTGGGAAAATGAGATCGCCATTTTGCAATGGCCTCAGGCGTTCCATGATTGAAGTCCTTTAAGCCAAAAATAAATTCTACTGGTTTATTCGCAAGTGTTTTTAGCCTGGCCTCAATTTTCTCTAGCCATGCGCCAGCAAGGGTTATCTGTTGAGGAAAAATGGCGGTTGCTTTTCTTGATTCTGGTGTCGGGAATACCATGGTATAAGCATCAACGATGGCTTGGTTACTGCTGGATTCTTCTTTAATATTTGCCAACATTAGTTTAGTAACAAAGAAGTTCTCGTCCAGTACTCGCTGTTCCATCTCTGGTGTTCTGAACAGCATAGAGAATTCTTCAATACCGCCATCCACCTTCCACGCCCAGGTATTTGAGATCACTACACCAAGTACATTATCGGGATGATTAGTTGCCACGTTTAGTCCGGTCGGTCCACCCCAGTCCTGAACAACCATGATGAATTTGTCTAACTTCAGATGTTCAAAAATTAAAGATTCAATCCACTGTGAATGCTCCTGTGGCGTAAAACCGAAATCAGCAGGCGTATCTGAAAATCCAAACCCGGGTAGATCATAGGCAATGACCCGGGTCTCCTTTGACATATCTTTGATTATATTCCGATTTAAGAAAGACCAATCGGGGTTGCCGTGCGTCAGCACAATAGGAATGCCCTCACCTTCATCGACATAATGCATCGATACACCATTACGTTCATACCAGTGGCTCTTAAACGGGTATTCTTCCTTATCGACTATAAAAGGGCGTTGCTTCTGATTGGTCACATCCGCATTGTTGATTATTGGATCTGGTTTGACTTGGTAACCGATAGATTGTGAAGATTCAGCTGCAAGCTTTTTTAATGCGTCTACAGACATGTATTCCTCCTGAAAGGGTAAAAAACGATCACCGGGCTAACCGCTAAATTAGTTAACTAATAAACCATAAAAAGAATGCTATCACTATATATCCACTTTATTATTTCTTAATATTCAATAATAAATTGACTATATGCCTCTATATCACTGCTTTGAGTCGCGCGATAATCCAATTCAATCAATCACCTTGATTGAACATTTACACTGACGGAGTTAACAAGATTGAAATCTACCATCGCATCGGCCTTTATCGGACTGTCTTTATTATTTGTTAACACGACTCAAGCCGCCTCATTAGCACCACAATGGGAATTAACCGGATTCTCGCAACCAGAATCTATTTATGTTTCACCTGAACATCAATGGATCTATGTTTCTAATGTAAACGGTCAAGAACCCGGTTTTATTAGCAAGCTTTCTAAAGATGGTGTTATCGAGCAACTAAAATGGGTTGGTGGATTGGGCATGCCAACCGGAATGGACATGTTTGGCAGTGACCTCTATGTTGTGGATAAAAATCAGGTTCATATCATTAATACCGAAACAGGAAGTATGACTAAGAGCATAAAGGCTAATGGTGCTGTCATGCTCAATGATCTGACGGTTACTGACAAAGGGCAAGTATTTATTGGAGATATCGCGGCAGGAAAAATCTATACCTTGATCGATAATGAATTAATTGTTTGGCTGGAAGATAAAAACCTCCCACATCCAAACGGTTTGCTGGCACAGGGTAATACCCTTGTAGTCGCTAATATGGCGAGCAAATTAGCTCAGCAATTTGAGCCTGAAGAGTATGGCTCAATTTATAAAATTAATATCGCAGACAAATCGCGGCAAATGATCAATTCAAGCTACAGACTTGGTGGTTTAGATGGTCTAACCGAACTGAATAATTCATTGGTTGTCAGTCACTTTCCTGCAGGTGAGATTTATCAGATCACAGACAAAGAACGAACGCTGTTAGGCACGTTAGATATTAGCGCTGCAGATATTAGTGTAGATGACAATACCGATACGCTGTTTGTTCCATTTTTACTTAAGAACAAAGTGGCTTCTTATAAGATCATCAACGATTAATGCCTATAGAAATAAAAGGTCTAGGAAAAGGAGCTGAAAAAAGAAAAAAGTTTTTACACTCGCAGTAAGTTTATTCGTATTGTCAGCATGCTCAGCTATGAATACCAATGAGCTGGCGAACAATACGCCAGTAAAAATAATCAGGATATGAAAGATGTTTTTACCGCTGCCACTAAGATTGCAGATGGTATCTATTTTATCTCATGGCAAAAGGGGCAGATAGTGATCATATCGTCGTAAACCGAAATAGTATGACCGTTTTTGATCATGTATCCCCAACAGGTGAAAGTAAAGAAGCTATTTATGACATTACCTATTTTGGTGCCAAGTAATACAAAGCAAATAGGCTATTGTTTTTTATCAGCCCAACGGGCAATAGAGTCAGCAACTCGAAATACTTTTAAACTAATGATGCGCACTTTATGTGCTCAAAAGGAAAAATACGATGAAAATTGAAATGTGGGCTGATTATACCTGTCCTTACTGTTACATGGGACAAGCCAGTCTTGATCAAGCGCTTGATGGACTTGCATTAAATGAAGAGATAGAAATTGTACACAAGAGCTTTCAGCTAGAACCCAATGAAGCTTGTCACGCCGGTGAAGATCTCAATGATCTGGTGGCGAAAAGATACGGTAAATCATACAAATGGGGCAAAGCCCATAACGAACAACACACTCAAATGGCCGCTGGTTTTGGTTTGCAGTTGAATCTGGCGGCTCAAACTATCAACAATACGATTCTGGCACATCAGGCCACTAAATTTGCTTATGCAGAAGGTAAAAAAGAGCTGATGATTGAGCGTATATATCAAGCAACCTTTGAAGAAGGCAAGGATATCGGCAATAAACAAACGTTATTAGATCTTGCCGGCGAAATTGGTTTGGATGCGGATAAACTCGCAAAAGCATTTGAAGAAAAAACCTACCTCAACGCAGCTCATGCAGATATTACAGAGGCCGGAGCAAAAGGAATAAACGGTGTTCCGTTTTATCTGATCAATGGCAATATACCTGTGTTCGGGTTGCATAAGGTGGATGCATTAAAAGCAATTCTACAGCAAGCGAGTGAACAATCGTAATCTTAAACGATTATGAGGAACTCATAAAACCAGATTTTTGACAATAAGATATTAATATTCAGTCGTACCAAAAATTAACCATGACACCCATAATTAATCAGCAATGCCTAATGATATTTTTGGGTACTTAGTCTTGAACCTTGAAGAGGGATAGCTTGCTTGTAATAAAGAGGAGTTTCACGATGCTGAGACAATTTAGTCTCTCTAATGGGTATAGCATGAGGTTTTTGCGTGATGTTGAACGTGATATCAGCATCCGCAGCATCATACTGAGCTCTGAGATGATTAATGACCTCATCAACGTAGCGAATAAAGTCATTAATACGGGTTTGATGGTCAATAGACTTTATGATTTTTTTGAGTGTTCCTGCAACCTCAATGTTACGGGTCATTATTTGAGTAAAAATGCTTCTGCTCTGTCACGAGTCAGTAAGGAGACTTTTACGTCAAAAGGGAAGCCCTTGTCGCGTAAATATTTGGCTAAACAGATACGTGTAAAGTATACGTTGTTGGGTGCTCTGCTCATGTAAAGAGCGGATACATTGTCTGAGTCAATTGTAACCATCCCTTATATCGATCATATTTTGAGAGAGTTTTCCTCATTTAATCGCTCATACA
>NZ_BMQI01000095.1 GCF_014648035.1 Shewanella algicola | reverse complement strand
TAAAACCAGAACGGGTGTTCACGATGGGCCGGAATCACTGTTCACGATGCTCCGGAATATGCATGAATAAAGTCGAACAACAATTCAGCGGCATTTTTGCACCCAAACAGCTTGATGAACCTATAGCTGCAGATGGAAACACATCTGATGTTAAAGCAACTTCAAACACAGTCGCGAACGCTGATATTCAGCTTTCAGAGCCACAGATATCGCAATTGCTCATTAGTCACCCTCATTTAATTACACAGCATCTAAAAATGCTTTTAAGTCAGAATGTTGGAGGGTAGAGCAATGACTATGAGAAATTGTACTTTATTCTATTCTTTTGCAAATTACGGCTTGAATAAAAAGGGGCGCAGAACTGGAAAAGCCACATTAATTCATTCGTTGCGACTTAAGGAACAGCTTGAGCTTAAACAAAAATATTTAAATAAATCGCATGAGCTTATGCGCACTAAAAATGAAATTGATGTTGAATGGGACAGCTCATTGTCACATGCGAATTTAATTGATACTTCAGACGGTATCGTTCCGCTTGATACGTTTACTCAAGCGCAAAGACAGCAATTGTTGCTTGATGTTGTTGAGCCGCCTCTGTTGAGTACAGCGAATACGAGTGATTTTGGCAAAATCAAATCTCGAGCAAAATACAAACTGAGCGATTGGATTAAAAAAGACAGTTTTTGTGATGCGGCGTTTTTCAAGACAGTTGTCGCCTAAATTGTTAAGCAGCTTCTTTATGTTGCTCTGGATTTAACGCCACAGCGCCTATTGGCTGCCAGTTTCGCTCTTCTTTTGACCATCGCTCTGGATGTTCATTTCTTTTTGTCTGATACAACGCTTTTCGCTTCGCCAGTATTCCAACATCAAGACCATCATGCCTTTGGTTTGGTGTCACAAACTTAATCCTGCTATGGCGATGCTCGTTGTTGTACCAACAAACAAATTCATTGACCCATTTACGTGCTGCTTCTAACGACTTAAAACCTTCACTAGGCCAACGTGGATGATACTTTACCGTTCTAAATAGCGATTCTGAGTACGGATTATCATTACTTACCCTTGGGCGGCTTCGTGAGGTCACAACGCCTAAATCGTACATCTTAGCTCGCATCGTCAGGCTCTTCATGGGCGCGCCATTATCTGAGTGCAACACAACGTCTTTCTTTAAGCATTTCTCTGACCAGACGGTGCGCTCTAGTAGTGCTGCTGCTTGCTCACCTGTTTCGTCGTAGTGAACTTCCCAACCGACGATTTTTCGACTGTAAATATCTTCAATCATGTACAGATAATAGTGTTTTCCTATCACCGTTGTAGGCAGGTAACTGATATCCCAACTCCACACTTCGTTCGCTTTTTTAGCCGTATAACTGGTTGGCTTTTTATGAACATTTCTCGGCTTAGCTTTGCCTCGGTGGTGCAGCATGTTTTTAGTATGTAATACACGGTAAAAACTCGACTCCGAAGCAATATACTCACCTCTATCGGCGAGTATCGGGACAATTTGGCTTGGTGGTAATGAGGCAAACTCTTCACTATTACACACATCAATCACGGCTTGTCTTTCAGCATGACTCAGTTTATTTCCAGGCTCTGGCCTCATTGCGGTTGGCCTTTTATCTGCGCTAATCTCACCGCCTATTCGCCAACGCTGTAAGGTTCTACTTGATAATCCAATCACGTCACAGGCCTTATCTTGTCTCGCGCCTGATGCTACTGCTGTACTGACCCACTGCGCGTGCTTCTGCCTATCGGTCAGCGAAATCAGTCTTCCTCTTTTTCCTTCCAATAGGCATCGAACTTTTTTCCGAGTACGAGTAAAGCAGCCGCTTCCGCTAACGCTTTATCCTTTCTACGTAACTCACGTTCTAGCTCGTTAATGCGTTTTTTGTCAATCTTCTGTCCAGGTGTTGTCTTGGCTTTACTTGTCAGTGTTGTGCTTGTATTACCGGCAATGCAAGCTTGCTTCCATCCGTTGACTTGCTCAGGATATAACCCCTTAGCTCGGCAATATTCATTTAACTCAACTGCCGACAGAGAGGCTGTTTCCAATACCACTGAAAACTTTTCTTCACTTGACCATTTATCCGATGAACTGACTTTTGACACGTTTAACCCTGAGGTATTAAATTGCTTTTGCCAACTATACAGGGTTGAGAGATTAATGCCTTCTTGCTCTGCAAACTTACGAACCGACAAACCACTTTGACTAAACTTGTTTAATATAGCTTCTTTAAATTGATCGGAATGCCTTTGATAATTCACTTGCTGTAACTTACCGCTCCCTGTTTATTTGTAAATTAATTGAGGCGACAACTATCCTGACACAGGGGGGATGCTGGAATTGTATTTATCAACGAGATATTAGCGTCTGAAAATGTTGTGAATGTTCATCACTCGAAATATCGATTTAATCTGTTTGATATGAAGCGCAAGTCACAGAAAACTGAGCAATTAGTGAATTATATCAATGCTCATAATGCGCTTATCGATAAGCCAAAAACGTTAAACTTTACTAATTTTCAAGAAATATTATTCAAAATCCCCATTGTGAATGGCATTGGTACTGACATTGTTAGCGGTAAAGAAATGATGCAAACAATGAAAGAGTTTATCGTTCATTTTTATCCAGATTATCCAATAAAATTAATGCTGCTGCATGATGATGAGCGCTTAGCACATGAAAACACAGGTGCGCATGTACATGCTTTTATCTCTGGTCAAAATGCATTAACAGGCGAATACGATTTACGTATCGCACAAATTAAAAAAGTGAATGAGTTTCTATTCAAACGAGATGGTATGTCAGCGACTTTATTTTCTGAAACTGGGCGTTTGAATTATGAACAAGCGGGTGACGTTGCGCATCACATGCAAGAGATGTTTTATGAGTTCGTCAATGAACATCTCTTTCATCCGAAGGACATCAATGCTGCGTTTCATACCGAATCTATTCGTAAGTCCGAAAAACGAAAGCAAATGCGTAGAGAAGCGAAATTGGCTAAGCGTGATAGAGCATTCAACTATCATGCTCGACTGCTTGAAAATGTAAACAGTTTAGAAATTCAGCTTAAAAGTTTTGATGATAAAATTTCTGAGCGAAAACAAGTGCTTGACGATGTAGAGAGCAAAATTATTAACGTGAGTGAAAGTTATGACGCTTTGACAATAAAACATGACACACTTGAACAACAATGTATTCAGCAAGAAGAAAGACTATCTGATATTGAGATAGTTGTTCAACAAAAGCAGCGTAGACTCAGTAAAAAAATGCTGCTTGAACAAGAAGTTGATGAGCGTTTGAACGTAAAGGTAGAGAAAGAAAAGAAATTAGATACATCGATTTTGCTTAAACAGCAAAAACACACAGAATTAGATAGCGCTATAGCTGAGAAACAATCAATTTTAGAAAGACTTAGCGTAATGACAACTAAGGCATTGTATCCAGTACACAAAATGTTGGAGCACATGAACAATCGCTTAATACTAAAAGGAAGAGCGGGAGCGGCGGAGTTCATGCAACATATCATTAAAGCCTTTAGTGCAGATTTGCCAGCGGAGCTCAGAAAAACACTAATAAAAATTACGAGTAATACTGGCGATACAGAGCTTGAAAACGCGTTAACACGCAAAGACAGTCAGATTAACGACTCATTGGATATGTGATAAAGCACGCGTTCAATATTCGTTAAATGATGCGTTAACCGTATTCTCTCAGATTAGAGTCAATACAATATAAGATGCTCACAAAATAAGCAGGGAGTCGGTCATTACTTTTTAAAGTGATGACCGATTTTTTATTAATCGCTGAGAATGTAAGACTTAAATTAACGGCCAAGCATGAGGTTATGCTTGTATCGAGTTATGGAGTGTAGTTTCTACCAATAGCGCTATCTAGCCCTAATTGGCAGCACTGCTGCCACAGATGGCACTTACGCTGCCAGTGGCGGCATTAAACATGTCAGTGGTCGTTTTAGAGAGCAAACGGATGAGGCGAAATAGTCAAAATATCGATTTGATAAATTGAGGTTTGAACAACATGTATGTTTGAAGCCCATTAGTATTGAAATGAAATTACCGTAGATGGTGAGAGTATAAAACCCGCATGGTCAGTTGTTTTCACGACGTGATAATGTTTAGGCTAAGCCTAAACAAACCTTAACTTCGCACTTGGTGAGTGCGAAAAAGTACAGCTTCGCAGTCATCGACTGCGAAGCAAAAAGCAGCCCACAATTATGTGGGACCAGTACGTAACCCGGTACGCAACTATCCCACTTTTTGTGCCAAAAAGGTCGGATAGTTGCTCGGGCAAAGGGGAACCCCTTTGAACCCCAAAAGCCAAACACAGCTGAGCGCAATCGCACCCAAGCTTCACCTATGACAATAACGGTAACCGGGTGACGGGGCAACGTTAAGCTATAACGACCAAAACAAACCGGTAATGGTTGAGCGTAATAATGTAAAAAGCACATTCAGTTATGATGCGAATGGTAACCGCTATAAACAGGTTAAACAGCAAAACGGTAGTGTGGTATCGACCACGTATTATGTGGGCAGTTTTGAGCGTGAAGTGACCCTAAGCAGTACGGTAGATAAAACCTACATTGGTGACCACACCATTAAGATGAAAGCCCATGTGGGCAGCTTAGGTAATCAATCACCGTTCCAACATGTACTGCGCGACCACTTAGGCAGTGTCGATACCTTGATGGATGCCAAAACCGGTGCCGTATTACAGCACCGTGGTTATGATGTATTTGGTCGCCCAAGGGACATCGCTGCAGGTAATAATCTGTTAACTAGCTGGCAAGGTGTCACTAAAGGCTATACAGACCATGAGCATTTGGTTGATCAAGAGCTTATTCACATGAACGGGCGAATATACGATTTCAACGTTGGCCGTTTTTTAAGTGTTGACCCGTTTTTGCAGTTCCCAGAGAATAGTCAAAGCGCAAACCCGTATTCGTATATTTTGAATAACCCGATGAGTGGGACAGATCCGACGGGTTATTGTCAGGCTGAAGACAACATGTCTGACTGCTCTGGTAGTTTGAAGAGCTGTGAGACAAAAGCTATTACAGATGCTGATGGCAAAAGAGTTGGTACAGTTGGTAAAGACAGTAATGGTACGACTTACGTAACTTCTGGAGGTAAGAGCGATGTCAAAGATGCAATGGCTTTTACTAATAACACTGGGCGCTTCAAGTCTGATGTCGGTAAGCAAAATAGTATTGGTATTAAGGATAGTTCTACTAGCTATGGAAATTCGTCAAGTTTTATCGCTGGTTATAGCTCTGCGAATAAAGGAGATATGACTGGTGCGCTTTCGCTAACACCCATTGGGCAAACTGTTGATGGAATTAAGTCTGGAATAGATGCATTAGAAGCAGGTTATGAGGAATATCAAAAAACAGGTGATCTAACAAGCGCAGCTGTTGTAGCAGGAAAAGTTGGAACTGAAGCCTATATTGAGCGTAAACTTAAGGTTGCTAGGCTTCCTGATGTTACAAAGGAGGTAAACCTTAATAGCAATGATGCCGTCTCCAATTTCGGCATTTATGATATTGAAGTGAATGGGGCTCTAAATAAGGTAGGTAAAGCCGATTTAAACCGTGTAACGAAGTCATCGGGGTTACCTACACGGCTTCATCAACAGGTTCGAAAGTTAGAAAAAACGCACGGGAAAGGTAATGTTCAAGGCCAAGTTGTTAAGAATCTTGGGCAGACAACGACCGGGGCAGCTAAAACTGCTGAAAATGCGAGAATAAAAAATGTTGTTGATCGAACTGGAATTGTTCCTATTGGTAATCAAAAGAGTTATAAGCCATGAGAGTGTTTGTTGGGCAGATATATATTCAAGCGGGAGTTAACTATCCCTTTTCCCATGAATTCCAAAAATGGGTGGGTGACGAATTATCCAGGCTTATTGAGCCATCAGATGCTTTTATTGAAAAGTATTCTGAGGAGTTTGAGTTGATGTTTCGCTTAAGTGCGAAGGCGGAATTAGACGAAATTGAGATCAAAGGGCCCACAGTATTCAAAAAAGATAAAGATATCGAATTTACAATCTTTCTGCCCTATCAAAGAATTTCGCTAGAGGAAAAAGATAGTTTTATTGAACCAATAAAATTGTTCCTTGAAGGTGTGGCATTGGCTCTTGAAGTGCTTAGTATTAATTCTTCAATGGTTAGAAGTAACTCATCAGAATTGGTTGAAAAAATTATTTCAAATGGTTCAATGTTTAAAGGTTAAGCTATAGAGCATTGGGAGTAGAATGCCCAAAATAATTAAGAAAAAAATTAAGAAAGAAAAAAATTAAGACATATATGGACGCTCCCGGTGAGTCAAGGTAATACTCTGCTCACCCAAGGCTTTT
>NZ_BMQI01000094.1 GCF_014648035.1 Shewanella algicola | reverse complement strand
AGCAGATAAAAGAAGTCGCTTAACGAACTTAACTAGGGTGACCGAATTCAGTTGACCAGGTCAGCCTATCGCGATTGAGCGCTGTTTAGTGAGCAAAGATACTTTGATGTCGGCAGCGAAGCCTTTATCACGCAGATTAGCAGGCAATACCATGCGGGTGTAATAGGTGCAATTTGTGGCTCTGAATAGGTACATATGTCTCAGTCATCCGTTTTGGGTCTGAGAATATGATTTTTCAAATGCTAGAAAGCAAAAAAGCCATTGATTATCAATGGCTTTTTCACTTTAGAATGTGGCGGAGGGATAGGGATTTGAACCCAGACTCTCGAATTAAATAGTTAAAATAGTCGTTTAAATTCATTTGCTTGCAGAGTTTTACACTTTCAAATTCTGCAATTGCTAACTAAGATTGACTTTATTCCTGAAGTTGAAAAAAGTCAATAATTATGAACTGATTTCATGTGGGGGGTGCAGCTTGGCTGTAAAGCCCGCTTCATTATAAACATCAGGGCAGTACAACCGCTTCTAGCAGTAGATGAGGCGTATTAAAAGCAACGATAAGAGTGAGAATGTTGTACAGAAAACTAAGGCCAAAAAGCCTTGGGTGAGCAGAGTATTATCTTGACTCACCGGAGCGTCCTATATGGCCATGTTTTAGTTCTGTTTATTTAGCACCAAATCCTTTTTCGCTAACAGACCAAAAAAAATGATCATTTTTATAATACCCAAATCCTAACAATCCATCATTTTTTGAATAAATATACTTCATCTGCACACTGGGGTAAGCAACATAGTCTACAAATGTATTCTTAGGACCTTTTATAACATACAGTTCAGAAAAGTTCTTCCCTAATATTTTCAACTTTTTATTTTTCGCAACAACTTCATATAATTTGTTATTGAACTCCCACTGTATAGTACTTTCATCAATATCTTTAGGCACTGCAAAAACTATATCGTAAGAAATAATACAGTTAAATTTACTGAAATAGTTGCAAAAGAAGGCATCAGATTTAATGTCTCGCCCGCTATATACACTCCCTCGATTTTCATTTTCCATTTGAATGGTAAATTTTTTGTCTCCATCAATGGATCCAATATATATATATCGTACGTCACCATTTCGACCATAGCAAATTGAAATAGACAACATAAAAGTCAAGGCTACAACAATCATAAGTTTACTAAAGATCACCATATTAATTACCTTGATAAAGTTTTAAAAATTGCTTACCGTAAACTTCAGCACTGGCTTCACTTCTATTATAATCAAAATGCCCCAATTCATGTCCGTAGGTAACTATTGCACTTTCAATAGTTTCTGCTCCAAGTGCAGAGATTTGAATTTTTGCACTTAGAGGATCCCAACCTCGAACAGGAATAGGTATAAATAGCCCATGAGCGGACTTACCTTCATCAGAATAAAGCTCCTCAGAATAAGTAACAGACTTAACTTGATACATTTTATCCGTTGGTGGTTGCACAAGTCCCTTCGCAAGGGCATTATTAACAAAATTTACCGCTTTTTTAATATTTTCATTATACCTTTCTTTCAAAGTTTTAGATGTTTCATTAACGAGGTATTGAATCGCAGCATTTACTTCGCCATTACTAAACTTCCCACCTGTCAACCTTGAAATAGTTCCACCTGCAATGGCTTGGATCATTGTTCGCCCTAATGTAGCTGAAGTTTCATTTTTTCCTAGGCCTTTCATTAGACCTGCACTGATAAATCCATGCCCAAACTTACCACCTTGTAGGCTACTCATCACCCCTCCGGCGGCACCGTGAGCTAACATTTGTTCACCAGTCGACCATGCACCTTTGGTGTTTTCAACTCCATGAATTTGGTTTCCAGGATAAAAACGATACCCCCCATTTCTTGAACAAATAACATAACTCGTTTTCATGGCTTTGGCGAGGGTTACGATCTATGTGATTAACTCATCAGTTTTTATCGTTATGGCTAAAATATTATCGTTAAATGAGTGATTTATGGTCATCTAAGAAATTCAGCACAGCAGAAAATCTTGATATCAATTAAGCGCAAGAAGAATTGTAATTTGATTGGGGTTTATGACTTAAGCGCCAGAACCACAAGAAAGCCACCTATTTTTATAATGCGGAGCCCATAAAATAGGCTCAGTTCTTAAAAAATAGTAATTCAAAAACCGCAACGATACTATGGAATGACTTCAACCTAACCCCTAAACAATATCAAATCTCCATCAAACTGCGCTTACAGTCTGACACTGCAATTGACCATTGTATTTAGCATTAAAAAAACCAAATGGTGAGTTAACTTCTTCAATAACATAATCATCTAAGTCGTATGTATTAATCGTCTCTATCGAAGTATTCTTATCCAATGACTTATTGTCTATTCTATTGTAATTGAAAGTTATATTTTGGAATAACACATCTGGAGATGTGTTATTATTTTTAGCGCGCAGTATCAGTATTGTTCTATTTTGGAAGTAAAATCTAAAATGGTTGTTATCTGCCAGAACAACACTACAAGTCTGCATTAATCCATCATCGAATTGGCTTATAATCTTATTTTTTCTTGCGGTACTTTTAGTCAACATCCAAGCATTGATATATGAGTAAATCGCTGGTTCAGCACAATAATATTGACCGTCATACAGAATATTATGCCTGATATCAGTATTAAGCATTTTTACTTGATGCTGCTCACAGACTAGCCCTTGATTAAACCATGCATTAGCCACCGTTTTACTATTTTCACTATGATCAATTAACCAGTTACTGGCTGATAATGAATGACCGAATTGGTTATTTTTCAACGCAATTAATGACATGTCACTGAGTGCTTTCTCATTTTTAGGGTTAATGCTCAATGCCTTGATTAAATACTCATAAGCATCTTGCACTTTACCCTGTTGATAAGCTGCTATAGCCGATTTTATTTGATCTTTTTCAACTTTATCTAATTGTTGTGAACTTGGAGGCGTAAGCCACTGCTGTACAGTTAACTTACTTTCTTGAGGAATATGACTATTTATCTCAGCTGATGCTTTATCGGTATAACGATAGAACCAATCTAATGGTGTTTCTTCAGTCATTGGGGAGCGGCTCTCAGCTTTCATATAAGTTGCGGCGCCATTGTCTATTAATAACTTAATAAAATCAGGGGAGGCATACCTTGCAGCATAATGAAGAGCAGTCATCTTGAAGGTGTTTAACGCGTAATAACACGTATCATCAGGTATTGTGGTATTGGCGACTGTATTAGCCCCGTATTGAATAAGCAACTTGGCGGACTCTAATAAATTATATTGAGCCGTGTACATCAAAGGTGTTTTACCAAATGCATTACTGTGATTGGGACTAACACCCTGTTGCAATAGATATTCTAGTACTTCAGGTTGGTCAATCGCTAAGTTTAAAATACTTTCTTGTGCCTCTTGTGAATAGTAAGTTTTTGCGATGCTGTCTATATCACTAGCAATAAATTCAATTTTTTTTATGGTATCTAATGATTGTTTGCTAATGATTGCATTTCTTAGGTTTAACTCACCTGCGGAAAATTCAGGGTTATACATATAGAACCCAAAACCTGCACTAATTGCTGATGTTAATGCAAGCTGAGCCATTTCATCGGATTGTTGTTTATGCCAATGATTCGCTTGTTGATAAAATTGCGAAAGCGATTTTATCGAGAGACCTAACTGATGTTTATAGCCATTAAATGCTTTTTGCTCAGCGACACCGGTTAATGACCACCTTTCTAAATCGGTTATCATTTTAGAATAATTACCGTGACTATTCTTACTTTCCCTACCTTCGCCCCCCATTGCCCAAGGTCGAGTTAACGTTAAACTGAGTTGATGTTTAATGGCATTACCCCAACGCCAACGAGTATTCATTCGTCCACAAGAACCACCGCTGCCTTGACTTAACGCTAGAGTAGATTGATACAAATCATCAAAGCTTTTCATCGCGCTGAAATAACTATGCTCTTTATTGAAAGGCACTTCTGTTGCTGTTAAGTTTATTTCGCAAGCGGGTGTCCATGTAGCGCTTGGGCTAAGACGATAAACAAATAACTGGCCTATATCAGCGTCATAATGTCCTAAAACAAACATATATGGGATATTAGTGTCTGACTGTGCGTATGTATAACCATAACTCATTGCGGGTGGTGCGTTTTTGGCTAGTGCTGCAATTTGCTTAGCGGTTAACTCAGTGAATGATGAAGTAGACACTAGCGATTGCTGCCTCTCACATGCTCCACTGCAACCATTATGCAAATAATCATAGAGATAGAATTCTTTACCGTAAGCATGCAGGCTGGTTAAAGAGTATCCTCCTAATATTGTCCAATCTAGTATTTCTCCCGTATTTGCGTAGCCATGCCCTCTAACGCCATAAGCTGCGCCCCATTCGATTTCTGAGTAGAATTTTGATTGTGCATCTTCCAACAAGGATTGACATGCAGGGTCATTATCTGTGATTAAACTCGGCTTATTCCAAGCAGAGGTTACTTTTACAAAGGGCGTTTTCTCAGAAGATAAAGAGTGACAAGAAAAAACAATTAAACAGAGGGTTAATAAGCAACGTAACATTAATATCATCCATAATATTTCATTATAATCAATAGGGCGTCATCCTAAAGATGACAAACGGTAAAAACAACATTTATTTTCATGTAGATAGCATGTGCATTGACCTAGACTTTGAGTTTTCGCTAGAAAATTAATCGTGACACCCACAGCTAATCTGTAAGGCGTATCTTCTAGCCTAACTGTGCACAACCACCTGAACTCAGAAGCAGAACAATACAAAGCCTAAAATATAATTTCCCATGATTATCCTAATCATTTTCATTCATTAGTTTCCCAAAAAATCAGTTCATGACACATAAAGTGTTCATGCAGATTTATCTTTCACGCTGTTGATTTCTTCACATGCGCAGCATGTGGCTGTTGGGGTTAAGGGGTACTCCCCTTGCCCGTAGCAACTATCCGACCTTTTTGGCACAAAAAGTGGGATAGTTGCGTACCGGGTTACGTTGTAGTCCCACATAATTGTGGGCTGCTTTTTGCTTCGCAGTCGATGACTGTGAAGCTGTACTTTTTCGCACTCACCGAGTGCGAGGTTTAGGTTTGTTTAGGCTAAGTCTAAACATTATCACGTCGTAAAAAAACAAATGACCATGCGGGTTTTACACCAACTACGATATGTTAGTTTCAACACCGATAAGCTTCAATCGTACATGTTGTTCAAACCTCAATTTATCAAATCGATATTTTGACTATTTCGCCTCATCCATTTGCTTTCTAAAACGACCACTGACATGTTTAATGTCGCTACTGACAGCGTAAGTGTCATCTGTGGCAGCAGTGCTGCCAATCGAGACAGATTGTTAATTTAGGTTTAAAGTTTATTTATTAACCACACCCGATCATCAAATTTGATAGTCAATTCTCTCAATATCCTTAAATAATGCTGCAACGTTTATATCTTTGCCGTAACGACTGAAAGTGATGTTGGGATTAGCGTGACCGACGATTTGCGCCACGATGTGCTCACTGATATCCAGTTGCTTCATTTCATCGATAAACGTGTGTCTTAGGCCGTAGGCGGTTGGACGCTTATTTGCTTGCATACCTATTTCGGTTTGAAGCTTAGCGAGCTGTTTGCAGTAAGTTTTTGACCAATCTTCAATGATGCCAACGGGTTTATAATCAAACAGCTGGGTATGTGTTGATTTTCTTTGCTCAACAAACGCAATAAAGCCTAGTTCAAGTAAGTATTTGTGAATGGGCACATAACGTTTGGCGTTGAGGTTCTTTAATCGTTGTACAGCGCCACTGTCATCAACGCTAATGCAGTGTATGCCATCGATTAGTTTGATATCTCCAGGTTTGAGTTGGCAGGCTTCTGAGGGCCTTAAACCACCATAAAGCATTAATCGGGTGACCCATTTGAAATCGGTTGTTGAAGCCTTGAATGATGAGCTGCGAAGTAGTCGTTTAAGTTCAATGTGCGTCCAGCGGTCTCTAGCTTGATTTGGTTTAGCTTTTGGTTTTTGTCCGACAGTAACGCTTTCAAAGGGGTTGCTGGTGCAGTAATTCATTAACTGGCACCACTTAAAGAACTGGAATACGGCAGCTAAGTACTCTTTATTGCTTTTGTAGCTTCGGCCTTGAGTCAGCAACTCATCGCGATAGGTCATCGCATCAGCACTGGTGATATCGTGCACACATTTATCATCAGTTTTAAGCTTGGTTTTAAGAATGGATTTTGATGATACGGTATCAATAAAATGCCGAGTACGCTGCTCAAGCTGCTTGATAGACAGAGGCCTGATGGCTGATTTTTGTTTTGAGATAATAAATGTGCTTAATGCTTCGTTTAACCCAATAACAGGCTTTGCTTGCGCAACAGCTGTGGTTTCACGATGCTGAGACAATTTAGTGTCTCTGATTGGGATGAAATGAGGTTTCGGCGTGATGTTGAACGTAATATCAGGATCAGCTGCATCAAACTGAGCTCTGAGATGATTAATGACCTCATCAACGT
>NZ_BMQI01000093.1 GCF_014648035.1 Shewanella algicola | reverse complement strand
GTTCAACATCAGTTTGGCGCATTGACGCCGTATTAGGGAACGTCCATCTCATCACCCAAGATTATTGTTTGTGGGTAATGAGCGACTTAATATGCCTAACGGGTTAATGTTCAGCGTTAAAGACTACATAGTATTGGTTGAAGATACCGGTCGTATCATTCGAGAAGATAAACGCGGTGCCATTAGCTCAAGTAGCCAGGATATACTGAATAGACTCAACATCCCCGCAGATAATTGGCATAAAATCACCACTGAATTTGGTACATTATTTAAAGGTGCTGTCGGTGCCTTACCTGCGTTAACCGAATACTGTGAGCATTTAGAGCGAAAACGACGACAAGGCGCTGCAAATTGTCAGCGCTGGCTGTGTGCTTAAGCATTAATTCTTGAAAAACCACCATCTCCCTTATACTTGATTTATATCAATATTTTTTGCTATGTTGAATTTCTTAGATGACCATAACTCACTCATTTAACGATAATATTTTAGCCATATCGATAACAGTTGATGAGTTGATCACATCGACCGTAACCCTCGCCAAAGCCATGTAAACGAGTTATGTTATTTGTTCAAGAAATGGGTGGCTTCCTTTTTTGCTTTCATCTAGCAAGTAGGGATGGGAAGCTACAATACAGCACCCCGAAAATGGCTCGTAAACACGGAATTAGTCGTGGGGCAGGTTATTTCCCGCCATACAAAAACTTTTCAGGAAAAGATGTTTCGGGTTCTAACCTTTCAACATCTTGGAAATAATAGGTAATAATTATGAAAAGCTTATTCAAAATCACAATGCCTTTTCTTGTTTTGTGTAGCCCTTTTTTAGTGGCTCAAGAGCAAGAAATCGATAATAGAATGCTAGAGTCATGCGTACTTGGAAATCTACCTCAAGAAATTCAGTTTAACATGGTAGGTAACCCAATTTTTTTGAGTGGGAAGGTGTTTCCCAAAGAGAAAGCTGTTGAATTGCAGAATCAATTAGATGGTAGGTTGATTGGCTTAATTGAAAAGTCGGTATCAAGAACTAACTCTGAGTTTAATGTTGAAGCCCTTGTACTTGATGATTTGAATAGTGAGTATGTAAGCGGACTCGTTTCAAATATGGCATTGTATGCACCTGACATTTTTGGAGTGGTCTTTTGTGGGCAAAGTGAGCTTGTAGCAAATTTTATATTGGCGCAATTGTTTCAATACCTAGCTAAGGCATCAATTGGCTCTGATGAAAGGGAAGTCGATTGGCTCAAATCAAACAAAGAGGAGTTGAATGATTTGGGTGTGATTATAACTATTGTTGCCATTTATCTAGCTGGTAAGGATGAAAATAAGCTGCATAAGTTTATCGAATCTTTGGGTTAACTCTACATGTGATGATGGAGTTGACAACTCTATCATCACAGCTTCGCACCGACTTCAGCATTACTAGCAATCTTCATAAAAAATAATTATAACACCCATAATGATTTCATAATAACTACGACTATGACGCCGCAGGTAATATCCTTGTTAAAGGCGATTACGGCAGTCAATATCGATACGGTAGTGTAGGCAAAGGTGCTGGCGGTAATGCAGGCCCTAAAGCGATTAGGCAGTTTATCCGTGGTGGAAATTATATGGCCATATGTGGATGCTCCCGGTGAGTCAAGATAATACTCTGCTCACCGAAGGCTTTTTGGCCTTAGTTTTCTGTACTACATTCTCACTCTTATCGTTGCTTTTGATGCGACTTATTTACTGCTAGAAGCGGCTGTACTGCCCTGATGTTTATAAAGAGGCGGGCTTTACAGCCAAGCTGTGCCCCAAATGAAATTAGTTCATAATGATTGAGCTTTTTCAACTTCAGGAATAAAGTCAATCTTAGTTAGCAATTGCAGGCCTCAAGACGCAAACTCATTCAAATTATTGAATTTAAACGACTATTTCAATCATTTGATTCGAGATTCTAGGTTCCTCTTTATTACAAGCAAGCTATCCCTCTTCAAGGTTCAAGACTAAGTACCCCAAAAAAATATCATTAGGCATTGCTGATTAATTATAGGTGTCTTGGTTAATTTTTTAGTTAATTTTGTTCAAGTAAGAAACATTCAAACTAGTTAACAAAAAAACCGTTTTTGTAGAGGTACAATAATCGGAAATGTCCCCTGCGTTATGGAAATCACAGATGTCGTCTATTTATCAACAGTTACTCACTACTGCACCAACCGATCTACCACCAATCAAAGCAATCCACATTTGCCACGAAGAAAATAACCCAAGTGCCAAGTTTGGGGTTGTCGAATTAGAAGGCGGTACCATTGGCCTAACCTACGTAAAATTGGGCAACGCGTTTGAGCAGTTACAAGATGAATCGCTATACAGTGATTACATTGGTAAAGCAGTAACGGATTTAGCCCAATTAAGCGTGCTGCAACAAGATTGGCAGCAAGTGCTTGGCGCCGGAGCGCTTAATGCTATTAGCCAATATGTACTCAAACAACGTGGCTTTAACTACCACAACGCAGAAGACAGTTTAGAGCTGCTGGATATTCAACCTGGTGAGCGCGTTGGTATGGTTGGCTACTTTGCCCCGCTTATAGCCCAACTCCGCGAACAACAAACCCCTTTAACGGTGATCGAGCTGCGGGCTGAATTGGTCCAAGCCAAAGGCAATTTTGAAGTAACCACAGATCCAAGCAAATTGGCGCAATGCGATAAGGTACTTATTACTGGCACCAGCGTAATCAACAACACCCTAGAAGGCTTGCTAACGCATTGCCATAAAGCCCAAGAGATCGCACTGGTGGGCCCAAGCGTTGGCCTGTTGCCAGAGGTACTATTTGAACATGGCATCACTCGTATCGGAGGCCGCGCAATAGTAAACCGTGAACTGTTCCTTGAGCGTTGGAAAAGTGGCGAGAAGTGGAAAGAGTCCGTTACTCGTTACTCTTTGAGAAAAAGCGACTACAAATAATTTCTCATATTGAGGGCGAAACATAACCGTGAGCCCTTTCATAAGCGATTATGGCAGTCAATATTAATACGGTAACGTAGGTAAACGGCTAGCGTTAATGTTGCTCCTAACGTCATTAGGCAGTTTATTCGTAGTGGTACAAAAACCTTCACCTATGACAATAACGGTAATCCCTGTGCAAGAGCCAATGAAAAGGCTCATCGGAATGGATGAGCCTTTGGGTTACATATTGAGCTGTGGCTTATTACTCTAAGCAATAGAGTTTAACCACACTGATTAAAACTTATTACTATAACTCAACGAAATAGTACGCCCTCTACCGGAAAAGTATCTATCGTCAAGATTTTGAGTTTGTGAATAGAGGGTCTCGTAGTCTTCATTCAGAAGGTTTTCTATACCAATTCCAAATAACCCAAAGTCAGCTTGATAATTCAAACTCAGGTCAACAATGGTGTAGCCTTCAAACTCTTTTCTGTTATCTGTATAGGCCGCAATACCATGTTGAGTTCTGTCAAACAGATGTGAAACCTGTAGCTTGCCTTTAATATTATTGAACTCACCTATGGCAAAAGCATTCAACCTTGCAGGTGCTTGGCTGGCATTATTGAGATCAGTATCAACCTCTCCATCGCCGTCAGAGTCGTACTCTCCATTAATTTTTGAGTAGTTAGCGCCTAAGGTCCAATTACTATTTAAATAGTAATTAATGACCACATCGTAACCCCATGATTCTTGTTTTTCACGTTGCACTTCATATATACCAGACTCATCAGCGGCGAGGCGAGAGCCTAGATCGGTTTGTGATTGATAGAGAGAGACCTGACCGCCCCAGTCACCCACTTCAAAGTTCATACCGACTTCGGTGTTGTCTGTGATAACAGGCTCAACATCAACTAATGTATCGACATCTAATCCTGGTGAATCGAGCGCTCGAAGTACACGTCCAACATCGGGCATATCAAAGCCTTCAGAATAAGAAGCGTAAAGCGTAATCGCATCGTTAAGCTCATATACCAGACCGACATTGACCAGTGTCTCTGTATATGATGGCTTGCCTCCTGCTACCTGGGTGTTGTTGTATGTTGGAAGTGTGACAAAGTCATCTACGTCCAGATCTGCTGATTCATATCTGGCGCCTGCAGAAATTAACCAAGAATTAAAAAACTCATATTCAAGTTGCATAAAAGGTGAGGAGGTTATCAAGCTCATCTCTGGCACCCATACTCGGTTGGTTTGAGCCAGCGTTTGCGAAGTATTGTCAACAGAATAGTCATAACCCAACAATGCTCTTGAGCCCTCTAGACCAGCGACATTACTCATTTCATAGCTCAATTTAATGCCGTATTTATCTGATTCGATTTCAGACTGATCCATCACGCCATCGCCACCTGGTGTTAATGCCCAACGAGTAGAAACAGAACCTTCATACAACGCAGAGTAGTCTTGGTAATAGATTTGGCTTATAAACTTGCCACCATAAAACCCTTTGTGGCTGTAATCAAGGGAGGCGGTTGTCACCTCATTCTTTGCAGGATTACCAACTGATTCACTTGAATCACCATCCACAGTCGTGGCGTAAATACCTTCTTCTCTATCACCTGTTACCGGGATAAGACTGCCATTATTTTCCAGTTCATAGGTATTAACCATAAGCTGTAAACGCTGTTTGTCATCTATGTTGTAGCCAGTTTTAAGGAATAAATCTGTAGAGCCTGAGTCCTGTAGTTCTCCCTGTGCGGTGCGAAAACCTACTCGATCCCCATTGGCATCAAAAAAAATGCCACGTTCATGAACCGCTATACCACCTACAAAGTCGAACGAATCAAGTTTGATATCGCCGATATAAGTCACTTTATAGCCAAAAGAGTCACTTTCAAGTTCGTCACTTGTGGTGAATCTGGTTTTTATTTCATTATTCCAGTCGCCATTGCCCGATGCTTGTTTAGTGACTAGGTTTACCACACCACCTGTTGCACCAATGCCTTGGATGGCGTTTGCCCCTTGTACCACTTCAATATGATCTAAAAAGTCGCTATCGATGGTAAAGCCATCACGAAGCCCATCACGCAGTGAGTTGTGTTGTGAAATTCCATCAATCATGTACAGAGGATTTTTGCCTCGCAGTGTTTCGGCTGAGCCAGTCATTTTCTGGGAGCTTGGAGAAAACCCCGGAACGGTTTTTTCTAAGATCCCGGCTAATGAATCGTCAATTGCGACCTGGAAACCCAGTAATTCAGAATCAATAATCGTGACCGTATTTGGGATTGAGTTAGCCGGTTTTTCCATTCTGCTTGCTGTCACTATAATGTGCTCAACCTCTTTATTTGCCTGCACGTCTTCTTGCGGAATGCCCTGCTCTACCTCTTGAACCGTGCCCTGATCAGTGTCCTGAGCGATAGCATATTGAGGTGCTATTGCACCCAATAAGAAGAAGATTGTGGTGTGCCTTGTCCGTAATGCCATGTGTTTATTTCTCTAGTGGAGGGTAAATGTGAAACCAATCAGCCAGCAATGGTAATGATTGCGATTATCAATTGCAACATGGTGATATCATCAACATAAAATTGTAAACAACCTACATAGTCAAAAACCAACATAATAAACCTATTTAAAATGACGGAGTTTGATGGTTTATTAATATAAAAGTGTTTTATTTACAGAGGGATATTAAACTTTAATCTTGAGTTTTGTGACGATGGACAGGACTTAGAAAGGAGCGTGAAGGCATGATTGTAAAGATGAAATTTATTATATAACGCATTCGCGCTACACAACCTAAGCGATGAACAATAAACACCTTTTAACCGCCATAATAATGGTTGGCACTGTTTTTTTTCTTTGTCGATAAGCCCTTGCCATTGGTTAGAGGTTAACGTTTAGTAACAGAATAAAGTTTAATTGGTGAGCTTAGAAATGGGCTTTAACTAATGAACTTATGTCCTGCTGTACTCTCATACTGACGTAACTTTAATTTCCACTTTGCCTGTCATTAAGATGATCCGCTTAAGGAATATGCAATGAGCAAATCTTTAAAAGCCCTAACGGGAATAACTGCAGCCCTTTTTTGATTGGCTTCGCTTTTTTCCTGTTCAACTCTTTCAGTGATGATGAATCTCAAAGGCTCACGGCCAATTCAGCAAAAGAGCACAAGCTCAATATCGTCGCCAATATCCTTCCGCAAGAATACTTTGTTGACCGAATTGGCGGAGATCGGGTGCAAGTTCAGGCGTTAGTGACACTGGGAAGCAGCCCAGCGACTTACAAACCGACGCTACGTCAAATGGCAGCCTTATCGGAGGCAGAACTCTTCTTTCGTATTGGCGTGATGTTCGAAAATGCATTTATTCCAAAAATCGACTCAATGACCAAGCAACTTCATATTGTTGATACGCGCAAAGGGATCACGATGAAAGGTAGCGATCCACACATTTGGCTCAGCCCACGACTTTTTAAACTGCAGGCCCGCACCATTGCTGAGGCAATCATTAAAAAGACCCTGCGGGCAAAGCTGACTATGAGAAAAATCTCGCCGAGTGATTGAAGAAATAATTATGGGTGATGAGATGGACGTTCCCTAATACGGCGTCAATGCGCCAAACTGATGT
>NZ_BMQI01000092.1 GCF_014648035.1 Shewanella algicola | reverse complement strand
TTCAATCTCCAGTTAAATCAATTATGTCTTAACTGGGTTAGTCGTATCAATTAAACCACGTCACTAGAGCAACGAACAAACCATCTGGATCTAATGCCAAATGAATCTAACAAGGCAATGGTTCGGAATTTTAAAAGCCCCGGCTTCGCTTCCACTCTTAAAATCCGCAAATTGCGGCGTTAAATTACAGAGGAAGAAATGTTCGAATATCTGATATATGTGAAAGAGTTAAAAAGGCTCTCCAAAGAAAGGCATAAGCTTTCTGAGAAATTTGCTGAACTCGAGAAAAGTTATAAAGGCGAAGATGATCATGGTCACCTGTCTTTTTTAGGACATGAACAATATGAGCTGGATTGCTGGATAGAGTATTATAAGACAACCTACTTAAAGTCTAAGGCTGATAAACTTTTAGTCCCAATGCCTGATGCCAAAGACGCTGAAATGTATAGGTCATGTAATTTTGATGATGAACAAGGTGATCTAAATATTTTAACAACTAAAGGTATGCATAAGTTACGTGTAATGCTTAGAGAAGAAAGTAAGGCTAGAAGAGAAGTGGTAGCTTTCTGGTTTACAATTATTACAGGTTTAATTGGCGCGACAATCGGCCTAGTTTCAGTTCTCAAAGCATAAAGTTTACAAGGTCTAGTAACATCAGCCTCTTTGTGCCTTGGAGAACCTGGCTGCCGCGCTTTGTGTGCATGGCTTCGTAATTATTGCACAGAATTACAACTACAAGTCTGCTGTTGTTGGTTACGTCTATGAGCAAAATTAGGATAATCACATGGAATTACTTAAATTGGTAGTAGTTGGCTTTATCTCCTTTTTATCAGCGTTTGCTATTGCATCGGAAAAAGCTGATAGCTATTTTTGTGTGACTGAGGAATCTACAGGTTTTCTTTCTTTTGACGGCGATTGGGGGATTCATAGTCTTCCTCTGGAAGATAAATTCGTACTTCGCCAAATTACTGCGGATGACGAGCAATATAAAATATACGGTGGGGCTTATAGTCATGGCCTATTTTCTCACGGTAGTAAATCGTCCTCTATGAAATGTAATTTTGAAGGGTTTTATTCTTGTGAGGGAATGGGGCAATTCTTTTTTGATCCAAATACTGGGAGATTTCTAAAGACAAGAACTTGGGGGTACTGGTTTGGAGATGATGAAAAAGTATCTTACCCTAATATCTAGCGTGGAAAATGCAGTAAAATATAGTACATGATTCGTGTTAACTCATAATGGCGTTGTGTGACTTTTGTAGGTAACTTCAGTATTCAACATAGAAAAAGTTACCTGAATGTTTGGTATCACCCACAATTAGTAACTCATTTTTGTCCAGAAATGAGTCATATTATCTGTCGGTTTGGTATAAATTAAAAGTAAGGCATTATTGTCACGGTGATACGCAAAATACGTCGATTAAGTACGAAAGCTGCACTTTAATTATCGTTAATGAGGCTTTGCCGTTTGTAGCTAATAGTAAGGAGTGAAGAAATATATGGATAACTTTAAATCTTCAGTGATGACGGGAGATATAGCCTCTGCGATGAAGTTATGCGCATACGTGAAATGGTTTAAGACCTTACTGGCTTTAGTCGTTTCCATTGCATATCTTTTAGGAAGTCCTTGGCTTGCAGAGATCCTGATAGTCGCGGTTGTTACCTCGTTAGTTTTACCACTAGGTTTCTTTGATGTGTTCATTCAAAAACTACTGGAATACAACACTCTGCTTCTAGAAGAGCGTATACAGCTTAATGCTAATGAAACAAATGATCATTTAGAGTTATTAAACAGAAAGATTTGATGATTGAGAGCTGAGTACTCTTGTAGCAGCATGTCTTTATTGACGTTACGAACGCTAAGTCTAAGACTGATAAATTGTGACTAGTTATGCAAACTCTTCTGCATAAATTGAGTTTGAGACAAGTTTGTCACGATAATACGCAAAACATGTCGATTAAGCGCTAAAACTCGCAAAATCTGCACTTTAATAACTATTAAAGTGCACTTTTTGAGCTGAAACGATAAGATTACACATCATTATGATGAATTCTATCAATATCAGTTTAAGCTGCTGATGGTAAATAAAAAGTGTTTATAAGTCTCAGGCCTTCCCACATATATATTAGAATGACTCTAAAATCGTGGCTAATTTAACTTGACCACTACAATGACAGCTGCAACTGTCAGAAATAGCATATTAAAAAAAAAAGGATGAGTTATTTTACTCGTTTGGCGTGGATCATCGATGTGATTAAAGTGTTCTGGTCTAATTCCATCGGACACTTAGTTTTGTGACAGTATGGTCAATAAATTAAGAGGTCGATATGAGTCTAAAAAAATCACATAAAAGTTATCCGCAAGCATTTAAAGATGAAGCCGTCTTGATGGTGCTAGAACAAGGTTATAGCGTTGCTGATGCAGCAAAGTCTCTTGGGGTTAGCACTAGTCTGCTTTACAACTGGAAGGAAAAACACCAAGCCCTACAACAAGGTATCGCTTTAGAAGAGTCTGAACGTGATGAACTAAAAAGATTGCGTAGAGAAAACAAAGAATTACGCATGGAGAAAGAAATACTAAAAAAGGCAAGCGCCTTCTTTGCGAGAGAAATGAAGTAAAATTTCGCTTCATCAAACAGCAATCTAACCTGTTCCCTATCGCACAGTTATGCCGAGTAATGAGTGTTAGTAAGTCAGGCTATTACGATTGGCATAAACGCCCAGCAAACGTGATAAGCCTTGAAACATTGAAGCTTTATCGCCTTATTCGACAGCTGTTTAAGCAAAGTCGAGGCAGCTTAGGGAATCGTGAAATGGTGAAGAAATTGCGCAAAGAAGGCTACCAGGTTGGTCGCTATCTCGTTCGTAAAATTATGCACCGCCTTCGACTCAAAGTTACTCAGCGACGTGCTTACAAGGTGACTACGCAACGCAAACACTCGGATGCTGTGGCTGAGAACCTGTTAAACATGAACTTTAACCCAGTATCCGCTAATCAGGTTTGGGCTGGTGACGTGACCTATTTAAAGACAGGTGAAGGTTGGATGTATTTGGCGGTGGTGATGGATTTATATTCACGCCGGATCGTTGGGTGGCACATAGACAAACGCATGACTACAGATTTGATATCTAAGGCATTGATGAAAGCCTACAACCTGCGCCAACCGAACAGAGGGCTGGTATTTCACAGTGACCGAGGCTCACAGTATACCAGCAAGCAATTCAGTAAGCTGCTATCGAACTATGGTATCCGAGCCAGTATGGGGGATGTGGGTGCGTGTTGGGATAATGCCGTCGTTGAACGTTTCTTTGGTAGTTTGAAACACGATTGGATTTTTAAAGTTGCTCAACCAACAAGGGTGTTTATGAAGCAAGATGTGACGGCTTACATGAAATATTACAACTTGGAGCGACTTCATTCTGCTAATGGTGATCTGTCACCTGTAGAGTTTGAAAATTCTCAATTAAAAGTGTCCAGTTTGGCTTGACCAGTACAAAGTGCTCGGCGAAGCCAGAAAGACTCATGTAATAATCTATAAAAAAGAGTATAAGATCACAACAGTATTAACGAGTCAAATAACCTGTGTACTTGAATGAAATGTGTTCACGATCTTGCCCTGATATTTAATCCAATTTGATAAATATAAAGTATGACACGTCAAAATTACGTCAAAATAGGAAGTCATAAATTTAATTTTTTTGTTTTTGTTGTGTAGTTAAAACATCCTCATTATTAAACTGTATCGGTTACCGCTATTTGAGTAAGATTACAGCCATAAGTTTAGCAAATTGTAATCCTAAATTGAGTCAACTTGGTTTTCGTCACTGTTTTCAGGTAACTTTGGACTGAAAGTCATCGTGAATAGTTTTGATTGAGTATGAGATGGTGGTAAAATGGAAAAAATAACACTATTGTTGGAAAGCGAACCTGCTCAAAGCAGGTTTCTGGCAGATAGTATTCTCAATAGCATGAAGCCTACTTTTGCCGAGCATGGCTTCGCAGGATTCTGGTTCCAGGGAATCGCCATTAGTGCCTATCAAGACTATCTACAGAACAGCCGAAAGAGCTTGTTGACCCGAAGGATACTTCGAGGTCGTGGTGGTGTGTTCGCTTCATCACCAAAGGTTCAGCAGCTACATGAACAATACGTGACACGCGTCGCGCCTACGGACATTAACTTTGGTGAAGCCTTGCGACTCGAATCTCCTTATTGTTATATTCTGTGCGAAAATGGCCAGCCGAATAAAGCTCAAAAACTCTTTAATCGTTATGGCGTCAACACTGTCCTGAGTTGGCCGCTGAAACACTTTGCATCGGATGCCTGGGCTGGTAGGTTTACCCTGCTTTCCAAACACACCTACGATGAAATAAATTTTACTGGTTTAGAGACCACACTTAAACAAGCTCAGATGAGTCTATTTGAGCATTTTCATAATGAAATAAACCCTTTTCGACAATGTAACTTATTTAACCAAACGGCAATCAAGGCACTGAAAATGGCAGCGACGGGACTCCATAATCATGAAATCTCACAGGAGCTTCATATTACTGTTCGCGGTGTGGAATATCATCTTGAATCCATAAGAAATAAATTGTCTGCCAGTAACAGGGCTAATTTAGTTCATATAGCACATCAACTGGAAATCATATAGCGCATGTTAGTTCTCCTCGTCGAAGATAATCGCCTGCTGGCCAAGAATATTATTCATTATTTGGAGCTCAATGAGATCGAGTGTGATTATGCCGAGACACTCTCTCAAGCTGAACAGCTTATATTCGGTCTAACTTTCGACGCGATAATTCTCGATCTGAACTTGCCCGATGGCGATGGTATTACCGCATGTAAAAAATGGAAGGATCAGTGCATAATCTCACCGATCATTATGCTTACTGCGAGGAGCACACTACAGGATAGGTTGTCAGGTTTTGAGGTTGGCGCCGATGACTATCTGGTTAAACCTTTTGCCATGGCTGAGTTAGTTGCGCGTCTTAGGGTCGTATCTCAGAGGCGTCCGTCACCGAAAAGACTTACCATCGGTGATCTTGAATTTGATTTTGCCAGACATCATGTGCACAGAAAGGGACAGGTATTGTTACTATCTCGCACTGGATGGCAGATCCTGACTCTATTGGCCCGTCGGAGTCCTGAAACTGTCGAGCGGGAGGAGATCGAACGGATGCTGTGGCCCGATAGTTTGCCAGATAGCGATAGCTTGCGTAGCCACATTCATCTGCTGCGGAAAATTGTCGATAAGCCATTCGAGCAAAAACTTATCCATACGATTAGGGGAATAGGTTTATGTTTGAAGGTAGTCACAGATGAAGCCTAAGCTCAGTTTGAAACGTGTTTATCAGGTGTATGGCTTATGTTTTCTGGCGATAACCTTAATCATCAATAGTTTTATCCCCTTGTGCATGATGTGTACAGGTATGTTCAGCATGCATGAAATTACCATGAGAAATGCTGCTCAAGCGGCTGAGCTCTATACCACTCCCAAAAATAAAACATTTCAAACAGACAATCTCACAGTATTTCCCAGTTGGGAGTCGGTACCTAATAGGGTTAAGGCGATTAATGGAGGCGTTGCTCCTGATGCTCCACAAAATGTAAAACACCAGCATACTGATGGGCAGTTTATCGATGCCCTGATGTTGCATCAGGGAGATAACGGTAAAGAGAGCTATGTTTGGCTACATTATAATGCAACACACGATCTTGAATTTGCGCCGAAAAATATGGCTGCTATCTGCCTGCTAGTTATCATGACATTCACCGTAAACGCTATTCTAGCCTGGTATCTACAGAGCCGCGTGATTTCGCCGGTTCATCAGATCAGCCGCGCGATAAAGCAGCATGATTGGCAAAATATGCAGCAATTGCGTTTTCCTAAACAATGCTATGCCGAACTTCAGTCGATAGTCGATGCCTTGGATAGTTCAATCAAACAGCTCAAAGAGGCACAACAGCGGGAGCTCTCTTTCCTGCGCTTTGCAAGCCATGAGCTCAGAACGCCTATCGCCATATGTCAGTCTTCATTCGATATTCTGACCCTGCAACAAGGGAAACTCACAGGCCCTACCTTACATGCCAGTCAGGCAACAACTCAGATGCAATCGATTACCGAGACACTACTTTGGTTAATGAGTTCTGACTGTAGCCCTATGGACAGCAGTAATGTGAAGTTGGCAAAGTTGTTGGAGAGTATCATCTATGATCAAAAGTTCGCTCAAGGGAGTGATGTCCCGGTCGATCTAAAGTGCGATGAAACTGAATTGTTCGTACTCAAGGAGCCGCTGACTATCGTTTTGAACAACTTGGTGCGCAATAGTTTAGAGCATGGCGCTAAAGGTATCTCTATTGTTCAGACTGGCAATCGAATCGATATTATTAATCCCTTGTCCCTGCATAACTCCAGCGGCTTTGGTCTGGGATTGATGTTGGTAGAACGGTTAGCAAAACAGCTCAATTGGCACTATTCAACCAGTAATGACCATAACTCCTTCAGGGCTACGCTCATCATACGGCCCACTTGATCTGAGTCTTATCTTGATTATGACAGTTTGCTAGTTGGCATGGAGTGTCCACTATATTGAAGTGAGAGTCTCTAAACGCACTTCGTAAGCGTCTAGGCAACTACACCTACTTTTTGAAATTCCAGGGTAACAGGCTGTCGATATCCG
>NZ_BMQI01000091.1 GCF_014648035.1 Shewanella algicola | reverse complement strand
CGGATCAAGGAACGAGCATTTAGTTCCTTTGGGGAGCTAATTTCTTATCCGAAGCTCAGGTAATTTAGTGAAAACCTGATGTTTGCGACCCATATTAGCCACAGCATTGCACTAGAAGATATTAAACAGCAAGCCGCGGCAGACGGCCAGCAAGGCAGTCTTGACGAAACCTATGCCGGTATAGCGGTGAGTTGGGGCTTTTAATCCTGTAGTGATTGGCTCGCGTTTTAGCACTGTGCGACTACACTAAGTGGTCAATATATCACCACGCAAGGACCGCACATGCTGACCCGCCCTGTGCAACATGCCGCATTTTGTGGCGTGTTGCTAACGACGCTATTACCCAGTTCGATAATTTTTGCTGCCGAATTCAGTCAGTTAAACCACAGTAAATTAACCACAAAACCCTTCAATAACAGCACTCAGCTTAATAATGACAACGCCAAAGATTTACCGCAACAATCTGCCATTGACAGCCAGGGGAATGTGATTGAACTGCCTGACGACACTCGTTCGGCCCTAGAGTATCGAGCCGACGACATCTACCTTAAACCCAGCTTACAGCAACATATCGATGCCACCCATCAAGCCACATCTTCATCGCGCCAAGCCAACATCACAATGGCAGATGACCCAAATTGCCGCTGGCTTAACAACCGCATAAAACACCTCAAAAACAAGCAACGCCAAACTCAACACAGTCAATTTAGTCATTACCAAGATGAAATCGATATTAGAGAAGCTGAATGGGACTGTCTTAAGTGTGCAAGCAGCGGCCCTAATAGCGTTGACCGAGGTGCATGCCAATATAAGCGCTAAGCAGATCGACCGCGTGTGTATATTTAACGACTAGATTGCAAACTCAATCCCCCCTACAATGGGCGCATTAATTGTATTGGAGAACATCATGGCTCAACATTTTGACTATATCGCGCTTGGCGCAGGTAGTGGCGGTATCGCCTCAGCAAACCGTGCCGCAATGCGTGGCGCAAAAGTACTTGTTATTGAAGCAAAGCACGTTGGCGGCACTTGCGTTAACGTAGGCTGTGTACCTAAAAAAGTCATGTGGTATGGCGCTCACGTCGCAGAAGCCATGAATTTATACGCCAAAGATTATGGTTTTGATGTCACCGTTAATAAATTCGACTGGAACACCTTAGTTGATAACCGCGAAGCCTATATTAGTCGTATTCATGCGGCTTATGGCCGTGGCTTTGAAAACAATAAAGTAACGTTAATTAATGGTTACGGCCGCTTTGTGAACAACAACACCATTGAAGTGAATGGCGAGCATTACACGGCTGATCATATTGTTGTAGCCACTGGTGGCGCACCCACGTTCCCAGATATCCCTGGTGCCGAATACGGTATCGACTCAGACGGCTTCTTTGAGCTGCGTGAGCAACCAAAACGCGTGGCTGTGGTTGGCGCTGGTTATATTGCTGTAGAAGTTGCCGGTGTATTACACGCACTTGGCAGCGAAACCCATTTGTTGGTCCGCAAACATGCACCACTACGTAATTTTGACCCTATTTTAATTGACGGGTTAGTGGAAGCGATGGCTGCCGATGGCCCAACATTACACACTCACAGCGTGCCAAAGTCAGTTAGCAAAAATGTTGATGGCAGCTTAACCCTAGCCCTTGAAAACGGTGAAAGCTTAACGATTGACTGCCTGATTTGGGCGATTGGCCGCTCACCCTCAACGGCTAATATTGGTTTAGAACATACCGATGTACAGCTTGATGCTAATGGTTATGTGATAACTGACGAACAGCAAAATACCACTGCAAAAGGTATTTATTGTGTAGGCGATATTATGGCGGGCGGTGTTGAGCTGACCCCTGTTGCCATTAAAGCCGGTCGTTTATTGTCAGAGCGTTTATTTGGCAATATGCCTAACGCAAAAATGGATTACAGCTTAATTCCTACGGTTGTCTTTAGCCACCCAGTGATTGGCACTATGGGATTAACCGAACCTGAAGCTGCTGAGAAATATGGCCTGGACAACATCAAGGTTTATAGCTCTACTTTTACCTCGATGTACACCGCGGTAACCAGCCATCGTCAGGCGTGCAAGATGAAGCTAGTCTGTGCCGGCGAAAACGAAGTGGTTGTCGGCGTTCATGGTATCGGTTTTGGCATGGACGAAATACTCCAAGGCTTTGGTGTGGCGATGAAAATGGGCGCAACCAAAGCAGACTTCGACTCAGTTGTGGCAATTCACCCTACTGGCGCTGAAGAATTTGTGACCATGCGATAAAGCAAGCTAACCTGAGCTTAAGTTAAGCGATTAAAAGCCGTGTTAGGATTAACACGGCTTTTTTTGTTGCAGAAAATCTACTAATGCATAGCGCGTTTATGAAGAAAGTACTTTGCTGGCTTCTTTATCTTGTAACCATTGTAAAAACACTTTTATTCCGGGAGAGCGTTTGTGTGAGTGGCCCATTAACTGGGTCATACCAAAGCTAAACTGATAGTACATTTCGGCATCGTTATAATGCTTTTGCGCATCATCGCTATTAATCATCGCGCCGCGTAAATAATCGCAAAGTAACTCTCCACGATCAAACCCTCTAATTTCACCTATCTCAGCGAGCACCTGTGTATTCCATTGCTTATATTGCGAGCTCACACGTTCAAAGCGTTCACGATAATAATCACTGGCTTGAGATATAACGGCTTCATTAGGAATGACCCTAGCGATAACAAAAGATTGCTCAGATAAGATGTTGTACAAGCGCTGACAATGATGAAATATATAGCGTAAATAAGGGTCGCTGTATTGTTGTGTGTCTTGTTCAGCTTGCGCTAACCAGTTGCGGTAATCAGCACAGGCAACCGCGACAATCAAATCGGCTTCAGAGGTGAAATGATTATAGATGGTGCCTTTGGATATTTGGCTAGCTTGCACTAAATGTGAGCGACACAAATCAAAGGTCTTGTGACCTTTTAAACAACGTTGTGACACCTCAATCAAATAGTTACCGCGTTTTTCCCAGCTACTCATAACAGACTCCAATAAAAATCTCTGCAACTTCACATTTACATCATAGCAAGCTTTGTTAGTACCCTATATTGAGTAATACTGATACCACTATGAACTTATTCAATAGCCTATGTTAAAGATTGAATTGTTAGAGAGTTTTATCGCTGTTGCTGAATCAGGTAACTTATCAAAAGCGGCCGATAAAATTTGCCGAACCCAATCAACACTTAGCCTGCAAGTTAAAAAACTTGAAGAAAGTGTCGGCCAATCTTTGCTCATTAGAGACAACAAAGGTGTCACCTTAACTGAGTCAGGTGAAACCTTACTTAGCTATGCCTACAAAATGATCCAACTTAACTCACAGGCACTCGATGAATTAAAAGAGTGTCACAACCGTGAAGTTATCCGCCTTGGTGTGCCAACAGACTTTATTAAATGCTACCTAAACAGCTGCTTATTAGAGTTTATTCGTGAGTTTACCTGTATTGAATTAGTCATAGACACTGATGTAAGTGGTAACTTATACAAGCGGTTACATCAGGGTGAGTTTGACGTAATTGTTGCTACGCATTGGCAATTACCGGTTAATGGTGAATTGTTGTTTACTCGACGCTTTAAATGGGTTGCAGCAGCAGGCGGTAACGCCCATCTACGTAAAACCATTCCGATGGGCTTATACCCTGAAAACTGCCCAATACGGGCACAGGTATTTGCTAACCATCGGTTATCGATGCGCCCTATTAACGTATTACTGTCAACGCCATCGCCACAAGCGCTGTGTATGGCAGTTGAAAATGACTTGGTTGTTGCCCCTGTAGCCGAATTTAGAATTAACGACAAAATGCAGATATTAGACCCACTTGAGCATGGTTTACCACCATTACCCGTTTTTAATGAGTCGTTATACCTTAATCCTGACACCCAAACCGATGCCACTAAACAGCTAATAGACCTAATTAAAACCAATGTTGAGCACAAAGGTTATCAACTGGACAAGCCCATATTGAACATGGTTAAGGCCAGTTAAACGCTTAGGATTGTTTTGCTGCACATTGTTGGTTATTACTCAAATATCACTTCTCTAGCAAAAGTCTTACTGTGTCATTATGCTGCTGACACAGTAACAATAACCAACAATTTCATATCAACCTCTAATTAAATCAACCGCTTACAACATTACGCTGCCAAACAAAAATGCCAGTACGACACTCATGGTAATGGTGACCACTCCCGGAATAAGAAACGGATGATTAAACACCGCTTTGCCTATGCGTGTTGAGCCCGTGTCATCCATCTCTACTGCTGCCAATAATGTTGGGTATGTTGGTAATACAAATAACGCACTCACCGCAGCAAACGATGCAATAGCCGTTAACGGACTCACGCCAATCGCCAACGCGGCTGGCATTAATGCTTTAGTGGTTGCTCCTTGTGAATACAACAACATTGACGCAAAAAATAACGCTACCGACAACAACCAAGGCTGGTTTTGAAGTAAAGTGCCTGCAATCTCTTTAATTTCATCAATATGATTAGATACAAAAGTATCGCCAAGCCAGGCCACCCCAAGCACACAAATACACGCCGACATGCCCGACTTAAACGTCGATGCATTTGAAATTTTGCTGGCATCTAAACGACAAAACCAGGTGATTGCCGCCGCAGCAGATAGCATAAACAGCATAATGGCCACATCGCGCGATAATACTGGGCTGCTAATTAAACCGACTTTGTCAGATATTGCAGTGGCATATGACATCACCGCCATAATCGCGACTAAAAAGATCACCACCGAACGCTTAGCGCCGGGTAACAAAGTCACCAGAGTTGCCCCTCGCGTTTTCACTAAACCACTGGCTAACCGTTGTTGATAAATAGCATCTTCAGATAACGGTTTACCCAATAACGAAGCCACGAGCGCGCCAAATAAACAGGCAATAAAGGTTGATGGAATACACACAGCTAACAGCACCAAATAATCCACACCAAAAGGCTCTAAAATACCTGAGAAAAACACCACGGCGGCAGAAATAGGTGACGCGGTAATCGCAACTTGCGAGGCTACTACCGCAATCGATAACGGCCGAGAAGGACGGATACCCTGCTCTTTAGCAACCTCTGCAATTACCGGTAATGTCGAAAATGCGGTATGCCCTGTGCCGGCAAACAATGTCATAAAGTAGGTGACAATAGGAGCTAAAAAAGTAATGTATTTTGGGTGTTTACGCAGTAATCGTTCAGCAATAGAGACTAAATACGCCATGCCGCCCGCCTCTTGCATTGCTGCAATGGCAGTAATCACTGACATAATAATCAGCATGACATCAATGGGGATCGCCCCAGGCGTTAACCCTAAGCCGACAGTGAGAATTAACACGCCAACGCCGCCGGCAAAACCAATCCCAATGCTGCCCATTCTTGCGCCGAGGTAAATGGCCCCAAGCACAATCATTATTTCAATTATCATCATAGTGTGAACTTTTTAAATCCTAAGTAGTGTGAACCAATAACAGGGAGAACTGTTTTAGAGGACGGGATATTACTCTGTTGTGGTTTTACGAATGTAGACGTGGATCAATTTACTGGATTGAAATAAAACAAGTGGGGGTTTCAGTGGATTATCGCTAAGCCATCGTCAATGAGCATCAATAAAAATGCCAATCAAACGATTGGCATTTACTTACCTAGGGTTTACTTGAGTCTGTGCACTTAAGCTTAAAAATAGTATCCAAAGTTAACATTGATACGGTAATCCCAACCGTCTCCAATTTCTGGCAGACCGATATGGCCGTTATCTAATGTCGAAGCGTACATGTTTTTACCCGTGATAAAATCAATCATGGTATAGGTAGGGCCAGATGATAATGCCACACCGGTAACATTTTGATAGCTGTTATCGTAATCGTCATTGTCTACGTCTGGCGTCACAAGGCCAAAGTCGTTGTACACTTTGACACTGCCCCAGCTAGTAGTGAAGGTTTTAGCCACATTGACACTGTAGGCTTGCGCTTTTGAGGCAATCTCGTATTGCCAAGCATAAGCCGCTACTGCAATTTTGTTATCATCAAGAGAGTCTGCAGCGTCATATTCATACTGCATTGCCTGAAGCTGCAAGTTCCAACCGTTATAGCTGCTGTCTAAATGCAACGCAATGGCATAGCGATCGCCGTTGTTACCTGTGTTGCTATTGTAAATCTGGCCAATCTCAAATGAGCCACCGACGACGGTTTTGCCGCCTTCGTATGCCATCTCGTAGGTTTGACGAATATTTAATTGATTGGTTTCTTCGTTATAATATTCAGTGCCGTTAACGGTCCCGCTATACAAATCGGTTGAATAACGTTCATTACGGCTGGCACCGTATTCAGCATTTTTATAAAATGCTAACTCAGTGCCCCAACCATTGCTCGAGTAGATGGTTTTCACACCCGTATCATAGTCATCTTCAAAACCTAAATAATACGGTACGCCAAACCAAAAACTATTTGAAATAAATCCTGGGTTACCAAAAGGCACCTGGTTTATACCAAACTGAATTTGCCATTCTGGTGAGTAGTCATAAAAAGCATAACCATAACGTAATGCCTCCCAACCATCATAAAAACGATATTCAGATGCTAACCCCCAATCACCCAGGGGCTGATTACACTTTTTGACCAGTACCGAAAATAATCTCTTCTCTGAAATCGTCACTCC
>NZ_BMQI01000090.1 GCF_014648035.1 Shewanella algicola | reverse complement strand
CATTTAGTTTAGTGTAAATGGAAAACTCTATTTAAAACATTCTGATTTTAAGGGAGGGTTACAACCCGACTTGGTGAAATTAGCTTCGCTTTTGTACCTCAAACCCGACTCATCTGTATATATATCAGTTGTCCATGATTCGTTTATATCTGCTATTTTATCAGGTGTTGCACCAGATATGGTTCCTGACAACCTAAAAAATTTAATGCCTTCTTCCTCAGAAGTATCAATTACTCCATCATCAATAAATCCCCAATTTGTTTTAGACAGAGTTAACTTAGATGTCCCTCTTTCATTACCATCAGCTTTTGTTACTACATTACTGCCAACTTCAGCTTTATCTTCTTTCTTTTGATTGCGACGTTGCTGTGATTGTTTGGCTAATGACTCATTGCTTTGTCCATTACTCAAGCCCCACTGTGCCATAATGTTATCAACAGGCGTTCTGGCACAACTATTACCATAATTACTGTCACAACTGGCGACACGCCAAGCAGATGCATTACCGCTTCGAACAGCACTATACCCAGTCGGGTCAACCCCACTCATCGGGTTATTCAAAATATACGAATACGGGTTAGCGCTCTGGCTATTTTCTGGGAACTGCAAAAACGGGTCAACACTTAAAAAACGGCCGATGTTGAAATCGTATATCCGCCCGTTCATATGAATAAGCTCTTGCTCGTTCAAATGCTCATGGTCTGTATAGCCTTTAGTGACCCCTTGCCAATTAGTTCCAGATAATAATGTATTACCTGCAGCAATGTCTCTTGGGCGACCAAACACATCATAACCACGGTGCTGTAATACGGCACCGGTTTTAGCATCCATCAAGGTATCGACACTGCCTAAGTGGTCGCGCTGTACATGCTGGAACGGTGATTGATTACCTAAGCTGCCCACATGGGCTTTCATCTTAATGGTGTGGTCACCAATGTAAGTTTTATCTACCGTACTGCTTAGGGTCACTTCACGCTCAAAACTGCCCACATAATACGTGGTCGATACCACACTACCACTTTGCTGTTTAACCTGTTTATAGCGGTTACCATTGGCATCGTAACTGAATATACTTTTTACATTATTGCGGTCTACCGTTAACGGCTTGTTTTGGTCGTTATAGGTTAACGTTACCCCATCACCCGTGAGCCTGTTACCGTTATTGTCATAGGTGAAGTTTTTTGTACCACCACGGATAAACTGCTTAATGGCGTTAGGGTCTGCATTACCGCCAGCACCTTTGCCTACACTACCGTAAAGATACTCACTACCGTAATCGCCTTTGACAAGAATGTTACCTGCCGCGTCATAATCATAATTAACCGCAGCATAGGTGATACCTTTGTACGTTTTAGTTGAGTCATCAACCCGCATGAGCTCGTCATAGTTGTAGCTTTCTTTGAACTGGGTAATCACGTTGTGTTGAAAGGCTAAATTACCCATTCCATCATAATCATAATTTAAGTATTGCACCCCGATAGTACTGCACCCAGCAGAAGAGCTGGTACAGATACTCGTTGGTGAACCGGCTAAATTACGGCTAAATTGTTGAACATAATTGTTACTGAACGTTTGTTGGTTAATACTGCCAAAGGCGCTGTACTCATCGATTATGCGCAGTGACTGCTCAGAACCATCAGTAAAACGTTGGTAGTCTTCGACTAAATAACCATTGTCGTCAAAACGATAGGCCACATGCTCGCCGCTAGGGTACTGCATGGCTTTAATACGGCCAAATTGCGTGTCATAGGCATATTTTTCAGTGAAGCTTAAGCTACCAATAGCCGTAACGGTTTGCTTAATGCGCCCAGCGGTATCATAGCTATGAGTTTGAATATGCCCATCGACTTTAGCCTGGTATAACTTACCGTAACCCACATTGGTATCATACACCCAGGTTCGCGTTTGTTGACCTGTTTGACTCGTTTGACGACCGGCTTTGTCATAGTTAAATGTGGTTGTAATATTGCGCGCATCTGTTTGAGTTATAAGCTCGCCATATTGATTATAAGTAAAGTTCCATACCCCCATATTCGGGTCGTTAAACCATGCCTTGCGGCCTAAATCATCATAGCGAGCGGTAATTTTACTGCCCAGCACATCTTGGATTAATACAGGTAAACCTGCAGCATTATAGGCAAAATAGCTTTTATTACCTTTTGCATCTGTAGTGCTTAATAGCTGACCAAGGCTGTTATAACTGCGACTCATCGACGCATTCAAACCACCTGTGACACTGATATTCGTCGTAATGCCATCAGCATAATCATATTCTGACTGGTAGCTAACCATGCCATCATCGTAAATCTTACGAGCGGGGCGCCCTAATGCGTCATAATCTTCAAACTGTGTCGTAATTTGGGTACCGTAATCTTCTGTTGGTTTAGTCTCACTAACAATATTGCCTCTAGCGTCATACGCGGTTTCGCTAATGATTTCGCCTTCAAAACCATCGGTTACCGGCTTTACAGGACGACCAAGGCTGTCGAAATAGGTAACGGCTTGTGGTTGGCCAAGTTTATTGTTAAATCTTTGCCTTAGACTCTCACGTCCTCTAAATCAATCTCTTTGAATGTTTTCTTCAGCATTTTACCGAGCTTTTCACCAACAATGATTAGTGGCGACTTTTCTTTACCACTTCCAAATTGAATATCCGTGAAATACAATCCCATTTGATCTATATTACTTGCGTTTTTCAAAAACGGGGGTGTAGAACCAACAATGCTTTCAAAATTCCCACACTTGCCACACTTACTGACAAAACGCGTTTTTCTTTTTTCAGTGTCAAATATTGCTTTACTGTGAGCTTCTATAACAAAGGCTTCAGGATCAGAGTTGATTTTATGAAACTCTAGCTCAGTTGAGGAGTTCATTTCTAAAAATATCTTTGCTTTAGTACTTATTATTAATTGTCCATCGTAGCTATAACAAAAATCCTTCTTTAAGCTACTCTCCATCAAATCATTGGGTAAGTATGGTTTAGAACCGATATATGAACAACATGAAGAGCAAAAAAGCTCCTCAGGTGCATCACTGTAATAGTTGATGTCAGCGTCTGCTGCGAATATTGCATAGTTCGTCATAACTATAAATCCGAATGTTGTTTAAAGAAGTCGGTTGCTGCATCTTTATATTTCGCACCTTCGCCACGATAAAAATCTCGAAGAGCTTCCAACCGTTCTTGTCGTGTAAAGTTTTGTCTGATTTTTTGACCGCTGTTACCTCTTTGAGGCCTCATATGATTCCCGAAATCATCTGTTTTATTTTTCAGAAAATCATTCATATCCTTATGTAGATCTTTGTGAACCTGCTCGTTTAGAGTAGTTAATGGCTGTTTCTTTTCACCGCCCATGAATTTAGGATCAGAATGATGCCCATGTGTTTTACTCTTTGTAACAGGCAATCTTGCCATTGCCACATCAACAATATCACCACTAGATCCAGCAATAAATACTAACCCAGTAGCTTCGGCACCTATATAAGCTGATAATGCTCCACCAGTTAACATCATAGCGCCTGCAAATCCGGCTTGCCCAGAGGCTTCGCTTCTGGTCGCCTGATCTTGTTCTACACTGACGCCAAGTGGTCGAAGTCTAAAATCACCTCCTAAATCATTAAAAGCAGTCTCTGTACCATTAAAACTTGCGGGACGACTTGTTGGGTTACCGTCTTGGTCCGTCCATATACTCTCGTTGTTTGTATCAGCTTGCTGTCCAACTTCAGCTTTATCTTCTTTCTTTTGATTGCGACGTTGCTGTGATTGTTTGGCTAATGACTCATTGCTTTGTCCATTACTCAAGCCCCACTGTGCCATAATGTTATCAACTGGCGTTTTGGCACAACTATTACCATAATTACTGTCACAACTGGCGACACGCCAAGCAGATGCATTACCGCTTCGAACAGCACTATACCCCGTCGGGTCAGTCCCACTCATCGGGTTATTCAAAATATACGAATACGGATTAGCGCTCTGACTATTCTCTGGGAACTGCAAAAACGGGTCAACACTTAAAAAACGGCCGATGTTGAAATCGTAAATCCGGCCGTTCATGTGAATAAGCTCTTGCTCATTCAAATGCTCATGGTCTGTGTAGCCTTTGGTGACACCTTGCCAGCTAGTTAACAGGTTATTGCCTGATGCAATGTCTCTTGGACGACCAAATACATCATAACCACGGTGCTGTAATACGGCACCGGTTTTAGCATCCATCAAGGTATCTGATACCCCAATAAAGCCTGCACGGGCATCATTAATCAATTGATTGACGTGTGCTTTAAACACATCAGGCTGAGATTGTGGCGTTAAGCTACTGATTAATGGCCGTAAGATACCCGCAACCACAAGATTACGGCCTATCGCGATTGAGCGCTGTTTAGTGAGCAAAGATACTTTGATGTCGGCAGCGAAGTCTTTATCACGCAGATAAGCAGGTAACACCATGCGGGTGTAATAGGTACAATTTGTGGCTCTGAATAGGTACATATGTCTCAGTCATCCGTTTTGGGTCTGAGAATATGATTTTTCAAATGCTAGAAAGCAAAAAAGCCATTGATTATCAATGGCTTTTTCACTTTAGAATGTGGCGGAGGGATAGGGATTTGAACCCAGACTCTCGAATTAAATAGTTAAAATAGTCGTTTAAATTCATTTGCTTGCAGATTTTTATATCTTCAAATCCTGCAATTGCTAACTAAGATTGACTTTATTCCTGAAGTTGAAAAAAGTCAATAATTATGAACTAATTTCATTTGGGGCTCAGCTTGGCTGTAAAACCCACGTCTTTTATAAACATCAGGGCTGTACAACCGCTTCTAGCGGTAAATGAGCACATCAAAAGCAACGATAAGAATGAGAATGTTGTATAGCAAACTAAGGCCAAAAAACCTTCGGTGAGCAAAGTATTATCTTGACTCACTGGGAGCGTCCATATATGACCATGTTATCAGCTTTATTGTCTTGCCATGTTTTGTTTCTTAATTATTTCTGATCTTTGTAACATCAAATTAGCGACAAATTATCTCAACTGATCAAACCTTAGTGCATTTTTGCCAACAGGCTTGTCATAACCAAGCGACGGATCAACAAACGACTCTTTACCCAATAACGCTTCAACTTGATACCTAGCTACTGCAATAGAAATTGGTGATTCACCTAGATCCATCATACTTCCATCAAGCCCTTCAATTCGGCGACTAGGTATATCCAGGAACTTCGATTCCTCAAAATAGTCAACGTATGCCTTACCAAAATAGGTCAGCCAGAAAACACCTATAAGCTCTGCTTGCAAATCAACAGCATAACCCGTTGCCTTTCTTTTGCTTGCAATCGTATCCATAGAATCACAGATAGAATAAAAAGATTTCAAGCATCGATTACTTTCTTCAAAAGCATTGCGAAGCATACATAGACCTTCTTTGTCACCAATGACTTTCTCAGGAAAATAAATAGACAAGCTATTTGGAAAAGGTGCTGCCTCTTTAAAGATTGATATACTGAGCTCAATCTTGGACTTTCCGAATTTTCCAAATAGTCTTCGGCTAGACTCCTCTTTGCCAATCGAACAAATATAATCAGCAGCAGTTTCTAGATCCGACACCTTCTTTCTCAACGGATCATTAACATCTAAGTGGGATAGCTTCTGGCCAAACAGTCTCTCCAATTCACTGAGGAGTTTGACCCAAAGACTTCTGTCAAACAGATTTAATAGCGAATAAAAAGTCATCTGTATTTCATTCATTACGGTGCTACCTGCTTATAATTCAGTTCTGATATTTATAGGATTCGTAGGATCTGCATTCGCTCGTCTCAGTGGACCAGACAATTTAGTATTTGGCCTTACAAAAACGTCAACCCTTCCACCAGGCCCAACAAGGTCAACATTATCCCTGAGCTGGCGAGTAAAAGACTGAGATTTGACATTTTTAACTTCTGTTACGTGCAGTGGATTACGTGTAGAAATATTCGACGCATTTACTTGATCAGGAATTCTCTCCCTACCATTAACAGTGAATTTTTGAGTATTCTTTCCAACTCCAGTGATTGCACTTGCTGCTGCTTCACCTTCACGACCAAGCTGGCCTGCACTCTTTGTAACATCAGGAAGCCTAGCAACCTTAAGTTTACGCTCAATAAAGGCTTCAGTTGCAACTTTTCCTGCTACAACAGCTGCGCTTGTTAGATCACCTGTTTTTTGATATTCCTCATAACCTGCTTCTAATGCATCTATCCCAGACTTAATTCCATCAACAGTTTGCCCAATGGGTGTTAGCGAAAGCGCACCAGTCATATCTCCTTTATTCGCAGAGCTATAACCAGCGATAAAACTTGACGAATTTCCATAGCTAGTAGAACCACCAAATGTACCAGAACTCGGTGCAAAAGTTCCGGCTTTACTTGCTGAACGGTAATCTCTTACTGCACGTCGAGTTTCATTTTTCTGGCCATTACCCGTTACTTTTGTCTGTTCTTTCGAAACTTCAGCATTATTTGACGCACCACCTGTCGCTTCTTCTTTATCTGTTTTTGCTTGATACCCGGTCGGATCTGTCCCTGACATCGGGTTATTCAAAATATACGAATACGGGTTAGCGCTCTGGCTATTCTCTGGGAACTGCAAAAACGGGTCAACACTTAAGAAGCGGCCGATGTTGAAATCGTATATTCGCCCGTTCATATGAATGAGCTCTTGGTCAATCAAATGCTCGTGATTTGTATAGCCTTTAGTGACACCTTGCCAATTAGTACCAGATAGTAACGCATTACCTGATGCTATGTCTCTTGGGCGACCAAACACATCATAACCACGGTGCTGTAATACGGCACCGGTTTTGGCATCCATCAAGGTATCGACACTGCCTAAATGGTCGCGCAGTACGTGCTGGAACGGTGATTGATTACCTAAGCTGCCCACATGGGCTTTCATCTTAATGGTGTGGTCA
>NZ_BMQI01000089.1 GCF_014648035.1 Shewanella algicola | reverse complement strand
TCGAAGATAGAATTGTGAAACATATTAACTAAATTGCAGTTACACAGAATCTGTTACACCCTCATATAATCCATTTTGGCAGGCTCGTTTAACGGATACCACTAATTCAGAACGTGCTATTGCATTAGCATTAACGAGAGTACTGTAATGTCTGCTCTTTATAACAAGGGGCAAGCATTGGTTGAAGGAGTGATTGCTCTCACTTTTGTTATTGTTCCTTTATTAATCCTACTTCCTTATATGTCTAAAATGACTGAAGTACAACACCGAGTCTCCGAAGCTGCACAATATACTTCATGGGAACGTACCGTATGGAAAGATAGTCGTCCCAGTTTGTTACCGAACAATCGTTCTCATCATTCAGCAATAATGCATGAAAATGATATTGCAATAGATATTCCTTGGCGATTTTATCAAAAAAATGGAGTGTTGATTAATAGTCAAAATCAAACTGAATGGGATTGGAGTGAGAATATTCATCCATTACTCAAATCACAAACAGCAAAAAATTCATCAAATAAGGTTTTATTATCATTAACAGATGAAAATGTTACTGACGGGGAGCTTTCTCGGTTTGAGCGAAAAGAGAGAAGTGGAAAAACACCTGGAAGTATTGGGAGCACAATCGATAGTATGGTTGGGTTGTTATCTTTTACCGGGTTTAATTTAGATAAATCTCCTTATTACCAAACAGAAGTCAGTACTAAGTTGCAAAACCATTACTTGGAGCCCTTTGACCAATTAAATCTAAGTTTTAAAGGTAATAGCGCATTAATGGCATCTGGTTGGAACGCCAGTGGCGGGGAACATGCAGAAAAAAGAGTTAAGAAGCTAGTATTAACGTCAGTATTAGATAATGGGCTTGTAAGGTTGGTTCAACGAATTGGCGGTTTTATTCCTTTTGGTAAAGAGCTTAAAACTAACTCTTTAAAGTTTGGTCATGTAGATTCTGATGTGCTACCTGAAAATAGGTTGTGTCGTTATGGTTCTGAAAATTGTGGTGGTTAGAACATGAAGATTATACTAACGCTATCCATATTATGCTTTCCTTTTTTTTGTATTGCTTCCGAGTGGCCTGATATCGAATTTCCTGAGGGCGCTTCTGTCGAAATTGTTGCTGATGACATTAAAATGTATGGATATCCAACTAAAACTTGGGTTGTCAAAGATAAAGCGAGTCAAATGTTAACCGCAGCATTTTTTAAAAAGCAATGGAAGAGTCAAAGTGATAAGTTTGATGAGCAAAAGTTGGGTAATGATTATGTCATAAACAGCTTACAAGACCCATTTTTGTTAACTGCTAGAATTAAGAATGAATATGATGGTGTTACCGTTTTAGTTGGGGTAACCAAAAATATTGAAGAAAATGCTAATCGCACTGGAAGCATTATTTTTCCTGCACCACAGAACTCTAATGTCATCTCTGATATAAAATCACAAGATCTATTTAAAAATGGTAGAACGGTCATTCTTCAAAACAAAAGAAGTCTTTCTGAAAATTATCATTATTATCGAAGATATTTTCAACGTTTGGGTTGGAATGAAAACTCTGGAATTTTAGATGTCAATTCAGGTAAAGCTGTTTTGATGATGAACAATGGAACGAATACAGTTGATATTAGTTTTAATAAAAAAAATGAAGTTGTTAATGTAGTTTTTAATCAAGTCATGGAAGGACTATAAAATGACACGTTATACCTTTAATAAAGGGCAGTCGAGTGTTGAATATTTGATTGTATGTGCAGCATTAGTCGCTGCATTATTTACACCATTAGAAAATGATAAAAGCGTAATTGATCATTGTGCGGAATCATTAAAAGAGTGGTACAACGCATTTGCATATAATAAATCAATGTCAACATTGCCAGATTACAACTAGGGATAGGAAATGCGATTTAAATCTATAGATTTCAACTGGGTATTACTGATTATTGCTATTGTACTTGGGGGTGTTTCTGCTTGGGCAACTAAAAATTATTTTATCACTAAAGAGCAGCAAATTAGAGATGAGCTTTCTAATGATAATATCGTAATGGCCGACGTAGTCGTTGCAACACAAGATTTACAAAAAGGTGATGTCGTTTCACAAGATAATATGTCAGTAAGACGAGTTAGGGCTGATATTTTACCTTTAGATGCTGTTCATCCCTCTCAGTTTGATCTAGTGCTAGGACAAATGTTACTGGCGCCAATGAGTTCAGGAAGACCTCTTATATCGACCTATTTACCCGGCATGCACGCCAAACAATTTTCTGACCTTCTTAGAGAAGGTGAACGTGCTGTAACAATTAATATCGATGAAATTAACTCTACAGCAGGAATGTTAGTACCAGCTGATCACATTGATTTAATGTTAGCGTTTAAAGATGAAAAAGATGAGCAAGAAACTGAAAAGTTACAATTATTGATTGAAAACGTTGTTGTGTTAGCCGCAGGCAGAAGAAGCCTAGATATTAATCCTGAATTAGTCGATTCAATTTATGATAACCCAAATGCTTATAATACGGTCACATTAGCGTTGTCAGTTGAAGATGCTGCAAGAGTTTCGTTAGCGAGAAATAAAGGAAAGTTTGTGACGTTATTGCGTAATCAAACAGAAGATAAGCCCTTAGAGTTTGTGTCATTAAAAGAGAACCAAATATTTAATGTCATCAACAATGACACTGCTGAAAATAGTGTTGAAATGATTATTGGTGGTAGTGGAATAAAAACGACGACCCAAAGCTATCCACTTACTAAAGAAATGATTGAACAATTAAACCAATATAAGAATAATTTATCACTATGAAATCATTAAATTTAATTTTTGTTTTTTTTATATGTATTTTTTCATCATCGTTAGCTTTGGCTCACAATAATACGCCATTTAAATTATATGTCGGTGCTGTAGAGTTATACAAAGCAAAAAATATTGACCGAATAGTCGTAGGTAACGGAAGCGTGATTAGTACAAAGGTTATCGATAATAATGGGCTTATTATTATTGGCGAATCTGCCGGTGAATCTGATTTACAAATATGGCAAAAATCGGGTCGTGTCATTAAGTTGAGCGTGACGGTCACACCAGATAACTCTCTTAAAACTACAGCTACAATTAAGAGGATGTTAGCTGCATTTCCGGCATTACGAGTATCTGAAAATGATGGATTGATCATTGTTCAGGGCGAAGCAGACCTTAATCAGAAAGAGCAATTAGAGAAAATATTTGAAGCTAGTCCTAATATTGTTTCATTAGTTGAGTATGCAAAATATGCCACAGCGATAGCGCCTATGGTGAGAATGCAGGTCAAGATTGTTGAATTTAACAAATCAACATTAAATAACATTGGGATTCAGTGGGATTCTGCGATGGCAGGGCCCGCATTTGGGGCTGCTAAAGCCTTTACAGACAATCCAATTTTTAGTGTTGCATCTTCAGGTCAGTTTGTTGATCAAATCTCAAGCGCTGTGACTGACAGTATTGGTGTGCTTGATAATCGAGGGTGGAGCTACTTTGGCATTGTGACGGGCATCAGCTCTCAAATTCAGTTACTCGCACAAAAAGGTGACGCCAGAATGCTTGCCGAGCCTAACTGTTAATTTGCACCCAAAACTGATCCACTTTCCCCCTAATTTGCATTGAAAACTGATCCACATATTTAATACCTCCTGCCCCCCTTAAGCAGGAGAATGTGGAGTGATTGATGTGTCATTATTAAGTGTTATACGTCGATGGTATTTTCGTGATGGGTTATCCCAGCGAGAAATCACTCGTCGCACTGGATTGTCTCGCAATACTGTACGTCGTTATCTTAAAAGCGACATTGCAGAGCCTGCTTATCCTCAACGTGACTTGCAGAGTAAGGTAAAAGCGTTCGAAGAAGTGCTCATTAGTTGGCTGAAGCGAGAAGCAAGGCAACGACGCAAAGAGCGTAAAACCGTTAAAAATCTGTATGAAGACTTGTTACCCATGGGCTATTCAGGCTCATATGACAGGGTTGCTGCGTTTGTACGTAAATGGCGTGAAGAGCAGAGATTAACTGCATCCAACCAAGTTTACGTGCCACTTGAGTTTGCTGCTGGTGAAGCCTTTCAATTTGATTGGGGCGAGAACTATGCCTTCATCGATGGTCGTAAAACCAAGCTGCAAGTCGCTCACTTTAAGCTCAGTCATAGCCGAGCATATATTCTGCGAGCCTACCCCACGCAAAGCCATGAAATGCTGTTTGATGCTCATAATCACGCGTTTCGGGTGTTTAACGGTGTGCCAGAGCGCGGGATTTACGACAATATGAAAACAGCGGTTGATAAGGTGCAAAGAGGCAAGGAGCGTATTGTTAACCGCCGCTTCCTAACCATGGTTAGCCATTATCTGTTTGAAGCTGACTTCTGTAATCCAGCCGCAGGTTGGGAAAAAGGCCAAGTTGAAAAGAATGTGCGTGATGCGCGATCAATTATCTGGCAACGTTTACCGCGCGTGAGCACGCTAACTGAGCTCAACGATTGGCTAGAGGCGCAATGCATTGCCGACTGGCAATCACGTAAGCATCCTCAGTTTACGGATAGAACCATTGAAGATGTGTGGTATCAAGAACAACGCCAATTGATGAAAGTAACCGCACCGTTTGATGGCTTCATAGAGCATAGTAAAAAAGTATCCTCTACCTGCTTAGTCAGCTTCGACCGCAATCGTTACTCTGTGCCCGCAAGCTTCGCTAACCGGAGAATTAGCCTGCGCGTGTACCCAAGTCGGCTGAGCTTCATCGCTGAAGGGCAGCAGATAGCGGAGCATCCCCGCTCGTTCATGGTGAATCACGATGTACCCGGCAAAGTCATTTACGACTGGCAACACTATTTGCTGGTCGCGCAACGTAAACCGGGGGCACTTCGCAATGGTGCGCCATTTAATACTATGCCCGATAGCTTTAAGCACCTGCAATCCATTTTGCTGCAACGAGCGCGCGGGGATAAGGAAATGGTCGAGGTGTTATCGTTGATATTGCATCACGACGAAGCCGATATTGTGAAAGCGGTTGAAATGGCCTTAGACGCAGGCTGCCCATCTAAACAACATGTGATGAACTGTTTAAGCCGCGTAATTACTCCACCACAGCCTGCGCCCATCCCGATTGGTAGCAGCCTGCAATTAATCACTGAACCAACCAGTGATGCATCACGCTACGACACATTACGAGGTAAACGCCATGCACACTGAAGCTCTATTACACACCCTTAAAACGTTGAAGCTACATGGCATGGCGAGCAGTATTACCGAGTTGACCTCGCAAGACTCACCTGCTTACAAACAAGCTTTACCAATACTCGACACCCTAATAAAAGCCGAGGTAGCAGACAGAGAAGTGCGCAGTATTGCCTATCAAATGAAAATCGCGAAGTTTCCTGTTTACAGAGACCTTTACGGCTTCGACTTCAATGAAAGTGAAGTCGATGAATACCTGATTAGAGGCTTACATCGTTGTGAGTTCATTGAAGATTGCCAGAATGCGGTGTTCGTCGGCGGCCCTGGCACAGGTAAAACACACTTAGCAACGGCCCTCGGGGTGCAAGCCATTCAACATCATCAATACCGAGTACGGTTCTTATCCACTATCGAGTTAGTGAATACCTTAGAGCTTGAGAAACAAGCAGGTCATGTTGGCAGAATGGCCAATCGCCTAGCCAAGTGCGACTTGGTGATACTCGATGAGTTAGGTTATGTGCCGTTTAGTCAAGCGGGCGGCACTCTGCTGTTTCATTTACTCAGTAAACTCTACGAAAGTACAAGCGTACTTATCACCACCAACCTCAACTTCACTGAATGGTCGAAGGTATTTGGGGATGCAAAACTCACTATGGCCTTGCTAGACAGATTGACTCACCATTGCCATATAATTGAAAGCGGCAATGACAGCTACCGATTCAAAGAATCAACTAAAAAATCAAAGGAGAAAAAGGCTAGAAAATAGACCATAATTATGGTCATATAACACCAATTGGGTGGATCACTTTTAGATGCAAATCGTGGATCAGTTTTACCTGCAAATTAACACCTATGGGCCCGGATCAACATTATTTAGTTTTTAAACGTGATGGGCAGGCTCCAATAAATTATCCAGTGTCAGTATCCACAGGGATTGTTCAAGCAAATATCCCTTCAGGAGCAAGCAGTGTATTTGTTACCAATGGCACAGAGAGAACCAATAACCGCTTAATCACTGTCCATGCTGAGGACACACCTATTTTCAGTCATTTAGGAGCCGTGATATTTAATGAAAACACACAAATTGAGCTTATGGGAGCAGACTTTTCTAATGATATGACGATCACAGCCAATGGTAAACCTATAGAGATATTGAGTCACACAAACTCACAGGTCACCCTGATGATGCCATCAGAATTAACTGACGGCCTACTCGAAATAAATACGCCAAACGGACAAGGCAATACATTGAGTTACTATGTCACTGAACTAGTTGATATGACATTGGCTGATGTAGAGGGGGTAAATCCAGTAAGTCTATCATTAGAGACATTATTGGGAACAAACTATAGCTTCATAGAGTCTAACACCGTAACAATTAATAAATTTAAAAACAAAATTACCCCAGTTACAACTTATTTTAACACTCAAGATGAACGCAATGAAAAGCTATACCTTACAAGTTACATATTACCGACAGAATCGAATGTTTCATTAGATATAGCGAATGCCAGTTTCAAATATGTTTTAGACTACATTGGTATCAATAAAATCCCTTTGTCCCAACTGAGTCAATTTAAAGATACCGTAATCTTATATCCTGAGTTTACTGAAATACATGAACACCTCAATATACTTCTAGCACAGTCACCTACCGCCTTAAACGTGTTTGGTTCAAACACTACAAGTTTGTTAATTAGTAATAGTAATGCAATTTATGTTAAATATACTCAGGAAAAAGGTGACCTGGTCAACTGAATTCGGTCACCCTAGTTAAGTTCGTTAAGCGACTTCTTTTATCTGCT
>NZ_BMQI01000088.1 GCF_014648035.1 Shewanella algicola | reverse complement strand
CCAGAGAACAAAAAAGAAGCAGCTTAACAGCTTAGGCGACAACTACCTTGAAAAACGCCGTTACTTTGCTTTCCCACTAATGGAAATGCTTGAAATTCTGTATATCGATTGTCATCAAGATGGATATATGGATTTAGATTTAATGTATTTATCGGAAGTCGATCCAACATGGAACAACGACTTACTTGCCCTAATGTTATCACCAGAAGCGATTTTATTTGCCACGCCACTTGCTCAGCCTTGGTGTGCTTCAGATTGTGCTTTAATCTCGGCCGATGCTGCGCCTGAGTCAACGTTTGGCTGCGCTGGATGTGATGGCCACTTGTACCCGTTTACAGGCAATATAAAAGGGCAAACTGATAACGTAGCTCAATCAAGTTTAATCGCTCAAAGAATGATTAGCTCACTTCATCGAAAAGGACTAGCAAAGAAAACAATGGGTGAGAATAATGTTTGCGAGGCTCAATATGCAGCATTTACACCGAGATCCCAATACAAGTTCAGCATGATTTACCCAAGAGCAGAGGCTTCTGCTGAGACCGGGACAGGGAGTTGTTGTCATCCAATGGGGCAATCAACAAATTTATGGTGCTTACCTGCTGGTGGACGAATGAGGCCAGGCATGGAAGATGCGGTTTATATGCTTTGGCAATTCAAAGAGTGTTGCCTGACATTGGGTACTGGTGACTAATATGGAACAGGCAGGATCAACATTGTGGCAAAAATTATGTGTTTATTTCACATCAATTTGCATGCTGGGTGGAAGCCTTCATTGGGCGTTTTTCTTTACATTAACAGCACAAGTGGTTTCGTTTGATGTATATGCGCTAGATGAACTAAAAGAAGAGTTAGATGCTAAATATCAATTAGATACGCCGCAGAATGTTGATGGGACTGATTTGTACCAGAAAATATTGGACAACAAAGATAAAGGGCCAGAACAAAATCCCACGCTTGAAATTGATATTTTAAATAGATCTGCAGGGGCAGGAACTTCTGTTGACACTTCACAATATGATGACATCGATTTTCATCAGGAGTTTGAGAAATACATGGATCAAGGTGTGACTGGGACTCAACCAAAAGCGCCGACCATGACCGATGGAAATATTGACGTTGAGTATTACGAAAAAGCTGGCGTAAAACTATCAAGGGATGATAACGATAATCTTATTTATACCACTGTGCCTGAGTCAGAAAGAGGCGCAAAGATAACCAGCATTAAAAGCAGTGAAGTTTTTACCAATCAACAAACACGAAGTGATGAGGAGTTTAATGCTCCAAGTAATTATGGTGATGAAGAAGCATATATCGACGACTTAAAAGTTCAGTATGAGAAAGCATCCGATGGCAAAACCATGAATAGTGAAGCTTATCGGGCAATTATGCAGAGTAACGTCGATAATCCTGCGCCAAAAATCTCGCATGATGCGTACTTTTTTGCAGAAACAAACCAAGCTATCAGTGATGCTCAGAACGGTGAGGGCATTTGGGCACAATCTTGTGTCGATGAAACCGTGACTGAGACAACTCAAAAACAAATACCCGTTTGGGAACAAAAAATCTGTCAACGTCCAAATCATCAGAATTTCGATTTTTGCGAGGTCACAAGAGAGTTAGAGCTAAACCCCGAATATGAAGAAGGTGTGACGCCAAGATATATTGAAAGTTATGTTCAATATCCTGAAGGTTGCGCAGATAAAGTTGGTTGGAAGCCCCTGTGTCCAGAAGATACAACCTGTATATACGATGCTGACCCCGATATTGATAATGAAACATCTTTATTATCGACAAAATCGATGCTGGCAACACAAAGTGCATCAGCAGCCAAATCGATGCTAACAACACAAACGCTATCAGCGACACCTACTTCTGCGTCATCATCGGCGTCAAATGATGCTAGTGATTCAATTGAGCAACGCTTGATCCAAGTAGACCGTATTCAAGGAGAATCGCATACAGCTCATCCTTCATGGCGTCCCGGACCTGGTTATGTGAAAGAAATGGAAGGTATTGAGTGGATGGCTATTTCTTGTAGTGAATTTAACAGTAGTACCTCCACTTGTCTTATGGAAAAAATTCCATGTGAAAAACAAACTGGTATCGGCAATGCTTTTGAATATAGTGATAACGTCACTTATGTTACTGAAACCGAAGAGTATTTCCAGAAAAAAAGCTTAGAGTCGGGAGAGCTTTATGGCGTTGAATATGTCATTGAAAAAGATGAGGTGATTTATACGCTATCGGAATGCGAATTTAACAACTATGCACATGGTTTATTTAGCTACTCTTGTACAGCGACGCCAAGAGTTAGTGAGTTGTGTCAGAGCAATGTTTGTCCGAGCATTCCTGCCTGTCCGACCTATATTCCAGAAGCAGAATTTACGCCGTTTTGCTCATTTAGTGAGTGGGAAATCATTGAACAAGGCACGAATCAGTATTCTCAAGATTTGATTACTCGATTACCTAAAATGTTTGAGACCGATCCCAATCCAGCAACATTATACGGTGGTGATAATGAAGGAGAAGGGCAGTATCATGTTGCCACATGGAAAATTAATGCAAAAAATTACAGTTGTGACCCATTAAAAGGCAATGATTATTGTACGCAAGTGTTAAACCCCACAACACTAGAATATGAAGAGCAATGCTATAGCTATTCAGAGTTTAAAGATTTAGAAGGATCTTGTGGCCAGTATGAATCAAATGACCGTTGTGAGAAAACAGGCGATAGCTGTGGTGAAGGTTGGTACGATGAGGTGAATGACATTTGTTATATGTATACCGATACATATCAATGTGATGTGTCAACGCCTTTTGAAACAACCAAAACAACAACCTCTAACGTTTGTGCTGGTATGTTGCCTTGTATGGGTAACGGTTGTGCCTATGGTGAAGAAGAAACGAGTGATGATTTCGAAAAAGCCGTTTTGATGGGTTCAATTGCGCAAACGGTAGATGATGATTCAACTTGTGCATCAGAAGATCCCGATACCTGTGAAATATTTCCCGGTGAATCAGAATATTGCTCATGGGAAGTGAGTGGATTGGGTAATAACTGCTGTGAAGCGCCTGAAGGAGTTAATTACCTTGAACTAGCGGCACTTGGTTACAAAATGATGCAAACAGAAACCTTTAAAAATGTCTCATCGACTTTATCTGGGGGAGTAACGGACCAAATAGGGGGGTTATATACTGATTTTTCGAGCATGTTAGTGGATGGCTGGAACTCAGGTGCGACGGCCGTCGTAGACTTTACCAGTTCAATCATGGGTGACCCCGACTTTATGCAAGGTGTCTCAGAAACGGTTCAATTAGGTGGAAGCACGGCTGAAGAAGCGGTAAGCGGGATCATGCATACAATGCAACAACAGGTGTACAGTTTTCTCAATAATGCTTTACCTGAAGAGTTAGCAGGTATGTTATTTCAAGAGGCCACAGACAAAATGGTAGAGGACAACCTCGCAAATGTTGGTGATACCGTATTGAGTGACGGTGCATCCCAATTTATGAGTATTATCAGCTTTGTGGGAATGCTTTACACTATTTATAATATGGTGAAATTATTAGCAAATTTATTGACTCAATGTGATGACAATGAATCAGATGTTGGTGTTAAATTAGCACAAAAACAATGCTTTGCGGTGGGTAAGAAGTATTGTGCTAAAAAGGTCTTGGGTGTGTGTTATGTTCGGCGTCAAGATTGGTGTTGTTATTCTTCAATGTTGTCTAGGATAATTGCAGATCAAGGTTCCAAGCAATTAGGGAAAGACATGTCAAGTTGCCCTGGATTCACGATTGAGGAATTTGGCCGAATCGATTTCGACCAACTCGACCTGTCAGAATGGCTATCAACAATGTATGAAGCCGACATTTTATCCACTTCTGGATACGATATAGACCGTTTAACTGGCTCAGGTCGGATGGTTGGTAATTTATCTTGTGAAGGCTCAGACGACCCTGATTGTGAAGACATGGAACGTAAGAATGCTAACGAAAGGGCGGTTGATCAATTTGATACTGATGTGAGTAATACTACAAATGAGTTAAAAGAAACGTTTGACCCTGAACAGATAGATTGCTCTGTCTATCCAAGGCCATTGATTTGCGAAATGAAAGGGAATTAATATTAAATGCAGAGATAAGATAATCTTATCTCTGCATCGTTAAGCTAACGTAGCGATACGCCGTATTGCTTATTGGTCCAAGGGTCAATCTCCATGAGTTTATCAATACTAAAACTCTCGACGCCTTTTACAAATGGGTAAATACGTTGTGTATTTGATACGAACGGAAACTGTGTACGACTTCTCACAACAGGAGAAAATACATAATATTTTTTATCAAGGTCGAGGAACAATGATGTTGCAAAATAAAAAGTCTCGTAGCCAATCACAGCATATAAACCTTTTTCTCCATTCGGGGTTCTGGTCGCATACTTTAAAAGCTGTGGTTGAGAGTGACGAATAAATGAACATAGTTCTTTTGGTTCAAACCCCATAATGAGTCTATACTTCTTGCAGTCATCCCCTTTAAATTCCAAATTAATATCATCATCAGAATCAACCAACGACTTAACAAAAGTCAGCTTGCGATTAGCTATGGCCGTGTCAATTAATTCTTTGTCAATCTGATCAAATACCGCTTGAATATTGCCTTTCTGTTTCACTGGATAATAAACAATACCGTAAAAAGTGCGAAATACACTGTCATTTGGTTGAGTACCCAAGATGCTTAAAAGGCCACCGCCTAGACCACCTCCAAAAGCTGCTCCAATAATCCCATTGGCTGCGTAATCTAAACTGTTTGGAGTATTATCTCCATTGGTAGGCATCTCAGTATCACGCAGCCCACCATGTTCCCCTAAACTCCCTTCAACCACGTTCATGGCAAAACTTGCGTCAGGGTCATAAATGAAATCATCATTAGATTGAGGCGTATATGGGTCAGTAGAGGCACATCCCGCTAAGAGTAGGCTTGCTACCATGCTAATTGCGAATAGTTTTTTGTTGAGCGTTTTCATCAATTCAGTCCTTACCTTTATTTGTTATGTGTAGGTTATCATCACTTAAAAATCAGACAACCGAGGCAATCACAAACAATCACATCCGGTTTTCCAGTGTTACAGAAGATTTGTGAAGGATAGTAGCAGAATTAAAATCAACAGAATGCATTTCAGCGTCCGAAACGGCACCTGAAACAGAGTAGTAAACTCTTTTTGATTGATATGATAATTGCGTTGCGTAAAGCAGTTTGATTTTTCATTTAACACAAAGGTTTGCAATGAATACAATAAACGACTTTTTTTTTGGCCAGATTGATAATTCAAATACTTTAAGGATGCCACTATCTCCTGTTGTAGCCAAAGGAAACCTGGTGACCCCTAAGTATTTTACTTACCAACTGAATAGATTACTTAAAACACATAACAATCATGTCATCCTATATTGTGATACCAGTTCTCCAGCATTTCCAGAACTGATGAGTATGCTCCCTCATGAAGAAATTGGATTGATAGAAATTTATGCTAAAACCGACGTGAATGAAATGATGAACGCAACCCTAGCGTGCGATATCTTTCTGGAAAATGGTGTTGTATCAGTAGTACCTCATTGGTGTGCATACAAAGAGATTAGATCGCGAGAGATAGTATCAACGCTTTTGGTGCCATTAATTAAAAATAACGCATACAATAAGTCATTCATCAGAGAGGGTGGCAAAAAATACATGTTACCGAGAGAAAACAATGAGTTGTTAAATAAGATTTTTTCTCTTTCTCGTTACCCACATGCGGGGCTGAATTTAGATATAACTGAATGCATAAATAGTTTAAATATCGCTAAAGAAGAATGTGATATAAATCTGGATTGATTCAACGTTAACCCTTTAAATAGAAGCGTCAATCAAACGGAGTTGAATTGATGCTTCAATATCAAAACGGAAGGAGAAAATCGTGGATTTAATTCAATGGTACGAGTGGTGTGAACAAGAGTGGGGAAAACCACTCGTGATACATCCTCAAGGGTACTGTCGCTGAGCCCATACATTGACATAAAATGTACCCATAGTTTGACATCAAAATGACTTTTGTAGTTTTATGAAAAAACTATTTTGTTTTATATCAGATTGTTACTCAGTTATTAACCCATACTTTGACAAATTCAACAAAACCACAAGCATTAATACGATTAAAGTTCATCACTTGTATTGGTTTAACCGCAAGTTTGTGATCTGTACTGACTCGTTTCTGCCCCAAAGTTTGACAGAACCAAAGCACTATTTAACAGTGCTTACCTTCGTTTTCCATACAAAAGCTAATTGATATTGCCCTTAAACAAAGATCAATATTTACTGGCTAGATTGCTTAATCTAATGAGTTGATTTTATATACAGTTATATCGCGTTTTGGCTTAATTTAAATCAAACAACCCAATAAGTAAGTCTAAGGTAGTAAGCTGTTCCTGCTTAGCTTGAAATAATACTTTTTGAGCATCATTCTCTTGCTGCAACTGCAAGCAAAAGAGCGTGCACAATCAGAAGAAATTGCTGAGCTTAAAACGACAGTTCAGCTGCTGATTGAACAACTCAATCTCAGCAAATCAAAACGTTTTTCATCACAAAGTGAAAAGGTAGCCAAAGGCACGTTTAACGAAGCTGAGCAGCAACATGCGTTGCCCAAAGTAAATAAGAGCAAGGCTAAAACAGGCAGAAAACCATTACCTGAAGCGCTTGAGCGTGAAGTTTATCTGCACGAACTCAGTGCCCCTTGTTGTGAATGTTGCCAAACACCCCTTCATGAATGCGGTAAAGAAGTCAGCGAAGAGCTCAAAATCATTCCACAGAAAGTCAGCGTTATCCGTCATGAGCGAACCAAATACACGTGTCGTCAATGTGAAAAAACGTAAGCGCTCAATGGATATGAATTATGGATTGCCCTTCAAGTATTCAGCTTAGATAGCTATTCACGTCCAACATAAACTTCGCAGTCGATAAAAACACGATTGAACAACCTATTATTTATTTTATCTAAAAAAATTGTTGGCTGTTGATAACTTTTAAGAATAGTACATAGACAGGATCTTTAGCGATAACGCTATATTTTAGGTAGAAAAAAGGCCTTATTTATGAT
>NZ_BMQI01000087.1 GCF_014648035.1 Shewanella algicola | reverse complement strand
ACTGCAAAAGCAGTCAAATAAGTTAGGCTTGCCTATTGACTGGCGGAAGGCTCATATGTGTTAGGGTTACTTTAACGCTTTGTTTATACAAATAAAATTGATATAACAAAACTTATAAATAAGGTTATACGAGTTATCCGGTAAAATCTGTATTTTTTCCATTCTTTTACCGATAGAAACTGAGTATAAGGATTACCTTTAGTAAAAGACTCGTGAGCTTCAGATAACCTAAAATTAGAAATACCTACTTCTTTATTTTTAGTTGCTAACCTAGAAGCAACTCCCATATAAAAGAGGCTTTCTATAAATCCTATTACTATAAATAGAATAACTAGGATTATTGTCACAAGCATATTCTGGAACCCTAACAGCTTATTGAAGGGCTCGCCCGATAATGTCGGCCCTTTAACTTATTGATTATTAACATCCTACATTTACTATCTTATTGTTGTAAAGCAGTTTTATTTGACTTCATTTACAAATAAAAACGGGCTTGCGCGTTAAAAGTGGACTCAATATTAAAAAGAAAATAAAAACATATTGATTTCATACTGTTAAATAATGAGCGGTTTATTTTTCATACTACTTTAGTTTACTTATCAGCCAACCCGCTTGAAAACACGCCAAAACCCATTATAACTGTATGGATGTACAGTGTTGGTAACATAAAGGGGGGAAGTGATGGCGGGATCGGGATATATCGAAGCGATTCGACAACAAATTCGAGTGAGGCATTACAGCTATCAAACTGAAAAATCATACCTTTATTGGAACCGTTATTTTATAAGATATTTTAAATTTACTGCTGCAAAACATATTTTACCTACACACATTGAACAGTTTTTATGTTTTTTAGCAAACGAACGGCGTGTTTCCAGCAGTACACAACAGCAAGCCCTTTGCGCCCTTGTTTTTGCGTTTAAACATGTACTAGCCATCGATACCGACAATTTGCAGTTCCCATATGCAAAAGCTCCGACTCGAATTCCGCAGGTTTTAAGTGATGTAGAGGCCAAACAAGTTATTGACCAATTACACGGTAAATTCCAACTGATTGGCTGTTTATTATATGGCGCGGGGTTAAGATTAACTGAAGCTTTAAGTATTCGGCTTAAGGATATCGATTTTGAAAATCGAACACTTTTTGTATTTAGAGGTAAAGGTAAAAAAGATAGAGTTTGTATTTTACCGAAAATGACCATTGACCCCATACAACAGCAGATGCACCATGTGCGAGAGACTCATGCTCACGACTTATCTCAGGGATTAGGGATGGCTTCTTTACCTACTAGCTTACTCAAAAAGTTTGGCACAAGCGCCAAACAATTACATTGGCAATATCTTTTTCCTTCGGTTCACTGTGTGTCACATCCAGTTAATGACTATATATGCAGACATCATATTGACCCAACAACCTTTCGAAAAGCATTAAAAAAAGCAGTTCAGAAAACCGATATCACTAAACGCATTACCGCCCATACTTTCAGGCATTCTTTTGCAACAAACTTACTGAGGCGTGGTCATGATATAAGAACCGTGCAGGAATTGCTTGGCCATAATGATGTCAAAACAACTCAAATCTATACTCATGTTGCAGGTTTACACCAAACAGGCGTACAAAGCCCAATGGATTACAGTTAAAAGCGATCATTAGCCCGCCTATGAATAAGCCTACAAGGTAAATATTTTCTAAACACCACCCACAAAAAAGGCCCTTGCGAGCCCTTGATAAATTCTTTTTGTGCTTGGTATGTATTTAACTTCTTAATCCAATCCCACGAGATATCAAATAATAAGCAACAAACCATAAGCTGGCACAAAAGCCGACCATAATGGCGATAGATAACGGCACACTAAGATCGGCAAAACCTAAAAATCCGTAGCGGAAGACGTTGATCATATACACCACAGGATTTAAAGCCGACACGCCTTGCCAAAAATCTGGTAATAGCGATAACGAATAAAACACCCCACCTAAATAAGTCAGAGGTGTGAGAATAAACGTTGGGATAATACTAATGTCGTCGAAGCTCTTGGCAAACACAGCATTAATTAAACCACCTAATGCGAATAACACTGAAGTTAAAAACATAGTGAGTATGACCAAGCCAACATGATGCAGGGTAATATCGACAAACATCATCGCCACAGTAGTCACAATTAAGCCTACACACAAACCGCGTGAAACCCCGCCGCCAACGTAACCGGCAATCATCACATAATGCGGTACTGGCGCAACCATAATCTCTTCAATGTTACGCTGAAACTTGGCACTGTAAAACGACGATGCCACATTAGAATATGAGCTGGTAATGACTGACATCATAATTAAACCAGGGGCAATAAATTCCATATAGCTCACGCCGCCCATTTCACCAATACGCCTGCCAACCAAGTTACCAAAAATAAGAAAATATAACGTCATGGTAATGGCTGGCGGTACTAATGTTTGGACCCAAATACGAGTAAAACGATTAATTTCTTTGGTTAAAATGCTTTTAAAAGCCACAAAATACAGGTGATTCATTATTTTGACTCCTTGGCTTTTTCGACCAGTTCTACAAACAATTCTTCTAGGCGATTAGCTTTGTTGCGCATCGAGAGCACTTCAATATTGGCGGCGCTTAATTGAGCAAATAAGTCATTAATATTGTGCGCTTTCGCCACGTCAACTTCTAATGTGTGTGCATCGGTTAAGCGGCAATTCATATTGGTTAATTGCGGTGCTGCCTCTAGGTCGCGGCGTAAATCGAAAATAAAGGTTTCTACATCAAGCTTGCTGAGTAAGGCTTTCATGGTGGTGCATTCCACCAGCAAACCGGTGTCGATAATGCCAATGGTGCGGCAGAGCATTTCGGCTTCTTCAAGGTAGTGAGTGGTTAAAATAATGGTCACGCCTTGTTGATTGATTTGCTTTAAAAAGTCCCACATTGAACGGCGCAGCTCAATGTCTACCCCTGCGGTCGGTTCATCTAAAATAAGCAGTTTGGGCTCGTGCATTAACGCGCGCGCAATCATTAGTCGGCGTTTCATACCGCCTGATAATTCGCGAGCTTGGGCATGCCGTTTTTGCCATAAATCAAGTTGAGATAAGTATTTCTCGGCACGTTGTAATGCCACGTCTTTTGGCACACCGTAATAGCCTGCCTGATTAACCACAATCTGTTGTACGGTTTCAAATTGATTAAAGTTGAATTCTTGCGGTACTAAGCCAATACACAATTTTGCTTGTTCAAGTTGTTTATCTATATCAAATCCAAACACTGACACTGTGCCAGAGGATTTTTGCACTAACGAGCTGATAATACCGATGGTGGTCGATTTACCGGCGCCGTTAGGGCCGAGCAGGGCAAAAAAATCACCCTGCTTGACCGTTAAACTAATCGATTTAACAGCTTGCACGCCGCCTTTATAGGTTTTTTTAAGGTTATCGATCACCAATGCATTGTTGGTGTTACTCATTGTCATACCTCTAATCAATAAATTGCGCATTAAACACTTTTTATTACATGTATCTAAAGACGTTATAAAAATGAAAAAGACGCAACACTTTTGCCTACCAAAACAAAACTCCCGCCTATAGCGGGAGTTTATCGATTATATCAAAAAGATCTAATCTAATGGCACCACTTTAGCGATGTAAGGCAGGTTGCGATATTGCTCTGCGTAGTCGATACCATAACCTACGATAAACTCGTCAGGAATGGTAATACCAATAAAATCGACAGGCACGTCAACTTCGCGGCGTTCTGGTTTGTCGAGCAAAGTGCATAGCGTTAAGCTTTTAGGGTCGCGCAGCAATAGCATTTCGCGCACCTTATTTAGGGTGTTACCTGAGTCGATAAGGTCTTCTACAATTAATACGTCACGGCCTGCAATGTCAGATTGTACGTCTTTAAGTACTTTAACATCGCGAGAACTGTTCATATTATTGCCGTAACTCGACACAGCCATAAAATCGATTTCGACATGGCCTTTAATACGGCGACACAAATCGGCCATAAACACGACAGACCCTTTTAATAGGCCAACCATTAATAAACGCTCACTGTGCGCATAATGGGCGTTAATACGTTCGGCTAACTGATCTAGGGTTTTATTGATTTCTTGCTCAGAAATCATCATTTCAATTGTGTGTTTCATAAATATCTCAATTGTCGATGTCGTTTGGCTGGGTGTGTCCGTATCCCCAGCGGCTCGTAAGGTCGTGCTCGATCCCTAAATGATCGAGGATCCGCGAAACCATGAAGTTTACCAGATCTTCTACCGATTGGGGATTATGATAAAAGCCTGGCGCCGCTGGCATGATGGTCGCACCATTGCGGGTTAGGCTTAGCATATGCTCTAAGTGTATGGCGCTAAACGGAGTTTCACGCGGAACCAAAATCAATTGGCCGCGCTCTTTTAATACCACGTCTGCTGCTCTTTCGAGCAAATTGTTGCTCATGCCAGTGGCTACAGCCGCCAACGTACCTGTTGAGCATGGGCAAATCACCATTTGCTTTGGCGCGGCGCTGCCTGAAGCCGGCGGCGAAAACCACTCATCTTTGCCCAGTACCACTAACTCACCGCTAAGGGGCGCATCTGGGTTATCAAGCTGTTCAAGCAATTGCGCTTTGGCTTTGTCTGGGTTGGCACTGAGCTGTAAACCATGCTCGGTGGCCAGTACCACCCTCGCGGCACTCGAAATCATTAAAAATACTTGGTAGTCGTTCGCCAGCAAACATTCAAGTAGCTTGATGCCATACGGCGCACCCGAGGCGCCGGTCCAGGCGAGACTAATTGCTTTGGCTTTTTTGGCGTAGGCCATCTTGTCCCCTCTTGCGGCTGCGCGGTTTACGCTAAAGCCTTAATTATTTTTTGATGAATACCATTAAAGCCACCGTTACTCATAATCACCACGGTATCACCTGCTTGGGCAGTATTGGCTACATTAGTAATAATGTCTTCAATGTTACGAAAAACGGTCACAGGTATCGGCGCATTGGCCATGCTGGCGGTAATGTCCCAGCCAATATTGTCGGCCTGATACAAATAACCTACGTCGGCTAACGCCATTGAATTGGCGAGCGTGTCTTTATGAACACCGCTTTTCATGGTGTTGGAGCGCGGCTCTAGCACCACAATAATATTACCGCTGCTGCTATCACCTGCACCAACTTTGGCCCGTAAGCCTTGTAATGTGGTAGCAATCGCTGTGGGGTGATGAGCAAAATCGTCATACACTGTCACGCCATTCACGGTGGCTAATAACTCCAAACGGCGCTTTGGCGGACTAAATTGCGCTAACGCTTCAATCGCGTGATTTGGCGCAACACCCACATGCCGTGCTGCAGCAATGGCCATTATGGCGTTTTCAATGTTGTGCTGGCCAATTAAGCCCCAATTGACAACGCCTTGCGTTTCACCATTAAACAACACTTCAAACTCATGACCATCGTCGGCAATAGTACGCGACTGCCAGGCACTTGGTTCACCCTCATTCTTTAACAAACTGGTCTGGGTTGAATACACTTCTTGCTCGCTCCAGCAGCCCATGTCAATCACTTGCTTTACGGCTTCAACCTGTGCAGGCCAAATCACTTTACCCTCACCTGGCACGGTACGAATAACATGATTAAATTGTCGCTGAATGGCCGCCAGATCGGCAAAAATATCGGCATGATCAAATTCTAAATTATTGATTACCAGTGTGCGCGGACGGTAGTGAACGAACTTAGAGCGTTTATCAAAAAAGGCGCTGTCGTATTCGTCGGCCTCAACCACAAAAAATGGCGAATTACCTAGGCGCGCTGACACGCCAAAGTTTTGCGGTACACCGCCAATTAAAAAACCTGGCTCGTAGCCGCAATACTCTAACACCCAGGCGAGCATGCTTGAGGTAGAGGTTTTGCCATGGGTACCCGCCACGGCTAACACCCAGCGGTCTAGCAATATATGTTCGGATAAAAATTGCGGCCCAGAGGTGTACTTCATGCCACGGTTTAATACCGCTTCAACACATGGATTGCCTCGGCTCATGGCATTGCCAATCACCACTAGGTCGGGTTGGTTTTCGCCTTCTTTGCCCAGTTGGATTGGGTCAAAACCTTGTATAAGCTCAATACCTTGCTGCTCAAGCTGAGTGCTCATTGGCGGGTAAACGTTGGCGTCGCTGCCGGTCACTTTATGGCCCATTGCGCGGGCAAGTAGGGCTAATCCGCCCATAAAAGTGCCACAAATCCCTAAAATGTGTACGTGCATGATTTCACTCTACTGATCCATTATATGGCGCTTATTCTAATCTATTGCACCTGTGAATGTCAGTTAACAATTATTGAGAATCATCAATGGGGTTAGGGTTAATACAAAAAGAAAAATAACCCCATGCTGAGCACAGTGGTCAGCAAGGTATTGCGGGTAATATAAGCTAGCACCGTGGCCACCAGCGCACAGGTTAAGTAGGGGTTATACAGGCTGATGGCCAGCTCACCTTCTGGCACAAAGACAATGGGCGCTAATATGGCGGTTAACACTGCTGGGGCTGAGTAACTTAAAAAGGTTAAGGTGTTTTTGCTTAACCTAATGGGGATTTTGGGTTCTAACAGCAAATGCCGACTCACAAACACCACTGCCGCCATTGATATAATAATTAACCATGTCATAGGGTATCCTCCTTGGTGGGCGCAATATCAGCACAAGGCGTATCTGTATCTGTATCAAAAATGCCTTCATTAGTGAGTTTGGCATAAGCCATACCCGCTGCCATGCCCGATATGGCCGCAATCAAAAGCCCTGCTTGAATGGCAAACACGGCGCACACCACCGCTAATATAAGTGACACTAATACGCACACTAAAATGGACGGTTTTTTTACTGTTGGCACCACAATGGCAATAAAGGTGGCTGCTATAGCAAAATCGAGTCCGAGTTCGCCTAAATTATCGATAGACTGGCCAGCCACAATACCGAGTAAGGTGGCGATGTTCCAACCTATATAAAAGGTTAAGCCGCCACCTAAGGCATACCAGCGGTCAAACTGATATTGTGCAGGCGTATCGCCACCATGAGCCTGGTTGGAGATAGCAAATAACTCATCGGTGAGTAAAAAGCCCAGCCCTAAACGCCATTTAAGGGGTAATGGGCTAATTTGGCTGCGCATGGCCATGGCATACAGTAAATGCCTTGAGGTAATAAGTAAGGTGGTAATTAAAATACTACTAAAACCAATACCGGCTTTTATCATTCCAAGGGCGACCAATTGCGCACTACCGGCAAAAATAATTGCCGACATGGCCTGGCTTTCTACCGCGGTGAGGCCAATTTCTAATGCGAATGAGCCAGCTAAAATGCCCCAGGGGATCACGGCAATGGTCAGCGGCATTACCGCTAACGCACCCGACAGAAACGATTTCATTTTTGAGGTCGGGATAGAAATAGATTGAGTGGTACTCACACAGTCTCCTTATGCAGCCTTCCTTTGCAGCACTTATGCGCGCTATGTTAACTGAAGATTAGCCTACTCTGAATAAAACAGTAAAGCCTTATTAGTGCCTTATTTTTAAAAGATTATATAACATACATTTATTATACAGCTAGACTTTTACACTCACTGACAATCAAAAAATGACACTAATAAATGGTATAAAAGTGAACAGTTAGGGAGATAATGGTTAATAATTAAAGTAAACAAAAAAGACAAATACCAAAATATAAAATGCATTTTATATAAATCTAATTTTTCACACTCCACTAAACCTCATCAATAAGTTGTAATAAGCAATTTAAAAACAGCATTAACCACTTTTACATCCCGTGATATTAACATACTAAACCAGCAATAATGTCACGATTAAAGCACAACCAATAACAGCACCTATTGAATTAACGATATAATATCAACAACCATTATTTTTATTTATTAAAGATGAATAAAAATAACATGTTTAGATGTTTAGATGTTTAGATGTTTAGATGTTTAGTTGGGGATATAAAGCGGTTACTGCGAGTATTGTTATGCTGATAATAAGACTATCAACTTATTGGCATCATAAAGCGGGAGTGTATATTCATTATCCCGTACACTCAAATGTCTTTGCTGCCGAATCATACTAGTTCTAAGGTTAATTCGCGGATTTTTTTCTTTAACCAGATGGATTCTTCGTTGTCTGTCGTAGGGTAAGTCACCATGACCAGCTTTAAAGGCTCAACGACTTGAAAAATACGTTCACACTCCACTTCTGATAATTGGCAAGCATGGATACCGGAGTCATCATCGAGCATATCGTATACCGCTTTATAGGGCGTAATTGCTAACGAGTTACAATCAGATAGGTACTCAAATAACGATGAAATGCTGGTAATCGTCATTTCAGTATTTAAGGTAAGCTTATGAGATTGGCAATATTCTTGAAACGGATTAAGCACCGGCGCCTGCACGCCAATAAAGGTATTGATAAACGGGTAGTTAGCAATGGTTTCTCAGGGCGGGATCATACTTTGTTAACAGTAGGGAACTTTTTCGTATCGGCATGATCTGATCAG
>NZ_BMQI01000086.1 GCF_014648035.1 Shewanella algicola | reverse complement strand
TAGGTCAAATAAGATTTAATCGATAGCGTATTTTGTTTAAAAAACGTTCGCGATCTCACCCTGCGTAGGACTCCCTTCAAATATGACCGTGAAAATGGAAAACCGCTCGATAGAAGAAAAAATATTACTTGGTGTGACCGCAGCAGCAATATTCATTCTATCGCCATTTTTGATTAAAAGTATATTAGAATACAATAAGTTACGAATTCTTGTTGATCTTGTTGCTGTAGGCGGCATTTCCATCATTTTTATTGGTGTCTGGTTTACCAGCAAAGTTAAACTCTTTAGCGGCCTTTTTGCCATTATTGCTCATGTAAATATTTTATTCGGTATTTATATTGTGGGCAGCGATTTAATTTTTTGGCTTTTTCCTATTATTATCGCCAGTTTTTATTTATTACCGACAGTGATCGCATGTGTGCTTAATGGCTTATTAATCTCTATTGCTGGAGTATTAACTTACCAACATTTTGAGCATTTTTCCTTACCTCTCATCATGGCGTCGTTTGTGGTTACCGGGATTTTTTCATTAATCTTTTCTATCTTTATGCAGCGTAAAAATCGTCAACTTTTAGAAAAAGATAAAATAAACCAGCTTCGTAATAATATTCTGGAATTAATAGCCAGTTCGAGTAAATTATCTAAAGTGTTATCCGCTGTGGTGGAAGGCATTGAAAATGAACTGCCAGGGACAATGTGCAGTATTTCTTTAGTGGACGATACAGGCTCACAATTACGTTTAGCTGCCGGCCCCAGTTTGCCTGAATTTTATAAAGAGGCTGTAGACGTTATTCCAATCGCAAAGGGCGTAGGTTCGTGCGGGGAGGCGGCATCGCTCGGAAAAAGAGTCCTTGTAACCGATATTGCAACACACCCTAACAGGGCGCCGTGGGCGAAATTAGCCCATAAAGCTCAATTGGTGTCGTGTTGGTCTGAACCGATTATTAGCCATCATGGCACTACTATAGGCACAATTGCGATATATTTTAAGACGCTAGCGACCCCCACCGAAAATGAGTTTGATTTGGTTGAACAATTTGTCAACCTGACTCGCATAGCCATAGAACGTGACAAAGCGGATACTATTATTTGGCATCAGGCTAACTTTGATAATTTAACCCAATTACCTAATCGACATTTATTGCATGAACACTTATCTATCGCGATTGATAATGCCGAGCGTGACAAAAAACAATTGGTAATAGCCATGCTTGATTTGGATAACTTTAAAGATGTGAATGATTCTTTAGGTCATGCAGCCGGCGATAGAGTGCTTATTGAGTGCGCTAGCCGAATTAAAAACAGCATCCGAAAAAACGATATTGTCGCGCGTTTAGGTGGTGATGAATTTATTATCGCTTTTGTGGGGACAACGTCAGCAGAAGATATCGATAAAATTGGCCAAAAACTGTTAACCACACTGGCACAACCTTATGTCATAGAACATAAAAACTTTTATTGCACAGCCAGTATAGGCTTGGCTTGTTACCCTAATGATGGTTTAACCATTGACGCTTTAATGACTAACGCAGACCAAGCGATGTATCTAGCCAAAACACGTGGTCGTAATAGCATTCATTATTTTACAGAAAATATGAGTACTGACTTTCTAAAACGAATGGAGCTCATCGACGATTTACGCACCGCGGTTGAACAAAAACAATTTCATTTGGTTTACCAACCTATTGTTGATTTACATACTCATCGTATTGCAAAAGCAGAAGCATTAATCCGGTGGCAACATCCACAAAAAGGGTTAATTTCTCCGATGGAGTTTATTCCAATAGCTGAAGAGATTGGCCTTATTGTAGAGATCAGTGAATGGATATTCACCCAGGTGTCACAACAGGTGCATGAGTGGCGACAGCGGCATTGTGCAGATTTATCCATCAGTATTAACACTTCTCCAGTGCAATACCGAAATGAAGGCAAACTGGTTAAAGCTTGGGCTGATTCTCTGCTTGCACAAGGTATACCCTATGAGGCCATATCGATTGAAATTACCGAGCATTTGCTCATGGATAATCAGGTCGAAGTGGTCGAGGCGCTTGAAACATTACGCCAACAGGGGATAACCATATCGATCGATGACTTTGGTACAGGGTATTGTTCTTTTTCTTACTTAAAGAATTTTGCCTTTGATTACTTAAAAATCGACCAAAGTTTTGTGCAAAATATGTCAATCGATAATAACGACGCGGCACTGTGCGAAGCGATTATTATGATGGCGGGTAAGCTTAATATGCAAGTCATCGCCGAGGGGATTGAAACTGAAGAACAAAAACAATTACTTATTGATGCTGGTTGCACGTTAGGTCAAGGTTACCTGTTAGCAAAACCACTTTCTGTAATGGATTTTGAACAGCTTCTTATTAAACAAAATCAATCAGGCTCTACGACATAAAATCTACCGCGGGTTCGCTAACCAATTTTACTCCATTGATTCACGCTTATTACATCGATATGTTTAAGATGCAATAAGCGTCCTGCCATTCATTAGCCATATGGTTGATTGCGATTAACTCATTTTACGAATAGTGCTTATCGGCGCAATACGTAATACCCAATGTAAAAGGGCCCATGGATAACTAGGGACATAGGCTGTCGCTTTTTCTTTTTGAATTGCGCTAACCATCGCTTTACACCCTGTTTCGGTATCGACAATAAACGGAACCGTTTTCACTTTTTCATTAATTTCGGTACGAATAAAGCCTGGGTGAATACAACTGACTTTAATGGGGGTTCCCATCACATCAATACGGATACCTTCTGTGAGTGATGTTAACGCAGCCTTTGTTGCGGCATAGACTGTCATCGCGCGTCTAAAGCCACGGACGGCACTGATTGAAGAAATGGTGACTAGGTGACCGTTGTTTTGTTCGCGAAAAATAGCCATTGCGGCTTCACATTGGGCTATCGCGGCGATAAAGTTAGTTTGCGCTGTTTGTAGGTTCGCCTCAAAATAGCCGGTGCCAATCGATGCTCCTTTGCCCATGCCCGCATTAACAATGACGCGATCTAACTGACCAAACTCTTGTTTAAATTGGCTGAACACGTCAAAGACTTGTGGGTGGTCATTGACGTCTAGTGTTTTAATTAACACAGTGATATTAGGGTTTATGCTAAGTAACTCTTGTTTTAATTCTTCTAAGCGATCTATACGTCGCGCGCACAATGCTAAATTATGGTTTTGTTTAGCAAACTCAATCGCCATGCCACGCCCTAAACCCGAACTTGCCCCAGTTATTAGTATATTTGTCCGTTTCATATTATGCTCTTTTTTATTGTTTTGATTGGATTATTTATCATGACTTATGCATTGTTGGCAGTACTTTTTATTGCCTACAGTAAACTGTATAAATGACGGTTATCACCGTCAAAATAACCATGTTCGTTCATGGTAATCACACTTAAACGTTGATGTTTAACTTGTAATTGAGTGACGCTAGCATTAACCACTTGTTTGTTAATGTTGAAAAATTGGCTTTCAGGTATCGATAATATTTGCATTATTACCGTGCTAATGACACCGCCTGAAGTAAATACAAATAAGGTTTTACCATTGTCAGCTTGTTGCACCAACTGGGTTAATCCTTGGCTAACGCGTTGGCTAAAATGCAGCCAAGATTCGCTGTATTGGGCAATATTATCAGTGTACTGCCATTGTTGAATCGCTTGGCTAAACAGAGTAATAAAGGCCTTAGCAGGAGAACGTTGCTGGCTTAGGTAGTGTTTCATCGCTTCTGGATTCGCTAAATCTGGGCGGTAAACGGCAATCACTTGTTCGTGATCAAATTCATTCCAAGCGCGGTTTATTTGCATGTCACGATGAATTAAAGGTGGCGACAAGCTGGCTAAACACGCATCCCGGGTTTGTTGATGACGTGCCATATCACCACAAATAATCTGATCGGGGCGAATATTACGTTGATTAAAATGCTTAGCCAAATGTTGCGCTTGGCTTTGACCTAATGGCGACAAGTTATCGTAATTGTCACTGCCAAAACTTGCCTGACCGTGGCGGATTAAATAGATGTTTGCCATGGTTATCCTTGTTGTTTCATCGCGCGGTGACAGCGCCACATTAAGTAATGCGAAAAAATCCAAAACTGTTTAAAAGCTGGGTTTCGGGTTTGCTTATGGTGATAACGATAATATATTTGCTGCACAATCCCTGCTAAGCGGAATAAACCGAAGACTTCGTAAAATCGAAAATCATCAATGGTGATATTCATTTTATTGCAATAATATTCAACCACTTGTTTACGCGTTAACATGCCTTTTAGGTGGGTAGGTTGGCGACGAGTCATTTGGGCAAGAAAGTCATCATCAGCTTCAACCCAGTAGGCAAGGGTGTTACCTAAATCCATTAATGGATTACCTAAGGTCGCGAGCTCCCAATCAAGTACGCCATTCACTTTACTGATGTTATCAGGGTCGAGTACTACGTTATCAAATCTAAAGTCATTGTGAGTTAAGCAAATCGTTTCTTGTTCGGGCTTATGTTGCTGCAACCAAGCCATGACTTTTTTACCCGAGGGCACATTCCAGGTTTTAGCCTGGGTGTAACGTTGGCTCCATCCATTGATTTGGCGTTGTGTGTAACCTTCACCTTTGCCGATGTGATTGAGGTTGGCGACATCTACGTCTACTTTGTGTAACTCTATTAAACAATCAATGACATTGGTACACAGTGTTTGAGCTTGTTGTTTATCAACGTTTAAGCCTTTGGGTAGATTTTGTCTTGGAATGATGCCATTCAATTTTTCCATCACATAAAATTCAGTACCTAACACCGTCTCGTCTTCGCAATGTGCAAGCATAGCTGGTACATAAGGATAAACAGGCTTGAGTGCTTGCTGTAAACGATACTCTCGCCCCATATCGTGGGCGCCTTTGGCTTTAGTCCCCATTGGCGCTCGGCGCAATATAAGCTCACAATTGTCATAAGTGAGGCAATAAGTCCAGTTTGAAGCCCCACCGGTGTATTGGGTTATTGTTAGGTCGCCTTCAAGCCCACCGATATGTTGTTTTAACCATGGGTCGATTATGTCTGGGTCAAGCTCTTCACCAGAGCGAACAGACTTGGCTTTATCTAAATATTGTTGGTTCATTAAGCTTGCTCCTCCCTTAGCAATTGGCGTAAGCGCAATGTTTGCTTTAGGACAATAGTAAAGTACCAGCGCAGTGGTAACAATCGCTTGAGTTGGTATAAACGTTTGCCTTGTTGATGGGTTAGCAGCAAAAATTGTTTATTGGCCTCACCCTGGTAAGCAATATTAGCCACTTGGGTCGCATCTATTGGCGACTTATCAAACAATTTACCTAGGAGCTTTTCCATTGTCGGTAGTTGAGTGCGTAAACTTGTGCCAAGGTTGGTTTTAAAAAAGCCGGGGCACAATACACTCACATTAATATTGTCGTCAGCGAGTTCAAGCCTGAGAGTTTCAGATAACGACACCACCGCGGCTTTTGAAGCGTTATAACTGGCCATAAATGGAATAGGGGTTAAGCCCGCTTGTGATGCCACGTTAACAATACTGCCGAAACCTTGCTGCTGAAAAATAGGCACAAATTGTTGGCACATATTAACGATACCAAACAGATTGATTTCCATTACCCAACGCCATTGAGAAATAGGTTCGGCGGCAATTTTATCTGCAGAAGCCACGCCGGCATTATTAATCAATAAATCAATTTGCGGCCAACGAGATTGCAGGTCATGCGTCAATGCTTTAATACTGGTGGGGTCGGTGATATCGCATGCGCTAAAAAATGCCTTACCGCCTTGGGCAATAATTTGCTCGCACACTTGTTCACCGGCTTGCTGATTAATATCGGCAACACACACTTCAGCATTCATAGCTGACCATTTGAGAGCTAATGCTTTACCTAAGCCAGAAGCGGCACCGGTAATCACCACATGTTGTTTCGATTTCATTGGTTTACCTTATTTGTATTTAGCCAACTCTAGACGAGATACCATCGCCATGTGCACTTCATCTGGGCCGTCTGCTAGGCGTAAGCTACGCGCCATTGTGGCAAAACCGGCTAATGGCGTATCGTGATTCATGCCCGCACCACCATACAATTGAATAGCCATATCAACCACTTGAGTTAACATATTAGGCACTGCAACCTTAATCGCAGAAATATCAGTCATAGCATGCTTAACACCAAGGTTATCGATTTTCCATGCAGCATTGAGGGTTAACAGTCTTGCTTGTTCGATAGCTATTCTCGCTTGCGCTATACGCTCAAGGTTACCACCGAGTTTGATAATAGGTTGACTAAATGCAACCCGTGATTGGCCACGTTTAATGGCCAACGACAACGCCCGTTCTGCAGCGCCGATAGCTCGCATACAATGGTGAATACGGCCCGGCCCTAAGCGACCTTGGGCAATTTCAAACCCTTTGCCGAGCCCCATAATGACATTCCCCTTAGGCACTCGTACATTAACGAGATCCATTTCACCATGGCCATACGGTGCATCGTAGTCACCATAAGCGGTTAACATGCGCGTGATATTGACACCTGGCGTATCAAGCGGCACTAATACCATGCTGTGGCGTTGATGTTTTGCTGCATCAGGGTGAGACAACCCCATAAATATCATGACCTGACAGTTTGGATGGCCTAAACCCGTAGACCACCATTTACGGCCATTAACGATGACATCATCTCCGTCTTCAATAATGGTGGCTTGCATGTTAGTGGCATCTGATGAAGCGACATCAGGCTCTGTCATGGCAAACACAGAGCGGATATCACCAGAAAGGAGTGGTGAAAGCCATTGGGCCTTTTGTTGTTCATTGCCAAAATGATAGAGCACTTCCATGTTGCCGGTATCAGGTGCATTACAATTAAAAATCTCTGGAGCTAGGATTGAGCGGCCCATTTCTTCTGCTAAACAAGCGTATTCAACACACGTTAAGCCTTGAGCTAGAGTGGCATCAGGCAAAAATAAATTCCATAATCCGTCGGCTTTAGCTTGTGCTTTAAGGGCTTCTATTTGTTGTGATAATTGCCATTGAGTCCAATCACTGCTGTGATTCAACCGTCTATTTTCAGCGAGAATATCGGCTTCGATAGGCAGAATGTGTTGATCAATAAACGATTTCACTCTGGTTAAATATTGTTGTGATTTTTCTGTGGTGTAAATGTTCATTCGATCGTCCTGTGTGATCTAAAGTTTAAAAAGCTGAATAACGTGATCAAAGCCTGTTTATGTTGTCAGCATAACGTAGTATTCTAAGTGAACGAAATGAAATAACTTGCTAGCAATTAATGAATGTAATTCATAGTTGTTTAAGCGCAGTTAAGATGCACATTGAGAGAAGCATGGCCGATACCAAAGCAATTCAGCAACTTGACTTAAATTTATTAAAAATTTTTGAAGCGTTGTATTTTGAACAAAATATGACGTTAGCAGCAAAGTCGTTATTTATTACGCCTTCGGCGGTCAGTCATGCCATAAAACGACTTCGTTTAGTGTTAAATGACCCACTATTTGTGCGTCAAGGTCAGCAAATGCAAGCCACTGCCGCGTGTCAACGTATGGCGCCACAGCTGATTAATGCCCTCAATCGTATTAGGCAAGTATTGCAACAGTGTGGTGAGTTTGACCCACTCACCACCGAACAAACCTTTAACATTGCCATTCATGAAGCATTAGAAAGCCAGTTGATGCCTGCGTTGATAACTCACGTAGCAAAATTGATCCCACATGCTAAAATTTGTAGTATGGCTTTATCTCGTGAACATATATCGCGTCAACTTTCTAATGGGGAAGTTGATTTAGCGATTGATGTGGCAAGGGCCGTCAATACGCCTTTAATGCATATGCCGCTTTTATCGGATCCATTTTGTGTGTTGATTGATGCAAGTCAACAACCTGAGCTTGCCAACAACTTTAACCAACAGGCTTATTTATCGGCAGAGCATGTTGCTGTTTCTAGTCGGCCTATTGGGCGGGTTATGGAGGATTTATTGTTGCAGCAACAAGGGATAAATCGGTTAATAAAATACCGTTGCCAAAGTTATCAAACAGCGGCCAAGATGGTGCTAGGCTCTCGATTGATACTGACACTGCCTCGCTCAATTGCTGAACAATTTATTGATCCCAATTTATTGGTTTGTGCAATGCCATTTAGCTTAACTGACATCGATACGCACCTTTATTGGCACAGTAACACCGAAACTGATCAAGCCTTAAGCTGGCTTAGGCAGCAAGTTGTTCGTGTCGTGCAAATTAATCAAACTAAGATGACAGATTGATGTTGTCTTACAACAAGACAGTAATAGCCGCATTCGCATATTGAGGTGATTTTGAATATCAAGCCATTAATAGCTGCAACACCGTTTACTCAATTACGTTTTAGGCATTATCAAATTCACCATTTGCTACTGCCTTATGCACTATACACTTTGAGCGTTATACCTATTTATTTGTTTTTCATTGTGTCCGATTTTCATCATATTCACGTAGATTTATGGTTGGTTATCACGGTGAAAATTTTATTGTCGCTGGGTTGTGTATTGATATTGTTGTTATTGCGTAATCGCGCGCCACAGTATTTAGAGCTTGGTGAATTTGTATTGGTATTTAGTGTTTTTGCATCACTGACCTATGTTGCCCAGTTGGCAATGATTTTTGGTGATGAGCATTATCAATCAGCAGGCTTGCTGGCATTAGTGTATGTCGGCTCATTGTCGCGCATGGCCTTTAACAAGGCATTTATGTTGTTAACATTAATGTTATTGACCCATCTCGCGTTGATTTCGTCAGAAAAAATTAGTCAGGATTTTGCCAATGCGGTTGATAATTTAACCCTATTTATTGCTGTGTATTTTGTGGCTGTTATAGGATGTTTACGGCGTTGGTCAGAGTCACAAAAAAGTTTTTTAAAATTTACTAAAATACGTAATCAACAGTTAGCGTTACGTAAAAACCAACAATTCTTATCAAAACAAAATCAAACCGATCCGCTAACCAGGGTGAGATCGCGAACGTTTTTTAAACAAAATACGCTATCGATTAAATCTTATTTGACCTA
>NZ_BMQI01000085.1 GCF_014648035.1 Shewanella algicola | reverse complement strand
TCATAAATAAGGCCTTTTTTCTACCTAAAATATAGCGTTATCGCTAAAGATCCTGTCTATGAGCACGGTATAAATGATGATGGTAAATATCCATGTTGGAATAAATAAATAATAAAACGAAATAACATCTAAACTATTTAACCCAAAACCAAAGACTAAAGCCAATGCCCAAGTCGCAATTGCTGGTGTACTTTTAGTTAAATTTTGATACTTAGCCCAATAGCGAGTTAAACCAATTTTAGGGAATAACACATGTTCCGCAAAAACAATCCCGCCCACTGGTACAACTAATAAACCCGCATAAGTTAATAGTGGTAACATTTGAGTAAATACAAATGGGAAACAGGCAATCACAACCGTAACCAGGCCAACGATGGCAGTAGTGCGTTCACGTGATTGATTCACAAAGATAGATTGCGCAGCAAGGCCTGCACGGTACAAGTTAGCATTTGCCGTTGTCCAACCTGCAATGATAATAATCACAAACCCAGAAAACCCTAAAGCATGGTAGGCCACGTCACCCGGATCGAGCTGTGTAATGGTGGTTTTTAATAATACTGCAGTACCTGCACCCATGATGCCTGCAGAAATCCACGCTATGTAGTGACCAAAAAACATCCCTACGCCAGAAAACAAACCATAACTTTTACGCTTAGCAAAACGGAAAATAGCCATGTCGATTAAACCAAAATGGGTAATCGAGTTGGCAGCCCAGGCAAAGCCTATCACTTCAAGTAAGCCAATGCCCTTTTCACCTTCATCATTAAGCCCAGTCCATATTGAACTGTCACCAATGGTCATAAAATCTTGCCAACCACCTAAGGTTGTCGTACCTATTACATGGTTTGATAACGCTGGAAATAGGCTGAATGAGCCGGCAATAAAGATAACAAACAACCAGGGGGCGCAGATTTTAGAAAAGTCAGCAACGGTTGAAAAACCATACATGGCGACCACTACAACGATTGAACCGACGGCCAATACAATCATCACAAACCAAAGACTGTTAGGATACCAATTCAATTGGGCGGGAATATCAAATAAGAAACGAACCGCAGTGGATGACACGGTGATCATCGCGGCGGATATCACCGAGAAAATAACCACGTTAGCCCAGTTATAGAGCTTGGTCATTGAATCGCCGGCAATTTTATTTAAATAGTTATAGAGACTTAAGCGTGTTTCTACTGCAATAGGCGCAGTTAATAACCACCAAGAGCACATGGCTAATAAATTACCAATCAGTAACCCTAATAGAATATCAATGGTTGATGCACCTAAGGCAACAAAAGTGGCACCAATAACAAATTCTGTTGCGGCCACATGCTCCCCAGCATATAAACCCGCAAAATGTTTCCAACCGTGGAGCTTATTTTTGGCAACTGGAAGCTGCTCTTCATTCATTTTGTCAAATGAATGGGAGTGTTGACTTGTTGTCATTATTTTTATATTCCTGTTTTTGCTCAGGTAAATTAATCCCTCACCTAAATACGATGATAAAATTACACAACTTACCTTTTTGACTATTTATTATTTCGTTGCATTAGAAATAATAACCCCATTTGTCTCTTGTTCTTATGTTGTTGTACAACATAAATTATTTAATTTTTTGTAATATTTGTTCAGCTGTATATTCATTGGTGATTAATGAATTAATTAAGCCACCTTTTAATGCTGCATAAATGGCATTTACTTTATGTTGTCCTGCTGCAATACCGTATACCGGTTTGTTAGCATTAATTTGTAACGGTACACTCATCACTAATTCATTGATTGCGTTTTTAATTAATTGCCCTTGCTGGTCATACACCCAACTAATAATTTCACCGGCAGCGTTATCGCTGACTAATTCATTCGCTTTTGCCTGGTCAATAAAGCCATCAATCATTAATGGTGAGTTATCTCCCATTTGACCAACTCCAACAAAAGTTGCATCGGCTTGCTGGGCTAACGCTAAAATACTTTTTACGGGGGTTATCCCATGTAATAGCTGCTTTTCAGCAACCGAATGGGCAATCACCGGCAAAGGCATAGGATAATGTTTAGCCTGTACCCTGTTAGCCATACTCACCACAATATCAAATGCTGAAGCAGATCCATCTGACATCATATTGCCGAGCAACGACACAATTTTATGTTGTGGACATTGCATTGATGGTAACTCATCAATACAGGCCTTAAGTGCCCGACCAGTTCCAAATGCTAGCGTTTTTGGTGTGTCTGATTTTAAATATCGCTCTAACACTGCGGCACTGGTTTGCGCTATGCCATGCGTTGAGCTTTGGTCAGCAGGATCGCTTGGCACGATTTCGCATTCCAGCAAATTAAATTGTAGCTTTAATTGTTCGGCGAGCTCCATACAACGGCTAATTGGATGGTCAAGGCGTACTTTAATCAACCCTTCACTGACTGCCAATGCCACAAGTCGTTGTGCTGATTGTCTTGATACTTCTAACTTTTGTGCAATTTCGTCTTGGGTGTTTTTAGCTACGTAATATAACCATGCCGCTCTTGCTGCATCTTCTAAGCGTGCTAATTCTGAATTAGATTTATTGTCCATTTTATATTTATCCTATTCAGTCTTAACGCATCAATGCGGGCATAATTGCCGAAAAATCATCCCAGTGTTTCAACACTGGTACTTGCGAAAATGCCTGCAACACCGTTTGATTATCTGGGTCCATATGTCCGCCACCCACATAATGTATTACCGGCATATTAGCTGCGACAGCGGCTGTTACACCAAAAAAGCTGTCTTCAATGACTAGGCAGTGCTCTGGTTTGACACCCATGCGCTCTGCTGCATGTAAAAATAAATCAGGTGCAGGTTTACCCCGCTTAACTTCACTTGCTGTAAACACACAACCACTAAACACATCGGTTAACCCAACCACAGACAACGCTTTGGTGGTTCTGGGTAAACTGCTACTTGTCGCAATACAATAAGGGACAGTCAACTGAGCCAATACCTTATTAAAGCCGGCAGTGAGGGTGAGTTGATGCTCAAAAACAGCTAACAGTTGCTCGCGATACTCTAATTCAAATTGTGGCGATAACGTGAGTGACAATAAATCTTCAATTTTTTGAGCCACTGTCGCAAATTTGCAACCTAAAAAATGTTGCTGCACAAATGCCATATCAATCTCAGCACCTAACAGTGCCAATTTATCGATAAGCACATTAGCACTGATCACCTCACTGTCGATCACAACACCATCACAATCAAAAATCACCAGTTGTGTGTGGTTGCTCATAAACCCGCCTTAATGAATAGAGTAAAAACAATGCCCTATAGTACATTGGCTCAGTAATAATTCGAAAATTTTACTGTCGTTCAATCTGGTATGTGCCATCGTTGTGCAAAATAACAACTCACAAGTCCACATCAGCACCTTTACTTAAGCTTTTGCCCTAGGTGTGGGCACATGCCCTCCTGTTGAGCATATTCCCTTTTCTTCATATTGATGTCAATCACATTTCTTTATTTAAATAAGCAAAACAAGCTTTAGCTATTGCTTATTTAGCAACAGCAGTAATAAAATATTATTTAAATTCAATCGTGTAATATTTCAATATTGTTAATTTTTATATACAAACGGCTTGTGACTGTTCGGAAATCACTCAATTTTGAATATAGAACAATCACTACATCGTACTGAATTCGCATAAATCGACTTTATTTCGTTAAATTGAAACGTTTAAATGCACCATTTTTGGACATAATCCATTTTCGTTTTACTTTAATAACCACAAGGGGAAACGTTTGGTTTTAGCTCCAAAAAACTCAAAAACAGGCGCCAGATGTTGTAATAAAATTACATTTATCGACAATATGTGGCCGTTATCACAACAAAACAACACAAATAACTGTAATTTTATTTACAAAGAATATTTTACAAAAATGATTTGTTGAATATTTTTAGAGGAAACCATTATGACAGTCACCAATACTCAAGAGCTTGACCTACTGGTAGAACGCGTTGCCAAGGCGCAGGCCGAATTTGCTAATTTTAGCCAAGAGCAAGTCGATAAAATTTTTAGGGCAGCGGCTTTCGCGGCTGCAGATGAGCGCATCTCTCTTGCCAAAATGGCGGCTACAGAAACAGGCATGGGTGTGCTTGAAGACAAAGTGATTAAAAACCACTTTGCTTCTGAATACATTTATAACAAGTATAAAGATGAAAAAACTTGTGGCATTTTGTCTGAGGACTTAACCTTTGGCACCATTACGATTGCTGAACCGGTCGGAATTATTTGCGGTATTGTGCCCACCACCAACCCAACCTCTACCGCGATTTTTAAAGCGCTTATAAGCTTAAAAACCCGTAACGGTATTATTTTTTCGCCGCACCCAAGAGCAAAAAATTCAACCACAACAGCAGCAAGAATCGTACTCGATGCAGCTGTAGCAGCTGGCGCCCCCAAAGACATTATTGGCTGGATAGATCAACCCAGCGTAGCGTTGTCTAATCAATTAATGACCCATGAAAAAATCAACCTCATTTTAGCCACCGGTGGCCCAGGTATGGTGAAAGCCGCCTACTCTTCTGGCAAACCTGCCATTGGCGTTGGCGCGGGTAACACCCCAATCGTTATTGATGAAACCGCCGACATTAAACGCGCTGTGAGTTCAATTTTAATGTCTAAAACCTTCGACAACGGCGTAGTGTGTGCCTCTGAGCAAGCGGTTATTGTAGTAGAAAGCATCTATAAGCAAGTCAAAGAACGTTTTGCTCATTACGGCGGCTATATATTATCTAAAGCCGAAACCGCTGCAATGCAGAGCGTAATTCTTAAAAATGGTGGCCTAAACGCCGACATCGTTGGCCAGAGCGCAGTCAATATTGCCCTTATGGCAGGTATTACCGTGCCAGGCCACACCAAAGTATTGATTGGTGAAGTGACAGACATTGATGACGTTGAAGCATTCGCCCACGAGAAGTTATCTCCGTTATTGGGTATGTATAAAGCCAAAGACTTTAATGAAGCCATGGATAAAGCTGAAGCATTAGTCACCTTAGGCGGCATTGGCCACACCTCTGGTTTGTATACCGATCAAGACACCCAGGAAGCACGCGTAAAAGCCTTTGGTTTTAGAATGAAAACCGCGCGTATTTTAATTAACACCCCTGCCTCACAAGGCGGCATTGGTGACTTATACAACTTTAAATTAGCGCCATCGTTAACTTTAGGTTGTGGTTCATGGGGCGGTAACTCAATTTCAGAGAACGTTGGCCCAAGTCACTTAATTAACAAAAAAATGGTCGCCAAGAGGGCTGAAAACATGTTGTGGCACAAGCTTCCATCATCAATCTATTTCCGCCGTGGCAGTTTACCGATTGCCCTTGAAGAATTAAGCGACAAAAAACGTGCGCTAATCATTACCGACAAGTTCTTGTTCAATAATGGCTATTGCAACGAAACCTTAAAGATTTTGAAAGCACAAGGGTTAGAAACTGAAGTCTTTTACGAAGTCGAAGCCGACCCAACATTGGCCATTGTCCGTCAGGGCGCTAAAGTGGCTAACAGCTTCCAACCGGATGTGATTATTGCTTTAGGTGGCGGTTCACCTATGGATGCAGCGAAAATCATTTGGGTCATGTACGAGCATCCAGATGTTGATTTTGCTGACTTAGCCTTACGCTTTATGGATATTCGTAAACGTATTTACAAGTTCCCTAAAATGGGCCGAAAAGCCAAAATGGTGGCAATTCCAACCACATCAGGCACCGGCTCAGAAGTCACACCATTTGCGGTAGTAACCGATGAAGTGACCGGTAAAAAGTACCCTATTGCAGACTATGAACTGACACCTAGTATGGCCATTGTTGATCCAAACCTTGTGATGGATATGCCTAAGTCATTAACGGCCTTTGGCGGTATTGACGCGGTAACTCACGCATTAGAAGCCTATGTCAGTGTGATGGCAAACGAGTACAGTGACGGCCAGGCATTGCAAGCACTCGATTTACTGGTGAAATACTTACCAGACGCTTATGAGCTTGGAGCAAAAGCCCCTGTTGCCCGTGAGAAAGTGCATAATGGCGCCACCATTGCTGGTATTGCATTTGCCAACGCATTCCTGGGTGTCTGTCACTCAATGGCGCACAAATTAGGTGCTGAGTTCCACTTAGCACATGGTTTGGCCAATGCGTTATTAATTTCTAACGTTATTCGTTTTAATGCCACAGACATGCCAACCAAGCAAGCGGCGTTCAGCCAATACGACCGCCCTAAAGCATTGTGTCGTTATGCCGCCATTAGTGAACACTTAAAGTTAGGTGGCAAAACAGATGAGCAAAAAGTTGAAAAGCTTATTGAGAAAATCGAAGAGCTTAAGCAGGTCATTGGCATCCCAGCTTCTATTCAAGAAGCCGGTGTCAACGAAGCAGACTTTATCGCAAAACTGGATGAAATTGCAGAAGATGCATTTGATGACCAATGTACTGGTGCTAACCCTCGCTACCCACTCATTAGCGAGATTAAACAAGTGTTATTAGACAGCTTCTATGGCCGCGCTTATAAAGACTAATGTTTATAGTTAAACGGTAATACACAACGCCTTAAGTGCCCCCGCACCTAAGGCGTTTTTATGTTAATGCCATCGATACTGCGCTGTTAGCATGGATTTGAGTGGTGTCATATAGCGGTACTTGAGTGTGTTGTTGCTGCACTAACAAGGCAATTTCAGTGCACCCTAAAATCACCGCTTGCGCGCCTTGAGCAAACAACTTATCGATAATGGTTAGGTAAGCGTCTCGTGATTTTGGGTTAATTTTACCTAAGCATAATTCTTGGTATATCACGTCGTGAATTTGCGTTTGGTCATCAGCATTGGGCACTATCACTTCAATGGGATAATTGTCGCTTATCCTGCGTTTGTAAAAGTCTTGCTCCATAGTAAAGCGAGTACCTAACAAACCGACTTTAGTGATGCCATCGGCCAGTAGTACACTGGCGGTCGCATCGGCAATATGCAATATTGGGATCGCGATTTGCGCCTGTATCTCATCAGCCACTTTGTGCATGGTATTGGTACAAATAAGCACAAAATCAGCACCACCGGCTTCAATCGCCACAGCGGCATCTGCTAATATCTTGGCAGTATCATCCCATAACCCTTGATGTTGTAACGTTTCGATTTCAGCAAAATCAACACTGTATAAACAAATCTTCGCTGAATGCAAACCACCTAAGGCCGCCTTAACCCCCTGGTTAATCGCCTGATAATAGCTTTGCGTCGACTCCCAGCTCATGCCGCCAATCATACCAATGGTTTTCATGCTTATTCCTGTGAAATAAGAAGCAATTAAAGTATGAACACTTATAGCAAAAACTTATTAATGCATCCACAGATAAACGTTACTCTATAGCGACTAAACTTCAGAGTAACGCTGCCGTAGCAATACATTGATTTCAGCTAGCAATTCGATATGTTTTAGCGGCGTCATTCCCAACAGTCATAGCAATCAAGTTTATTAACGAACCATTCGCTCATTAGGACAAATTCAGCCCTTTTAACTTATGGCAAATTGACTGATGACGTTGTTTCAATTGCTCATGATTACTCGCAAAAGCATTATGAGCCTTATGTTGAGTATCGTGATTAACCTGAGCACCATTATGCCCTCCTCGTTCACCCGAGCGTTCATGCGCACCAATTAATTTTTCATGGCGTGCAATCTCAACCTCATGAGTCATGATTTCGTGTTCATGCGCGAAAATTTGCGCTTCATGTTGGTGAATTTCGGCTTCGATGCTGTGCAGGGTAGCGAGCAATTTGCTGTGCTCAATACGCCAGTTTCTATGGTCGGCTTGCCATTGTTGGTGATCTAAGTGGTCATGTTTGTGGTCACTATGGTCGAGCTGGTGATCGTTATAATCATGATTGTGTTTGCTATTCATAATGGACTCCTTCTGGATAAAAAGTCTTTAGCAAGTGCCCTATTAATGTCATACCACCTAACGATAAGCGTAATGATATAAACTGCACGATTATCAGTTAACAGTGCAGTTTTGTTGGCCCCAGTGACCAAAGGGAACGAATGTAGCGCTTTGTGTTAGATTTCGACCTTTATTACCCACCAAAAACTGGTTTATTTTTGTTCCCTACACTACCAATTTCCTCCTAATTTGTTTTGGAGTCAACGTAGATCCGGTATTTCTCTTATTAGTTTTAATGCCCATAGTGGACATCGCTTACAGAGAGGTAGAAATGGTGTATAAAATGATTTTAGCTAGTCATAATGATAGTGTTGCTGCCGAGGAAGGTGAGTCGGTAAGGCATTGTTAATAACAACTTTAATTTTTCCGGTTCAGATGAATTTGATCAAACGTTATTATTTAAAAGATTACTCATCAAGGCCAAACTTTTTCCGAATACGTTTAGCCCATGATGGCCTTTGTATTTTGTAGCTGTATATACTCTCTGGCACAATGATATTTGGGTTGGCTAATACAAGTGCATCAAAAAAAGCACGTCGATCAAATCCACGATAGTTTGAGTACATTAGCTGCCTATGCTCTCCATTTTTGAGCACTATCAGGTTTGAAATAGATTCTTGCCCTGTATGGCTGACTTGCTTCAATTGCGTAATGTCAGAAACCTTGACCTGCCAACTCACATCACCAAAGGTAGGATCAAAATAGGATAAAGTGGTTGGCGTGACACACACCTTAATTTGTTTATTTTCAAACCAGAACCATAAAGCTAATCCCAGCAATATCGCTTCAACAACCCAAATGGCAATATCAACAACATCAAACAGCTGTGTTAACGCATGAGTATCGTTGGTTAACGTTGGCAGATATTTGTGCGCTGCTATGTATAAAAGGAATGCCACGCCAGCATTTAACATCAGTAACAATGCTGACGCACGTTGTTTCCTGGTATAAATGAAGTAAGTTGTCATGTTGACCCTTTATGTGAAGCTAGGTTTTACACTGAGCCAACTAAATTGTCTGTCTTGGTCTGGCCATCTTTAATTACCGTTTGGAAAGGGTAAATAAAGCGTAGTTAAGCGCTCAATATTTAGCCAACAATCTTGGGTGATGAGATGGACGTTCCCTAATACGGCGTCAATGCGCCAAACTGATGTTGAACCAAACAGTTACTTAAGGAGCGTCCACCATGAAAGTTAGCACTATTTCGATTGATTTAGCAAAAAATGTTTTTCAAGTGTTGAGGATGGATAAACACGCCAAGCAAGTGTTCAGCAAGCGCTTAAATCGCGCTCAGTTGAGCGAGT
>NZ_BMQI01000084.1 GCF_014648035.1 Shewanella algicola | reverse complement strand
TTTAGTTACAATGATTAAATCAGGTTAATTGAAATAAGTTGAGCTACGCTGCCGTAAGCTCACATGTAAATGAATGGTCAATGAATTTTAACCGCATACGATTTGATTCAATGCCTTTAATGTTGGCAAGCTAAAGCTAAATTAGTGACACCAAATCTTCTTGTTTTAGATAGTGGCTATTCTTTAGTCAAACCAGAAGAATGCACATAATATGGTAAGTCCCTAGAATAGTAGACACTTTCCAGCATGACTAAACTTAAGTCAACAGACCAGTACCAAGCAGAGTTAGTTCAACCATGCGAAACAAGCAAAGGGGCAAAGGTGTGCCAACAGATTTCGACCTAGCATGCCCCTGGACAAAAGTGAATTTGGATCTTAGGCATACCTATTCAGATTGGGATTAATTTTTGTATGGCTAACCTCTAAGCACGTGACCATATTCTCATGACCACATCACCCCGGCTTGCGAATACGAGAATGGTCTTGTAGCAATTGTGGCGCTACGCAACTACTTCAAGAATATAAGAATGAAAAACATACAATTAAAATCTAAGATTCGATCTTCTTAAAAACAGTAATTAACTCTCTTTCTTTCTTGCCAAGCCAAAAGCCCTTGCGACCAACTATCAATAAGAGCATAGACTCGTCGGAGACAATATTTCTTCTCCAAGAATGTCTATCTGTCGCAGAGGGAGATGGTCTATCTTCCGGGTGTGTGTGCCACTCTCCAAGGTACAGATGTGTACCAGCAGAGCTTTCAAAGGCCTCATTCACTCGTGACTGATGATGAGTTCCTCGACGATCAACTCGGCACCTCTGACGAATGTCGCCAGGCCCAGGTTCAGAGATATCGCAAACAACCAAATGTTGTCCTCTACGCTCTCCTATAAGGACACCAGCAGACTCAGGGGTAAGATGATGGAGCTGACGATAAGACAGTAATGACGTTACTACATGCCCCATAATGACAACAAGGCAATCACTCTCATCTTTGAAAACAATTTCGACATCACTCATCACAAATATTACATCCTGAGAAATGCTTTAGAGTTCTCGGCTTCTTCGAGCGAGACCCATCTAACATATGCTCACTATAGTTCCATGGAAGAGTATGCTCTAGCGTATTCAATACGGCCTCCTGAGCTAAAGCCGCCGTTATATGGCTTACTGCGGCATCATATGGTGTATATGTACTCCCACAACTTATGTGCTTCTCTTTTTCCTGATCAATGCCCTCAAAACGAAGATCTACGTTATTTCGATAAACTGCGGGGTCAGATATCATACAACCATAACAACAGCTACCATCGTCAACCAAAACCTTTGAAGCCCGTCCATTACCATCATTAAATGCATGAATAATCATAGGCCTAACATCTGCGCTTAGAGTCCTAACCACTGCCGCAAGACGCTTGGAAACGGGTGGGCGACCTGTTGCATCAATAACAATGTCATATTTCGATAGGACATCAGCCTGGATAGGGAACTGTCTGTCAATCCCTTTGATACTCTGCGCAATATGGACGGCTTCCTTCAGGCTATTGGCTAAAGCTATAGATTTCGCTAGACCAAAGTTATGAGCTGTCAGAGAATGCCGAGCAAAGTTGTGTGGTTTGAAAGAATCATCATCATAAAGGTGGAAGTCATTTTCTCCGCAGCCAGCACCACTACGCAGCAGCAGTTCTGCCAAATATCCACCTATAGTCCCGCATCCAATAAGAGCAATACGCTTCTGACTTAAATTTCCAACGTCTGGTCGTGGTTGATTACGACTTAATAGAGTGTCTCGATCAGCTCTGGTCACACCTAGCCGCTTAAAGTTGGCACTCACAAACTTGCCACCTAACAATGCCGCTTCATTGTTTATGTTCCGCTTTCTAGCGGCATTCCTACCAAAGTACCGCTTACCAATAACATTCAAATTCAGCTCCAAGTAAACGGCCAACTCATCTTGACCCTCCACATCAAGCAACAACATGTGACGTTTTGTCCTCTTGGCCATCAAGAGAGTCACCGTCCGAGCATGCGCAGAGCAATCAACGAGCTTCAACCAACTTAACACCTCACGAAGGCAGGATGGAGGCCAGTTTACACCGGCCAAACGGTTCGGCTTTACTGATATACAATGCGTTGTAATCGACACTTCTTGCAGGGAGCTTTCATCGAACTTTCTTTGGTTCAACCATTTTGCTAACTCTTCACTTTGCTCAGAGCAAGCAGCTACGTACTCTCTCCGGATAGAGCCACTACTTAGCTCAGCTTCTACGAGGTGAGTCTTTAATTGAGCTTTTCTCGATGGCTTAGCTAACAAGTAGAGATCTTCTTCTGATTGCCAATAAGCACTAAACTCTCCTTCAAGTTCAACATCATTTGATGTTCCACTCTCTACAGATGCTACAGAGTTATCCAAGGTAAGCTGTATTTGCTCATCCACATCTTGATAAGTTGACTTTAGATCATTGGAGTTCCAATCAGCTTCCATTTGAGCAACATAACACAGGTAAAACCCGAAATTGATGTGAGGCAGTAGTCGACCTTTATACTGTTCAGGTTGCTGCAGAATATACGCAAAGGGTAACTGTATGTGCGGGTCATTCCACAGAACCAAAGCAATTACAAATACCCCACCTTTAGTCGAGTACTCTTTTACGTAGTAGCCTTTGCGCCGGCTTTTTATATCCAACAGAATGCCTTTTGGCATTTGTTTAACCGGCGTATAGCGAAATCCGCACCCCAGTAATGTATGATGTAATTCCTGCTTCACTTTCAGCCGCTTACCATTGTGCTGCTGATTTTTTCAGGTTTCGAGGCTGAACTAGGTTCTTGAGCGAAAGCCGGTAGAGCCTTTGCCAAAACAATAAGGTCACTATTACTAACACGATTCCCAAACGCCATATTAATCTTTTGCAAAGCCTCTGACTTAGAGTCAGCTAACTCAGCAGATGACAGAATTTCTGGCAAGCGCTCTAGTTTGCTCATAATGTCCATCTCGCGACGGCCATGCTTATAAGAAGGTGGGAAGAGTGGCTTTTCATCTGTATCGTCAGGACTCTCTACCCCTCTAGCAAACTCACCAGGAAGATTCTTAGCAACTATCTTCATAGTCTCTCCTAGATCACTAGAGTCATGAGAAACTCTATCAAGTATGTTCACCGTCGCCGCCATTAGGCTTATCGACGATGGGCCTCCAACATCCCATTGTGCATCCCGCCATGCTTTCATAAACCGACAGACCTTACGAAGATGTTTTCCAATCCGTCCACAGCTATCGTTAAACCAATCTTCAACTATTTTGGGATCACTATTAATCCATTTTCGCTCACCTTCGCGAAGAGCGAGGTTCACATTTTCAGAATCGACCTCATAAGAGTCAGTATCATCCGAATCATAAACATTTGATTCACAACCAACACTTTCGAGAAATGACCTATTTGAATTTAAAGCGACTTGCTTTTTCATAAACTCATCTTTAGGAATAGCATACATAGGCACATCGATGTGTGTTTTCTCTCCCTCGATTTTAATCCGTCCACATGTCTGCTTAGCTTCAAACTTCCAACCACTATTTTCCGCTACAAGTGACTTTAGTGAGGCGTCCACAAGGAGAACTAGTAAGGTATAGCCAATCTTGGGCTCTGACTCAAAGATAGGCATTGGCATGTAGGTGCCATCGTCAATATCCATTTCTTGACCTGGCTGAAACGGACGATTCAGAGTGTCATACTGGAAGCTTCCCTGAGTCCAGAAGCGAGGTGTCAGTCCCAAAAACTCATCACGGGCATCCTCATCCATCTCGTGAATAAGCTTAGCTACCTCTCGTTGATCGCTTTCAGACAGGTGCTTGATTTTAGTCTTTGAGACCTTTTCCTGAATAATTTCAAACGTAAGAACACTTTTTTTCACAGCCTTGGCAATCCCCTTAGCTTCTTCAAATACATCTCGTGTTCTTAACCGGATGATCTTGCGCAGCGCCTTAAGATTGTTCTTCTCTTCGTCTGTAAGAACTAACTTACCCATCAAGCCATCATTCCGGTTTATATAGTACTGGTGAAAGTTCCAAGCCATTTTCACACTCCTCTAAGATTTATTTAAATTTGCGGGCAGGTACTTTGAAAAAATCTGCCAATGCTTTGTTTTTAGTGAACTCTTCAGTAGCTAATTGCCTACCACGGCTAGCTAAATTGCTAAGCGAGCTTTCAGAAGCGTTATCCAACGTAATGTCACTTGCAGCTTCATGAGGTATTGTGTCATCCAGATACACGAGATTGCCTATGGCGTCATGTGTCGCTAACTCTCTTAACAACATTGCTCTGTGAAGTTGCTGATTCGCCGTCATGGTACTGAGGACCAACCTTTCCCCCATTCCCCATAACCCTAGATAGCCGCTTTTGCCAGCCAAACTAGAAGGGCTGAGACTATACTCCTCTCCCAGAGTACCTACGTTGAGTATCCTGACATCACTAACCTTTGCCTCAGGAAAGTCTGTCGTCATATCGCGAAAAACTTCATGTAAGCCAATAAAACTCGGATTATTTGCAACCAAGCCTCCATCAGCAAAATAGGCATCCAAATCTTCACAATAGTGAGGAGCAAAATATGTGGGTGCAGCTGAAGTAGCCAAAGCTGCATCAATTAACTTGAGGCGGCCATCCCTGTTAAATTCGGGGTTGTGAGGAGTTTTGAAGAACTGAGGTTTACCTGTAGAAAGATTAACTGTAGGAATGAGAACTCGACACTTCAGGTCATTAAAAGTGCTGTCTTCACCGACCATACTGGCTATCGTTGTAGCCAATGGCTTACTGTCATAAAGCGGACGCCTAGCCAGTCGATACTTTCTGCGTAAACCTGAGAAAAATAGTGGGAATTTCTGCTCAGGAAAGATATGTCCTGCTTGCTTTCTAAACACTTCTTCCAGCTCTTTTGCGCTCTTTCCATAAGCCAAACCCAAAGCCAGAATTCCACCAATAGAAGTACCAGTAATCAGGTCAAAATAATCTCCAATTTTAAAACCATTAATACCTTGTTTTTCTTCGACTATTCGTTCAATTTCAGCCAACAAGCTGATAGTAAATAAACCTCTTGCTCCGCCGCCATTCAAACTAAGAATTCGGACTTGATTTTTAAAATGTTCATTCTCAGGTGGATTTGGCATGCGGCCTCCATTTTCAATCCATCACATCAGTACAATTTGGGTAAGTTGTGGTAACGGATTTACCACAACTCTGGTTTTGGGTATTTTTTTACCACTATCCGCGCAAGGCTGGTCATGGTTCATACCCAGAGCCATTACAACGCGGGCATTGAAGAGGCTCGTAGCTCCGCTTGGTCAGCTTTTCGAATATCCGCTTCACCGGCCCATGCTTCTTGCCTTTACATTCCTTACATTTTTTTTGAGTCATAGCTTCCCCCTAGAAAACTAATGGTTACGCCGCATCAAAATAGCCAAGCAAACGTTCTGAAAGCTCATTTACCTCTAGTGCATGAAGTTTTGGAGCCATATCTTTTCTTGAGTTGAGAAACGATACCGCTCGGTTATGTTTAAGTAGCTCTTGCCCGCCACAAACAACCAAGTACTCCTGATGCTCAGAGTTGGCGGCATCCATAGCTGTATAGGCGAGCTTCTCAATCGCTGTTCCGCTTGTCTCCTGATACTTAGCGGCAATCTGCAAACTTCCTTGTGGGTGATGATTGTCTTTAAGTAAGCCCCTGACAATCGTTGGGGGTTTTCTTTCTATAGGTTATGTGAACTTTTAATCCACAGGTAAACACTATATGTTGTGCTGCATAAGTTTTAAATCACAAGATAATGCTGCCGCAAAGATATTTCAAGTTAAATACCACACGCCCCTGTGGATAACTTATTTCAACGCCATCACCTGTTAGTGGCAGCTAACCTATAACCTCTTTAACTGCAAGTGCTCCTAAAAACTCAACTTCATAACCGACTTAGATATAAATCAACACAAAATTGATCACGCTCAATATCTTTTGAATATTCAGGGTAATAAAGTGGGAACAGCAATCTATCTATTCAAAGTGGGCTATGAACACTCAATTACCAACATTCCTTTCGTTCAAGCTATTACCCCACCAGCAGACGATTACAGTAAATTTGATAGTATCAACGAAACGGGATTGGGGTTTTAAGTATCGACTAATGTGAGTTGCGCGTTACTGAATCCAATTGGTGTAGCCACTGCAGACTTGTACCCACGCATCACACTGGGTGCATCAGCTAACTATCTGCACAATTTTAGTTGACCACAAACAATGTAATAAAAGGCAGTGATGGTTTTAGCTATGGCATCGGACCTTTAATTTCATGGAGTTTCCCAAATACTACTGCGGCTCACGCTAGGTTGGCTCAAGCTGAAGCACAAGCGGATGCTTCGGTGGCCTATTTTGACTCTCTGGTACTGAACGTACTTAAAGAGGTTGAGCAAGCACTAACATCGCTCAATGCTGTGACACAGCAGCAGCAATCCTTAGCACGTGCAGAGCAACTCGCCAGCAAAGCTTACCTGTTGGATCAAGCTCGCTTTGAGGCGGGAGCAATCGCGCATGTAGAACTGTTGGTGTCCCAACGCAATCTACTGGACAACCGCGCTGCCAATGCCTCGGCTCAGATAGCATTAACCGTATCCGTCCGGTGATCCCACCTAGCGCTTAGCAAACTGCCATGGTAGAAGTTGCCCGATATCGGTTTCGGGTTTGCTGAGCTGCTCAAGGCAGTCCATGACATACTCGAACACATTGAGGCCATTAGCCTTTGCTGTTTCGATGATGCTATAGAGGATGGCGCTAGCATTGGCACCATTTGCGGTCTGGCTGAACAACCAGTTTTTTCTGCCGATGACGAACGGTTTGACTGCTCGCTCTGCGCGGTTGTTGTCGATGGCGAGATGGCCATCGAGTGTGTAACGAATCAGTTTATGCCATTGATTAAGGCAGTACTGTATTGCCTCTCCGAGTTTTGTTTTCGGTAACACCTGTTGTGCTGATTTTGTCAGCCAGGTTTCAAGCTGATTTAGGAGCGGTAGGCTCTTTTCCTGTCGTTGCGTATAGCGGGTTGAGGCAGTCTCTTCTTTTAACTGCATCTCTATACGGTAGAGTTTCTGGATGTGGTTCAGTGCCCAGTCGGCTTTGCCACTGCCTTTACTGCCAGCGCCTTTTTTCGCCTCCATGAACTTGCGTCTCGCATGAGCCCAGCAACCGACTAAGGTGGCCTGCGTTTGTTCGTAGCCCTGATAACCATCCACTTGCAGATAGCCGCTATAACCATCAAGGAAGTCAACGGCACATCGTCCAGCACGACTATTGTGATAATCGTACAGCACGATGTTGGGTATCACCGAGCCAGTAATGGTCGCTTGCGGTGAATCTGCACCAGTAGCATACAGCCACATGTAACTGGTCGCTTTGTCAGCATCGACAACCTTCAGCGTAGTTTCATCCGCCTGGATTACCGGTTGTTGTAGCAGATGTTGATGAAGCTGGACATAAAGCGGCTTAAATAGCTCAGCACAACGGATTATCCAGTCCGCCATGGTTTTGCGGCTAAGTTCGATACCGTGCTGTTTGAACATGGCTTCTTGCCGGTAAAGTGGCAGGCCATACTGGTATTTGCTGGTGATTATCTGGCTTAACAAACTGGGCGTTGCATAACCTTTGGAGATAACGCTGTGTGGCACCGGTGCCTGCCTTACTGTGTTGCTGATGCCCTCTTTTTCGCAGGTGCGACACGCATACTTCGGTCGTACATGCTCAATCACCTTAACCTGAGCAGGGATAAACTGAAGCTTCTCAGACTTATCTTCGCCGATGCAGTGCAGTGTACCGGCACAGCAGTTACAGACTTTGTCTTCATCTGGAATATCGTGGACGATGACTTCACGCGGCAAGTCTTCAGGCAGCGGCTTACGCTTGGCTTTATTGCGCGTATAGCTGATGGTTTCCTGCTCTGGCAATTCGTCTTCAGTTGCCAGTTCTTCAGCCTCATTAAATAGTTCACCTTGACCAGGATGGCCTTCGGTACTCTTGCCAAATTGTTTTTGCTGCGCAATACGGAACTGCTCTTCTAAATAAGCAATTCTGGCATCTCTTTGTTCAAGAAGCGCCTCTAGTTCGGCGATGCGGCGTTGATAATCATCTGTATTCATAAGATTATTATCGCCGATTAAGGTACTGATTACTTGGGATTATTCAGACTATTTCGTGATCGATAATTGCTGCTTATGATCACCGGTTATAAGCCGGAAGTCGTGTAATTCAACGGCGAGTGTCCTATCACATCAAAGCCCGACAATAACCACTGCAACTGCTGCTCACTCAGGTGTATGTGCTGTAATTCAGTGTCTGATGGCCATTTGAAACGATGTTTCTCCAAGCGTTTATACCACAGGGCAAAGCCGGTTTTATCCCAGTACAGCACCTTCAACTTATCCCGCTTTTTATTACAGAAGACAAACAGCGCATCCCGGAACGGGTTTAATTCCATCTGTTGTTCAACCACCACAATCAGGCCGTTGATGGATTTACGGAAGTCGACATTATCCAGGTAAAGATAAATGTCAGAAGGCTCAACGAACATCTTCATTAATTCAGCGCCTTCATCAGGCTAGCCAGCCAGTGCGGGCTGACGTCTGCTGGTACACTCAATGTAGAAGAGGCATGCTTGAGCACGAATGTCTGAGTGGCATCTTCAACTTGCGACTCGAAGGTGGTGACTTCGCGCTTAACGTGAACAAACTTATTGCTGGTACGCTGAAGCCGGATGTCACTGCGTCTGGCGTAAAACGTCTGAATATTAATCTGATGCTGACGACAAAACGCCACCGCCGATAACCCGCTTTGTTCCTGACGCTCAAAAAGAGCCAGCCAGGTATTTACATCTCGTCGTTGATATCGCATGCATGTTCTCCTTAATAAAAGAACACAATGCCGTAGCAACTTCAGTTTTTAAATGTGGGGATTACCGGACGGTTACTGTGGGGATTACCGGACGGTTACGTTCAATCTACAAATGTCTGCTCTATCGCTATCAACCAAATCAAAGGTGCCAGCAACCTTGTCTGATATTGAGCAAGAGAATCACTATAACTTAGCCCTGCTAGGCGGATACAAAGAACGAATTGTAAGGATGTTTGAGACCCATTTACTGAGTCGCTGAGCCAGGGTTTATCAGTCTAGTTTTTAGGCACTATCCAAACGCCCCACTTCTCAATCACTTTAAACTAAAGATTTTATTGAGCGCAATTGGCTCTGTATACTCTGGACCTATTGTAAGCTGATCAGCTACCTTCATAGAGAAATTTATCCGAGATTGACTTTTAACCTCTTTCAACTGCAAATTTTCCATTGGAATTTGGAATAAATTAGGCTGTTCAGGAAACAGCCTTGAGTAAGCTGATTCTAAGTGGGATATAGAGATCGTATTACTCTTTTGTTTTAATGCAAGAATTAATGCTTCTATTAATAGCTCTTTTAATAAGCGATTTTCTCCATTACTTGCGGCAAATAGACGAGCAGAGAGCTCAGGAGATGCAAAATTTGTGAGCTTACGGCAGCATAGCTCAACTTAACTCGCCAGCTCTGGTTTACTAAGTGCTTATC
>NZ_BMQI01000083.1 GCF_014648035.1 Shewanella algicola | reverse complement strand
CAAGGAACGAGCATTTAGTTCCTTTGGGGAGCTAATTTCTTATCCGAAGCTCAGGTTAATCAAGTAAGTTAGTTACACCGCTATAAAGTGAAAGGTAGTCGTTAAGCTCATAGCTAACACGTAAATCAACAGTGAAGTAAGACGGTGCATCAGCGCTTTTTTCAGAGTCAGGGTCAACTTCACCAGTGCTCAGTAGTCGGTTATAGCCTTCGTAGCCATAGTCAGATAAGTCACGGCTGCCTACCCACACCACATTGGCGAAGAAATCCCATCCATTGATGTCCCAATCGGCAGATAATGTAATGCGCTCTTCTATTGGCGCTACAGCATAAGATGATTGAAATACTGAGTCATAATCGAACATTTCACCGGTTAGGTTCAGGGTTAGGTCGTCAGTTAAACGATACCCTAAAGCAATGTCGGTGGTGACAACACTGGCTTTTTCATCAAGTTGAGTCAGTAGCGGGATACCTTGGTCATTCGTGGTTAATTGCGCCAAGTTTTCAACTTCGGTCCAAGCAAGTGAGGCCGTAGAAGTCAGTCTGTCACCTTCATAACTTAAGGCGTAGTTAACTGAGTTTGAACGTTCTAACTCATCAATATCGATATCGAAACCGAGTGAACCATCTAAAATACCGTGGTCGGTTTCAAAGAATGATAACGGTGCACGGTAACCGCGGCCGGCTGATAAACGCGACACCCACTCATCGTTGTGACGTAAACGAATGTCGACTCGAGGAGATAAAATTGACTCGTCAAGTTCTGTTCCTGGTTTGTTTGGATCAGTAAAGTCAGCAACAACGTTGTCGTAACGTAATGCCATTGCAACTTCAAGCTCATCAGTTACCTGCCAGGTGTCCTGAACATAAAGACCTGTTACATCGTAATCAAATGAATCAGAAATATAGTCAGGGTTTGCACTGCCTGAACGCGAGTTTGATCGCATTTCTTCAGTGCGGTGGTCCACACCAAAAGTCAGTAATTGGCTGTCGTTAAGTAAATAGTTAAAACGTGCATCAAAGAACCACATTACGTCATTGGCTGTGTAATCAAAGCCTTCATAAAAAGAGTCTTGGTCATGCTCTGCATAGCTGGTCGATAAGTGCATGTTCCATTCGTCGTTTAACTCTCTTAACCAAGTTAATGAAGCTTCGTTACGATCAGTTTTAATCCACTCAGACGTTTCCCAGGCTTTACCAGTAAAGTCATTGCGCACGTCACCGTCTTCAAATAATTCTTGAGCAGCGGTAGCATCGTCGTCATAACCTGATAACACCGTGCCGGTAGAGCTTGCAAGACCATCAGCATAAGTACCATCTAACATTGGGCCGCCAAAAATTTCAGATTGAATATTGGCAATACGCAATACAATGTTGTCGGTGTCGGTTACATCGTGCGACACTCTAGCGGTAAGACTGCGGTTTTCTTGTTGCGGAGATTCATTCACGCCATTGTCGTCAGCGTCATACTGGTCTCTATCATCGTATTGAGCAACTAATGTGGCACGTGTGCGGCCATCTTCACTGACACCTTTACCTAAGAAGCCCATCTTTTTGTAGCCATTTTCACCCACTGATACATCAAATTCTGCGCCGTTATCAGTGGGCTCATAACTAATAATGTTGACCGTGCCGCCAATGGCCTCAGGGGCAATTAATGACGCACCTGCGCCGCGGGCCACTTCAATGCGGTCTATGCCTGTCGTCGGAATCGCATCCACAGCATAGTAACCAGAAATCATAGTGTGTACCGGTAAGCCATCAACCAGAATGGTTGTTTGCTCGCCTTTCATGCCATTGAGCATGATGCGTTTCACGCCACACATAGAGCATTCGTTAGAAACTTTTACACCAGGAGAATTATCAATCGCTTCTGATAAGTTAACGGCATTTTTATTTTCGATAGTGCCAGCGCTTATCACTTCGGTTTTCATGATGGTGTTAGCTAAAGTACCGGCTTGTTCTAGCCTTTGCCTTACCCCCATTACACTTACACGTTCAATATTTTCCACATCGGGAGTAGAGGACTCTTCAGCCAATACAAATTGCGGACTTAGAATTACGGCTAATGCTGCTGCTATGTACGTTGGCTTCACTCTTTTTATCTCCATGGGATATATTATGAGCGAATAGTAATGGTAATGAGAGCGATTATCAATTGAACTAGATCATGTTTTTGACATTTAACTAAAACTAACGTTACTTGTTTTGTGAATACCAAACACAAAATGGGTCAATGTTACTAACCTGTATTAACCATTCGTACTTAAATAATAACTTAACAATGACTTATGGTTTATTTCGATTGTGTTCTGTTCATTATTTATAGCTATCCCCCCCGTATCGACAAAATTGATACTCTCAATCACCCTCTGTATTCACGTAATGACACATTAAAACCATTTTCTCACGACTGCTCATAAAACAACCTTCCAACTTGCCTTTCTAGGCTTATTTCTATCTAAAAATGGCAAAAAAGGCCGGTTTCCGTCCAAATAGGTATCAATTTAACTGATACTTATCTTAATAAAGACTCAATATTATTTAACTTTTTAATGTGTATTCTGAATATAAATCCAACGTTTAGAAAGCACATTAAGGAGTTATCAATGTATGTAAGCAACAATCGAGTCACGCCACGATTGGGAGCCTGTAGCACTTTACGGGGCGCGTCATGAAACAGTTTGACGCCCATGAGGCGACTAGACCTGTTAATCACCTTGCAGTCGTAGATAGCTCAGCAGCAATGAGCCCATTTGAAAAAGCCGCTGAATACGGACACGCCAAAGTGACAAAGCATATTGCACAGTCGTTTGGCTTATCAGTATTTGCTGGCGCCTTCATTGCACTGGCCTTTGTGTTTTATCTCACCGTGACCACAGGTGCTGCACCTGGTGCGTGGGGGTTGGTGCGGTTTAGCGGGGGTATCGCGTTTAGCTTAGGCTTAATTCTGGTTGTGGTACTCGGAGGAGAACTGTTTACCAGCACTGTATTAAGCGCAATTGCCTGGGCGCAAAAACGCGTCACCACCAAACAATTATTAGGTTGTTGGACAAGGGTGTATTTAGGCAACTTTTGTGGCGCAATGTTGATATTGCTATTAGTGATGATGTCTAAGATGTATGACCTAAACGGCAGCGCTTGGGGCCTCAACGCTTTACATGTCGCACAACATAAAATTCACCATGATTGGAGCCAAGCCTTTGCATTAGGCACCTTATGTAATTTGTTGGTGTGCCTAGGGGTGTGGATGACCTTTAGCTGCAAAGATGCCTTAGGTAAATCAATATTATTGATATTGCCAGTGGCGATGTTTGTATCAAGCGGTTTTGAACATAGCATTGCGAACCTATTTATGGTGCCGTTGGGGATTTCTATTGAGCACTTTATAGGTAGCGAATACTTCATGGCACTCGGCGTGGTTCCACAAGCATTTGCTGACCTCACCATTAGCAATTTTATCGTGCATAACTTAATTCCGGTCACCCTAGGCAACATTGTTGGCGGCGCAGTATTTGTGGGCCTTGGGTATTTTTGGATTAACGATCGCAACCCAAGCAGCAATCACGTCGCACAACTGCACATTAGCCCTATTGAACAAGGCCAAGCTCACCAACATGACGGAACTAACGTGCAGCAACAGCCACAACATTTATCGGCATCAGCACAGTTTCAGTCTTCAACTATTACATCAACTCACTCTCATTCAAGTCATAAGGACTTAACCATGAAAACCAAAATTGACAAACTTATCGTTAGCGAATTAATGGACACTAACCCTGGCACACTTAACGTTGATAACACGATTTATCAGGCGTTAGATTTACTCGCCGCAGAAAGCATTCGCAGTGCACCGGTTGTAGACCAAAATAATCAGTTATTGGGCTTTGTTTCAGAGCAAGATCTACTGCGCTCGTTATGGTCAGAAGAATTTGCCGCCACCTTACCCACAACAGTAAAAGAGGTGATGCAAACTAAAATGCTCACCGTAGCGCCAACAGAAAAAGTTGCCCAGTTGCTTGAGTTTATGGTGGTTGATAAGAAGAAGCTTTTCCCAGTAACCGACTCAGGCATGTATATCAGCGGCGGTTATCAGAGTTATGAAGAGCGCCTACGTGAAGCCTCAGCAGCGGTTCCTAGTGTTTACCCTGTCGTTGAAAACGGCCGCTTATGTGGGGTTATTCGCCGCGAATCACTTATGCAGATGTTTGCTAAGCTTTATCATCCACAACATGACGGTAACGCCCATCCAGTAGAGCAGTCTGTCGCGTAATAGTGGTTACTTGAGAGTTTGTTAACAAGCTATGGTTAAACCATAGCTTGTTACGTTTTATCAATACGTTGAATTAGGTGTGCTTTCAGGATTAATGTCGCCGTAAACCTCTTCTGGGTCGACATCATTGATCAATAACATTTCCCTGACGGTTTCAATATGATCTAATATTTTTTGGTAGTCATCGCCATATTCATACTTAGTGACTTCAATTGCTTTAGGCATGTAAGTAAACGCAATTTTCAATGCCTGCAATGCAGACTCACTCATTTTGTCACTCATGTCACACTCCTTGATGTTAAACCATATACAGCCAATATGTTTACCCAAAGAATATATCAATACAAGTCATTCGGCTTACGCTGCTATTACAGATGGACTGATCTTTTACACAGACCACCAGCGGCGGTAACTATTTTAGCTTGCTAAAAAGCAAACAAAACCCGAGCTTTAAAAACCTGGCGATGTTGGTTAATTGGGATGGGGCGGTGTTGCTAGGATAAACGCTATCAAGGTATTGTAAGATTTCTTTGCGACCAAACATAGAAGCCCAATCTCTTACATCCATATTGGTTTTGTTTTTAAGTGCTAAGCTTGCGCCGTATTCCAACAGCAATTTCAATATATCAAGGTTACCTTTATACGCTGCGGCCATTAGCACTGTGTTGCCAACAGCATCTGTAGAGTCTACATTGGCACCGCATCTTAATAAGGTTTCACAAAAGTCGTTTTCACTATTATAAACGGCCAACATTAATGCTGAATAACCTCGATTATTTTTAGCATCAACATCTAACTCACCATGCTGAGACAGCATGTTTGCTAGGCCTCTAAGATCGCCAACTCGCGCAAAATCAAAAATATCAGCTTCTGCACGATAGGTTTTTTTATACTCTTTCCAAGCTGTCATAAAATGCCTTTAATAGCTTTATACTCAATGACATAAATATAAAAAGCAGGCCTATATCGACGCATCATAGGCCTGCATTACTGTAGTGGTAAATTACACGATTTCTGTGATGTCTAGCCCTAACGCCACCGCAACGCCTGTGCCATAAGCTGGTGCAGCTTTATAACAATTGACAATATGACGATGCTTAACCTCTAATGATGCAGGAGCAATACTTCGTGCTGTATTGTCAAATAACACTTGCTGTTGTTCTGCAGTCATTAAATTAAACAAGTTACCAGGCTGAGTATAGTAATCACTGTCATCTTCGCGGAAATCCCAGTTATAAGCATCACCTTGCAGGTGCAATGGTGGCTCATTAAATTCTGGTTGTTGTTGCCACAATCCTAAGCTGTTTGGCTCATAACCTTTAGTGCTACCGTAATTGCCATCAACGCGCATGAAACCATCTCTATGACAAGAGTTTACCGGGCATCGAGGTTGGTTAACCGGAATATGCACATGGTTAACACCCAAACGATAGCGCTGAGCATCACCGTATGAAAATAATCGTCCTTGCAACATTTTATCTGGTGAGAAACCAATCCCAGGAACAATATTGGCAGGGTTAAATGCGGCTTGTTCGACTTCAGCAAAATAATTATCTGGGTTACGATTTAGCTCCATCACCCCAACATCAATTAACGGATAATCAGCATGTGGCCACACTTTGGTTAAATCGAATGGATGAAAACGATAACTTAATGCGTCTTTTTCAGACATTATTTGCACTTTTAGATCCCATTTAGGGAAGTCGCCTTTTTCAATAGACTCATAAAGATCTTGTTGATGGCTTTCGCGATTTTTACCCACCAACTCTTCAGCTTCTTGATCGGTTAAGTTTTCAATACCTTGTTGAGTTTTTAGATGGAATTTAACCCAAAAACGTTCATTATCAGCATTAAGAAAACTAAATGTATGGCTACCAAAACCATTCATATGGCGGTAAGTACGAGGAATACCACGATCACTCATGACCACCGTGACTTGGTGTAGCGCCTCAGGCAACATTGACCAAAAATCCCAGTTAGTATTTGCACAACGCATGTTAGTACGAGGATCACGTTTGACGGCATGGTTTAAATCTGGAAATTTTAGCGGATCACGAAGGAAGAATACCGGTGTGTTGTTACCAACAAGATCCCAGTTACCTTCTTCGGTATAGAATTTCATTGCAAATCCGCGAATATCACGTTCAGCATCGGCAGCACCACGTTCGCCCGCTACGGTAGATAAACGCCAAAACATCTCGGTTTTTTTGCCGACTTCAGAGAAGATTTTTGCTTTGGTATATTGAGTAATATCATGAGTAACAGTGAAAGTACCATATGCGCCAGAACCTTTCGCATGCATACGTCTTTCAGGGATCACTTCTCTATCAAAATGGGCCAGCTTCTCTAGAAACCACGCATCTTGCAATAACATTGGCCACGAGGCCCCGCAGTTTGAACATTTTGATTATCAACGACAGGCGCGCCGTTGCTTGTAGTCAGTTTATTTTGATTTGTCATTCTTTACTCCACTTACTTAGTCGATATGTTGTTAAAGGTTAGTGATTGATAAAACATATCAAAATTGCTAACTACTTGAATTTTTGGCAGAGTTTGAGCTGTTTCATTTTCTAGTGGTGACATTATTTGCTTGGCTATCAAGGTTGAAACAAAAAATGAAAGCATTCAGTCAAAATATCGCATTGTCAATCACGGTTAATAATCTATCCGTTATGGCAGACATTAAAAATTGGTATATCCAATACGGCTAATTCTGAAAGCGTATGCTCGTCAAAAGAGCTTAAATAGATAGCATCACAATGTGTATATTGGTTCCCAGCGTTGGAATCAGCATATCCCCATAAAACGGTATACATCTGATCAATATCATCAAGTGGTAAATACCCTCGGCTGTGTTTAACTGCCCCAATAAACATTTACCTTTCCAGAAAGGTATATTTTAAAAGAATACTCCGTCAGAAAGGTATTTAGCAAGTAAAATTGGACTGATTAAGGCTATCTTTTACAAAAATTTATTGAGTTAATGTAGCGTGGTTTCTGTGCACTTTTTGATAACATTTTGCTCCACCATGAGAGAGGTGGGGTTCAGCACTGGGATATTGAAGGGAAAGTTGAACGGTTAGAGGCTTTAAAACAAATGTGGTGTTGGGCTATATTATTGTTAAACAAGGTATAAAATAAAGAGCGCAGTTATTTCCCAAGCAATCTAGACACAATAAAAACCATAATACAGTAACGAGCAACAATAAACGTATACGGAAGGATTTAACCAACAAATGTAACTCGCAGCTTTAGATTGAAGCGCTGTAACAATGATGTTAATTTTAAAAGCTATATAGTTAATGAAAGCGGTATAGTTAATTGATATAGTTCAGTAAGGATGGATGCTCATGGCAAAAAAGAGTGATATACCAACCCATCATTACGATGAAGCCATTCATTACATTAAGCATCCAGATGAGACCTCGCATCTGTCACTCGATCCCCAAATGCCTTTCGTACTGGCTAAATTTGAGTTAATGCAAGACATAGCGCAAGCAAACTATCCCCATCGCCACAATTGCTATCAAGTGTTATACATTTCAGAAGGCGAAGGAACCCATACCATTGATTTTGTTCCCTACCCTGTTGCGGCGCCCACTCTGTTTTTTTTATCAAAAGAACAAGTGCATTACTGGCAACTCAGCAAACCATTAAAAGGTTATATTTTACTGATCCCGGAGGAGTTCTTAGGCTTTCCATCATCAAAGGTTGTCAGAACACATGACTTTTCTGTGTTTAATTATGTTGGAGATAGCCCACACTTACCGCTCGATAAAGAGCACTTCACAATGATTAATGGGCTTTTTGAGGCAATAGCCGATGAGTTTTACCGCGACAAAGACAGAAGCCTTTCGGTTTTAAGGGCTTATTTACATATCTTGCTCACAAAACTTCACCGCCTATATATGATTGAACATCCCAGCGAATGTTCGGCGATATTGTCACCCTTAGTCCGACAATTTAAGCAATTAGTCTCTGAACACTTTACCCAAGAGCACTCAGTGCAAGACTACGCCAGTAGAATTGGCGTCAGCACCAGTCACCTCAAAGATACCGTTAAAGCCGTCACGGGATCTGCCCCTGGCACGATGATCAGAGAAAAACTGATCCTAGAAGCCAAACGCTCACTTGTGCATAGCGATGCCACAGTGGCAGAAATTGGTTACAGCTTAAACTTTGAAGATGCCTCCTATTTTGGACGTTTCTTTAAACGAGAAACAGGCATAAGCCCAATAGCATTTCGCCAGCAATACCAACAAAAACACCCAACCATCGCTAGCAATCGTTAATGATAGCGACCTGCGAAAAGTGCCATTATCCCCGCGTTGAGTGTCTTAACAAGTTAAGACATTAAGTCGAAAATATATTCCAAGCGAACAACAATTTTTACCTATATATCGCGGTAAACGTAACGTAATGACTAGAACATTCAGGTCGCATCCAATATGCCACCCGATCACAGTTAAACACCCAGTTCTTTTCAACGTTAACGAACAGGTATTACTGAGAGGAATATATATCATGACAAAGTTAACAAGACGGTTTTCAACAACAACCCACCACATATTATATGCGTGGTTAATTTCAGCCCTGTGCATTTTCAGTGGGCTTGCAAGCGCAGCGCAAAGCACTTTTGATGTTGAAGCAGTAAAAGCTAAATACAGTATCCGAGACTATGTTTATACTCCATTGCCCGAACGTGGATACAATTATTTTAAGATTGCAGAGAACGCATACTTCGTCCATGACGATTTTGAAAATATGGTGTTTTTTGTCACTGACGATGGCGTCGTAGTTTACGATGCAAAGCCAGATGTCACCCCTTATTTACTTGAAGTCGTTAAAGAAGTGACAGACAAACCTATCACCCATGTCATCTATTCGCATCATCATCGCGACCATGCAGAAGGCATGTACTTATTTCCTGAATCAGCAATCAAAATATCTAATGATGAAACCGCCCGATTTCTCAAAAGAGCAAATGACCCCAAACGCCCAATGCCAGATATTGTTTGGAAAGACAGTTACGTTTTAGAAACCGGTGGCCTACGTCTTGAGTTTAATGACTTACCTGAAAACTGGCATTCACAGTCAGACAGCATAGGGTATGCACCACAACAGAAAATTTTATTGGCAACTGATACTTTCCACCCAGATGCCGCACCCTGGATTCATTTCGGTGAAGCTACTAACCCAATGTTTGCTTTCCAGTTGCCACAAATATTACTCGACACCTATGACTTTAACTTTATGGTCACTGGCCATGAACGAATTGTCGCAACGAGAGCACATTTGGAGCTATACAACGAACTAGTACAAGATATGAAAAACATTGTATTTGAAGTGGCTCAATCACCAGCATTCCATGCGCTAATGAAAGAAACTGAAAGCCGTTATGCTGATGGCGCTAAACATTGGGAATACAAAGAAATGATTACTAATGGCGCTAAAATGTCAGCCGCTAAATTCATTGACCGTTGGGCTGGCCGTGTTCGCAATGTAAATCTAAATATGGAAGAAAACTTCCAGATGATGTTTATGCAACTGATGATTTTAAATCCATAGAAAGTATATTTCGGCTACGTTAAATATTTTGAAAAATTGGCCACTACATAGTCTTTAAATATTTTTAAGCGCATTGGTTTATGCTTCTCTTGGGTATAAACCAAATAGAATGGGGTTGAGTCGATATACCATTCATCAAATAAGGGGATTAATAATCCCTTTTCAACCTCATCTTTACAATACAACGATGGCACTCTGATAATGCCGTTACCCGCTATCGCTGATGAAATCATGATCCGCCCATTTTTGCAGGTTAAATTGCCCTCAATGAACACATCCAATGTTTCGCTGGTTTTATTGTTAATAAATAGCCAGTTTTTTACACTGCCATTAATGCACTTGTGTGCTGTTAACTCTTTAGGATTAACGGGTGTACCGTAATGAGATAGGTATTCAGGGCTGGCATAAATGCCCACTTTTAAATCAGTGAGTTTTCGCGCAATAAGAGACGAGTCGGCTAATTTACCCATTCTAAAAACAAAATCAAATTCGCCAGAGATCAAGTCAACTCGATGACTAGAAAAATCTAAATCAATACTAATGTCTGGATGCTCTGACATAAAATCACTCACTAACGACGCTATGATATTTTCCGCAATCATGCCGCCTACGCAATTTATCTTAATATGTCCTGACAACACATTTGCGCTTTCAAGCACGCTATCAATAGCATGAGAAATACCATTTAGTGAACTTTTACAGCGTTCAAAAAACACTTCGCCCTGTGGAGTTAAATGCTGAGTTCGGGTTGTTCTTATCAATAAGCTTACACCCAAGTTAGCTTCTAGCTGAGCCAGTTGTTTTGAAATATGCGAGCGCGAACACTGCAGCTTTTCACCAGCTTTAGTGAAACTCCCCTGCTCAGCCAGTACAACAAATGTTTTGATATCAGACAGATTTACTGGTTTTTTCATACAAACCTAATTGTGGGCTCAAGTGAAACATCTATGGGACTGCGCACATATATACCAATAAAAAATACTGCCGTAAATCTCTGTTAGCAGATCTCAACCTGCTAACCAATGTAAACAATCGGCTTAAAACACCACAAAATGACGTAAAATCGTGGTAGAGCGGGCCATTACTGACCCGACCCCACACAGATCCGGACGTGCGGAACTACC
>NZ_BMQI01000082.1 GCF_014648035.1 Shewanella algicola | reverse complement strand
CATTTGGTTTAGTGTAAATGGAAAACTCTATTTAAAACATTCTGATTTTAAGGGAGGGTTACACTCCTATTTAGTACATAATTGGAGTCCAGAACAGATCTCACAGGTATTACTGGTAATGAATTTACATTACGCTAAGGAATAAGCGCCAACCTAGCTAACTACTTAGGAGCATAAACACTATCACATAGGCAAGAAAAGAAAGCTACTGCTATTAAAAATGGCACATTCTACCGAGTCTAGCCCTGCAATTGTCAATACCCGCGAGCATTTTAGAGCTTGAGATATTAGTACTGTATTAGGCAAGGTATAGTACAGGTTCAATAGTGGCGAGAGTGGAGCAGAAAAATATCATTACTTGATAAAGACGGAGGGGGCTTCTGAGACTGTGACTAAATCAACTATCGAATTATTGATGCAGTACAAGGAACATGTGTGCACAATACAGTAGATAATTGTCACTAATTTTCTCATAATGAAATCATTGCTAAAACGCTTGATAATACACTTTGTTTGCGCAGAACAAGATAACTATCGACCTAAGAGATGTTTGAATTTTAAGCAGGAAGCAGGTCTATTCAAACTATTAGCAGCTCAAATTACCGACGGTCACACTTCTGAGTTGAATTCGGGCTTCATATTATAGTCAGGAATATACTACAGAATAACAATTCTAGATAGATGTCTACATGTAAAATTACGAAAAACTGTAAAGTTTATCCGGTTGGATATTGGATTATTACCAAAACGCCAAGATAAATTAGATTTAGTAGCTAGAATATCCTTCTAAATACAAGCTTATCTTAACTATCCCATGTAAAATCACAATTTAGCATCTTAGATACGACCAAGACTGTATTTTATCTAGCAAGATAATATGTCTTGTGTAGTAAGCAAAGCAATTTTAAGTGGGTTATTATTACCATACATTTTGCTCATTAAACTTGCTCCAAGCCAAAGTTGGTAAAGTGCTGTAGCAATTCTGTAGGAATCAATATTTGGATGTGGTATTGAACCATCAGCTTTGCCCTGCTCTAAACAACTAGCGATACGACTAATGATAAGATCAGCTCCGTCATGAAGAGTTTGACGCATTAACTCAGACAAATCTGCAACTTCGGCACTTAATTTAACAACTAAACACATCTGAGCATCACAAGGCTCACAATATCCATCTAACCATTTTTGCCAATATCCCATAAGTCTATCATTTGCTTTTAAACTTATATCAGAAAAGCGTTCATCCATATCGGCTAAGTATGCTTGAAAATACTCATCCAACAAAGACTGTCCAAATTGCTCTTTAGATTTAAAATAATGATAAAAAGATCCCTTAGGCACCCCTTCTGCCTGCAGTATTTCATTTATACCAACGCCAGTGAATCCTTTAACTAACATCATCCTGTGCCCAGTATTTAACAATCGCTGGCGTGTGTCTTTATGTTTTTCTTTCATTCTACTATTTTACCAATAACTAGACTTGTAGTCTACAATAAGTGAACTTCTGATTAGAAAATAATATGTCCAGAAAACTCTTCTGACGAGATAGTAACAATAGTCGCGACTACAGATATGATCAATCTATATAACACAACATGACAATAGAAATCTTTGAGTTTAGGAATGACTATTTCGCGCATATGCATACTATACCCCAATATATTCTTCTATATAAACATTGGCATAATTTTAGTTCTATACTTGCTTGGTAGACTGGCGGCGAAATGCTGCGGGAGTCATCCCATATACAGCTTTGAACTGTCGATAAAAATGGCTAAGGTTAGTAAACCCACTATCAAGGGCTACTTGAGTAATAGATCCCTTGCCTGCAGACAAAATTGTCGCAGCAACTTCGACTCGGCGCAAATTACAATAATTAATAAAACTTTCCCCAGTATGACGACGAAACTCTCGCGTAAGTACGGTTCTAGAAAGACCAAACTCTCTTCCTACCTGTTCTAGACTGTTACTTTCATGTAACTGAGTGTCGATCCAATCTCTAATATCTTGAATTTTTTGACTATAACGATGCCAAACGTAGTCATCAGCAAGATCATCAGTTTCAATATCAAATGCCAGTAGCATGCCTACTGCTCCCCAGGAAAGGGCTAAGTCTCTTGCACTGATACTCTCAGCCCCATCGCGAATCAAATCAGATAGTTCTCGAACATTAGACAAGCTTTTATCATGGTCTGTATACCTTACTTGCGAAAATCTCATTCTCCCTAAAAGTGCACGCTGGGCAGGAGAAATATAGGTAGCTAAATCGTGGCTGTTCATACATAGAATTTTCAGCTCTGCATCCTCACCAGGCTGAAATGCCAATCGATGACTTGTCCCTGGAGCTATGAGGACAGTTCTTCCTGGATGCAGCTCGATTGTCCCTACTTCGCTTTCAAGTCGGCCAGAACCAGAGCGACAAAAAAACCACTCCAAAATGTCGTGCCTGTGCCAAGATGTGGACTCTACCAGCTTGGCAGTCATACTAAATAGCATAGAGTTGATACCCAATCATACATAATATAAGTCGGATCATATAAGACAATAGCCTTCTAATCCAATATATTTACACTCTGTGTAATCAAATCATTAGAGTATATTTATATCAAAATAGACACACTGTTTTATTGGCTTTAATTCTCATAGAGGCACGGCGACTGTTTAAGTGAAGTAGTAACTGGATTAGCATTTGATAGATAACCCCATTTGGGCAAATCTTGCCGGATTATACTTAATATTTTAGTCTTCCTGCTGGATGAGGATCACTATGATGACTCAGCAGTTCTGATTTATAGTGTTGATTAAGCGTTGTAAACTCATCACGGCTACTGTTACTAGGCTAAATTACGCACTATGCTCATATTATTTATGAAAAACATGTGCCTGCTTCGTTTGTTTGTAGGCAATCACTAAAAACTGGATAGGGTAATTTCTGATGGTAATTTTTTGTTCTTCGGCAATTTTTTTTTACGGCCTTGCGCTTATGTTAGTATCTAGTCGCCTATTGCACCCCGATGGCCCCAACCGTTTAGCAGTGACTATTTCTGCAGCTATTGCTGTCGTATTACATGCGGGTATATTAGGACACTCCATATTTATGGTAGATGGGCAAAATTTCAGCCTTACTAATGTAATTTCGTTGGTGATGTGGATAATTACTTTTACTTTTACTGTGCTTATGTTTCGGCTGAGACTTATGATTGTAGTACCAATAGTTTATGCTTGCTCAGTTATGTCTGTTGCCTTGCTTTGGTTAGTCCCGCCTGTCTACATTACTCACTTTGATTTACACCCTAAAATTTTCGCTCACGTAATTATGTCATTGATAAGCTATAGTACATTATTGATAGCAGCACTATATGCAATCCAATTATCCGCAATTCAGAATAAATTGAAGAATAAAGAGTTTATTCGAAGCCCTATAACACCACCTTTATTAACAGTAGAAAAACAACTCTTTCACTTGGTGATGATAGGAATCGTGCTACTGAGCATATCTATCGCAACTGGATTCATTTTTTTCGAGAACACTTTTGCTGATGGTATCGGTCATAAAGCAGTACTATCGATTTTGGCTTGGCTTGTTTATGCAGCAATGTTATTACAACACTACACTATTGGTTGTAAAATACGCACAGAATTGATTTACACTTTAACAGGGGCTGTGTTATTGACCGTTGCTTATTTTGGTGCTCGCACTGTTAAAGAACTAATCCTCAGTTAATTTAAAATTAGATCTAACCAGCGAAAAAAGCCATATGTATATTATCGATCCTTATGAACCGCATCGGTAAAGATCTATTAATGAATATTAGATAATATCACGCCACAAATTAAAAAATAGGTACTGATTATGCTTATAATATCAACAGCAGTGAAAGCCTACGGAGTCGGGCTAGATCGCGAATATTATCTATACAGATTTAGTCTGTGTTTAGAACTACATATGTTCAGTACATTATCACTTCATGAATAGTCAGAAATGATTCAGTATTGAATTATTCGCAGTGATCAAAAAACTCACACCCATGCGGTACGCTTGCCTACGGGAGACTTCGTTGCTAGTTCTACTCAAGATAATAGTTAGGTAACTATATTACTGGATATTATAGTGAAACGAGACTCTATCATAGTGAATTTTACCCCCAAATGAATCAAAGTGGTTATATTGGAAAACTTTGAAACTATACCCATAATTGTTGATATCTAACTCTTGACTAATCTGGAAGGTTTTTTGTTAAAGGGACGAAGCCTGAACCTCGGTTATTGAGGTGAGCAAACAAAGTCAAATACCAGGAAAGCATTCAGGGCTGAGCATAAAATTGAAGCTATACACTATACAATGAGTCCTAAATAAAAAACACAACATCGGTGAAGCATCAAAGGCCACGAAAATAGGTAAATCGACCATGGGTAAATGGGTAGATAACTCAACATGAGCAACAAGGTTTAACACCTAGTGCCACAACAATTACAGCAGAGCAAGTTGAAGTTCGTTAGCTTAATAAGCATATCTAGCCGATTTCCAGCCCAATTTCACGAAGGAAAAAAGTTCATCGTATCGATAATAGTTCCGCAGAGGCTCATAATATGACCCAACGAGTCACAAAAGAGGCATATAGCTAAGTCGCTATCGTACGAGTAATTTAATGAAGAAACTCAGTTGGTAATCTGTATGCAGCCTAAACATACATATAAGAAAGCGACCAAAAATATATTGCCATATCAAATACACCTAATCACCAACGTGTTCTCAACTCGCGGGGTCAAGTGACTTTAATATAGATAGTATAACTCTTATGCTCTATGAAACCAGCCATCCCTGGCTGATAGTCATTAGCAGTTATTCACAATATTCAGGATAATCGGTATACCCCACCTCTGTTCCCCCATACATTGAGGATGGATCGACCTTATTGAGCAACCAACCATTACGGATACGCTCTGGTAAATCTGGGTTGGCAATGAACGGACGCCCGAAACCGAACATGTCACCGTAGCCGTTTTCCAGAACGCGCAATGCTTTTTCTATCGTATACGCCCCTGCATACAAAATACGTCCAGAGAAATGTTCACGAGCTGCGCGATAAAAATCGTCAGGCAAATCAGGAGCGTTGTCCCAATCAGCCTCAGCTAGCGAAAGATAAGCTATATTTGCATCTTCCAACACCTTAATGGCTTCGACGTATGTATTAAAAGGATCACTTTCCACCAATCCTAGATAAACGCGCTCTTCCTCTGTGCTAGCAAAAAGAGGTGCAAAACGAACCCCTACACGTTGGCTACCAATTACATTAGATACAGCAACGACCACTTCTCTAAGAAATCTCAAGCGATTTTCCAAACTGCCACCATACTCATCCGTACGCTTGTTCGAGTGTTCGGAAATAAACTGGTTAATTAAATAACCATTTGCACAATGCAGTTCAATACCATCAAAACCAGCTTCAATTGCATTGCGAGCAGCCTGCGCATATAAGTTAACCAGTTCTTTTACTTCATTGGTCTCTAACGCTCTGGGTTCACTTGGATCGGCTAGTGCACCTTCCCCAGGCCCAGTTTCAATGAAAACTTTTACCGTATCAGCACGTATTGCAGATGGTGCAACAGGAGCTGACTCATTAGGTTGCAGACTTGTGTGCGAGACACGACCTACATGCCACAATTGAGCAAAGATAATGCTACCCTTGTTATGGACCGCTGACGTTACTAACTTCCACCCTTCAATTTGCTCTTTTGAATAGATACCCGGTGTCCATGCATAGCCTTGTCCTCTAGGCTCAATCTGAGTACCTTCAGTCACCATGAACCCAGCTCCAGTTCTTTGTGTGAAGTACTCCCCCATCAAAGCATTAGGTACATCACCAGGTTGACCGCTTCGTGAGCGAGTCATTGGTGGTAAAAAAATACGGTTAGGTAGTGTGTATGGCCCCAATTGGACGCTCTCAAATAATTTATCTACTATCATGATTATCTATCTCACCTATTAATTAATACATTCCCATTGGTTTCTCATTTAAGCTAATGAGAATATTTTTCTTTTGCGTATAAGCATCCATTATTGACTTATGAGTTTCGCGTCCAATTCCAGACTTTTTGTAACCGCCAAAAGGGGCGTGAGCTGGTAGTTCGTGATAAGTATTTACCCACATTCGCCCCGTTTCAACTCCACGAGCGACACGTAACGCACGATTAATATCTTGGGTCCAAACCCCCCCTGCTAACCCATACTCAGATTCGTTGGCTGCAGAAATAACCTCATCTTCGGTAGAAAACGGAATAACAATTACCACTGGGCCGAAGATTTCTTCTTGAGATACACGCATTGAGTTGTTTGCATCTATAACGATTGTTGGTTCAATAAAGCATCCATTCTCAAGATTCCGGTCTATAATCTGCTTACCACCAGTCAAAATTGTGGCGCCTTCTTCTCTAGCTAATTCGATATAGCCGAGAATACGGTCCATTTGTGTTTTGCTAACTTGTGTCCCCATTTGAGTTGCTGGATCCATAGGGTCACCCACTTTCACGGCTTCAAATTTGCTCTTTAGTTCGCCGACAAATCGTTCAAAGATTGTATCCTGAACAAATAAACGGGCACCTGATTCACAGACTTGACCTTGATTTAAAAGGATAGATAGTGCCGCACCATCTAGTGCTCGCTCCCAGTTTGCATCTTCGAATATGATATTGGCTGACTTACCGCCCAGCTCTAGAGTTACCGGAATAAGCTTATTTGCAGCAGCTTTTGCAACAGCATATCCGACATTTGTTGAGCCGGTGAAGGCTAGTTTGTTTATGCCAGGATGATCCAACAAGCTTTGACCAGCATCTTGTCCAGTACCAGTAATAACATTTACTACACCTGCTGGTAGCGTTTGTTCAAAAATCTTACATAGCTCTAAGAGGGTTGAAGATGTCATTTCAGAAGGCTTAATTACTACAGTATTTCCTGCAGCTATTGCTGGTGCTATCTTCCAAGCCGCCATTAAAAGCGGATAGTTCCAAGGAATCACCTGCCCAACAACCCCTAATGGTTCACTTAATACTAGGCTCATTGTTTCATCATTAATCATGACAGCTTCATCGCTATGTGAGCGAATAACACCAGCGAAGTAGCGAAAGTGGTCGATTGCTAATGGAATATCAATAGATGATGTTTCACGAATAGGCTTACCTGTCTCCATAGCTTCTAGACTCGAAAAAAAGTCTTTTTTCTCTTGGATTTTATCCGCAATTTTTAGTAAAATATTTTGTCTTTCGATAGTAGATGTATTCTTCCACTCAAGAAATGCTTTCTGTGCAGCATCGACTGCCTTATCAACATCAACAGAGTTAGCAAGGGTGATTTGTGTAAATACCTTACCTGTCGCAGGATTAATGCTTTCATAAGTATTGCTACTACTGCCATTAACCCACTGCCCACCAATGAACAGCCCATACTCGTCTTGCGGCATATATTTTGTACCTAAGTTATACATATTTGCTCCCTTGTCTGAATACACTGTTTGTGTATTGAGAATATTAAGAAAAGCAGGGTACAATTGGAAACAAAGTCTATTTGTTTAGGTTACAATTATGAATGGTTTAAATCATGTTGATCTCAAGCAGCTTCGTGTACTTGAGAATTTACTTCAAGAGCGAAATCTTTCACGCGTCGCGAGTAAAATGAACCTAACACAGCAAGCTATAAGTGAGCACTTGCGTAAACTTCGCTCTCTTTTTGATGATCGTTTGTTTATTCGACAAGGTAACACTATGGTGCCTACCCCATTAGCTATTGAGCTAGGAGAGAATGTTAGTCATATTTTATTGGACATAGAAAAACTACTCGAACCATCGACATTTAATCCGTTGCGCTATCATGGTGTATTTACAATTAGTGCGACAGATTATGCGATTCAATCAATACTTCCCCAATTTTTACACGCATTACGTAAAGAAGCTCCGAACTTAAAAATCATCATACGAGATTTTGAGTCAAATAATGTTTGTCATCTATTTTCCTCTGGTGAACTGGATCTGGCACTGACATTTCCAGAATTTGCACCTGATTCACTTATGACATCAACATTGTTTATCGAACAGCACATACTCATCGCCGGTATTAATTCCCCCCTTAGGAACCGAATGTTATCAATAGATGAAATAGCTGAACTACCTCAGCTAATTATATCTCCTTCAAGAGCAAACTTGAAAGGTTCCCATGATGATTGGTTCGCGGAGAAAGGGTTAAAAAGAAATATCGTAATGTCTTTACCTAGTTTCTCCGCAGCCCCAGATATTATCTTCGCTACTGATTTAGTAGCCTTTTATCCATCATGGCTACTTCCAAATACAAAAGTAGAGCCATTGGTCACAGATTTTTGTCCTCCTAAATTTGAAGTAGTTGCCGCATGGCATCCTAGAACAAATAATAGTTCTATCCATCAATGGGTAATCGAGAAATTAAAAAATTTAACAAAAGGCATGGATCATTAATCAAGTTGATTACTGTGTATTCCTGGATGATCCGGCCACCTTTTGCGGAAACACAACAACTTTACTTATAATGGACCGCTGATAACTAAATGGTTTTATTACTATCCCCCTGCATCAGGATGATTGTCGTCTCAATTAATTTCAATATATTATTATGCCAAGAAACTGAGGAATTAATTAATTCATTTAGGCTCACTTTCACGAAATATCATTAATCAACAAGTGAAACCGTTGCGCGTGGACCAGTCTAGTTCAGAGAGAGTCATTTGATTGGAAACTGCTATTTAGCTTTTCGTTAATATGCTTTGGCTTTCATTTTGACGAATACATCACAACTCATCTTTATTTATTATGGTGTTGCCTTGTTTTTTTTGCAATCACCCCAACGTCAAATATGAGTAATGTTGCTCTTCAACTATTGGCAAGATTTATATGGCTATTTACATTGCACCAGGTAATAAAGTTAATCGAGACGGGGGCTCTTTTCAAGAGTGTAAAATGAATACAACAAATCATACGATCACAACGAAATATGGTCGATACTGTACTATCAGAGACCATGAGATTGCACCTCCGACAAGTACAGCTGGTCGACATTGGTTACAGATTTATAGAACACCAGATAACACAGAATAATATCCGTAACATTATAGTAGAGAGTCCGCTTGACGCGGCCTTTCTTTTTTGAATGAGAAAAAATAAAATCTGCTTGTAGCGGCTATTAACCATAGGTTTTAAAACGATAGTTGTTCCTAATCTTAATGCGCCTTATCCTGGGAGTGTTGAAATGGAACTAAACTAATCCAAGCAGCAAAATTTTGACCACTCTTGATCTGATACGTATCCTACATTCGATAGGCAACAAGCAGCTGTCATTGGCCCTATACTAGGTATTGTTTGTAGTAACTGCATCAATGGTTTTCATTTAGTAATAACTCCAATTTCTTATCTTGTTTATTTTAATGTGTTCAAATACTTGTAGTATTCATGTAATTCCTGCAACTCAACCATCAATGTGAAAAGGATCTGTTCACCTTTATCAGCCAACCATTGGAACAGTTTTTTCATATGAGCATGACCTCTAGGAAAGCTCATACCAAACTCAAGCAACACAGAGCCAATTCTATTCATGTTAGCAGTTCTTTCTTTGATGTAACCTGAACGTATACGGCGAATGACATTGGCAAATTAGCACGGTTTCACTTTTTGGTGATGCAAACCTCATGCTGGACATCATGGACGCTTCAGCAATGGTATCCAGATCAATGAATTCATTTTGTGTGTTTTAACGTAAGGTTATACATAATTAGCAGGGATTAACTTAACTTGATGACCATATGACTCATATTCCAAGCAAGCCACCACAGGTTTCCATTGAGATGATGGTTGGTTCTTTGGTAAAATCAACAACTTGATCATGTAATAATATCAAGTTGTTGATTGATTAACAGTCTGGTAAAAAAGTCGATTTAAACTAAATAAATAGCATTACTTCAGTTCAATAACGAACATGTTTATTCCCTATTCTGTGTTATAAAATTCCCTATTCTGTGTTATAAATTTTGAGGACAATTCTATTTGTATCACCTAGTTGAACAAATATTAATAATGTACAATGCAGGCTGTTTAAAAATTATTATCATTCAGAGTATTTATATGAAACATTATCAAATGTAGCTCGTTAATATAGTCACCGATCGTGTTTGTGACGTATGTGGGAACAGCGTCATGATTGATTTAGTTGGTCATAAATATGAAGAAGTTGGTGAACTTAAAGCTTCATGGGGGATATGGTTCCAAAGAAGATGGCACTACATACCATTTAGATTTATGTGAGGCCTGCTTTAAATTTGCTGTTACCGCTTTAAAAAAGCATAGAGAAGCTGTGATGCTTGATAATTACCTAGATCTTCCTAGAGAGGATTTTGGGATAGATAAATATCATACGCCCAACTAAATAAAACTATTAGGGACGTATGTCTGATCCAGGATTATTTTGCCTAATGCTTGTTATGTGAATTTGAAACCATACTCTTTAATCGAAATATCCTTAATTTAACTTTCACCGATACTTCTTTTTAGATTCGAGTACACTTTTAGCGCTGCACTATAAAATTACCCATGGTCTAAGTCATCAGCATACTCAACAGCCTTTGTAAGATAATTAGCCACAGAAAACAACTTAAAATACAAATAATCATCAACATATGCTTCAAGCTAGGCTTTTACTACGAGTGTCCAGGGCGAGATCTCGAACGTTTTTCAGTCAATTAAATACACTCTTTGACGTTAACATTTAGCTATGACCTTATACTCCCGTTTTTCGGGAGCTCACCATGCATATTGACCACTTCAAAGAGACTTTTCAATCCATAACAGACCAACGCTAAGGGGCTAAAGTGACCTATTGCCTTTTTGAGGTTCTGTTTGGTTCTCTATGTGCTGTTATCGCAGGCGCTAAAGGCTGGTTTGATATTCGAGAATATATACTTGGACATCATGATTGGTTTAAAACAATAACCTATTCGTAAGTGGCATTCCTGCTGATGACACTCTAGCTCGTATCATATCAACTATAGTACCAGAACAATTTCACCTATATTTTATCAACTGGATGTCATCGATACACACGCTTACTGAAGACAAAGTGATTGCTATCGACAGAAAACGCTTCGAGGGTCATACAATCGTCAAGACAGAGCCAGTACCATACACAAGATTAGTGCCTATGCTTCATCAAACAAATTAGTACTTGGCCAACTTAAAACAGAACAAAAAAGCAATGAGATAACTGCCATTCCTGAGTTGATAAAGATGTGTTCTGGTCAAGTCCAACCGGACACTTTTCTAAAAGAAATTTCAAAATCAATCGGTGACT
>NZ_BMQI01000081.1 GCF_014648035.1 Shewanella algicola | reverse complement strand
GCGCTGGCTTTCGGCCAGAGCCGCTTCTTAATACCTATGTACACTATCTTCTCGTAAGCTCACCAAAATTTGGCGTAAACTCAAGAGGCATGCGCTCAGCCAAACCTTTGATATAGCTAAGATAGTAACCTCTTTTAACTTTATCTATGTAATGAAAATGAATCAGCTTTCGTCTACGAATAAGGCGAGACTCCCATTGAGGATCTTCACAAATTTGCTCAGCCCATGGCATTCCAACAAAAGCTATAGGTACTTGAGCTTCCTCACTTATGTATTTTAGTGAGTTACCAATAGCTTGGCGCTCTTGCTTACTTTTATATTCAAGAATTTCTTGAAACTCATTAATAATAATCAACTCAACCTTAGTGCGTTTTAATGCATTGACTAGCTTCTGCTCTAGATTTGTAGCAAAGCCCCGACGCTTGTATTGACTAGTACCAAATAGATCAAGATCATGAAGCATTTGCACTAGCGTACTACCCAGGTCACGTTTGGCGGATATACGAGTCACTAATATTGGCATTTGTCTACCACATAGTTGAGAGGCTAACGCCTTCCCTTTATAACGGTCAATTAAAGCACTTTTCCCTGTTCCAGCTTCTCCCGTAATCAAGATGCACTGCTGATCTTTTGAGAGAAATCGCTGAGCCCTTAAACTATCAAGCTCTCCCATTATATCTTTCACTTGAGCATGCTCTATATAACATTGGGAAAACTTTGTAACCGTAGCCATTATATCCATATTTAAAACGCCTCTATGTCATCACTATTCCAATCAAAGGTATCGATGTCATCGTTATCGTTATCGTTTGTAGACGCCTTCACAATCGGTAAAGCTTGCGAAGTCTTCACAGGTACAGTTGAATGAATTGAATTGCTATCTATGCCTTGGTATTTTGCTAACTTCTTCATCCCTTTTTGTTTTAGTTTGTTAGCCAATGCTTGACTAACCATCTGTTCAATCTCCAACCTGCTCTGCGCAAGTGACATCAAGTCTTGAGAGTCGATAACACTTTTTCGGCGATTTTTGATATTCACTTTATGCTGTGTCAGAGTAAGGCCCGTGGTGTAACCATCCGGATCTTTAGCCGGAACCTTCAGATAACGCTCTTGCTCCTCTAAAAAAACATAGATATAACTTAAATCGTGAGGATCAATTTTTATATCAGCTTTCAAACCACGTTTAGAGGCAACTGGCGTGTATTTTCGATACTCCAATAACTCAGGCGAATCGTACCGCAAGTGCATAAACTGTATGCCATCTTTTGTAATAGAACGTGTTTCTAAGACTCCTAGTTTGACACGCAGGAGTTCTTGGGCGTCACCAGTGTACTCAATCGGTGGATAAACTGACGCCCCTTCATACCACTTTACAATTGGCACTCGTGTTTTTCGATCATCTGCTTCTTGGTTATAAACCTCAATAATCCACTTATGCAGTAATTCATTAAATAAGCTAAAACTTAGGGCAGCCTCTTTATCTGGTTGATAATCTCCTTTGGCCTCAACACTTCTAAAGTTCTTTCCTGGCAGCGAGTCCAAAAACTTTGTGTTTAATGTTCTGAAGAACCTCTCAACTTTGGGCTTTTTCCAAGGTTTACCAACGGGGTTGTAACTTGTATTAATACCAAGCTCTTTACAAGCAGACTCTAAAGAATCCCCCCAAAACTCAACCCCATTATCTACGACTAGAAGCTCAATTTTTCCATGGCAAGGCCAGTCAGCACTGATATTGGAAAAACAATCAATTAGCTCATCTTTACTCAGCATGGTATTAACTAACGCTGCTCGAATAGATAAATGACTAGGTTCATTAAAACTGACGTAAAAACCCACTACGCAACTACTGTAACAATCCACGAGTGCTGTAATAGTTGGCCGACCAATTACGGTTTGGTTATCTTCCATTAACACTGTGTAATCCAGTACGGTATGATCTATCTCTACTCGCTCCATGACACTGGTTGGCTCTGCAAACTTATCACCTAGTTTATATTTTTTTTGGACATAGCTACGACCAAAACGCGCTAAGTCAACATCATAGGGTTCCAAACTTTTAATTCGTGCATTAAACCCTGTATAAGAAAGAGGAGTTATTGTTCCTGATACTAAACGACTATTTTCAAATTGAATTAGATCACAATAATAGCGATAGGCCGTTGCGACACTTGGACGTTCTTTTCGCAAATACTTATCTTCTAATGCTTTATTAAAGTAAAAATCACCGCTGGTATTTTTAAGGGCTCTATTACCTTTTTTTTCATGGGAAGGAATAAGTGAAGTTATACAGAAATTAGATTTTCGATACTTACTATACCAAGCCGCTATAGCACGCCACTTTGGCTTAGGATTGTTATCATAAGAGGCCATCTGTGCTAGTAGTGGATCTATATTCTTCTGGGTCCAACCTCCATCAATATGTTTTTCAATAAATCTGATGTAGTGCAAACGCTTGTTAGTCTCATATTGAACAGCTTGATCATACATCTCGAGGGATTTGCTAGCGTTAATGCTAATCGCAACTTCGATATCACCTTTAACACTGAAAAGCTCAGAATCGAATTCATCGATTTCATCCCCAAACAGATCAGTATCCTCACCCATGAGCGATAGATAATTCAGTATCTAAACCAAAAGGAGCCGCATCTAAGTCAAACTTGATTAGCCCCTGTGATGCGCCAATAAGAACCAGTTTATTAAGCTGCCCTTGCGTTAACCTGGATTCATCAAGTAACTCACGCACTGTCACGACACCAAGCTTACGTACCAATGACAATACCCATTCAATTTGAGTATTGTATTTTGAATCTCCAGAATAGCGGTGTAACAGTTTAAGGTTATTTAGGAGTGGACCTTTGTGTAGCTGTCGTTCCGTGATCAATCTGAGTTCAATACTAAGCTCAATACAAGACTGCTGCTTATGCTTAAATCTGTCCTTTACCTCTGGATCACGAGCCTCTTTTGAACACTTAACTTCATAGTAGATCTGCTTACCATTGGCGCTTGAAACCAGAAAATCGGGGGTATAAGGAAGGGACTTACCGTAATATTGGTAATAAAAACCGATAGGTTGTGCTTCAAAGGCTGACACCGACTTACTGTATTCAAAATGAAAACAAGCATCAAACTCTAATGAAGACTCTAGCGTTAACGAAGCACGATTCTTTAAACTAGCGAACTTAAAAAGGTTCTTCACGCGAGAGTGCTTTATGTTTCGTTGATACATAAAAACGCTCGGATGTAGTTAAATGACAAATAAACACTACACTATGTAAACTTATAGTTCAAATTATGCACACTTATTTGTCATTATGCAGACTTATATGTAATTTATGCAGGCTTATGCTTCCAACAACAGTTTCTCATCGATGCTGTAATCAGCAACTGGACCTATTCCGTCGTCTTATTGACCATTAATTCATACTGTTTTTTAAATTCTGGCGTCATTTTAAAATATACTGTTGCGTCACTTAGCGATTTAATAACAGAAAAATCTCCCAACGTGCCATTGAGAAATGATTCTTCAGATGGATAGAATGCAAATTCAAAGTCATATTGTATTGGCCCAAGCTCACAACTATCTAAAGTGATATTTTTGTTCACAATATCAATACGTTCAATCGGGTATCGCTTACCGTTCTTAAGTATGTATTCAGGCGTGATATCTATCCCCTGGATACCTTTTATTGCTTCGTTACAGAAGCCCTCAACAGCGACCCATTCACCCACCGCTTCGCTCTTCAACTTGGCTTCTCTTTTCACTGCTGCATCTTGTAAATACCAGCCAAAGAGACCAATACACCCAATAACGACAACAACAAGCGATGTTTTAAATAGTTTAGTGCTCATAAACACCTTCATTCGATATCAACCCGGAAAACAGATGCTTATAGCAATGAATAAACGTATTTATCATGTAGTAAATATTACGTTTAGTCACACCGCCATTCATGTGCACATCAACGCGATAGACCGTTGTTTCTGAGTTCTTGTCGATTGTGTAAAGACGACCTATCTTGGTATTCTGGTTGAATTTAGAAATGAAATCTAAATCAAATCCAATCGGTAACGTTGCCATGATGCCGAAAAACTCTTCACCATTACTTGCAGACCAACGCGCATTACTAAAAAATAGCACCCGTCCAAATTCAATATCGACACTAAACATCGAATCATCTTTTGCTAATGACACTTGAGCATTTGAAAAACTAAACTCATTGATAATATCCACCAGCTCTTGAGTCGTGATACTTTCAAACACCTCAGAAGATACAATTTCAGGTATCTCTGTATTTTCTTTCTTGGCCAACAACACTTCTGCCAAAAAGTCTTCATGTTTATTTGTCATTTCAATTCCTTAAAAAATAATAGCCAGCACAAGCATGCTAATAGCAATTAACGGTTCTACAACCCCACCCGATGAACATAATTTTATCCCAACGCGCTTCTGGGAAGGCCAAAAAAGCGGAACGCCACCATCTGAGACAAAATCGGCTATTAAATGAGAGGCATAACCAATCATACAAGCAAACATAACCGGTATTGAACCCATATCACCACTCATAATCCAAAGTGTGATAACAAACGGCCAAATAGAATGTGTTATTTGCCGGTGACCGAATAAGCCCCCAAGCGGTATCGAGATAAATAATAACCGCTTGCCTATTGTTGACCCTGGATGATCTAAATCTGGCAAAATGGACCCAAAATAAATTGATGTCACTAATACCCAAAGTGGTAAAGCAAAATCCATATGCTTTACCACACATATCGCCACGGCTGTAGTCACCAAAAGGTGATTCCGAAACATCATGACTAATTGACCAAATCCAAAAATGCCGATTTCACATTGGCTTTCTCGGGCTCTGGTTTGCTCTGTGATTCAACGGCAGGAGAGACCACTGTTTGTGCTGTATCTGACAACACCATATTTTGCTGCTGCATCAACTCAATCTTACGTTCATGGTCCCGATCTTCATCTGCGGCCTTACGATTGCGTTTAGCTTCTAATCGGCGTTCCAAATCATTAAATGCTTCGATTTCTCGTGCATCTTGAGAATCCAGCTTAATGCTCTGGAGCACTTTGTTAAATTCATCGTAGGGTAGTTTCAATAAGCTATAGGCTTGATATTGACCGTCCGGTAACACTTGGATCTTTTGGTCAACCATGTCATAGCCAACAATGGGTACCGAATCGACTAATTTATCGATTAGAAATTGACTGGTTTGTACTAATGTTCCCATACCATTTTCACGCTCATAAACTCGCTCAGACCCTGATAGCTCTTGACGGTAATTTTTCGCCAGTTCAAATTCAGCCTGCAAACGGGCTTTTTTGAGCGCATGATGCATATCTTTAGATGATGCAGCACCGACACCCATTATTCCTATGGCGTCATTCTTTGGTGGATTGAGGTACCAATCTGGCACACTAGCTAACTTTGCTTGAGCATCCGATACAGCCTGCTCTTGCAAGTCCTTCTGATGCTCAACATAGGTTTCCACAGGGTCACTTGCACAACCCGCCATCGTCAAACTAATTACTAACAATGTTAATTTTTTCATATTTTGTTCCTTATTAATAAAATTCTATTTCTCGACTTTGGTACCGCAAAAACTTACCGTTCATATCCTTCCATTGGTAACTGCTAGGATCGAAAACCTCTCGGCCGACACTAAAACCAACTTTGATGCCTTTAATCGCATCAGCTTCAGGCATATAGGCTGACACAGTAATTTCATCTATCAGCAGGTTGCTGATGTTGAGCTTGAACTTTTCACTGCCTATGTTAATCGTCATCCAAAAGGCATTATTCGATAGTAATTTCAATGCCGTAGTAAATAACTCTGGATCGTTTGGCATTACCGTTGTTGGTTGCTTTTTGGTGTAGCCCGTTTGATAAAAGACCATGTTTCTGAAAGCGTATTTCTTCGAACTGCCACACCGTATCTGCTCATCATCATCTACAAAGCTACTCGCACCAGGACGGTAATAAGGCAGAAACTCAAAAATGGATTCCCCACAGTATTTAGGTCTTAACAACTCTTTGACGTCTACTCGCTTTGTTTTGTATAACCCAAACGAATCACACCCAAAGAAGAACTTTTTACACAAGGCAAGCGCCGATTGATTCTCTACCGACGGATACCATTCATCGTTAATTCCACCCTTACGATCTAGAGTAACCCTAACCTTCACTTCCGCAACTGAGTAATCATGTGGAATAATATCAATAACTTGGTAGTTAATTGTGGGGTTGGCCATAAAAGGAAATACAAACATTTCATAAGCTGCAACAATCTCTGCATTCAATTTATCTTCGCTAGTTGTCCCTTCTTTATGTGCCCTTAACTGTGCTTTGATTGCGTCACCGTCTATCACACCTACAGCACTGTTTAACGCAGCGTAATACTCAGCAATGACAATAGAATCAAGATTGCTTAACGTGATGTTCTGTTTCATCTTTTCAAGCACACCAGACAGCTTTTGATAATCCGATGTCAAATCATCAATTGTTGATTCAAGTAACCGCTCTCGTTTATCGCTACCGAGCTTGGCTTGCATTGCTGAAATATCGACTGACACATCTGCAGTGACGTGCAACACAATTTTTCCTTCTTCTAACCCATGTTCATAATGAGTGTTGAATACACGCACATTCGCCCCTTGAGCAATCAACCCCTTCTCAACAATCTCATCGGTGCGACTGTCATAATGCGTGTTATGCGTAACAAACTTGGGCGTCATCGTTACAGCGTTGATCTGCAACATTGATTCTGCTCGATGTACCGCTTGCTCAATCGTTTCGCTGTCATTCAAAAACACCGACACTGATAGCGCCTGATACTCATAAATATTCTGGCTATTTGGGTATGCGTTGAAGCAAACCACCAGCAATATACTTAGTAACCATTTGTTCATTATTGGCTCCACTACTTTTGGTATCTCATGTATACCAATCATTCTTGGCATTTCTGTTTACTTCAGCGTCTATTTGGGACGCACTAAATTTCACCTCTCATTTTCATTCAAAAGAAAAATCGCGCAACTGTATGCTAACCGACTGATTTTAAAGCCAGTTGCTGATTATAGGTTTCATGAGATGATTTATTCAGATATTGAAATTCGAGGGGTTAACAATGAATACCGCGCTTAAACAAGAACCTGTTTTTTGGCATGACTTAATACAGCCTGCATACGATAGTAGCGGGAAGCCTAACTTTCTCGACAGTACCGGCGCGGTATTGGAGGGTCTTTATACCGATATGCCTAATGAGGTTTACCATGCGTTGGACGCTCATAGCTCCACTGGCATCAAAACGTTCGCTAAAGGCCGTCACCATTATTTCAGACAATATCTATCCGATGTTTGTCGCCTTAGAACTAAACAACAAGAATACACGTTTGATGCAGGCACATACGGTCACATGTTAGTGCTTGAACCTCATAATTTTCACGGTAACTTTATGAGAAATCCTACACCTGAAGATTTTCCCGATTTAAAGTTGATTGATACGATCCCTCAGTTGAAAGAAGCTTTAGCAAATCGTGGATTGGCTGTCTCGGGGTCACGAGCAGCCCTAATTAGCCGACTATATAACAATGATCCGACATTACCGATTTTTGAAGTGCTTCGTGAAAAGGCCATTTGTGAGTTTTTAGACCAACGTTATTCAAACTATCTTCGCACTGATGTAGAACTAGATGAAATGGCGACATTTTATGGCATTGATACGGGTCTATCTCGGGATGCGAAAATTAAATCTATTCTTGCTCTCAGCCCCTCTCAACCGATTTGGGAAGACCTTGTTGCTAAGCATGTGATTGATCATATCGTTTGGGATGATGCATTTCGTGTTGAAAAAAGCACCCGTGCACACCCAAAAGCTGACTGGCTATTAAGTGATGGGTTTCCAGAACTTTCAATAATTGCAAGATGCCCGAATACAGGTTTGTTACTAAAAATTCGCTTCGATTGGTTACGTAAAGATGCAATCGCAGTTGACCTAAAAACCACCTTATCAACAAATCCAACCAAATTTGCATATCAAGTCAGGGACTTGAGATACGACTTACAGCAGGTTTTTTACACTTATGTTGCCAATTTAGCTGGAGTACCTGTCGAACACTTTGCGTTCGTTGCTACGGAGTATAAAGACGCTGATAACTGTGAGGTGTTTGAGCTAGCCGAGCGTAAAGTCCAAGAGTCAAAAGATGATCTTTTTGATTATCTAGAAGAATTCAATGAGGCACTTAGTACCGGCAATTGGTACGGACATGATAAAAGCCGCGCTACATGGGTAATTGATGTCTAGTTGCCGGATATCAATCTCAGGTTAAATTATCTCTGTATCGATGAGGAAAACACTATGAATACCATTCCATTTCAACACGTTTTTGCGAGTAATTTTTCATACCTTAGCTCTCAAATTGTCAACAACGCGATAAATCTAAATGAAGAGATTTCTTATCTAAATCAGGTAATTTTAAACTCTCAATCAACAAGCACACCATTTTCGACAGCTACAGAGTGGTCTGTAATCGATTTGCTACTCAATCTATGTCGATTGGGGTTATCACTCAACCCCGAGAAAAAGCTTGCTTATGTGTTGCCTAGCTATAGCGAAACCGGGGAAATGGCGCTGAAGTTATACCCTGGATATCGTGGTGAAATCGCCATTGCTTCTCACTTCAATATCATTCAAAACACGATGGCCAACCTTGTGTATGAAAAGGATCGATTTTCAGTCCAAATGGCGACCAACGACGTTGAGCATATTGTTACATCATTATCCATTGACCCAAATGTTAGAGGTGCATGTTCTGGCGGATATTGTCGAAGCATATTAACTGATGGCTCGGTACACCTTGCTTACATGAGCATCGAGGAACTAGACGCGATTGCACAAAATCAAATTGAAATGACTATGGGCAATACCGCTTGGAATTCAATTTGGCGTTCCGAAATGCGGAGAGTCGCCCTATATAGACGGGCGGCAAAGGATTGGCGCAACATGATTAACTCAACGCCAGAGACCCAGCAAGCACTGATCTCAACAGACTACTAGGATACTTATTATGAATACTTTTAAAACTACACTCACTAACCTATCTGAAGCGTTTGCTAAACCGTTAAGTCAGCAACAACTTGATGATGTATCGTTACTGATTGAAAACTCATTGAATAACAAATTCCAATTCGGACACGAGTTTTACAAAATAAAAGATGTCATCCCTACATCACTTGTGGACGCATTAGCGCCTTACATTGACTCTGGACTGGAAGTAAATAGCGATTTGATTGAACTGGAAGCTCGATACCATGAATCAAAGTTTAGCTTTGAATTTGAAATGAGTCATAGCCTTAGCGGGCTTGTTAATCTATTAATTGATAAAACCAGCATCGCACATATCCAAATCCATGAAATTTATGAGAGCGACTTGTTTTCTGTTAACCATGCTACACAAGAAATTAACCATGAACCGTCTGCTGAACCTAGCGAACTACACGGCATTTACTGCATCATTGATCTTGATAATGGCCAATCGTTCCTTACACAAATGTCGGCAGATGAAGCCAAACAAGCAATGTGGGCCAATACAAACGATAGATTAAATGGTGTGAACCCATATACAACAAACTCTAAAAAATTGACCTTTTATAAGGCTTCTTGCCTTCGTCGAGGTCTTAAAACTATTTCTGCATTCAATAACTGTGGCGACCTTCGTTTGGTGTCTACATTGTTAAACTTGCACGACCGCCAGTTCAATAAAGCCAAAGCCGTTCGTAAAGTAATGCCACTGAATAACTACAAATTTCGTTGCTGTTCAAAACAACCAAGCTCGATTGACCAAATTTTCAAAGCCGAGCAAGGCAGTGTTGTGATCCCCTTTAATCAAAGTGTGTCTAAAGCACCTAAAGCCACCGAAGAAAAGAAACACACAACAGAATTACTTAGCGAATTACCAGATGAGTTTTATGGTGCTTGGGAGTCAGACACACTAGGCGTAGGATTTTAATAATGAAGCCATATAAATACATTGAAAAACTGACTGTTCTTCAGCATCCAGACACGAAAAATATTGTTCGACTTATGATTGAGCATGACGGGCAGCAAACCTATGGCCTACAACGTTCTATAGTAAACAATGGAGTAACACGGCACTTTTATAATAAAAAACTTTGGCATTCAGCTTATAACATTAAGTTAGAACTCGACCGTCGCATTTCCGATTATGAAGAAAAAGGATTCGAAGTGATGACAGAAATATCGCTTCTCGCTAATGCGAATCCCGTCGTTCCCGAGTTTGGTTACGCGACCACACCGCCCGGCCCAAATAACGTTGCAATTCCCGTTAATGCCAATGACATCCCGGCTATCGTCAATTGTAGTTTTCATCGATTATCAATACGAGATCTGCGCCATGACATTGAACTATCAGACCCAAATGTCTTTCAGTTTTTTAATTCGTTAAGAAAGGCTATTGAATTTCTACCATTCACAATGGTTGCTGTGTTGTCAAACCAGAGACTCATTGTGATGTCACTTGAATTTCACTCTAAACCTAAACCACAACATGCGATAAATTACCTCGCGGTAATGGCGAAAAAAAACAGATCATCATTGACCATTTGTGATGGAACACAACCTAACATACCAGGCTCGATTTCCGCTGAGCAAAGTTATGCTGTCTTGACCGGCGACTCTCTAAGCATTCACCTAGCTTCTACATGGAAGCTGGCCAACGTCTTCTTGGAAAAATCGGCAAACTCGGACTTTTTTTCTGTTTATTGCATGAAATCTGAGCGGTTTGATAAGGTTTTAGCTGATATTCCACTCACCATCATCAACCGCTCTGGTAATGCACAAATCCTATTTACACTGGCCAATGCTCAGCCATCATGCGTGACATTTATTCGCTCAATTGGGTTTCACGCAACTATCTCAAATGTAGAAGAATTTCACTGGAAATGCTAACAACATGTTAGTTATATTAGTGATACTATTTCACTTGTCATCTAACTTTAATTTAAAGAGGTATTTATGTTTTATTGGCTCATATTGTTCGTTGTCATTTTTTTAGCGATTAACGCGGTTTCAAAAAATCAAGCTAAAGCTCAACGGCAGCGTGCTAAAGCAGAAGTTCAGAAATGTCGTATTTGCCCAGAATGTGCTGAAGGCATAAAAGTGGAAGCTAAAAAGTGTCGTTACTGTGGTATCTCACTAATGCAAGTTACTGAGGATGAGTTGGCCCAAATTGACAAAGCTTATGCGTTGGAAATCTCGAAAATAGAAAATATGGGCGTTACCCAGCCCAAGAATAAGAAATATCAAAACAACGACGTCTGGAAGTAATCTTTTAGTGGAATTCTGGAAGATTGTAACTTTACGGTATTTTTATGGTCAATTGTATGACCATATTAAAGTTTGATCATTTTCAAGCTCACTTTTGGACATTTCTGAGTTACGAATGCCATCAGTGTATGCCTTGTTCGCATAAATAAAAATATGGG
>NZ_BMQI01000080.1 GCF_014648035.1 Shewanella algicola | reverse complement strand
CGGGGTGATTCAGGTTTCTTTCAACCTGACGGGTTTGCCAGCTTCGCTGGGCAAACAAAAAAGAGATGGCCCATGGGCCATCTCTTTTTTTATGCTTCCACGCTTTAGTGCTAACTCATCGAAACAGCAAAGCACACATTGGCTAACTGACAAAAATGGGTAAAACTGTCATTATCATGCTGTGCAAAATGTCGACTTGTACTGTGCCTATCAGCATAAAACAAACCTAACACTTTATTGCCGATAGCCAGCGGAGCAATTAAAAAGCCATATTTTGACAGTTTTTCCACCAGTACATCATCCATTTGAACAGTACAGTCTTTTGCTGAAGGTGAATCCACCCAAATACTGCGTTTTTGTTCAATACACAGGCTAAACACCGAGGTGTGATCATCAAGCGCGATCACAAAAGCTTGTTTTAGCATTTCGGCATCGTCACCCATCATCACCCTAGGTTGCAGTAGTTTACGGCTCGGCGACAATAACAACACACCGCAACGATCAACTCCCACTCCGGTTAAAATTCCTTCTAATGCAGTTTGCATAATTTGATTAAAATCTGTTTTAACCACAGCATATTGCGTTAACTGGCGTAACTTGGCGAGCTGATACCCCTGGTCAACTTGACGGCTCACCGTTTCGATAACTGGCGTTTCAATATTGCTAGCCACTGTCGATGGTTCAGGCAGATACGCCACTATGGCTTTAGCACCATACTCAATGGCAAGCTTATGGGTGATCTGATTACACTGGATCACCCGCTGAGTCATTTCATCAACATCGATGTCGAGCATTTCTGCCGCTTGGCCTAAGCGCTTTTGTAATACAACAGGATCCGCGTTAGGTAACGATAATATTTCTGACAACTTATCAGCTAAAAAAATACAACGAATTTCAGGCATGCGCTCATCAGGTTGTGCTAACGACTTTTGCAGTACCTCGCCTAAGCCCCAGCTCCTGGCAATACCCTGAGTGAGTTGTAAAAATGACGCGCCAAGCTCCGCTCTAATAAGGGCATTTTGTTCCACTTTATCTTCTATAGCGGCAAGCTTTCGATGCAGTTGATCGGGAATTTCACCGCCCATGCTCCAAAACGCGCTTTCACCAATGCGGTACAATAATGATGCTATAAACACTTCTTCACGCAGTGACTCACCGCGATCGCTCATCATCATGCGCGCCAACATTGCGGCTTGAAAAGACTGTGCCATCAGCTTTAATAAACGGGTGTATACACCTTCAGATAAGTGCTTATTTTCTAACAGGCTGGTTAATAACTTTGCGGTGATACAAATATTACGGATAGTGTCAAAACCAAGCACAACCGCTGCGCGGCTAACCGTAGAAACCTGGTTAATGCCTTTATTGTATATGGCACTGTTGGCTACACGTAAAATACGTGAGGTTAACGCATTATCATGCATCACACTGCGCCCCAGTAAAGCTAACGAAGACACATCATCCTTAGCGAGCTTTTCTAGGTCTCGTACGGTGGAGCATAATGCCGGCATTTCTTGATCACTGATACGCTTAGTCCAGTAATCGGCACCTTTTTGTTGGGTCATCGACTTCAAAAACAATTAACCTAAATGTAACAAACCTGAATTTGAGTATACTCAATTTCAATAAAGAGTCGTAACTTGATTGTTGTTTGTTGTACGCAGGTCTAATAAATTTAAGTGACAGATGATTTTTTAAACGTTTTTATTGGGCAAAAAAAAACGGCTCAAAAGAGCCGCAATCACAAATTATGTGGTTGGAAAGCTTACGGGTAGGAAGTACCCAAACAGTTAGAATCAACAACTAAGCGTTTGCTTATGATCCAACATATTGGATAAAAATCCCGTGCGACCTGTAGGTGAGTCGCACGGGGTTACAACAGCCACAAAGTGACTAAACTGTAAAACGGTAAAACTAACGATTAAAATGGTTCTTCTTCAGTTGAGCCTGTTAACGCTGTTACTGAAGACTTACCGCCCTGAATAAATAAGTTGGCAAAGTAAATCAATTCAGCCTTGCGCTATGTATTTGTTTACAAACAATAGGTAAGCAATTTGCCGTTAGGCAGTTAATAATTCGTAACCCGGTAACGTTAAAAAGTCGACCAGTTCATCTGAAGTAGTAATTTGCTCAAACAACGCTGCGGCTTGTGTAAACTTGCCAGCATTAAAACGATCGCTGCCCAACTCTTCTTTCACGTTGGTTGTTTCTTGTTTCAGCATGTCTTTAAATAAATCTTTAGTGACTAACTTGCCATTAGATAAACTCTTTTGATGTTTAATCCATTGCCAAATTGACGTACGTGAAATTTCAGCCGTTGCTGCATCTTCCATCAAGCCGTAAATCGGTACACAACCATTGCCTTGGATCCACGCTTCGATGTACTGCAATGCAATACGAATATTTAAACGCATGCCTTCTTCGGTTCGTTCACCTTCGCAGGTTTCAAGTAATTCACTGGCTAAAATAGGGGCATCAACATCACGAGTAATGTGCAATTGATTGGTTCTGTCGCCGCCAATGTAATCATTAAAAATAGTCATAGCGGTATCGGCTAGTCCAGGGTGAGCTACCCAAGTACCGTCATGACCATTACGCGCTTCAAGCTCTTTATCACCACGTACTTTTTGTAAAACTTTGGCGTTGGTTTCTTCATCCTTTGCAGGAATAAAGGCCGCCATGCCACCCATAGCGAGCGCGCCGCGTTTGTGACAAGTTTTAATCAGTAGACGTGAATAAGCACTTAAAAACTTAGTGTCCATCGTGACAGCTTGACGATCTGGCAGTACACGGTCTGGATAATTTTTTAATGTTTTAATATAACTAAAGATGTAATCCCAACGGCCGCAGTTAAGTGCCACAATGTTTGAACGAAGCTCATAAAGAATTTCTTCCATCTCAAACACTGCCGGTAGCGTTTCAATTAAGCAGGTACATTTGATGGTGCCTGGCTTTAAGCAAAAACGTTCTTCAACAAACGCAAATACCTTTGCCCACCAACGCGCTTCAAGATGACTCTCTAGCTTAGGGATATAAAAATAAGGTCCAGAGTTTTTGGCTAATAATTGACGGTAGTTGTGGTAAAAATAAATGGCAAAATCAACCAGACCACCCGGTACAGGAGTACCTTTATAAAGCACATGCTTTTCATTTAAGTGCAAACCACGTACCCGGGCAATGAGTACCGCAGGATCGGGATTAAGCGAATACTGTTTGCCCGTTTCTGGTGCCGTAAAAGAAATATCGCCATTGACCGCATCGCGAAGGTTAATTTGGCCTTCTACCACTTTTTGCCAACTCGGCGCTAATGAGTCTTCAAAGTCAGCCATAAACACTTTTACATTGGCGTTTAGTGCATTGATGATCATCTTGCGGTCAACAGGACCGGTGATTTCAACTCGGCGGTCAGTCAAATCGTCTGGTATGCCGCGGATAGTCCAATCACCATAACGAATAGCACGCGTTTCAGGTAGAAAGTCTGGTAACTCACCATTATCAATGCGCAGTTGTTTTTGTTTACGCTTTGCCAATAACGTTGGAACTTCTGCAGCAAACTTGGCACAAAGTGAATTTAAAAATGCCACAGCACCAGAGTTAAACACTTGTTGCTGCCCTTCAATGGTTGGGCCAACAAAAGTGATGTCGGTTTTTACCGTATCTTCTGTTGTTGATGTGGTCTTACCGTACTGAGCTACCAATTGTTCGGCTGTCATATTGTGGCCCCCTAAGTGCTGCGTTTGTTTGTTACTGTTAAAGGTATTTAATGATGCTGATGTTATATGGTTTGGGTTATTCCCCATTGATTACCTTATATAGCTCTATGGTGCTGAGCGTATAACCAATGTCCATATTGTTCTGTGTAAATAAACAATCACGCTTTAACGTTCAAACAAGCTTTCATATGTTTGTTTCGTACTAAAAACTAACCAAAAACGTTTGTAATTGCAACAGTCTTCAGTTGACCAAAACGTATGTAAAACCATGCTAAACCACACACCAATCGGGATTTTTTACGGCAACAAAACTACCCAACATATTGATTAAAAAGCATTAAATGTAAATATTAACATTTGAATATATTACTTATTAAAATTCATCAGACCAATTGACCACAAACCCCAAATGGTAAAATACGAAGTTATAATATTACATACTGTAAACAAATGCTTACATCATTTTGTTCTACATAGCCTAATCAAACATTTTGCCCACGTTTCGTACTTACCTGTACGTAAAGCAATAAAAACACTAAAATACAAGACCTTAATACGATCGCTATCAAAACCAAATTCAAACAGTCGTTTTAAACTAACCTTTACGTTAACGTAATGATAAGTGAACAAATTAACCTAAATAATGTGAGTTACGTCACCCGATCAACAAGCCACAATCGTTTGGTTTTTTTGAAAAAATTTCACTTTTTTTTTAAATAAATTATAAAAATGTCATAAATGGTGCATGTAAGGGGTTTTAAAGTTCAAAACGGTGCAGGAACCAAGATGTTAAGCATCATGATGAGAGGAATTGATTGATTTAATCTCGACTAAACGGGGGGGATCTCGTAATAACGTCAATACCGTTATTAGTGGTGTTGCCAGAGATAATTAACTCTGTGGGTGTTTCATTGACTCCTTGTAACACACAACACAATTACGTCCGTTATGCTTAGCACGATATAAGGCTAAATCAGCGCGGTGAATAAGCGGGTCAAGGCTTAAGTCGTGTTTGTCGGCACAACTAATGCCACAGCTCACCGTAATCGAAAAGTCATGGCCAGAGAAGCGGGTATTGATAGCCTCCACCTCTGCTCGTAGGCGTTCGGCAAAGTTTGTTGCTGTTTTAAGATCTTGTTTGGGCATAAAGATCGCAAACTCTTCGCCGCCCATACGAGTAAATACATCGTTAGGTCTGAGTAGCACTTCTATCACACTGGTAAACTTCTTTAATGCCCAGTCACCAGTGGCATGGCCAAATTGGTCATTGATGTTTTTAAATAAGTCTAAATCCATCAACAATACCGAAAACGGCTCAGCCACCGCCTGACTTTGGATAAATTCGTTTTCAGCGAGTTCCTGACCAGTACGGCGATTATAAATCCCGGTTAACCCGTCACGTTGTGCTTGCTTCATAAATTGATTGCGTTGCAGCCAGGCTGAAATCAACAGTAATAATAACCCAACCGACACACCAACTAGTAATGTCGAAAACATGATTGACGAGCTTTTATCCTTCATGAATATGTCTTTTTGCTGCATCAATAACTCATGGTCTTGCATCAGGCTGTTGTTTTCTCGGTTTTTCTCTACACTGTCAAATCGTGCCATTTGATAGGCATTCTCTTTCACTTTTTGCTCATTTAATATTTGTAAGCTCAAAGCATTAGCAACCACCTGATACTGATAAGCCTTATCAAACTGGCCACGCTTTCCTGCAACTAAGGATAAGGTTTCATTGGCACGTTTTTTTACCAACAAGTTATTAGGTGCTATCGGTTTGTCATTCACTTTATTGGCATAGTACTCGGCATCTTCAAAGCGGTTTAAATAAAAGTAAGTCATGCCTAAATAAGAGTGAACTTCGTTAATTTCAACTTCAAACTTGAACTTTTGATAGTCTGCTAACGCGCTTAATAATAACGATTCTGCTTTGTCGTAGAGGCTTGTTTCATAGGCCACAATAGCCTGACCTTTGGTCGACATAACGGCGATTAATGGGAACCCCTGTACACCGCAATATTGCTCGGTGTCGGAAAATAAATTGGAAGCCAAATCAAATTGTTTTGTGCGTAAATTGGCTACCGCATAATACAACATCGAATAACACTGATTTTTAGGGTTTTCACCTTGATTTAGGTTTAGAGCCAATTGCGATATTCGCAACATTTCATCATAAGCCTCGAGCTCAAGATACACATTTAATAGGCGATTATAGGTAGCAATTTTAATGCTGTTATCTTGATAATTATCAATGCGAGATAAGTTGGTCTCTAACAAAGTAAACGCGCGTTTATAGTCTTTTAAGCCAATACTGGTTGTCACCCGATATAAATAAATACGCGTGATAATATCTTCAGGCGGGTTAAAGGTTAATGCAATGTCTAAGGCTTCATCTGCTTCAGCATACTGAGCTAAATAGATATGTTTCACACTAATTAGCATATATAAGCGGCTTTTTTGCAGCATCGACAACTGGTCTTGATGGTCTAACACTGAATTTAATTTGGCAATAGCACTTTGAGTGTTGGTGTGCATAAAGTTTTCAACAATATCGAGCTCATCATCCATTTGATTGGCGAGCACAATCCCTGAACTGCATAATATTAGCAGCACAGTGAAAACGACTTTAATGAAAACCTGCATCAACAACGTATTACGGCTTAGGTGTTGTAACAATCTGGAACATGTTCATCTCTTCGTCACCCGCTAATTGGCGGATAAGCGCTTTATCGCCCGACATTACCGCCTCAATTTCTTCTTCGGTAATGCCGTTAGCCTGCATCACCCCAATAGGATCGTGTTGATACGCTTCTAATAATGCTGCGTCTGTCCCTAACTGAGTAAAAAATTGACTTAAATTCGACATATCGTGCCCTTAGTATTGTAAACAGTATTCTCTAACCAAGATCCATTTCACTAATGCCTAACTTTGCAAGCATGGCAGGGTTTAATGCTAATGCTTGCTGAGGCGGCATCAATAATGTGCTGATGGTCGTTAACCGAGCATCAGGTAAATCAGCCAAGGCAATATGCTCCACTCTTGGCGATTGCACAGCTAAGTTCGCTGCTTCATATATTATCACTTGATGATCAATAGGATACCACTGTAATAAATGTTCAACCAAAATATGTAATCGCTGTTTGGTTGTGGAAAATTTTGTCAATGTATGTTCGCCCGCAAGCGCAATTTGCCACAGCACTAAATGAGCACAAGGATTAGGAGCATGTTGATACAACATAAACTGAGTGGCTTCATAGCTTTGATAACCACTATTACCCGGATCGATACCTAAATCGGCCCATAAACACGCCTCAGCTGAAACACCCGCAAGCATTTTAGCTTTAAAACCTTGCTGCTTAGCTTGTGCAATCGCTAAATGTGATACGCAAGAAAATACCCCCGGATGCCCATACAAAGCACAGACCACTCTTTTGTTTGCTCGCACTTCATCTAACATGGCATCAACCATTTGCTGATAGGTATCGCGGCGGTTTTTTATTTCACCTGCTTGAGCGTAATACCCTTGTAAAGAGCGCACATCAGCGTTTAAGGTCGATAACCATCTGTCGGTGAATCCGTCAGGCACCAACGAAAAAACCACATCAGCAATTTCAATATAACTCACGGTTAATTGACCAACTTGTCCTGCAAGCTGCACTCCGGTACCGACACACACTAGCTGGCCTTGTTGATTTGCGGCAGTTAGCTGCAAGTTACACCTCATTATGTCACCCTATTTTGTTGATAACAAAATCAACTAAACGGGAAATAAAACAAAGACTAAATCACATATTCATTATATGAGCATTTCAATCTATCATGCTTTTAAATTAAACAATTTAATGATTATTTACCAACTTTATTAACATTACGTGGCACAAAACACGCTTTTGAAGAATTTATCTGTATATACCCTGTTATATAAGCGCGTTAACCGCATGAATAAAATGACTAATAACACTGAGTTTTGTGAGCTTAAACAAGGGTGACGTTAAAAACTGACTGTGAATACCACCGCTTAATGTTGCGCTAAAAGAGCAAACATTAGTCAGGATGGAGATTATTACGAAAAAATAAGGAACTTACGTCGCGATATTTACTCAAAGCCACAACATCTTCTAATCGGCCCTTGTCAGCATAGGGATAGCTTGGGTATGATGACCGACAGAATTTAGGAAGTAGCGCAGACAATGATAAACAAAAAACAAAGTCTTACCCTTGTAAGCGCGGTAGCGCTTTCACTCTCAATGAGCGGATGTAGTGTTTTCGATTGGCTAATTTACAAGCCTGATATACCGCAAGGTAACTACATGGAAACCCAGCAAGTTGAAAAACTTCGCATCGACATGACTAAAGAACAAACCGAATACATTTTAGGTCGTCCGGTTTTACGTGATAGTTTTTCTGATGACACTTGGTACTATGTATACCACTTTAAAAGTGGTCGTGATGCCAGCATCATTCATAAAGAGCTGATCATTCATTTTACGGGTGACAAGATCTCTAGTGTCACTGGCGATTACGATTTAAGCAGTGATTTCAATACACCACTTGAGTTAAGCACTCTGCCAACGATTAATGAGCCTGATTTAACACCATTACTGCCAGAAACTCGCCCAGACTCAAAGCCATTGGTTGAAGAAAAACGCCCAACGTTAACGAACCAACCTGAAAAATCTAACGACCCAGATAATCGTTAATAGATCAGTGTCAAAAAAAAAGCAGAATCTATTGATTCTGCTTTTTTGTATATAATTGAAAAAACTAACTGACCTTCGCACCGGTTATTTTATTAATCCGGCCTTCATCTTTTGCTTTTTCAGCCCGTTTACGGCGAACATCTTTCGGGTCGGCAATTAAAGGACGATATAATTCTACCCGCTGCCCAGGCTGTATCACGTCATCATGCTTAACCACACGGCTAAACACACCCAGTTTGATGTTATCTAGATCGATGTCAGGAAAAAACTTCACGATATTGCTTTGGATCACCGCATCAATAAACGTGGTACCTGGCGCAACCATCACAGTGATAATTTTTTGCTGTTTGGGTAATGCATAAATGACATCAACGGCAAATTGTTCTGTTTCACTTGTCACGATAAATCACCTTCGCTCTGTCGGTAAATGCCACCACCATCGATGACATTAAATCTTTAAAAATTTTACCAAATGCCAAGTCGACTAATGCATTTGAAAATTCAAAATGCAAATCAAACTCTACCTTACAAGCCTCTTCTGTCAGCTCAGTAAATTTCCATAAACCGTGTAAATGCTTAAAAGGCCCGTTTTCTAACTCTAGGGTAATTGATTTAGCCTCAACCACCTGGTTACGAGTCGTAAAGGTTTTACTGATCCCAGCTTTACTCACATCAACCGACGCCACCATGGTTTTGCCATCAAACTCTAATACTTTACCGCCAACACAGCCGGGTAAAAATGCATGATACGACTCAACATCATTGACTAAATCATACATTTCTTTGGCACTAAATCTAACTAGCATACTTTTGGAAATTTTGGGCATCTGACATCACTATCATTGAAACAATGTGCAGATTTTATCACGTTAAACAAAAAAGGCATCCGCCATAACGCTAAATCTCACCCTTAATAACACAATAGGCAATAAACTAGGTATAATCGTTGAAATATCATAAATCTCCCCCATATCTTTATATCAATGGTGTTAATTTATAACCTTAATATAATCGCGTTTATTAAATGGGCTCAGCGCTGATTGCAAGTCGCCTTTTTATAGGCCACGGCAGTAATCACAACGGTAAATATAATGGTAAAAAAGAATTCTAAATCAGCAAAAAATACCTCAGCTACCATCGCACGCAACAAACGCGCGACCTTTGAATTCCGTATAGAAGACAAAATCGAAGCGGGTTTAGAGCTAATGGGATGGGAAGTAAAATCCATCCGTATGGGCAAAGTCAATCTGGCTGATTGTTATGTATTTATCAAAGGCGGTGAAGCCTTTATGCACGGTTGTACTATTCAACCACTAAATACAGCATCCACTCACGTGGTGTGCGATCCTATCCGTACCAAAAAGCTGTTGTTAAAACGTAGCGAAATCGACAAATTAGCCGGCTTAATTGAACGCCAGGGCTACACCTTAGTGCCACTGTCGATGTATTGGCGTAAAGGTGCCTGGGTAAAAGTTGAAATTGGCCTAGGTAAAGGTAAAAAAGATCACGATAAACGTGAAGATACCAAAGAACGTGAATGGAAAGTTGAACAGTCTCGCGTCATGAAAAAGAGCAGACTGAACGGATAATAGCCAAACGATGATATTTTGTTAATAGTCACTAGGTATTAGCGAAACAACACGTTATGATATAACCAATTGGGGGCGATTCTGGATTCGACAGGATTCACGAAACCCAAGGAGCATGTCGAGGGGCGGTTGGCCTCGTAAAAAGCCGCACCGTTATAGTTGCAAACGACTCTAACTACTCTCTAGCAGCTTAGGCTAGCTAGCCATCAACCACACGTTTCGCACGTGGACAGTGGATTCTGATGGTCATATTACAGTGTGCTAGCGAGGGAACTCCGTCCGGGGGTGAACCGCGAAACAGTACCGGACTCACCAAGTAGCATCCTGTCTTTCGGAGACTGCTTGGTTAAATAAAAGAGAGACTAAACATGTAGTGCCGAGGATGTAGGCTTTCTGGACGCGGGTTCAAGTCCCGCCGCCTCCACCAATTTATAGAAGGGCTTAGCAGCAATGCTAAGCCCTTTTTGTTTGTCTGCTAGCCCAGATTTCTGCTTTATTATTGTGACTAGATGGGTATTTGAATCAAATGAGTTTATTCGATACCAGCACTTCATTGGTACTTATTGCCTGCCGCAGGTGATGTATCGCAAATACAAATGTCACAATCACATGGATTTGAAAGAGTGACCTTAGTGCAATCGCTTCTGTGACAAGCAGTAACCCCATCCATGGGCGCTCTGCGAAAACATCCATGTTTTCGAAGGTCACAGCCGCGCTTGCACCTGTAATTTTACTCATCCCGGTAATGCTTTTGAGCCGGGATCCAGGTGTTTGCTTTGTACTTTTGTACTAATGGCCTGCGGCCACTAACGTCGTGGCGCTTCGCCCACACCAGACCAAGAGGAAACCAACGGCTGTTCCCTCTTGGAACTCCCAGCCGCCACATCAAAATTATCTGAAAAGCGATAATTTCGCGACGTGGTTGAATCCAGCTTTTGACCGCGTTTCGGTGTTCTTCGGCCTTATTCGAAAATGCTAACGCTTCAGATGGGGCGTCCCTTCCCCTCTAAAGCTAGCTGGCCGTCCATGGCCAGCTCACGTCATTTTCTTCAACGTCCTCAAGTCCAGAGTTGAATCAACCAATTACAAGCAAAGCATGAAACTCGTTTTTGCCCCATTACTTGTTTCAAATATGGACAGCGGCTACTAACATCGTGGCGCTTTACTCTGCTTCAGACGACATTTAACTGGCTTACAAATGTCGGCTAGATATCCAGTGGCAGCTAGTCTCTCACCTTTATGTGTTGTGTACTGTGTATAAAACAGTTGTAATGGTTTTTGGCGTGTCTTTAAGTTTAATCGGCTAATAAGTAAACTAAATTAGTACGAAAAATAGTTCTCGAATGTTTTAATGCATTGAAATTAAAGTGTTATTATTTCCTGTCAAATATTAGGTTCACTTTTAACGTGCAAGCTCGCTTTTATTGGTCAGGGGAGTTAAATAAAACTGCTTTACATCAATAAGATAGTAAATGTAGGATGATATTAATCAACCTCAGATCTGGTTAAGCAAACACGATATTAGTGCTATCTAACAGCTCAAGTTCTT
>NZ_BMQI01000079.1 GCF_014648035.1 Shewanella algicola | reverse complement strand
CGCTGGGGAAGAGAAGTTGCTAACAGCGTCGAAGGCTTTGATGGAGCCTGGAATACGGTTGTTCTAACGTACGATGAACAGGGACGTCAGAAGACTGTTTCTGAACCCAACTCGAGTCTTGTGACTAGCATAGATTACGATGTATTGGGACGGCCTTATCTGGTAACGAGTCCAAATGGGAATGATGTTGAAAAGAGATGGTATGGCAGCGAAACGCAGGAGATTAATGGTTTAGGGCAAATTGCTTACTCTTACCAAAATGCATTTGGAGAGTTAGTTAAAACGGTCGATGAACTCGGTAATACGGTCGAATTTGAGTACGACTCGTATGGGAATTTGCTTTCCGCTACAACGGTGGCCGATGGGAAGTCGAGTGTTATTAGCAATACCTATGATGACTGGGGGCGTAAGCTTAGTACTAACGATCCTATCAAAGGGCTCTGGCAATATACCTATAATGCATTTGGTGAACTCTATACGCAGAAAACGGCTCGACAGCACCTGTTTACCTTTAGTTATGATGTCTTAGGGCGCAAAGTAAGAAGCTACGAGGCTTCTGAGGGGACGCTGTGCTGGAATTATGGTTCAACGGCACATGCAAGCAGTAAAGCAGTAGGCAAGCTGATGTCGACGGCAAAATATACCGCCACTTCTGTCGCGTGTAATACAACGTCATCGGCGTCGACCAAGAAAACATTTACCTATAATCAACTGTCATTGCCTGAGCAGACCAAAACTTATATCAATGGTCAGTGGTATACCCAGACTCAGTCCTATGATAGCTATAGCAGACCCAAAGTGACCACCTACCCTTCGGGTACCAGTAGCTTTGCCGTTGAATCTGTTTATAAGAGTAACGGTTACCTATATTTGCTGCGAAATAACCAAACCAAAGCAAAGTTAAAGCAAATTGATGACATGGATGAACGTAATCATGTGTCAAAACTGAGTTACGGCAACAATGTCATTAGCACTATTGATTATGAAAGTGATACGGGGCGCTTTAGCAGCGTACAAATCACTCACAGTTCAAACCCAAATATTCACTATTCAGGGGTCACTTACGACTTAATTGGTAACGTAAAAACTAGGACTAGCAACTACTCTTCAAAAGTGGGCAGTGGTAGCAATTTTACTGAGTCGTACGCCTATGACGATTTAAATCGTTTGGAACGTCGCACCATCAGTTATCAGGACACTCTTGGTGCGCTACCTGGTAGCTTTAAGTCGACTCAAACTTATACGCTAGATGGCTGGGGTAACTTCAAATATAAGTCTGGAGCTGGTTACTACAAGTATGATGCGGTGAAAGTCCATAAGTTGCTGGGCGTCTACAGTGACTCATCGTTCACGCATGCACTATATAGCTTTAGCTATGATGAAAATGGCAATGTTAAGTCAGATGGTAGCCGTAGCTTTACCTACGGCAGCTACGACAAAGCTACCCAGATAAGTCAAGGTAGCAACTCATCTACAATGTACTACGGTGTGGATAGAGAGCTGTATTTCAAAACCGATAGTCGCGTTGAGCAAGGTAAAAGCACGACTTACCAAACAACTTATCTTGGTAACTATGAAAAGGTTGTTCGTAGTGGTGGTACGGGGGCGCTAACTGAGCACAAGTACTATGTTGCAGATGACGTGATCGTCACACACCGAAGTAATGGTAGCCAATCGTCCTATTATCTTCATAAAGACCATCAAGGGTCGGTTGTTGCGGTAACCGACCAAAATGGCAAGGTAGTGTCGCAAGCAATTTATGACCCATATGGCAAGCGACACAGTATTTATGTCGATAGTTTAATGGCCAACTTCACGGTTCCTGAGCCGACAGAGCGTGGCTATACCGGTCATAAAGAGCTTAAAGGCTTGGACATCATTCATATGGGAGGGCGTATTTACGACCCAACCCTAGGTCGCTTCATGCAGGCAGATCCTTTCATTCAGGCGCCTAAGAATAGCCAGAACTATAACCGCTATAGTTATGTGCTGAATAACCCAATGAGCTATACCGACCCAAGTGGGTACTTTTTTGATAAAATATTCAAAGAGTTTGGCCGGTTCATAGAAAAATATGGTCGTGTAATATTGGCAGCAATCATTACATATGCCACATACGGGGCAGCAACTGCTTGGGGGTTGGGGTCTGCTGCTGCGGGGGCTGTTGCAGGAGCTGCGGGTGGATATGTTGCTACCGGTACTTTGAGAGGGACATTTTACGGTGCTTTGTCTGGAGCTGTATTTGGAGCGATAGGCGCTGAGTTTAATGCAAAATCTGGTTTTTGGGAAACAAATGGATATGGCCACATAGGTTCTCATGCTGTAGCTGGAGGAATCATGTCTGAGTTACAAGGTGGCAGTTTTGGACATGGGTTCTTGAGCGCGGGGTTAACTAAAGCCACTAATGTGAATGGAATTGTTGGGACAACACAGGGAGTGGGTTGGGATGCTGCGAGGGTCGTAGTGGCAGCTACCATAGGTGGAGCTGTTTCTAAGGTAACTGGTGGTAAGTTTGGGAATGGAGCCATTACTGCCGGATTTGCACAAATGTTAAATGGTAACCAGCAGGCGAAGAGAGAAGAATTATCGAATTCACCCTCATGGGAGAATGTAAAGAAAAGCTGGAGAAACCTTAAACGAGAAATGTCTAGGTATGGTGAAGCTATTGCTGTTGGGGTGGGGATTGATTTTGAAATGTGGGATATAGGGTTTAGTGGTGGTGTGGGATACGCTAGGTTTGATTTGGATGGAAATCCTCTTACAATAGAGAAGAGTTCATTTTATTACTACTATTCAAAAGAACAGAGTGGTTTAGATATTGGTGCCCAGGTTGAATATGTCGCAGCCCCAAACCCAGATACTTTTTATGGTGAAAGTTTTGAGGTGGGCGGGAGCACTGGTTTTATCGATCTTTCTGTGGCTAATCCTGCACCATATGATGTCATGACGGCTCCATCTGACCATATATACTCAATAGCAGCTGGCCCTGGTCTAGGTGCTCATACAGCAACTATTGTAACAAAACCAATAATAGAATGGTAAAATTTATGGGTAATGTAGAATTGAGTTCTCTAGGATATAGGGCATATCTTTATTTTCAATTTGTCATATCTGCTTTCTTATATGCATTTGTCCTCATTTTTCTAGGAGGAGTTTTCTTTTGTATGGATTTATCTTTTGATCCCGATTTGAGTATGTTTGTTGAGGAAAGAAAGTTTTTATTTTTTTTGTTTTTGGTGGTTTTTTCAGTTTTTGTTTACTCATTTTATTTTGTTGTTTCAAAATTAGTTGATGTGACTTTGATGGAGAATGGTTTAGTTAAGGTTGATGGCGAGTTTTTTGAGAGGAAGGATGTCAGGTTTAATTGCGAGATTATTATATTTAATCTGAGCGTTGCATCAATTAATGTGGGTGAGAATAAAAAGTACTTTGTTCCTAAAGGAGCGTTTAGCAAAATACCAATGATGATAGTGAAAAAAGCAAAGAATAAAAGAATAAAAATATTTGAGGAGTTTGTTGTCGAGAAATGATTGTTGTCAATTATTTTTTTGGGGGTTTCATTCAAAGTAAATACATAGATACCCATAGTAAGAAAAAGAAGCCACCCATTGTTAATGGCAATGACGCCCACCTTCTACTAGGCTTTGATTTAGCATTAAACATGGAGGTTATGATGCCGCGCCCTCGTGGAAGCCAGATAAGCTGAATTAGTTCTGACCAGATCTGACTGCTCCCTTGTTTTTGGTGCTAGCCCCATTTAATTGGGGCTTTTTCTTGTCTGAAATAGGGTAATGTGACCAGTAGAAGCGCTCAGTGTCTGCCTGCAGATGGTGCAATCAGGGCCAGTGCCGCTAAGCTCAATAATGCATGGGCCCCATACTATTGGTGCACCTTCCTGTAACCTGATTTGTGCAGTTTGACCGAAGCATATGGTGCTTGCCCGCCGTTGGAGTGATTTGGGGCTGAGCTGCTACTGGTGTACTTGATCGCTGCTAGTTCTTGCCACTCGTTATGTCGCGTTGTTAGTGATGCTTAAAGTCTCCGGATGTTGTAAAAGTACATGCCATCATCATGATCTGAAAAAGGCTACACTAATTTGTCAGCTTATGGTTATATTTTATGTCAGGTTATGGTTACATCTTTGTGCTAAGTGATTGAAAGCTAGAAGCAACCTATGTCAGCTTATGCTTCCAGCGACAACTCCCCCCCCCCCCAATTTTTAAAATTCCACGGTAACAGGCTGTCGATAAAGTCAAAAAAACAGCGAAAAAAAAATAGCGTGTCCCAAATGACCTCTGAACCGTCATGAATTACGAAATCTCAGCAGTAAAATAATCTGTGGAATAGTCTATCGCGGAGATTGAGATGAACGGATTGATGAGATTTTTAGCATTATTAATGATATTGGGTGGAATCCCAATGAGTTATGCGTCAAGCAATGCTAATACGTTGATGTTGCCTGAAATAAAAGCGTTAGCATTAGATGAATTGGTTCTGGATCGAAAAGATGAACCTGTCACGGTACTTGAAACCCCCGTGATCACAAATGCTGATGGAAAGGTCGCACAAGGATTGACGAAAGTGAAGGTGTCTCTAGCGAGTGATGCCGAATCTAGTCTTATTGTTCAAGGAAAAGCATTAAAGCCTGGACAGTCAATGACCATTGTTCAAGATTTAACTGCAACTGGGGGCGTGTTAAAGATCCCATTCTATCCAGAAGTATCCAATGTTGCTGGCACAAGTCATTATTCGCTAGATGTTCCAAATATTACAGCTGAGATATGTCCCGATTCATATATTTTAGATTCTACGACGAACACTTGCCAAAAGGTGAACACAGCAAGCCTTTTATATACATGCCCTAACTCAAGCTGGACTAAAACATCTGATCTTTCAAAATGTGTGAAGCTAACAGAAATAGCTAAATCAAGTTGTCCTGAAGGGTTTGACAGCAATGGCGACGGTACTTGCACTAAAACTGAGTATGAAAATACGGTAGCAAAATGTTCAACCGGTTTTACTTACTCAACGTCAAATGACCGTTGTGAAAAAACTATCGTCGTTGTAGCAGATAAGACGTGTTCTGACCCTAGCTATACTTATGTCAGCGCGACAAATGACTGTAGAAAAACGGTTACTAAAACCGTTGATTATGATTGCTTGGCAGGCTTTACTTATAACTCATCATTAAAAGTATGTGAAAGAACATTATCGACAGAGGCCGACCCTCTTTGTGAGACCGGATATTCATATTCTACGGCCAATTCGCGATGCGAAAAAACCGTTTCGCAGGTAGCATCAAGGACTTGTCCATCAGGTTTTACGTATTCCATCGTCAATGACCAGTGTGAAAAGCCATTAACAGAAGCTGCAGATCCAGTTTGTGCAAGTGGTTATACCTATTCTTCAGCTAATTCTCGTTGTGAAAAAACGTTAACTCAAACGGCAAGCAAGGTTTGTGCAAGTGGTTATTCATTCTCTACAACCAATAATCGTTGTGAGAAAACCACAACAAAATCAGCCGATCCAGTTTGTGCGAGTGGTTATACCTATTCTTCGGCTAACTCAAGATGTGAAAAGACGCTTACTGAAACGGCCAGCAAGATTTGTTCGAGTGGATATTCTTACTCTGCAACCAATGATCGCTGCGAGAAAACCACAACTAAATCAGCCGAACCGGTTTGTGCAAGTGGATATACCTATTCCTCGGCCAATTCAAGATGTGAAAAGACGCTTACTCAAACGGCCAGCAAAATTTGTGCGAGTGGTTATACCTATTCTGCAACCAATAATCGCTGTGAGAAAACCCTTACACAATCAGCAGCACCAGTTTGTGCAAGTGGTTATACCTATTCTTACTCAAATTTACGATGCGAAAAAACGTTAACTCAAACAGCAAGCAAGGTTTGTTCCAGTGGATATACCTATTCTGCTACTAATAATCGTTGTGAGAAGACTACGACCAAATCAGCCGATCCTGTTTGTGCGAGTGGTTATTCGTATTCTTCAGCGAATAATCGTTGTGAAAAAATGGTAATGCAAACGGCAAGCAAGGTTTGCGCGAGTGGATATACCTATTCTGCTACTAACAATCGTTGTGAGAAGACTACGACCAAATCAGCCGATCCCGTTTGTGCGAGTGGTTATTCGTATTCTTCAGCTAATTCTCGGTGTGAAAAAACCTTAACTCAAACGGCAAGCAAGGTTTGTGCGAGTGGATATACCTACTCAGCTACTAATAATCGTTGTGAAAAAACCTCAACATTGGCGGCAGATCCCGTTTGTGCGAGTGGTTATTCGTATTCTTCAGCTAATTCTCGGTGTGAAAAAACCTTAACTCAAACGGCAAGCAAGGTTTGTGCGAGTGGATATACCTATTCATCTACTAATAATCGTTGTGAAAAAACCTCAACCAAATCGGCAGATCCCGTTTGTGCAAGTGGATATACCTATTCTTCGGCTAATTCTCGGTGTGAGAAAACGTTAATACAAACCGCGAGTAAAATTTGTGCTTCAGGATACTCGTATTCTTCAGTAAATACCCGTTGTGAGAAAACCACAACTAAATCAGCCGATCCAGTTTGTGCGAGTGGCTATACCTATTCTTCGGCTAATTCTCGGTGTGAAAAGACAGTAACTCAAACCGCAAGCAAGGTTTGCGCGAGTGGATATGCTTATTCATCAACTAATAATCGCTGTGAGAAAACAGTAACGACTACTCCAAATTGTGCATCAGGATATACCTTTAATTCATCGAGTTACACATGCGAAAAAACGGTTACTACTACGGCAGGGTGTGTCAGTGGTGCGCTACAAGACAGTGGCCAATGTCTTGCTAGTGGCAATTTATGTGTAGTATTTAAAGACTACATGAATGATATGATGGGTTTTAACAAATACGCTAGTTCATCATATAAGGCTCCATCAACATGTAAACTTATAGAGTCAAGCGGTGCTTATATTGAAACCGGTCTCAATACATCTATGTATTGTGATTCTTTTAATTCATCAACCGGTATGTGTAGTAACTACGCTGAGTCTAGTTGTCCATCAGGATATCAGAGTGTATCGTCAACATTATGTGCAAAAACAACTACGGTTACACCTACCTGCGCATCTGGATCAACATTAATAAATGGTATGTGCACCCAACTTCTGACGGCCAATTTTTCGTATAATTGCCCTGCAAATTATACACTTAGTGGGAGTTCGTGCTCTCGCTTAGTCACAGCCGCAAATACGTGGGAGTGCTCAGGAAGTGGATATTCACTAAGTGGGTCAACTTGTTCAAAGCTCGAAACTGCTGATTTTTCGTATAATTGTCCATCAAATTATACACTTAGTGGAAGTTCGTGCTCTCGCTTAGTAACAGCCGCAAATACGTGGGAGTGCTCAGGAAGTGGATATTCACTAAGTGGGTCAACTTGTTCAAAGCTTGAAACTGATGCTTTTTCGTACAATTGCCCTGCAAATTATTCGCTAAATGGGGATTCGTGTTCTCGCTTATTAACGGCTGCAAATACGTGGAAATGCTCGGTGAGTGGTTATTCGCTAAGTGGGTCAACTTGTTCTAAGCTTGAAACGGCCAGTTTTTCGTATAATTGTCCATCAAATTATACACTTAGTGGAAGCTCGTGTTCGCGCTTATTAACAGACACAAATACGTGGAAGTGCTCAGGAAGTGGATATTCACTAAATGGATCTCTTTGTTCAAAGTTTGAAACTGCCGATTTTTCGTACAACTGCGATGCAAATTATTCGCTTAACGGGGATTCGTGTTCTCGATTGTTAACGGCCAATAATACATGGAAATGTAATGACGCTCGTTATACCTTAAGTGGTTCAACTTGCAGTTTGTTAGAAGTGCAGCCTTTTAGTTATAATTGCCCTATAAATTATGCACTTAGCGGAGACTCCTGCAGCCAATTATTGACGGTAAACAATACGTGGAAATGCAATGATTCTGGATATTCGCTCAGCGGTGATTCGTGCTCGAAACTTGTCACTACGAATTTTTCATATAATTGCCCTGAAAATTATTCGCTAAGTGGCAGTTCGTGTAGTCGTTTATTAACAGCCACAAATACGTGGAAATGCTCAGATTCTGGATATTCGTTAAGTGGAAATTCGTGTAGTTTGTTGGAAACTCAGCCATTTAGCTACAATTGCCAAGAAAATTATTCGTTAAGTGGCAGTTCATGTAGTCGTTTATTAACAGCCAATAATTCGTGGAAATGCTCTGATTCTGGATATTTGCTAAGTGGCAATTCGTGCAGTCTGTTAGAAACTCAGCCATTTAACTACAATTGCCCAAGTGATTATAGCTTAGAAAATTCTACGTGCAGCAAGCTAGTTTCTCAAGCAAATACATGGTCTTGCGATAGTAATTGGTCGTTATCCGGTTCAACTTGCCACTTTACGGATACGTTAGCATATTCGTTTACCTGCCCCATAAATTATGTGAATCATAATGACGGAAATTGTACACAGTTGCAGAACAAAGAAAACGCTTGGACTTGTCCATCTAATTATGTAAACCACAGTGATGGTTCATGTACGTTAGATCAAACAGCTCCGTATACCTTATCTTGTTCCGACTCAACTTATTCGCCAGATTCAACTACAGAGGTGTGTAATAAGACGTTAACGAACGCTCATATCTATAAATGTGGAGACCCTGCATATACCCTTTCGGGGTCAAGTTGTTCATTGTTAGTTACTGACCAAGAAGAATGGATTTGTGATGATGCTTCATTTGATAAAATTTCAGAAACCCAATGTCTCAAGCAAACCGACACTAACTTAGTGGGCTCTTGTCCTGTTGGATATGTTAAATCCAGTGACGGAAAATATTGTGAATTTAAGGACGTTGTTGCTTACACAGAGAGTTGTTCAGCTTCTTTTGCCTTAAATGGTGGGGAGTGCGTGAAAGATGTTTATTTCACTCCAGTTTGTTCTACCTCATTTGTTGATTCATCATGCACTTGTAATGATGGCATGACGCTTAATACAACGACACTTCAGTGTGAGGGCAATGAAAAAACGCCAGTGTTAAAAAGTTGCCCTGATGGGTATTCAGACCAAAACGGCCAGTGTGAGTATCATAAAACCGTCGATGTTGTTTATGATTATTGTCCACTTGGAATGACGGCTCAAGATGGAAAATGCATTTTAATAGAAGATGTATCAACAACTGAAACGTGTAATACCCCTTATTCGTTACAAAATGGGACTTGCCAATACATAGATTCTCTCCCTGCAGGTTATGTCACAGGCATGGATTCAACAAGCTTCGAAGGAGATATTAAAACTGAGATTTCATCTATAACATTAGGAAATAAAACCTTTGATGCCATTGTTAGTGAGATGTCAGAAATTGCAGTTGATAACGTCACAGGATGTAGATTGGTCGAGTCTGAAGCACTTGCCAAAGGAGCAATTAATAAAGGTGATGTACCTTGCTTTGTAAAATGGACATCTTTACCGGAAGGTATTGCGGGAACAAATGATAAGGTTTCAGGGATATTCCAACAACCTGGAATTCAATCGTTAGAGTATTCATTGGTCGGCTTTAATGGCAATAAAATAACAGAATTTGAAATATCAACAGGGACAATAGATTTAACAGTCACAGAGCCACCCAAACCCGTTATCGAAGATATAACGACTCGCTTAATGGGCCAAGTATTTAGTGGCTTCGAAATGTACAATTACAGTGAAGATAGCCAGTTAAGTTTTACAACTGTATTGGTTGAGCCAAGAACATACATTCAAAAGGTGACCATTGATGGTGTGGGAACATGTAATGTACCTGAAGGAGAATCGTCTTGTACTATTTATAGTGGCGTGGGTTATACGAAAGACTTGGATCAACTTCAATTTGATAGCGACTATAAAATTATAGCGAACAGTAAAATTGGTGGTTGGAATGAATCTGTCTTGCTTACTAAAGACTGGGTTATTCATCATGATTTTCGTGGACCTAATATCGCCTTTACTAATTTCAATCCAACATTAGAGAATGAACCCGTTGTTAATACGGATTTAGGCTTTACGGTTGCGATTGCGGGAGGCGAAGGTGCTGTAGGTATCACGAACTTCAGACCTGAGTTAGCGTCTACCGATACCTGGTGGAAACCGTCTCGCGTGCAATTAGTCTTTACGGCAAAAGAGGGCACTAAAAGTGAGAGTACCATTACGGTAGATGGTAATGAAATCTCATTTGATATTCCTAACAATAACGCTGATTCAAAAACACTCACAAACTCTTCCGTTTTGAATGGGAACTTGGCGAGTGCCTATCCATTTGTAATGACGTCATTAACTCCGGGCGAGTACACCGTTCAAGTTATTGCGAAAGACACTTACAACAATGAAACAATAGAAACTTATGATGATGTTGTAGTCGCTAGGCCATTACCGCAAATCAAAGTGCTTCATAAAGGACGGTCTATCGAGAACCTTTCAAGTGCACAAACTGTCAACATGTTAGATGATTTAACTATCGTTGCTCATAATGGTGTTTTAGGTGAATCGACAATAAAGAGCATTAAAATTGATGGACGCGAAGCATTTACGACAAATAGCGAAAATTATTTTAAAAAGCTCACCGGAGAGAACTTTGGTTTAGAAGCCAACACATCATATGTGATGGATGTTGAGGTCGAAGATAAGGATGGTAGAGTGAGTTCGCTGTCACTGCCATTTAATTATTTACAGATGACGTTTGCGGTAAATCATAACCCTGTAACCGTGATTCAAAAAGTCGAGGATGTTGCATTAACGGTCAATCGAACAAGAGGTATTCAATGTGATTTGTACGGCACAAAAGCTGCGGCTGCGTTGGCGTCAAATGATAATAAGTATGCTTGTTATATTGAATGGTCTGAATTGCCTGATGGCTTAACGCCAACAGTGACAACGTATCAATCAAAAATTTCAGGAGCTGTCAGTGAACTAGGCTTAAACCGATTATCCTATCATGCTTATATTGTTAACAAGACAGGTAGAGTTGCTAAAGTCGGAAGTGAGACATTAGAGTTTGAAGCTATTGCGCCACAGCCTTTGGAGCTCGAATTAGACGACAAGCTGAAATTAAGCGACGGTGTATACAGCCTTTCTATCAATGACACATTGCTAGGCCGATACAACGGTAAGTCTAGTCGTGCAAATGTAGCAGTAAGTTTAAGTAACGAAAATGGCGACGAAAAATTCTATAAGCATAACCAATTACCTTTTGGCGAAACTCAAACATTTTCTGGTTATGCGGAAAAGTTAGGTGACTCGGTATTATGGGACAAAGTGGGGTATACATTAGAAGGCCATTACAGTTTGGCGCCAGAGATTAACATTGTAAAACAATTTGATTTAATTGTTACACCTCACCCATATATGCAAGTGTTGATGGAACTAGATAGTCCCAAATATGCTTCAACTGAAACCATCAGCGCCTCAATTCAATTAGGGCTTCGCAATAATGCGACAGGTCTGTTTGAGTATGATGCTTCGACAATGGGTACCGGTTGGGATGTATATTTAGCGTTCAAAAATGGAACAGATTATGAACCTATAACTGAAACCAAATCGATTGGCGCTACAGGGGAAGGAGTGATTGAGCTTGACGCTAATATTATCTTCGAGCGTAACCAAGCTGTTTATGCAGTAGCAAGAGCACAATCACCTTATCCAGATATCGAGGTGCAACGAGTATCAATTCCGAGAAGCATTACTGTTGTTAAAGGCACAGCGGTTGAAGGTGAGGTTGTTTCACGAGTTGTACAATCAAGAATACCTGCCAACTTTGATGTTAGATTTGATACCGCTTCATATGATGATTTTAGAGTGATGGGTAATATTGATTGGCAAATGCAACGAGCAGATGGTGCTTGGATTTCAGATGACGAACTTGCAGACCGTCAATACATTTCTATCAAATCAACAAGTCCTGAAACGATTAAAATCAGGGCTGTCGTTACAAACAAAGAAACTGGTGTTGTGACTAATTCAGATGAAGTGACCTTAATTAGTTATGATATCCCGAAGATAACGATAGCCGGTTCCAGTCAAGCGATATCAGGGCAGGAAGTTGAATTAATAGCATTGGATAACAGCGATACACCTCAAGGTGATGCGATAGTAGAGTGGTCAATTGATAATGGTGAAACTTGGTTGCAAGCAGATTCTACGTTTAAGTTAACTGTGGCTGATAGCTTGTTAAAAGTGAAAGCCCGGATGAAATATGCGAATACTTCTTCTGAAGTTGAAAGTGGACAATGGAGTGAAGCCATTAAGTATATTTCTGTGACTAAACCAAAACCATTAACGGTCAATGTGGCAAAACCAAGTTTTGTTGAAGTCGGTACTCAAATAGAGTTGAAATTACAAGTTGTCAACCCATTCATTTCAACCGGTGTTGAATCGCAATCTGAATGGGAACTTCCAGATGGAACTGTTATTTCAAATGAATCTACCATTACTTATTTAGTAAAAGAAGCTGATCTGGATGGTTCACAAAGACTGAATTTGAAAGTTAAAGCATGGTTAAAGGGATATAAAGACGTAACGCTTGGTGAGTCAAACATCATCATGAACACGTTTAGTTATACATTCCCAACAGACGATAAATTGAGTTTGAGCATAAACAATAACGTTAAATTCGTTCCTTCAACTGGTTTCGCAACATTGAATATGCCTTATATCAGCGCTCCCGGAGTGAGTTTCGAATATGAGTGGTCATTTGATGAGAACGCTATTGAGAAAACTGGGGGATATGGCAAATCAATGAGCTTCAAGGTGATTCAAGCAGGTGTTCATAAAGTCACATTAACGCTGTCCGATAATCGAGACTGTAACTAATTTTGTGTAACTGCTTATCAAAACGTACTCTATTGAGAGTTTA
>NZ_BMQI01000078.1 GCF_014648035.1 Shewanella algicola | reverse complement strand
AAAGAAGACATAACCTTAGATGGGATTTATGTCAGACTTAATACTTAAGGTCCAGTGTATGATAGCGTCCTAGACTAATTGGTTGAAATAAGTTATTGGTCTTCATTTCTATTTTCCTAGTTATGCCTGAACGATTACGTTTGAGGCTATTAAATTATCATTTATGAGTTCTATTAAAAGGTGCATAAATATCCACAATATTAATTAGTTTGTAGTTTACAAACTCTTTAATACCTAAGCCTATAAGTTCTGGATTGTAACCAGATCGGCCTTTGTAGAAGTTGGATGATTGATAAAAACCATTCATGTAGCAATTCTCTAGCAACTTCTATACCTTGCTCTGTGTTGACTATAAATACAGATCCTCCCAAGCCAAACGGAGAGTCATTTGCAATGAAAATAGCTTTATCTTTATCATTAGCTCGGAACAACATAGATACTGGGCCAAAGAATCCCAGTAATAATCCGGATTCTGAGGATAAAAGCTGTTGGTATGGTCTGTTGCACAAACGCGCCTCATGTCTTAGTGTAACCCTCCCTTAAAGTCAGAATGTTTTAAATAGAGTTTTCCATTTACACTAAACCAAATGGAGAATCACATGAAAAAGACACGTTTTACTGAAAGCCAAATTATCAATATCCTCAAAGAAGGCGAGTCTGGCGCACTCACGGTGCCTGAGTTATGTCGCAAACATAATGTAGGTCAAAGCACCTATTACAAATGGAAATCAAAATACGGTGGGATGCAAGCCTCAGATTTAACGCGTATGCGTGAATTAGAAGCCGAGAACGCCAAACTTAAAAAGATGTTTGCGGATGTCAGCTTACAAAACATGGCACTCAAAGACATTGTTGAAAAAAAGCTATAAAGCCAGCAGAGCGAAAGGTATTAGCCCACTATGCCATTAATGAATTTGGCCTAGGTGTTGTGTTGGCTTGTGATGCGTTAAGTATCAGTCGTTGCACATTTTATTATCAACTTAAACGTGTCGATGATAATGACATCATTGAGGCTGTATCAGACATTGCAGAGAAACATAAGGCCTATGGGTTTCGGAAGATATTTAAGCGACTACGGCTCCTAGGGCATAAATGGAACCATAAACGTGTGTACCGTATTTATTGTGGTTTGAAGCTTAACTTACGGCGTAAAGGCAAAAAGCGCTTACCTTTTCGAGAGCCTGAGCCACTAGCCGTTCCTGGAAAGGCAAATGAATGCTGGTCAATGGATTTTATGAGCGATAACTTATTTTCTGGAAAGTCGTTTAGAACATTTAATGTCATTGATGATTATCATCGGGAAGCTTTAGCTATCGAAGTGGATTCGAGTTTGCCAGCTCAGCGAGTGATACGAGTACTTGATAGGGTTGCCGCTTATCGAGGTTATCCAAAGCGGTTAAGACAAGATAATGGACCTGAGTTTATCTCACATGCAATTGAGATTTGGGCTGAACAACACGGCATCAAGTTAGATTTTATTAAGCCAGGTAAACCTACGCAAAATGCGTATATTGAACGATTCAACCGCACTTATCGAAATGAAGTATTAGACAGTTACTTGTTCAATAGCTTGACTGAAGTTAGGGAAATCACAGATAGTTGGATTGAAGAATATAATTATGATCGGCCACATGAATCACTGAATGATTTACCGCCCAAACTGTATGAGCGGTTAAATAAGGAAAACTCTCTTAAAATATGATCGATATAAGGGATGGTTACACTATTATTTTGCGAGTCTTCTTGGCGTTCCAAAAACATTTTCCAAACAGAATAATCCCCGCACCTTCTAACTGACGCCCTTCTGATACCTTAAAACGCTCTAATAATATCGACTTATATTTAGCGATAGGAATACCAACATCAGTACAATCAGATGGGTTTAACCAATCAAGCGCTTTGTCTAGGTGTGAAATCGTCCCCCAATACATTTTAGGCTTTGCCTCTTTAGCATTAGCACTGGGCTCAGCCTCGGCAAAGTTAACAAATAAATTCTTCGCTTTGAATTGATAGCCAGTATCAAGCTCAATCAAGGTATTCGACTGGGCTAAGTCGCTACCACGCATTAGGCTATTGAGAATTTTCTCCAGCCCCAATACTTTGACCTTGGGTTGTTGATTGTTGCCAGCGGGTTTGCGGCTGGCATTATCGATTTTTGGGGCGCGGCTTGAGATTAGGTTTGCTCCAGAGGCGACAGTTTTCACCTCTAAAATGGGCTTTTTGGTGTTTAATAACCTGAAATCAATACTGATAATATTCGTATCTGCAATGAATTGATTCACTTCAACGGCATGTCGAGTCTCTCGGTCTCGCTGAGTTGAAGGATGGCCTTCGTCACATCCTGCAATATGGTATCTAGAGCCAAAACAGGCCGCTTTACCGTCTGAGCTTGTCTTACGATAATACGCCTTCCCTTTGCACTCAGGGCATTCTAAAAATTGCCTGAATTGTTCAATCTCTGATTCAGGTAACACCTGAAATTTCAAAATTGAGAAAGTGTGCCTTTCACCACCATAAGTACAAACCGCATCAATCATTTGCTATCCACATCTTTTATAAAAATGCCCTTTACAATGAGCGATAAAGGAACCTTAAAACCCTACCGAACAATAACAAGTTATTAATAAAAAGACTATTTGCAATGGTCACTATGGTTATTAGCAGATATTAAAAAGTTGAATTTAACATACTAGAAGCCGCTCAACTTTTGGGCTGTTAGTTGGTTACGGTTTGGTCAACTGTAGAGAGCATTATAAAAGTTTGTATAGACAAGAGGGCCAAAGATAGACATTGGCCCTGAATGGTATTATTTGCAAGCGTATATAAAGTAGTATCTACCGTTGATTACTATTGTCTCTTTAACGTATAAGCTACAACCTCCAGAGACGCCTGCAGTCGAACCGCCTACTAGCGTACTTGAATAGCGTTCGAATTTTTCTTTAATATTACCTGACCCACCTAATGAAAAACCGCCACCTAACACCTGGCTAGCAGTCATAGGGATATCATTATTATTCACATCTTTACCAGATATAGGGACAAAGCCTCGCTCCAATGCATTAATGCCAACTTGAACAACACCGTTAGGTTGCTCGCCAAGATCATCTGAGTAAAACTTAACATCTATAAAGACACCTAAGTCCAGTATTTTTGGGATGCTAATTGTGTTTAACACATTGTTTGCAGTAGCTTGCAATATGCCTGAATTTGTTTGAATGTGGCGGTCAAACACCGTATTTCTTATAGAACTAAAAGTTAAAAAATCATAAGGATCACCTTTAGTTTTGATTTCACCAACATAAAGGCGGCTTTCATTGGCCTTATCTTCCGATGAGTATTGGATATTAACTTTTTGTGGCGCAGCATAAACATAATTAGGGTACAGTTTCTTATTAATTTCCTCAGCCTGCTTTACTGTTTCGACTAAAAGCCCTCTATATTCAAATAGGGAATCGACGCTTGCTCTTTCTCCACTACTGAGGCTGCTTTCATATGCATATCTGATTGGTTCTCCACGATCATCTTCGTCGTTGACAACGGTGAACTTTCTAGACGATTTATTAACAAAATCGACAACAACCACATGGCTTGTGCCAAATTTTACTTGTGCAAAAGTTGCTTTTTGCTCCATTTCAGAGTGAGTACAACCATTACAGACTTCAGTTTTAGTGATTGCCAGACTTTGAGAGGAGTAAGACAAGAGGCCGCACAACAAAAGTGTGCTATACAGAACTTTTTTCATTTCAAATATCTCCATTCCATGTTGTTACAACAATTAAAGCTCTCTTCATGAGCGCTAACTGGGATTGTGTCAAATTTGATGCAGTTGTTCAAGCTTTGTTAATGTGTGCGAGTGGGTGTAGTTAGACTGTTAAGATATTTAAATACTGAAATAAAACAAAGACTAAGAAGGTAACTTGGACACATAAGCTCATTAATTTTTAACGTTTTACTTAGCTATCAAAGTTACTTTGAAAGTTATACTTTTGACAGATGTGACTAAGTAAGCGACTATACAAAACCAAGCCATATGTAGAAGTGCAATGTAAACGCCATAGCTAATGACGAAAGGCATACCTTCATTATTGGATGAAATAAGTTGGCTAAAAATACTTAGAAAGAAAAGCATTGTTTTAGGGTTCAATACATTACACAAAAAACCTTGAAAGATGTACTTTCTAGTATGTATGGGTTGATCTGTTGAGTTTTTATAGTCTAATTTCAACTGAGAACTGACTAACCCTGTCACACCGAGATAAATTAAATACGCCGCACCAATGTACTTCACTATGCTAAATAAAAGCGCATTCTGAGAAACTAAGTGACTGATCCCGATTACAGAATAGGTAATATGCACACAAACACCAATCCCTATCCCAAGAGCCGTTAATATGCCCGCTTTTCTGCCAAATATTGCACTGTTTTTAAATACTAAAACAAAGTCAGCACCGGGGCTTACTACGATTAAAAAACCAAATACTGCAAAACTTAATAACTCCATTTTCTATCCTAACTGTTCATGATTTTAAAATAATTGTATAGATTTATTGGTAAGTTATAATCGAAAAAAAGGCATCCTAAATGTGAGAAAAAGTCACAGATGAGACATTTAAAAGCATTCTATGTATTTCATATTGCAGCAGAGTCATCGAGTTACAGTAAGGCAGCAGAAAAACTTCATATCACTCACGGAGCAGTGAGTAAGCAAATTAAATTGCTAGAGAGCCATTTGTCGCAGTTACTGTTTTACAAACAAGGTAGAGGAATGTGTCTCACGCAAGAAGGTGAGTTACTCAAGCTGTACACTGATATTGCGTTTAATGCTCTAGATAATGGAGTTAAGAAGCTAACTAGGGAAAGCAATAAACATCTTGAAGTTTCCTGTGAGCCCACATTAACTATGCGCTGGCTGATGCCTAGGCTGGCCAGTTTTTTCCAGCTTACGGGTATTGATGTTCGACTATCAACAGCAGGAGGGCCTGTGGATTTAGATGAAACAGGATTATCTTTAGCCATCCGGCGTGATGACTTCGATATTAGCCCAGAATTTACGACACAAAACTTAGTCAATGAGTGGGTTGGCCCTGTTTTTTCCCCTGAATATTGGAACAAAGCTCAGCACAACTTGGATGATATTGTTCTGCTTCATAGTGAAACGAGACCTTCTGCATGGTCAGATTGGTCATTACGCTCAACACAAGCCTTTAATATAAATAAGTCCAAATCCTTTGAGCATTTCTATTTCTGCTTACAGGCAGCTGTTGACGGTTTAGGGGCTGCTATAGGGTCATATCCTCTGATAGTCGATGACTTGAAAAACGGGAGACTGGTGGCTCCATTTGGATTTACTCAATCTGGTCATCGTTATGTACTGCTCAGCCACGCAGAAAGACTGGGAAGCAATGAATTGGAGTTCTTAAACTGGTTAGAAAAGACAATGTCCTTATGCCAGCCTGAAACTCTAGGTTTGTAATTGTAGTGGGTTAGTGAATTTGATCTGCTATTTGTAGGCGACTCGCGTGGTTTGGAATAGAAAAAGTTATCTGAAAGAGAAGGCTCTCCATCTCGTAGTAACACGGAAATGTCCAACAATTTTTTGCCTCTTAATGAGGCGTAATACAACTATGGAAAGTACAGAGTATGCCTAATCCTTTCATTTCTGAAACTTACGAACCGCCTAAGATTTTTGACAATAAGTATTTTCATTTTAGAGTTCTTGAAGACGAAATTGCAGAATTAGATTATGAAGCCGTAATGTCTAGTCAAAAAAGGTTGCAAGGAATTTTTGGCTCAGGTTTTGAGTGGCCTAGAAGTGATATGACACTTGAAGAAAGTGCAGCTAGCTTAAAAGTCCATAAACAAGAGTTTGAATCACGACAGGCGTTTGCTTATTCAGTATTTAATAAATCAAAAAACAAATGCCTCGGCTCTGTTTACATCGACCCGAGCGATTCTCCTCACTTTCAATGTGTAGTCCATTTATGGATTCGAAATGATAGCATCGAACTTGATAATGAGCTTTTTCAAACAGTCCGTAAATGGCTCTCTGAGGAATGGCATTTTTCTAAAGCTGCATTTCCAGGGCGGTGTATTTCATGGGAAGATTGGTCTGATGAGTTAAAAGTTGTATAACAAGCATTAAGGAACGGGTGTTAGCGTGTATCCGATTGCCATACTTTCCCTAATGACAATCATCACTTCAAGAGCTTTAACTCTAACCAATAATTGTCCAAACTTTATTATGGTCGTACAGCAATACAAGCATTAAACAATCAAAAATCGCCGTCGAACCATGGTTTAAAAATTATAAGTTTACCTATTGTAAACTATAAAAAGCACTGATATAGTTTACCAATAGTAAACGGGGTTCAAATGCACGTAATATCAAGAAAGCCATTTGCCGATGCAATTAAGAAATACCCAAATGATGCAGCGGCCATTGAAAGCACTTATAACGTGTTAAATCGAGGTGATTTTAAGACACCACAGGAATTAATGGCGGTGTTCGGTTCCTTGGACAATTTTAAGTACAAGGATAAATGGTGGATTATCGACATAGGTGGCAACAATTTACGTATGCTGGCCTTTATCGAGTTCAGGCATAACCGAATTTATGTAAAGCATATTGTCACTCACAAAGAATACGATCTGCTGTGTAAGAAGTACCGAAAATAGGAGGCAAAATGTTAGTTTTCGCAGAAGTCACTAAAATGGCTGGGGTAATTACATCCCAACTCCCTATACTAACTGGCATTTCATCTGCTTCGGAGCACATGCAGGCGCTTGCACTGATGGATGAGCTGATCGAGCAGTACGATGATAACCTGATCCTTATCGAAGCTCTGGGGAATGCCATTACCCGCTACGAAGATGAATCTGTAAGGTTTGAGGCATTCAACCACAGGCAGGGGGAAATTGACACTGCTGTAGCCACGCTCAAGGTATTGATGGATCAATATGGGTTGAATACGACTGACTTTGAGAACGAGATTGGTAAAAAAAGCATGGTTTCTCAGGTGTTGGCAGGGAAAAAGAACCTGACCAGAGAACATATTATGAACCTGGCACATCGTTTCGGCGTCAGTCCGGCGGTCTTCTTCTAACATCCTCCTGCCCCAAAGTTACTTAGAATCAAAACTCTATTTAACAATGCTTGCCTTCGTTTTCCATACAAAATTTAATTGATACTGCTCTTTTACAGAGACCATTTTTTACTGCCTAGATTGCATAATCTAATGAGCTGATTTTATATACAGTTATAATGCATTTTGGTTTAATTTATATAAAACAAGATAATAAGTAAATCCAAGGTAGTAAGTATCAATTATGCGATTAAACTTAACTAATTGATATTTTAGTAAATAAATTTTATGAACACTTTATTTAGGCTACATCAGTTTGTTCTTGGGTTTTGCGAATATCTTATTGCTTTACATCAACGATATTGCAAATGTAGGATGATATTGATCAATATTTTAAGCGGTCGACTTTATTTGGCGAGCCGTTCAATAAGCTATTAAACTAAGCCGCTGCGCGGAGCCAAATCAAGCTTCAATTGACTGTATTACTCATATTGAAGCAGCACACAGCAATGACAAGGGAATTTCAATGAAATACGTAAAAACCAAGCTATATGATCAGTTCGAAACTACTCTACAGCCCAGAGTCAGCATCAAAAAAGGAAAACCCTATAGTATAAAGCGTACCAATTAACCTGGACTAGGCATCGACCAAGTCAAACAAGAGATTTATGCGCAGCAAACAGCGCAACGCATAAGTACTAAAACGTTAGCCAATCGTAACTTCACACAAATGTAGAGTAAAAAAGAATGTTTGAATGGATCGCAAGTCCAGAGGCGTGGGTAGCATTAGCAACCCTGATAGCCTTGGAGATTGTTCTTGGAATAGACAACATAATATTTATATCAATACTTGTTGGCAGATTGCCAGAAAAACAGCGGGCTAAAGCTCGACAGATTGGTCTATTTTTAGCTATGGGCACTCGGTTACTACTGCTTTTCAGCTTGGCTTGGGTTATGGGCTTAGTTGAGCCTTTGTTTATTGTCTTCGGAAATGAAATATCTGGTAGAGACATCATACTAGTTATAGGTGGGCTTTTTCTTCTCGCAAAATCCACACACGAAATACACGGTAGCTTTGAAATACAAGAAGCATCTCAGGCACAGGTTGCAGCCTCCGGGTTTATTTCGATCCTCATTCAAATTGCTATCCTTGATGTTGTGTTTTCACTTGATTCGGTAATAACTGCTGTAGGGTTAGTTGATCATCTAAGCATTATGGTGATAGCAATAGTTGCATCGGTTCAGGGGCTGATCATACTCGATCGCTTTTCATACATCCTTTTTAAAAACAAAGAGATAAAAAATAGCTTGATTGATCTCGCCAGTGTGATCAAATAGCGCTCTTTTTCTTTGTCTTTATACTTAATATGCTTAAACATCTCGATAAGATTACTGATTGCCGCTCCCATATAAATCAAGAACATGATGTCATTGATATCTGCTTCCTCGTCCTGAGCGCAGTGATATCAGGTGCGCAAAGTTGGGCCGATTGCCACGAGTTCGGGACATTAAAACTCATGTGGCTGCGTAAATATCGCCCCTTCGCTAATGGTATTCCCAGCCAGCAGAGCATTGGTCGCATTTTCAGAGGAGTGTCAAAGCAATCCTTGCTAGATGCCTTGTTGAGTTGGGTTAACGAGCATCGGCTTAGCACAGGGCTTTCTTCTATTGCGATTGATGGGAAAGTGCTTAAAGGTGCCAAAGCATCAGCCTCAAGCGCTGCATTACATATGGTCACTGCATATGATACCGGCTCTGGTTTAGTCTTCAGCGCTAAATCAGGTGCAAGCAAAAAGAGTGAACTCAAACTCGTTCAAGAATTACTGACGTGTCTTGATTTGAAGTCTGAGTTACTGACATTTGATGCGCTGCATTGCCAGACACAAACACTTGATTATATCGTCAAAGAAGGTGGGCATTGTATTTTGCAAGTCAAAGGTAATCAGCCCAAGCTGTACGAGGCAGTACAGGCACAATTTGCTGATTACATTACAAATACCCCAGATGCCGAATGCTTTACGCAAGATGATAAAGGCCATGGCCGAGTTGAAAAACGGATAACGTTTCAGTGTCCATTGAATTTACCCGCTGAGATAAAGATGAAATGGTCTCAATTAAAAACATTAATCGCAGTAGAGCGTCATCGAAAAGTAGGTAACAAAACCAGTATAGATACACACTTTTATGTCAGCAGTGCAGTATTGACATCAGAAGCCTTTGGTACAGCGATTAGGGCTCACTGGCAAACGGAAAATAATCAGCATTGGCTTTTAGATACACTATTTCAAGAAGATAAGCAGAAGATGTATGATGAAGATGGTGCCAGTATTCTGGCTATTTTAAGGCGTTGGGCATTAAATCTAGTGAAGCTACATCCCGCTAAAACAAGCCAGAATCAGAAATTCAATAGGGCTTGTTGGAGTGATGATTTCAGGGAAGAGATTATTTTTGGCGCTGGTCAAAAAGTGTAATCAGCCCCTGGCATCGGTTGGCGTTATGCTTGTAGCTGCAAAACCAATAGGTGATTTTGTAGATGCGAATCCTACAATCAAAATGTTGGCATTGTCTTTCTTGATATTAATAGGATTCACTCTTATAGCAGAGGGGTTCGATGTTCATATACCAAAAGGTTACGTTTACTTTGCTATGGCTTTTTCCTTCTTCGTGGAGATGCTCAACATAAAAATAAGAGATCGCAGAGCAAAAGCTATTGAGACAATCCATCTAGCAAAAAAAATCACTGAAGATGAAAATACCTAACAAGTACATCATGCAAGGACTGGAATAGACTATCACCTTTTTCGCGCTGCGCGGCAAAAAAGCCGCCAGCTTACCAGGCTGAAAACGCAGGCATTAACGACTCTCATAGTCATACTTTTCCTAATGGTAATAAGCTAACACTCTAAAACGTTTATTATCCAAAAGTTTGTTAGATAGAACACAAGCCATTTTGTTTTTCGTAAAAAAATATCATTCTCCCATAAATATCTATTTTTTATATGTTTCGATTTGTCAGACTATGGGTTTATTTTATATGCGGTCATGTCAGTGATTAGGTTCGGCGACAGAACTGCAACTAAACCCATTGTTAGGGTAAATAAAAGGAAAGTAATTAATCTTTTTGTGCTTTTTTCTGTATTGCTTGGGCGTTTTGTTCACCGACAATATGCAATGTCCGCTGAGGGAATGGGATGGTTAGCCCTGCGACTTCTATTGCTTCTTTCACTCGCTTATTTAAATCCCAGTACGCTGACCAGTAATCATCATTTTTTGCCCATACTCTTAGCTGAATGTTCACTGCACTATCGATCATTGATGCAACCATCACTTGAGGCGCAGGTTCAGCTAATAATCTTGATTCACTCTCAGCAATTTTCTTTAATACAGCAAACCCTTCATTAATAGAGTCTGAATATGAAATACCCACAATAATATCCATACGTCGTTTACCATTACGAGTGAAATTTTTAATATTATTACCCCATAGCATGCTATTAGGTGAGGCAATATATAATCCATCAGTGGTTTCAAGAATGGTTGTAAATAAATTTATTTCTCTAACGGTACCTTGCGTTCCACCAAACTCAATAAAATCGTCGGCGCGAAATGGGCGTACTATTAGTAACATAATACCTGCGGCGATATTGCTTAACGTGTCTTTCAGAGCCAGTCCAATCGCTAAGCCCGCAGCACCAACCAGCGCGATTAAGCTCGCTGTATTGACGCCAAAAATATCCAGAATAAATACACCACCAATGACATAAACCGCGTAACTGGCTATTGTTGAAAATAACGGGATTAATGTTTTATCAAGCCTGGTTCTCGTATTCGCGATTGCTTTACGAACCGTTTTGGCTATTAATGAGCTAGCGATCAGTATGGCAACTGCCAATAACAAATTATACCCGAGTGTTATAATTGTTTGTGAGTGATCAGACCAAAACTGCATGAGTGATTCTTTCATATCATTTATTCCTGTTTTTTGTTAAATAAAGCTAAATGTTAAGGCGTACTTAAAAAGGAGTAAAGCTAAGCAATTACTGATGACACCAACCAGACATTGTAGGCACAAAACGCGATTAATAAACCAACACCTTCATATCGGTTAATACGGCCCGCTCGACGAAAACCATAAGCAATAATCAATAAGGCTACCGTCATGCTCATCATCACTAACCAGTCGCGTGATAGTACTTGTTCAGGTAAGCTGGACATTGGCGAAATAACACCCGCAATACCAACAACAGCAAGTAAGTTAAACATGTTCGAACCAACAACGTTGCCTATCGCAATATCGTGCTCGCCTTTTCTAACGGCTATAACCGAAGCGGCAAGCTCTGGGAGTGAAGTACCCAATGCGACGATGGTGAGTCCAATAATCAAGTCACTTACACCAAATGCATGTGCAATGTTTACAGCTCCCCATACCAAAACACGCGAACTTACGATTAACAGCACAAGACCCAGCACTAACCAAAAAATGGCTTTTTTGAGCGGCATAGCATGATCAACTAATTCCTGATCCATCTCCGTTTCTAATTTGTCACCTTTACTTTTAATGGCAGAAAAAATACTCCAACCAATCAAAGTAAAGAACCCAACCAATAGCAGCACCGCTTCAACACGCGTCAATGCGCCATCCAAGAGAAAATAGCCCAACAGTAAGCCTATTAACAACAACAAGGGGATTTCTTTTCGGACAATTTTAGACTGCACCATAATCGGTGTAATAACGGCTGTTACGCCAAGAATTAAGCCAGTATTAACAATATTCGAGCCTAAGGCATTCCCCAGCGCTAAATCAGGATTACCATCTATTGCCGCCATGGCGGAAACCACCATTTCAGGTGCAGACGTACCAAAACCAACGATCACCATACCAATAAGCAGCGAGGGCATTCCAGCATGCTTAGCGGTTACCGCAGCGCCTTCAACAAAGCGATCAGCGCTCCACACTAATAAAATAAAACCACCTAATATAGCCAATATAGCAAGTGTCATAACGTTACCTTAAGTTAAAAAAATGAAATAAATCAATGCAGCCAAGACGATTCTATAAATCACATAAGGCCACATACCAAATCGATCCAGCCACTTTAAGAAAAAGTGGATAGCAGTCAAAGCCATGACGAAAGAAGTTAATCCGCCTACCAAAAAAGCAAGCAAATCGATATGTATGTCACTTGATGCCACTTCCAATATTTTTGCGCTCGCGGCCAATGCTGTAATGGGAATGGCAAGTAAAAATGAAAAGCGCGAAGCGGCTTCTCTGCTTAAACCTAGCAGCAAGCTTGCGGTGATGGTTGCACCTGAACGAGAGGTGCCAGGAATAAGAGCAAATGCTTGTGCGATACCGATGAGTAAAGCGTCTTTTAAGCGCAATGAAGATAAGTCGCGTTGCTGGTTAGGCCGCCAATCAGCCCAGCCTAATAACAAACCAAACCCCAATGTGGTGAAAAAGACGACTTCAACGGATCGTAACTGCTCGTCAATGAGATCCATTAACAACAAACCAACCAAAGCCGCCGGCACTGTCGCAATGATTAACAACAGCAGGATTTTCCCTTGACCAACGAATTGACGATGTTGAAATGAACAAAAACCATCGTAAATTAGGTTTGTTACATCATTTTTAAAGTAGAGTAAAACAGCAAGCAAGGTGCCTATATGAACAGCTAGGTCGAATGCCACCCCTTGGTCCTTCCAGCCAGCAACCAGAGGAGCGAGAATAAGGTGAGCAGAACTTGAAATCGGTAGGAATTCTGTAATACCTTGTATAATCCCTAGTATTACAGCATTAATTAAATCCATGTACACTCACTGAATACAAGAATGTACAAAAATAAAAATCAGACAAAATATTTATATCCTTGGGGTGGTTTGGACACAGGCAAATGTGTCTCTCCACCCCGAGAGCCGCATTTGCCTTAAGTCTTGTCAATCCAAATAGGACATAACCGCCACGAACTGCTGTTCGGGATATGTTGACTGCTATCTCAGACGGTACTGAGAGACTACTCCCTTAAGGTTATAGTCATTATTTTAATTTTTTATATTCAACAGGTCAATAGAGTACTTTTGTATCCCTATCGGAAGTAAAAATACTTTAACTGTTGATATATACTTAATGATAACTATGTCGTGAATTAGCTAATTTGCTCTGCAACATAGAGGTTATCCGTCAATCAAAACTTGCGTTAATGGGTAAGTTTGGCTAACTCATTTATCACTAAATTAGTGGGCGGCCTGACTCATTTCTGTCCTAATTCCACTAACTATAATCGTGATGACCAAGCAACCAAAAAGGAGGTCATCATGGTCATATTAAACCGTGGGCAACGAAGTGGTGTCAAAAAGCCTTTTCGTCTTGAAGAAATTTGGCGAATTCGTACCAGACTTGAGATTGAGAGCAACTTGATGCAGTTAGCACTGCTCAATTTGGCAATTGATAGCAAACTTAGGGCGAGCGACTTATTACCTTTGAAAGTATGCGATATTTCTTCTCAAGACCGGATATTTAATCGAGTTAAGCATATCCAACATAAGACTGACATTGAAGTTCAGTTTGAAATCACGTCAAGAACCCAACAAAGTCTGATTAAATGGATTTTGCTTGCATCGTTAAGCGCAAGCGATTTTGTTTTCCCCAGTCCTAGATTAAAGCAACAGTCGATTAGCTACTCATACTATAGATACATTGTTAGGAAATGGGCATCCGATCTGGGATTAGATCCGAACCTATATGGAACCCACTCTATGAGGCGAACCAAGGTGACTCTTGTCTATGCCAAAACAAAGAATATTCGAGCAGTTCAACTTTTACTAGGTCATACAAAGGTAGATAATACGATAAGATATCTTGGTGTTGAATTAGAAGATGCTCTCTTACTTTCAGAAAGTACAGATTGCTAATATTAAATGGCCCTACAACCTAGGGCTACTTTATCATTTAAAGGAAACGGGTTTATTACTGGCAAATTGTTGCCCCAAAGCTTGTTTCGCATGCCTAGATTAGATTTGCTTGATACTGGCCTGTTGGCCTAATTTTAGTAATGCTACA
>NZ_BMQI01000077.1 GCF_014648035.1 Shewanella algicola | reverse complement strand
ATACAGATGGTTCACTCAAAAGCGGTGAACAGCGCTTCATACGACCTCACGTCGCACGCCCCAAAGTGAGTTAACAGATGATTTTATCAATTCTTGATTGATCCAAGTTATGACATACAAATATTTATTTAATTATATATGGAATACTCGTTTCAAAGGTGAGATCAAGCGATATCCCTGTCTTCTAAAGTCACTACAGCTCAACTTTACTCAGACTCAATTAACTTAGAAGCAAATGATATCAATGGACAATTGTTAAAAGGCACTATAAAAATCATGTTAAATTAAGCCTATACATATGTTATAAGTGAATGATTAATTGCGTATTTCATTGGGTGGAAGTATGGGGCTTAAAATAGATATAGATTCGAAAAGCTTTGAAATTAATGGTCTAACTAAGCTTGTTAAGACTATTGCAACAATGCTTGGTCATGATGTGGGTAGTAAGCAAAAAGTGTGTGAAGCCAAGGCATTACGCACTACACAACTGATAAAGCTTCAAACTAATGAGGAAGTCAAAAAAATTCTTAATGGCGAATTGGCCTACGATTTAGAAAAAGGGTTAGTACATTCAAATATTGACCGATGTGCGTTTGATATGGGGAGGATAATGCCAACATTCGATCCAAATGAATATCCTGATACCCTTTCTGGTAAAAATGATATAAGAAAAGACAGTAATACTTTCAAGGCTATTAACCTAGCCGCCGAAATTTTGTCTGAGTCTACAACTAAGCCAAGTGAAGAACCTGTCGAAGAAGACTGGTTTTTTTCTTGGCGAGAAGCAGCTTCAGGATTCTCCAGTGACTATATGAAAAAACTTTGGGCTGAAGTTTTAGCTGGTGAAGTTTTGGCACCCAAAACATTCTCATTGAGAACATTAGAGTATCTTAGAACTCTGTCACAGGATGAAGCTGAGACTATAAATAAACTTTCTTCTTTTATTATAGGTAGTCGTGTTTATACAGATGCTAAGAACTCTCTAGAAGCTAATGACCTAGGTTTTCATGGTTGTCTACAATTACAAGATTTAGGGATTTTACAAGGCGTTAATAGTGCAGGTTTAAGAGGTGTTTTCGATTCAAATTTGACATCTGATAAGCAGTATGTAACACAAGTAGTGGCAAAAAATCTTATAATGTTATTATTTTCAGATGTTAAAAGGAACTTTAGTCCTTCTTGTTACGCGCTGACTAAAACAGGTCAAGAAATTATGAATCTTTCTAAATTGCCCCTTAATGAAGCATATTTAGAAGAGGTTAAGAGCACAATTGAAAAACAGGGCTTTAAGATAGTAACCCACCTGTTGGCTTCATAATAAATTTAAGTGTATCGGATTATAAAAATTGGCTACTACTTTGTAGTCAATTGATATGTTTGGCATAGAATGAGTCATCAGAAAGTTCAGCTGCATTGTTCATCGTAACTCGGTTTTGTCCGTGCGACCTGAGGTCGTATGAAGCGCTGTTCGCCGCGATAAGAGTGAACCATCTGTATCACCGGATGACCCTAAGACTCTGAATAAAGCAGCGAGTCTGACAATGTAACGATATTTGGCTTTATGCCGAATGGGAACTGAATCGTGAGAGGACGTTTCTCCTGATAACCACAATCGGGTAAGTGCTAGGGTGTCAGTATGATGAACGTAAGTGAATCCATGTAAGGTGCGTTATACGAGAAACAGCGGAAGTGGTTAATACGCTGTGGCCAAAATGGCAATGAGAGTTGGAAAGAGATTGGACAGTGCTCTTTCGTGATCAATTAACTCTTCGCACTATAGTGGGCATCTAACCTGACGTTGCGCGACATACGGAACAGGGTAAGCCTGTATTGCTCCCCTTGGGAAAGCGGTCTGCGAAGACTGCCGATAGTCATGCAGGTAAAGGAGGCTAGAAAAAGCGAATGCCGCATTGTAATGATGCGGATACTGATTTTATCTGGCGCGAAAGCGAGCTAACTTCTAGCTGGTCTCCCGTTGCAAGATGATTTGAAGAACTTTATTCAAGGAGAAACGCAAATGATGACTTCAATTGAAGTGAGTGCATCCCCTGACAATGTTCCATGGCAATCCATTAATTGGAAAGTGGTTAAGCAACATGTATTAAAGCTTCAAATGCGCATTGCAAAAGCAACCCGAGAAGGTAAACACGGCAAGGCGAAAGCATTGCAGTGGATACTTACCCACTCGAAACCAGCAAAATTACTTGCTGTTAAAAGAGTTTCTCAAAATAAAGGCAGCAAAACACCAGGCGTTGACGGCATCATTTGGAACAGTGATGCTCGTTGTATGACTGCGGTGAATAAACTGAGCCGCAAAGGCTATCATGCCAAACCGCTCAGGCGTATCTACATCCCCAAGAAAAACGGCAAACTCAGACCTTTAGGCATTCCTTGCATGATAGACAGAGCGCAGCAAGCGCTTCATCTTTTAGCCTTGGAACCTATTTCGGAAACGGTAGCCGACCTCAATAGCTATGGCTTTCGACCTAACCGAAGCACAGCAGATGCCATTGCACAGTGCTTCAAATGCTTGTGTCAGAAAAGCTCTAGCCAATGGGTTCTTGAGGGTGACATTAAAGCCTGTTTCGATAAGATAGGTCATCAATGGCTCATCGACAACATTCAATTAGATAAACGAATGCTGAAACAATGGCTTGGATGTGGTTATGTTGATAAAGGATTGTTCTACAAAACAGCAGAAGGAACACCGCAAGGCGGGATAATTTCCCCAACGCTGATGTTGCTCACGCTGGCAGGGTTAGAGCAGTTGGTTAAGACTATTGCCTGTAAAACAGGGAATAGAGTCAACTTTATCGGATATGCAGATGATTTTGTTATCACAGGTTCTTCGAAGGAAGTGCTCGTTAATGACATCAAGCCGCAGCTAATTGGTTTTCTACAGGAAAGAGGCTTAACACTCTCTGATGAGAAAACGCACATAACTCATATCGATGATGGTTTTGACTTTCTGGGATTCAATATCCGAAAGTACAAAGGCAAACTGCTCATTAAACCGAGCAAGAGCAACGTTCTATCATTTTTGAGTAATCTACGTGAATTTATCAGAAAACATCCAACAATCCCCGTTAACGATTTAATCAAAATATTAAATCCGAAACTGAGAGGATGGGCGAACTATTATCGCCACAGTGTTGCTAAGCAAGTTTTCGGTTATGTAGGGCATCAACTTTTCTGGTTGTTATGGCGTTGGGCAGTTAGGCGTCATCCATCTAAAAGTAAGGACTGGGTGAGGCGTAAGTATTATCTGGGCAGTAAGGGAGAATGGCAATTTCATGGTTGGCAGAAAATAGCGAACATGGATTGTCGATTTAACCTTGTCCAAATAGCTCAAACGCTCATAAAAAGACATGTAAAAATCAGGAGTGCAGCGACACCTTACAACCCCGAACATGAAGCTTACTTAGGTAAGCGAAAACGGGCAAAGGAAGGTAGAAACTCATGGTTTGAGCCTGTCTTGGCTGCGATGTAGGGTGCTGGGTAACAGAACACGCCTTAGTGGAGGCTTGAGCCGTATGCAGTGAAAGTTGCACGTACGGTTCTTAGGAGGGCGGCACTTGGTAACAGGTGTCGCCTATCCGACAGAAGTGTGTTTGAAGTGACAACTAAGCTTAGCCTTTATTGTCGCCGAATAAATTAACTCTTCAGGCTTTTTTAATTTCACTTATACTACTTCCAAATCATCGTTTTCTGTAGGAGTCGGCATGTATGTTCAATAAAGCGTTTTCAGCATTAGTTGGTACATGCATCAATGCTCCTCATCATGACTCACATAGCGATATAGAGCTTGTTAGGCTGGGGTTAACCGCTGATATGCTAGCTAATGCGATGACGTTAACAGGCTTGTCTAGGCGTGAATTAGAAACAGTATTGGGGGTAAAATTAAGACTTTACGATAAACTGTTGCCAGCCATCGCGACAGAACGTGTGTTGATGCTCATAAGTCTTATTCAAGCAGGAACAGAGTACTTTGGTACGCAAGATAAAATGCTTTTATGGCTAAAGACACCCAACCAGGCGTTTGCTAATCAACAACCGATAACACTATTAGATACCACCATTGGTATTGACATGATTAATGCGACGATAACTAAGTCATCTTATGGCATGACGGCGTAACAACCTCAGTGGATTTACAGCGCGTTGACGACAATTTTAATTACCAAGCTCTATTCCATTCAACATTTTTCAACGGCCAAATGCCGTTAGCCTAATGACGATTTCCCCTTCGGTGCGAATAGCATAGTTTAGTCAATAATGCCTTTTGCCTACTTACGCTCAACCTCTACTGCATTTTTTGATTTCATCTATCAATTCATTGACGGCATTGAGCTCAATGCCTTTTGCATATAGCTCGGTATCTAACACCTTGATTTTGCCATTGATGATGGGGCTATATAAATGAAACTTATGACTAAGCAATTTAAAAGCATTGAGTTTATGTGTTAACTGCTTGATATGTTGCTGAAGTACATTATAGTGGTTTTTTACCATGCTCTGATTATCAATGTGCTTATGTAAAGTACTGTTTGGCCTTTTGGGCTGCATGTGAATGGGGGCGTGTAGACTGAACCGTTGTTCATATTGTGCGTTACGACTTCTTTTAGGAGAAAGCCGTTTCACAAAGTGGTGCTTTTCTAATCGATATAGGTGGTTATGCATGCATTTTCGAAGAATGGCGGCATCTTCAGTCTCATACGTATAGATAAGGGCTTGTAACAAATACTCAGTAGTAAACACGACGGGGCAATGTTTATTAATAATGTCTATAAAATCAACTTGTGTCATTTTGAAGGATTCGAGTTGTGAGTAAATAAACCCAGGGATGCTAGCATCCCTGGGCGAGCGTTTAGCTAATAAGGCAGCGGCAAACTGATATTAGCTAAGTGATTAATCACCACAAAACACACTATAGTGTGTTTTAATTTAATCTACAAGATAAGAATGAAAAAAAAGATTGCGATTGAGTTTGGAAAAAAACTCGCAGAAAAAAGAAAAGAAAAAGACATACTTCAGAAAGACTTGTCAAAGCAATGCGGCTTTAGCCTCAACTATATTGGTATCGTAGAGCGCGGTGAGAAAAGCATCAGCTTAGAGAAAGTGTATGTTATTGCTGCGATTCTTGAATGCTCAGTGCATGATTTAATCCCAGACGAGAAAGCGATTTTACTCGAGGTTGAATAGCTTGAGACACAAGATTGTTGAGTAAAGTGAAGGTTTATTTAACGTTAGAAGAGACGATATGCTGCGTAATGCAGTTACGAGAATAATCTTATCGAAGCACGTCTAGAACAACTCTATGGCAGTATTTTGCGGTATATCGAGTATCAATGCTTGTTATGTATGATTCAAACTTACAAAAGCCACTTAAGCACAAGATAAACGGCTAAGGTGGGTAAAGCTGCCAAATATAATTTTTACCCATCAATATACAATGTCATTTAGCGATACTTTGTTTGTATTGAAAGTGATGACTGTAAAGTTGACTAAGTTACTGCATGCTATGACAGCTCAACAATGTCGGTAACATTACTGTGTCATGACGAACCGTTAATACCTCCCCATCAGCCTTTTTCAGCATATTCAAAAAATAATTTACTCATAATATAAATTGTTGTCGATGATTTCAGTCATGTTAAACGTGTTCGCTATGACATTTAACACTGTGATTATGTAATGTTTTATTTTGTTCATGACGTTGTAATATTGACTTTTTAAAATGTTAAAAGTATATAAATAATTGAAATATAACAAGTTATTGTTATCCAAAGTGTTGTGTATGTTCAAGGATATGTTAATCTGTGCTTAAGAAAAGCGGGCAAAGACTCGCCAAGGTTAAGCAATGAAAGATTTAACAGTCTCACATTATGTGAAGCAATATTTATCTTCAAGAGTACACGAAGTCGCACCATCGACTTTACGTTCTGAGCGTTGTAAAGCATCAAAAATCATTAAAATAATGGGGAAGCGTTATATTGATTCTGTCACGCACAGTGACATTATTCAGCTTCGTCAAAAATTACATAAAAGCTATGTAAACAAATCAATAAATGAGTTTTATATCATTCTTCGTGCGATATTCAACAATGCATTTCGGGATGGGATTATTGTGCGTAATCCTATGGATGGCATCCAAAATTTAAGTGTTTGTCATGCTGAGCCAAATCCATTTTCACGTGCAGAATTAACTGCGTTAGCGCAAACAGAAGTTGAGTGCTTTTCAGGGAAAAATGCTTTTCAGTTATGTGCTCTGACCGGACTTCGTATAAGTGAGTTGCTCGCTGTAAGCTGGGAAGATATTGACTTTATTAACGCAAAACTCAAAGTCAGAATTGCATTAGTCGACAAACAATATAAAACCCCAAAAACACCAGGTTCTCAACGCACAGTTGAGTTATGCGCATCCGCTATAAGCATATTAACACAACAAAAACTGATTACAGGACATCGCAAACCTAGAAAGATTTCAGTGCTTCAGCGCGACAATAAAACCAAAAAAATCGAAAATTTATCACTCGTTTTCTACAACACTCTGACAAATCAACCTTTCATTAGCGCCAAGCAGTTCAATAAAACGTTTTTCACCCCATTTTTGTCATCTGCCAATGTTAAGCATCGAGGCGCAGGCCAGCTGCGACATACGTTTGCAAGTCAAGCTTTGACATCAGGTATCTCTAAAGAGTGGATTGCAAGGCAATTAGGGCATGAAAGCACTGCTATGATTGATATTCATTATGCTCGTTGGATGTGTGCAGATGCACCTGATTTTGTTAACAGAGTAGAGCAACAATTTAGTGGCATATTTACACAAAAACAACCCGATGAATCTTTATCAGTTGAAACAAAGACTCCCGATGTAGCAACGACTTCAAATACAGCTTCAAACGCTGATATTCAGCTGTCAGAGCAACAGATATCGCAATTGCTCATAAGTCACCCCAATTTGATAACAGAGTATCTCAATCGATTGTTGAGTCAGAGTGTTCGGGAGACGTTGATATGAGATTAACGACTCTCTTCTTTGCATTTGTTAACTATGCATTTAATGACAAGGGGCGCAGAGCTGGCAAAGCTACCTTGTTTCATTCATTACGTCTTACAGAAGAAATGGCGCTTAAACAAAAGTATTTGACTAAGTCACAGAAGCTGATGCGCTCAAAGAATGAGATCGAAATTGAATGGGATAGCTCGCTATCGCACACTAATTTGATTGATACCCCTGAAGGAATTGTCCCCCTAGATAACTTTTCACAAGAGCAAAGAGAGCAAATGATGTTCGAAATTTTGCAACCTCAAACAATGAAGAGCGCTGATGCGCGTAAATTGGGGCAAGACAAAGCACGCTCAAAAAACAAACTTAAAGAGTGGATAAAGGCAGGTCATTTTTGTAAGAAAGGTATTGAGTTAGTCGATGAAATTTTCTCGAGTGATAGCTTAATAAATGTGCATCATGCTGCATATCGATTGAATTTGCTTGATATGAAGCGTAAAGCTCAGAGAGTTGAGCAATTGGTGAATTATATCAAAGCCCACAATGCATTGTTAGATAAGCCTAATTCACTTAACTCTGTTAATTTTGAAGAATTATTATTCAAAATCCCTATAAATAATCAGATAGGTACAGACATTGTGAGCAATGAAGAAATGATGCACGCAATGAAAAGTTTCTTACAGCGTTATTATCCTGATTATCCAATTAAACTCATGGTGTTACATCATGATGAACGACTACCCGGTGAAATAACTGGCGGCCATGTTCATGCTTTCATTTCTGGGAAAAATGCTTTAACGCATCAATACGATTTACGGTTAGCACACATTAGAAACGTCAATGCATTTTTGTTTGATCGCAAAGGTGTCGATGCCGAGTTACTTTCTGAGAAAGGACGCTTGAATCGTGAACAGGCAGGCGATGTGGCGAAGCATATGCAAGAGATGTTCTATGAGTTCGTCAATGAACATCTTTTTCATCCGAAGGGCATCAATGCTGATTTCCATCCAGAATCTGTTCGAAAATCTGAAAAACGAATGCAAATGCGTAAAGAAGCAAAGCTAGCGAAGCGCGATAGACCCTTTAACTATCACACACGTTTACTTGAGGACGTGGATAGTTTAGAAAATAAGTCTAAAAGTTTGAATGACAAAGTTTCTCTGCAAAAGAAAACGGTTGATGATTTAGAGAGCAAAGCCGCTTACTTGAGTGAAAGTTGTGAGACTTTGATAATAAAACGTGACGCACTTAAGCTGGAATGCATTCAGCAAGAGGCGGCGGCTCAAAAAAATCAACGTAGACTCAGTAAAAAAATGCGGCTTGAGCAAGAAGTTGATGAGCGTTTAAGCGCTAAGGTAAAGGAAGAAAAGAAATTAGATGCATCGATTTGGCTTAAACAGCAAAAACACACAGAATTAGATAGCGCTATAGCTGAAAAACAATCAATTTTAGACAGATTTAGCGTGATGACAACCCAGGCATTGTTACCAGTGCACAAAATGTTAGAGCATATGAATAATCGATTGATACTTAAAGGAAGAGCGGGGGCTGCAGAGTTCATGCAATATGTCATTAAAGCGTTTAGTGCAGATTTGCCAGCTGAGCTCCGAAAAATACTAATAAAAATTGCGAATAATACGGGCGATACAGAGCTTGAAAACGCGTTAACACGCAAAGACAGTCAGATTAACGACTCATTGGATATGTGATAAAGCACGCGTTCAATATTCGTTAAATGATGCGTTAACCGTATTTTCTCAGATTAGAGTCAATACAATATAAGTTGCTCGCAAAATAAGCAGAGGATCGGTCATTACTTTTTAAAGTGATGACCGATTTTTTATTAATCGCTGAGAATGTAAGACTTAAATTAACGGCCAGGCATGAGGTTATGCTTGTATCGAGTTATGGAGTGTAGTTTGTGCCAATAGCGCTATCTTAGCCCTAATTGGCAGCACTGCTGCCACAGATGGCACTTACGATGCCAGTGGCGGCATTAAACATGTCAGTGGTCGTTTTATAGAGCAAACGGATGAGGCGAAATAGTCAAAATATCGATTTGATAAATTGAGGTTTGAACAACATGTATGTTTGAAGCCCATTGGTGTTGAAATGAAATTACCGTAGATGGTGAGAGTATAAAACCCGCATGGCCATTTGTTTTTTACAACGTGATAATGTTTAGACTTAGCCTAAACAGACCTTAACTTCGCACTCGTTGAGTGCGAAAAAGTACAGCTTCGCAGTCAGTGACTGCGAAGCAAAAAGCAGCCCACAATAATGTGGGACCAGTACGTAACCCGGTACGCTTGTATCCCACTTTTTGTTCCAAAAAGGTCGGATACAAGCTCGGGCAAGGGGAATCCCCTTTGAACCCCAAAATCAAATCGAAAAAAGTATCTCATAGCCAAAACCTAGGGCAACCGCATGAGTTTGCGTTTTGTGATAAAAATCCTCTATTTGTTCATAAAACGTTCGCGATCTCGCCCTGAGCCAGAACCCCATTTAGTTGTCCAATAAATCTACATAATAGATTTAATTCAAAAAAGTTCGAGGCAATATCAAGGCTCAAAGCTGGTTATGTGTTATGAATTTTATATTTGAAGGCAATCCAAATAAATCAAACAAAAACAAAACATTTACATTTACATTTCATTTTATTTACAATCCTGTTCGGTTTGTGTACATTCTTATTCGATTTTAATTTACGACTAATGGACTAGTTATGCTCAATATTACTAAATACCGATTTTGTTTCTACATGCTGTTTATTTTAAGTTTTTGCTTAAATAGCTCTTCACATGCAGCACCTAGTCTATGGGATGGTCAACCAGTCCCTACGCTTAATCCTCTATCGCCTCCTATTTTAACAGGAACAAAGTCGGGCTCATCGGTCCAATTATACTGGTCGATGAGTTGCAGTATAACCTCCGCTAATATCCAAGAGTCTCAAGATGGCACGACATGGCAAACCGTTTACGATGGATTAGGTATTCCTTACGACGGTGGCGCCGTATCTTTTATGTCTACATCACCAAGCGTGAGTACAGCCTCATTACAGTCAAGTTTCACGAACTTTGGGTCCGGACCATTCTGCATCGGTTGGAATAGCTCAAGAACATTATCTCTATCAGGCAAAACAAAGTCTGGATACTATTATCGAGCCAGAGTGTGTGACACCTCTGGTTGTGGCGGTTATAGCTCAAACACTTTAGTTGGCAGCGCCAGTACTGGAGGTGGCAGCTCAAGCAATGGTGTTTTAGCTGATATATCAACCATTCCAGACGCGAACAACAGCAGTGTTTCACCAGAACAAAGTGACTTGGTGGGTGAAATAAAAGGCAATGCCGGCGTTGATGGCGGCGCTTTTTCTTATTCAGTGCCTTTGACCATTGCACCTGGTCGTAAGGGCGTCCAACCTAGCTTATCGCTAAACTACAGCAGTCAATCTGGTGAAGGAATTGCCGGAATGGGCTGGAGTTTATCGGCCAACTCGAGCATTTCCCGTTGCTCAAATATATTTGATTTAGATGGTTCAACAGTTAATAGCACCTTTAGTGCAGACGATAAAATTTGTTACAATGGTAGTCGCTTAGTGGCAGTGTCTGCGAGTAATGGCGGCTCACCAGGACAATACGGCGCCTCTGGCACCTACTATCAAACCGAGCGCGATGGTGCGGTGATTGTTAAACAATTAGGCGGCGGGCTAAATAGCAGCAATGTTTACTTTGTTGCTTATGAAACGAATGGGACTCAACATGTATTCGGTCAATCAAGTAACAGTCGTATTGTTCCAGTAGGCTTAAGCCTTGCTTCGACTTGGCTGCAAGAAATTACTCGCGACACTCATAGTAATGAAATCAGCTATCAATACGATGAAGCCTCTGCGGGTAATCGCTATCTTCTTGATATTTACTACACCGGACATCAAGGTGTTTTAGGCACACGAAATATTCACTTTAACTACAAAACAATACCTAGCGCTAAAAGTTATCAGTGGGGAGGTTATAGCGTTCATGACAGACAGTTGATGAGCATGTCGATGAACATTGAAGGCCAAGAGAAAGCTACGTGGCTATTGAATTATCAGGCGCCGACCACTTCTTTAAATGATGCAGCGATATTAGACAATTTACAGTATTGCGATACAGACAATAATGATTGTTTAACAACAGAGTTTTCGTGGTTTTACCGTCAATATCAGCATAACTTACAAACCAATCATGTACTGGCTAACATTACAGATAATTATACTGTTGGATTAAAAGTAAAACAGGATGCTGATTATGATGGTGATGGTGTGACAGATTTATCCGTCCCGTTAGACGGTATCTACCTATCAGGCACAGGAGAAAAAATTACTTATCAAAATTTGCCTGGCATTAGTAGTCGTCAGTGGGCAGGTGATTTGAATGGTGACGGTTTACCCAACTCAAATGAACAAAGCACCAATGTCATCAATGGCACTATCGATTACGATTTAGATGGTGCTGATGATTTTGTTTATACCAACAGCGCTTCTAAGCTTGTTTTTACCAGCTTTAACGCTGATGGCAGCCTTAAAAGCTCGTATACGTCGGGAATTAGTGCGACTTGTTATACCACGATTTATCGTGATATTGGGGATAAGTATTGCACAAGTCATGCTGTAGACATTAATGGCGATGGTCGCAAAGATATTTTTCTTGCCACGAACAAGCAAACGGGCTCGGGTAATAATGTTATTACTTACAAAGCTTTTTTGCGCAGAGATAACGGCCCAGGCTTTGTCGAAAGAGGAACCTTTACTGCAGAGGCCAAAGAACCGCTAATTCCGATGGATGTGGATGGTGACGGGGTAGTGGATTTAGCGCCAAGCCAATTTCATAAGTCATTAAAATGGTACAAGATTGGGTTTAACCCGAGCTCAAATACGGTCTCATTTATTGAGAAAAATATCACTTTTAACGTCAATGTTGATATTGTTCACCGTACACGACCAAGTCGTTGGGTAGACTTTAACGGTGACGGACTCAGCGATATCTTGACATTGCATAAGGTGAAAAGCACCGATACATTTTATACCCGCTATATCATTTTCAATAAAGGCAATGGTTTATTTGAAGCACCATTTAATACAGGCATAAAAGAGCTGGCGTTTAGTGGCGGTAATGGCAGTTTTGCCAAGGACCCTACTTATGGTGGCTCGGCTGGTTACGTGCACGAAAATTTCATTCAATTTATTGATTATAATGGTGATGGTCGTCAAGACATCCTTTATCCTAATTATGCTCGCAAGCAATACCTGTACGAATGTTGGAATTGGACGTCTAACGAGTCATGTCGCGCCGTTGATGGTGGCAATGCACCTAAATTCTATGACCATGATGTTTGGTATTGGAATGTGTTACTCACCAACCCTGATGGCAAATCTTTTACCGATGTCCCACTACCCGTTTATGGTGCATTGGCTACGTTGTCCCCTATCGATTTAACGGGTGACGGCAGAGTTGATTTTGTCACCGGAATGGGATTTGAGTCAGACGCCACAAAACGCACCTGGTTTTACGGCTCTAAACAAGGCGGTAAACCTCCTGCTTATCCTGTTGGGTTCACTTTATTTGCGCATGTGGATACTCAAGACACGGTAGTGAAGAGTATCAAAACGGGAATGGGTGAAAAATTACAGCTTGATTATACGCAACTCAAAAATCGTTACCCTCAGCCTGAGACGACCGAATATCCTTACGTAAATTTCACTAATACCATGCGAGTGGTTGCTACATTAAAAGAAGACAATGGCCTAAATGGATTTAACAATACGACGTATTATTATAAAAATGCTCGCTTCCATATCGCGGGTCGAGGCTTTCAAGGTTTTAGTGACATTATTGAAACCAATACAGATGCTCAAAGCTTACTTACATTAACGACTGAAACCATGTTCTCACAAACCTTCCCTTGGTCAGGGACCGTTATGAAAAAAACCGTTAAAGACGGTCAACAAAATACCCTTAATGAATACCGCGTTAACGAATTATCACCGAGCCTATCGGATTATACCGCAGGCATTGCCAATCAAGATGGTGGCAAAAGTTGGTGTTTTTATCCTAAAAACACAACGACTGTAACGAAATCGATAAACACAATCACCACAGTGTCGACGGTGACAAACACGCAAGAAAAAAATCGCTTCTGCCAAACCACGCGAACATCAACCAAAACAGTTGATGACACCATTGAGCATAACAAAAGCAGTACACAGGATTATACCGATTTAGCTGGTTGGTCTGTGCCGACACTCTCAACCGCCAGTCAATCGGTTATCTATAAAACCGCTCACGGCAGTGTCCTGTTAAACCCAGCTAATACCGCAACAAGCCAAAAAACAACGCACACGTATGGCAGTAATGAACAAAGCGTCAAAGCATTGCTTAGCAGTCGTATTGAAGGTACGGGTACATTACAAGGCGTCGCCACCACCACGACCTATAGCAACTATGACAAGTACGGTAATGCAAGCAAAGTGAGTGTGGGAGATAGATACAATCAGGTCGCTATGACTAATGATGGTTATTTTGCCTACAAAACCTTTAATGCCCAATGGCCGGGCGTTGCAGTGACAACCAATACCTACGACCCGTTAACAGGTCAGATGCTGACATCTGTTGATATGAATGGGGTGACGACAACCAATCAGGTTAACTTTATTGGTGTGGTGCAAAGCTCATCTGCCACCAAAGGCGCCTTAGTTATCCAGCCTACCAGCTATGTGTCATTACAATGGGAGACCGGAGATTATGCCTACAAGCAAATTGTACAAGCAGATGGCCAACCACAAGCCGTTACCTATTTCGACAGCCTTGGTCGCCCTGTAAAGCAGGTAACCGATGGTTTTGAAGGCGAAATCATTAGTGAAACCGCGTATGACGCAAGAGGCAATATTCTTAGTGAGACTAAGCCAACAGAAGATTACGGCACCCAAATTACGACACAGTTTGAAGATTATGACGCATTAGGGCGCCCCGCTCGTAAGATTTACGATGATGGCATGGTCAGCTACCAGTCAGAATATGACTATGCTGATGGCATTACGACGAATATTAGTGTTTCTGGCGGGTTAAATGCGTCGATGAGTCGCAGTTATAACAGCCTTGGCCAGTTATTAAGCACTACAGATGCAAAAGGTAATAAAAGCTATTTTGCCTATAATGCAGCAGGTTTACCTGTATTAATCCAAGATGTGTTGGGCAGTAAAATTACCGCTCGCTATGATGATTTAGGCCGCAAGGCATGGTTTAACGACCCGAATATGGGGGGCTGGAATTTTACTTATAATCAATATGGCGAGCTTAAAACCCAAACAGATGCGCGCAATATTACAACCACATTTAGCTATGACAAAGCCGGTCGTCAAACGAGTCAAACAGGTCAGCAAACGCGAACCTGGGTATATGATACTATCGTAGGTTACGGTAAGTTATACCAAGCTAAAGTCGATGGGCATATTCAAACTCATAGCTATGATACCGCTGGGCGCATTAAGCAAACACTTACGGCTATTGGCAGCTTAAATTTCACTGAAAAATATGCCTATGACACGCAATTTGGCCGTATCAAAGCCATGCAGTACCCTAGCGGCGAGCATGTGGCCTATCGTTTTGACGACAATGGTTATTTAGTCGAAGACTACCAACGTTTTACTGATGGTTCTGAGCAGTCACTGCGCATAATCGATGAGTACAGCGCCTTTGGCAGTATTAATCAACAAACGTTCAGTAACAATTATGTTCAACAATTTAGCCGTAATTTAGCTGGTTCACCGACAAGTATCTGTACCAGTTCTTCTGCTGGCTGCAGTACTATCGGGGTGCAATACTTAAATTATGATTATGACGGAATGGGTAATTTAGCCTTTCAACACAACGTGATTACCCAGTTCAAAGAAAGCTACAACTATGACGAGCTCATGCGGGTTGATGACTCAACTAAAACGTACAAAGGTATCACCTATGATGCGGTTAATTATGATTATGACGCCGCAGGTAATATCCTTGTTAAAGGCGATTATGGCAGTCAGTATCTTTACGGTAGTGTAGGCAAAGGTGCTGGCGGTAATGCAGGCCCTAACGCCATTAGGCAGTTTATT
>NZ_BMQI01000076.1 GCF_014648035.1 Shewanella algicola | reverse complement strand
GATAGCTGCAGTAAGAGTTGTTTTACCATGGTCAACGTGACCGATGGTGCCTACGTTTACGTGAGGCTTATTACGTTCAAATTTAGCTTTTGCCACGATAAATTCCTTTCTTTTCAGAAGTGCTCGTTTAATTCGAGCAATATAACATTGATGCCGTAACCGATATTAGTTACGAGATTCTATAATCGCTTTTGCAATGTTTTGCGGTGCATCTGCGTACTTGTAAAACTCCATAGAGTAAGAAGCACGACCCTGAGATGCAGAGCGCAAATCAGTCGCATAACCAAACATTTCAGATAGAGGTACTACCGCATGGACAAGTTTAACACCTGCGATGCCATCGTCCATACCTTCGATTATGCCACGACGGCGGTTTAAATCACCGACAACGTCGCCCATATAATCTTCAGGTGTAGTCACTTCTACTTTCATACAAGGTTCGAGCAACGAAGGGTTGGCGTCTAACGCACCCTGTTTGAAGCCCATTGAACCTGCAATTTTGAACGCCATTTCGTTCGAGTCCACATCATGATATGAACCGTCAAACAATGTGACCTTCACATCAAGAACAGGATAACCAGCTAATACGCCGTTTTTCATCTGCTCTTGAATACCTTTATCAACGGCTGGGATGTATTCGCGAGGAATAACACCACCTACGACCTCATTGACAAATTCGTAGCCCGCACCTTCTTCAAGTGGTTCGAGTCTTAGCCAAACATGGCCAAACTGACCACGTCCACCAGATTGACGTACGAACTTACCTTCCACTTCGACTTTAGAACGAATTGTTTCACGATAGGCAACCTGTGGTTTACCTACGTTACACTCTACACTGAATTCGCGACGCATACGATCAACGATAATATCCAAGTGTAGCTCACCCATTCCTGATATCAGTGTTTGAGCTGACTCTTCGTTAGTCTCGACACGGAAAGATGGATCTTCTGCTGCTAATTTTTGCAGCGCGATACCCATTTTGTCCTGATCGGCTTTCGAACGAGGCTCAACGGCAATGGTAATCACGGGTTCTGGGAACTCCATGCGCTCAAGAATCACTTTGTGATTGTTATCGCAAAGAGTATCACCGGTTGTAACATCTTTTAGACCTATAGCCGCAGCAATATCACCTGCACGAACTTCTTTTAGCTCGGTACGATCGTTTGCGTGCATTTGCACCATACGACCTATACGTTCACGTTTCTGCTTAACAGAATTGTAAACACCCGCGCCTGTCTCAAGTACGCCGGAATAAACTCGGATAAAGGTAAGTGTTCCAACAAATGGATCAGTCGCAATTTTAAATGCTAATGCTGCAAATGGCGCATTATCATCTGATGGGCGTTCAACTTCTTTTTCGTCTTCGTCAATACCTGTAATTGCCGGTACTTCACTAGGCGCTGGAAGGTAGTCGATAACCGCATCAAGAACCGCTTGCACACCTTTGTTCTTAAATGCAGAACCACAGGTAGCAAGAACGATCTCATTATTAATTGTGCGCTGACGCAGTGCTGTTTTAATCTCTTGTTCTGATAACTCGCCTTCTTCAAGGTATTTGTTCATCAGTTCATCTGAGGCTTCAGCTGCTGCTTCCACGAGATACTCATGCATATCGGCAGCTTTTGCTGCGAGATCTGCAGGAATGTCTTCATAAGTGAATGTCATTCCCTGATCTGTTTCAGACCAGTTAATGGCTTTCATCTTAATTAAATCAATAACACCCTTGAAGTTCTCTTCTGCACCAATGTTTAATTGGATCGGCACACAAGTTGCGCCAAGGCGGTTACGAATTTGATTTATTACTCGGTCAAAATCTGCCCCTGCGCGGTCCATCTTGTTAACGAATACCATACGTGGAACGTGGTACTTGTCAGCTTGACGCCATACAGTTTCAGATTGCGGTTCTACGCCTGACGATCCACAGAATACAACTACGGCTCCATCAAGTACGCGTAATGAACGCTCGACTTCGATGGTGAAGTCTACGTGACCTGGGGTATCGATGATATTAATTCGGTGTTCAGCGAATTGAGCTTCCATACCACGCCAAAAGGTTGTTACAGCAGCAGAAGTGATAGTAATACCACGCTCTTGCTCTTGTACCATCCAATCCGTCGTGGCGGCGCCGTCATGCACCTCACCAATTTTATGAGACATACCGGTATAGAACAGAACACGTTCTGTTGTGGTAGTTTTACCTGCATCCACATGAGCAACAATACCGATGTTACGATAACGCTCAATTGGGGTTGTACGAGCCACTATTTATACCCTCTCAACTAAAACTTTTGGTTTTAGCAATATCAACAATATGGAGCGGGCAAAAGCCCGCTCCATCATATTACCAACGGTAATGAGCAAAGGCTTTGTTAGCTTCAGCCATGCGATGCACGTCTTCACGCTTCTTAACAGCAGTACCTTTGTTTTCAGATGCGTCTAGCATTTCACCTGCTAGACGTAGAGCCATAGATTTTTCACCACGCTTGCGAGCAGCTTCAACTAACCAGCGCATCGCTAGTGCGTTACGACGCACTGGACGAACTTCACATGGTACTTGATACGTTGAACCACCAACACGACGAGATTTAACCTCGACTGAAGGGCGAACGTTATCAAGAGCTGCTTCAAGGATAGTTAAATGGTTTTCGCTTTTCTTTTCAGCGACAACATCTAACGCCTTGTAGATAATTTTTTCTGCAGTCGACTTTTTGCCGTCTTGCATAATGACGTTGATGAACTTAGCCAACAACTCACTGTGAAACTTTGGATCTGGTAGGATTTTACGTTGTCCTACAACGCGACGTCTTGGCATATCAATTCTCCGTATGCTTCAGGTATTTCCAAAACTGGAATGTCAAATAAATACTAGCTTGGCCTTACTTAAACGGGATACGTTAAGACTTAGGACGCTTAGCACCGTACTTAGAACGGCCTTGGCGACGTGAAGTCACGCCAGCACAGTCTAATGCGCCACGAACAGTGTGGTAACGCACACCAGGTAAGTCTTTAACACGACCACCACGGATTAGGATTACACTATGCTCTTGCAAGTTATGGGTTCAACGCAGGCACATTAGTCTTTTCGACTTTTGGCGCGCGTGGCTTACGTACCAACTGGTTTACAGTTGCCATGTATAGCTCCGACAGTTGATTTAAACTCAACAATTAGGTGTGAAAAATCTATATCCCACAATGATGGGACGCGGAATTTTAGAAAGGTAATGGCTGCCTGTCAAGAAATAGCCAACTTTTCGTGCAAATTCCAATAAAAAAGGCGCCATTGGCGCCTTTTTTTAACAAATCTATAACTTAATCTTGGCTGCCTGCCAAGTTTAGTAGATCTGCTAGGTTCTGTTCAGCTTCGCTTGCAGTGACAGTTGTCGCTTCCACTTTGCCTTTCGAATTTGCTGCTTTAGCGCGTTCTTCATTGCGAGTTTTGTGATAAGCATAACCTGTACCAGCAGGGATCAAACGACCAACGATTACGTTTTCTTTCAGACCACGTAATGGATCGCTCTTACCACCAACGGCAGCTTCAGTTAACACACGTGTGGTTTCCTGGAACGATGCAGCTGAAATGAATGATTCAGTAGCCAAAGATGCTTTGGTAATACCCAATAATTCACGTTCGAATGTTGCTGGTTCTTTCCCTTGAGCAATCAGCTCACGGTTAGCAATCTTCACACGCGCAACTTCAACTTGCTCGCCTTCTAAGAACTCACTGTCGCCTGCAGTGTTAATTAAGCACTTACGTAGCATTTGACGAATGATAACTTCGATGTGCTTGTCGTTGATTTTTACACCCTGTAGACGGTAAACGTCCTGTACTTCGTTCACAATGTAGTTAGCTACATTGTGAATACCACGAAGACGTAAGATGTCATGCGCCGCTTCTGGACCGTCTGCAATAACTTCACCACGTTCGACTTTTTCACCTTCGAACACGTTCAAGTTACGCCACTTAGGGATCATCTCTTCATAGTGATCGCCGCCATCAGCAGGCGTAATCACTAGACGACGTTTACCTTTAGTCTCTTTACCGAACGAGATAGTACCAGAGATTTCAGCAAGAATTGCTGGCTCTTTTGGTTTACGCGCTTCGAATAAGTCAGCAACACGTGGAAGACCACCGGTGATGTCGCGAGTTTTAGACGATTCTTGTGGAATACGTGCTAAAGCGTCACCAACGTTGATTTTAGAGTTATCGTCTTTCGATACAATCGCGTTACCCGGTAAGAAGTATTGCGCTGGTACTTCAGTACCAGGGATCATTAAGTCATTACCGTCAGCATCAACTAGACGAATGGCTGGACGTAATTCTTTACCTGCAGAAGTACGCGCACCAATTTCAAGTACAACTACTGAAGACAAACCAGTTAACTCGTCAGTTTGACGTGTCATGGTTACGCCATCGATCATGTCAACAAACTTAACACTACCCGCTACTTCAGAAATGATTGGGTGAGTATGTGGATCCCAGTTAGCGATAATTTCGCCTGGATTCACTTCACTGTCTTCCAATTTCTCTAAAACGGTACCGTAAGGCACTTTATAACGCTCTTTCTCACGACCTAGCTCATCGATGATAGCTAACTCAGAAGAACGAGACACGATAACGAGCTTACCGTCGATGTTAGAAACATGCTTAGCATTGTGTAACTTCAGAGAACCTGCGTTCTTAACTTGAACGTTGTTTTCTGCAGAAGCTCGTGATGCCGCACCACCAATGTGGAACGTACGCATGGTCAACTGTGTACCAGGTTCACCAATTGATTGCGCTGCAACAACACCAATGGCTTCACCGTGGTTAATAATATGACCACGAGCCAAGTCACGGCCGTAACATGCTGCACACACACCAAAGTCTGTTTCACAGGTAATTACAGAACGCACAATGACTTCATCGATACTGTTCTCTTCTAACGTGTCACACCATGCTTCATCAAGAAGCGTGTTGCGTGGAGCAAGTACTTCTTCAGTACCTGGCTTCAATACGTCAACAGCAACAACACGACCTAGAACACGTTCACGTAATGGCTCAACAACATCACCGCCTTCAATAAGCGGTTTCATTGTTAGACCATGTTCAACGCCACAGTCGTCTTCAATTACAACTAAGTCTTGTGCTACGTCTACTAGACGGCGAGTTAGGTAACCCGAGTTAGCTGTTTTCAATGCGGTATCGGCAAGACCTTTACGCGCACCGTGAGTAGAAATAAAGTACTGTAGTACGTTTAGACCTTCACGGAAGTTAGCCACAATTGGGGTTTCGATGATTGAGCCATCAGGCTTAGCCATCAGACCACGCATACCCGCCAACTGACGGATCTGAGCCGCACTACCACGAGCACCTGAGTCAGCCATCATATAGATGCTGTTAAACGATGCTTGTTTCTCTTCAACACCGTCACGGTTAACTACTGTCTCAGTTGACAGGTTTTCCATCATCGCTTTCGACACTTTTTCGTTAGCAGATGCCCAGATATCGATAACTTTGTTGTAACGCTCACCCGCTGTTACTAGACCTGACTGGAACTGCTCTTGAATTTCAAGTACTTCAGCTTCAGCATCGGAAACTAGCGTGTATTTCTCAGCTGGAATAACCATATCGTCGATACCTACAGAGGCACCAGAGATGGTTGCAAAACGGAAACCGGTATACATCAATTGGTCAGCAAAGATAACGGTATCTTTAAGACCTAGTTGACGGTAACACGTGTTCAATAGCTTAGAGATCTGCTTCTTACCCATGTTTTGGTTAACCAAATCATATGATAAGCCTTCTGGCAGGATCAATGATAAAAGCGCACGGCCAACTGTAGTATCAATGATACGAGTGGCTTTAGTTCTTTCACCGTCTGCGGCTATTGATGTTTCAGTGATACGTACTTTAACGCGAGCGTGTAATTCTGCTGAACCTGTAGCATATGCTTTTTCTACTTCAGCAACTGAAGAGAAAGCCATGCCTTCACCGCGACCGTTAATACATTCACGGCTGGTGTAGTACAAGCCTAATACAACGTCTTGAGACGGTGTAATTACAGGCTCACCGTTAGCAGGTGACAAAATGTTGTTGGTTGACATCATTAGCGCACGAGCTTCTAACTGAGCTTCAAGCGTTAATGGAACGTGAACCGCCATTTGGTCACCGTCGAAGTCGGCGTTGTATGCCGCACAAACTAACGGATGCAATTGAATTGCTTTACCTTCAATCAGAACAGGTTCGAATGCTTGAATACCGAGTCTGTGAAGTGTTGGTGCACGGTTAAGCATCACAGGATGTTCACGAATCACTTCGTCTAATACATCCCATACTTCAGCCTGTTCGCGTTCAACCATTTTCTTAGCAGCTTTAATGGTAGTGGCTAGACCACGACCTTCTAACTTGCCATAAATAAATGGTTTGAATAGCTCAAGTGCCATCTTCTTAGGAAGACCACACTGATGTAGACGTAAAGTAGGACCTACGGTAATTACCGAACGGCCTGAATAGTCAACACGCTTACCAAGTAAGTTCTGACGGAAACGACCTTGCTTACCCTTGATCATATCAGCAAGAGATTTAAGCGGACGCTTGTTAGAACCCGTAATAGCACGACCGCGACGACCGTTATCTAATAGCGCATCAACTGACTCTTGTAACATACGCTTTTCGTTACGTACGATAATGTCAGGCGCAGCTAAATCTAATAGACGCTTCAAACGGTTGTTACGGTTAATCACACGACGGTAAAGATCGTTAAGATCTGAAGTCGCGAAACGACCACCGTCTAACGGCACTAATGGACGTAGATCTGGTGGAAGAACCGGTAATACTTTTAAGATCATCCACTCTGGCTTGTTGCCAGAAGTGAAAAATGCTTCCATCAGTTTAAGGCGCTTAGTGACCTTTTTACGACGGGTTTCAGAATTGATTGAAGGCAATTCTTCACGCATTTGTTCGATCTGTTCTTCTAAGTTGATAGCACGTAGCAATTCTAAAACTGCTTCAGCACCCATCTTAGCTTCAAACTCGTCACCGTATTCTTCTAACGCATCAAGATACGTTTCTTCTGTAAGCATTTGGCCGCGCTCAAGCGTGGTCATGCCAGGCTCGATAACAACAAATGATTCGAAGTACAGTACGCGTTCAATATCACGTAACGTCATATCAAGCATTAAGCCGATACGTGACGGAAGTGATTTTAAGAACCAAATGTGGGCAACTGGGCTAGCCAATTCAATGTGACCCATGCGCTCACGACGCACTTTAGTCTGGGTAACTTCTACGCCACACTTTTCACAAATCACACCACGGTGCTTTAAGCGTTTGTATTTACCACACAAACATTCGTAATCTTTAACCGGACCAAAGATACGCGCACAGAACAAACCTTCACGTTCAGGCTTGAATGTACGGTAGTTAATGGTTTCTGGCTTCTTTACTTCACCAAAAGACCAAGAACGGATGAGATCTGGCGAAGCCAAACCAATTTTGATTCCGTTAAATTCTTCAGTCTTACTTTGCTGCTTAAGAAACTTTAATAAGTCTTTCACGTTTCTCTCCTGAAGGAGTTAAACCAGGTGCTTTGCTGATGCAAAGCACCCTTGGTTACCAAACATTGCTTAAGTGCGATGCTTACTCTTGGTCCAACTCGATATTAATACCAAGTGAACGGATTTCCTTCAACAATACGTTGAAAGACTCAGGCATGCCTGGTTGCATCTGATGGTTACCGTCGACGATGTTTTTATACATCTGAGTACGACCGTTAACGTCATCTGATTTAACTGTTAGCATTTCTTGTAGAGTATAAGCTGCACCGTATGCTTCAAGTGCCCACACTTCCATCTCACCGAAACGCTGACCACCGAATTGAGCTTTACCGCCCAATGGTTGCTGTGTTACTAAGCTGTACGAACCGGTTGAACGGGCGTGCATCTTGTCATCAACTAAGTGGTTCAGTTTGAGCATGTACATGTAACCAACGGTTACTTTACGCTCAAATTCGTTACCGGTACGGCCGTCACATAATGTTAACTGGCCTGATTCAGGTAAGCCCGCAAGAGCAAGCATTTGCTTGATCTCTTTCTCTTTAGCACCGTCGAATGCTGGTGTAGCAATCGGCACACCACCTTTAAGGTGAGTTGCCAAGCGCACGACTTCATCATCGGTAAACGATTCAATGTCAACACGCTGTAGCACGTCGTCACCTAGGTCGTATACTTGCTTGATGTAGTTACGAAGTTCGGCAATTTCACGCTGCTCTTCAAGCATAGCAGTAATCTTGTTACCGATGCCTTTCGCTGCAGCACCCATATGAACTTCAAGTACCTGACCGATGTTCATACGCGATGGTACGCCCAATGGGTTAAGTACGATGTCTACAGGATTACCTTCTTCATCGTATGGCATGTCTTCGATTGGACAGATCTTCGAGATAACACCTTTGTTACCATGACGGCCCGCCATCTTGTCACCTGGTTGGATAGTACGTTTAACGGCTAAGTAAACCTTAACAATTTTCAGTACACCTGGTGCCAAGTCATCACCTTGGGTGATCTTACGACGCTTGATTTCAAACTTCTTATCAAAGTCAGCTTTTAGCTCTTCGTGCTGTTCAGCTAACTGCTCTAATTCAGTTTGTTTAGCTTCATCGTCAATAACTTGAATTAATACATCTTTACGTGGGATCTCAGCTAATTTAGCTTCAGAATAACCAACAGACAATAACAAGTTACGTGCACGGCTCAATACGCCTTCTTCAAGGATCTTGAACTCTTCACCTAAGTCTTTACGAGCTTGGCGTACGTGCATTTCTTCGATTTCAAGCGCGCGCTTGTCTTTCTCAACGCCATCACGGGTAAATACCTGGACGTCGATGATGGTGCCTTTCACTGAGTTAGGTACACGTAATGAGCTGTCCTTAACGTCAGAGGCTTTTTCACCAAAAATAGCACGGAGTAGTTTCTCTTCTGGGGTTAACTGTGTTTCACCTTTAGGTGTCACTTTACCCACTAGAATGTCGCCACCCTTCACTTCAGCACCAATGTATACGATACCTGATTCATCTAATTTAGATAAAGCAGACTCACCTACGTTTGGAATATCAGCAGTGATTTCTTCGCTACCCAATTTAGTATCACGAGCAATACAAGAAAGCTCTTGGATATGGATAGTAGTGAAACGATCTTCTTGCGCAACGCGCTCAGAAATTAAGATCGAATCTTCGAAGTTATAACCGTTCCAAGGCATGAACGCGATACGCATGTTTTGACCAAGGGCCAAGTCACCTAAATCGGTAGATGGACCATCGGCTAATACGTCACCACGAACTACTGGCTCACCAACGAAACAACAAGGACGTTGGTTAATACAGGTGTTTTGGTTTGAACGGGTATATTTAGTTAAGTTATAAATGTCGATACCCGCTTCGCCTGGGCGTAGCTCATCTTCATTTACTTTAACAACGATACGGCTAGCGTCTACGTAGTCAACAACACCACCACGTTTAGCAGCAACAACCACACCAGAGTCAACTGCAAGTGTACGTTCAATACCAGTACCCACTAACGGCTTATCAGCACGTAAAGTAGGAACGGCTTGACGTTGCATGTTAGCACCCATCAATGCGCGGTTAGCATCATCGTGTTCTAAGAACGGAATAAGTGATGCCGCAACAGAAATAATCTGTTGTGGTGATACGTCCATATACTGAACGTCTGCAGCACGCATAAAGGTAGATTCACCTTTATGACGACACGCAATCTGCTCTTCAACCATACGGCCATCAGCGTCAACTTCAATGTTTGCCTGAGCAATAACATAACGGCCTTCTTCGATTGCTGATAAGTATTCAACTTCATCAGTAATCACACCATCAACCACTTTGCGGTAAGGTGTTTCTAAGAAACCATAAGAGTTAGTGCGTGCAAAACTTGCTAGCGAGTTGATTAGACCAATGTTTGGACCTTCAGGGGTCTCAATTGGACATAAACGACCGTAGTGAGTTGGATGTACGTCACGTACTTCGAAGCCAGCACGTTCACGAGTCAAACCACCAGGGCCAAGCGCAGAAATACGACGCTTATGCGTCACTTCTGATAACGGGTTGTTTTGATCCATAAACTGTGACAACTGTGAAGAACCGAAGAATTCTTTCACTGCCGCAGAAATTGGCTTAGCGTTAATTAAGTCTTGTGGCATAAGCTCGTTTAAATCGCCTAAAGACAGACGTTCACGAACAGCACGCTCAACACGGACTAAACCAACACGGAATTGGTTTTCAGCCATCTCACCTACGCTACGAATACGACGGTTGCCTAGGTGGTCAATATCGTCGACTTCATCATAGCCGTTACGGATTTCGATGATTTTCTTCATTACCGATACGATGTCTTCTTTAGACAACACACCGTTACCTTCGTCTTCAGCAATCTCAAGACGACGGTTGAACTTCATACGACCTACTTTAGATAAGTCATAACGTTCTTCACTGAAGAATAGGTTTTGGAATAAACCTTCTGCTGCATCTTTGGTTGGTGGCTCGCCAGGACGCATCATACGGTAGATCTCAACTAATGCTTCTAAGCGGTTAGTTGTAGAGTCAATACGTAATGTGTCGGCAATATAAGCACCATGATCAAGATCATTGATAAACAATGTATCAATGTTCTTAATACCAGCAAGAGATAACTTAGCTAAATCTTCTAAGGTAATCTCGCTGTTAGCTGTAACTAATACTTCACCTGTATCTTCATCGATATAGTCTTGTGCAGCATACTTACCAACGATATATTCAACTGGCACTTCAAGCTCAGTGGTGCTGGTTTTTTCAAGTTGCTTAATATGACGCGCAGTAATACGACGACCAGCTTCAACTAATAAAGTACCTTCAGTATCTTTAACATCATAGCTTGCCGTTTCGCCGCGTAAACGGTCAGGCACAAGTGCCATTACAAGTGAGTCTTTCTTGATCTTAAACTCAATACGCTCAAAGAATAGATCTAAGATATCTTGAGTAGAGTATTCAAGCGCACGTAAGATGATCGTTGCCGGTAATTTGCGACGACGGTCAATACGAACGAATAAAGCATCTTTAGGATCGAATTCAAAGTCAAGCCATGAACCACGGTAAGGAATAATACGTGCGTTATAAAGCACCTTACCTGAAGAGTGGGTTTTACCACGGTCATGATCAAAGAACACACCTGGAGAACGGTGTAACTGAGAAACAATAACACGCTCAGTACCGTTAATAACGAAAGTACCGTTATCAGTCATTAATGGGATATCACCCATGTAGACTTCTTGCTCTTTAATGTCTTTAACAGTGCCAGCAGCAGCTTCACGGTCAAACAACACCATGCGCAATTTAACGCGAAGTGGTGCAGAATAAGTAACACCGCGGATCTGACATTCTTTCACATCAAAAACTGGCTCACCTAGCTTGTAGCTGACATATTGCAGCTCAGAATAGCCAGAAAAGCTCTTGATAGGAAAAACGCTACGGAATGCAGCTTCTAAGCCACGCTCACCCGTAGGGTCTTGATCGGTGAACTTCTTAAAAGAGTCTAACTGGATAGACAATAAATAAGGGATATCCAAAACTTTTGGACGCTTACCAAAGTCTTTGCGAATACGCTTCTTTTCAGAATAGGAGTAAACCATGGGTTTCCTCTGCTTACGAGATGTGACCAAGACTGAAATAATATAATTAAATCAGCACGTTTGCCCATCACCGTTGATGGCAAGAACCTAACCAGTAATCTCTGCTAGGGACTGCTAAAACTGGCGACAAACGGTGAATAAAAATCGCCTGCGCATAGAGCGCAAAAAAGGCCGACGGTTAAAAAACCGCCAGCCTTCACCCAATTGCTTGGGTGAGCAAGTAAGTTATAGCTTACTTGATTTCAACAGCTGCACCAGCTGCTTCTAAATCAGCTTTAAGAGCTTCAGCTTCTTCTTTGCTGATCGCTTCTTTAACAGCGATTGGCGAAGATTCAGCCATAGTCTTAGCTTCTTTCAGGCCTAGACCTGTAGCGCCACGTAGAGCTTTAATAACTGCTACTTTGTTGTCGCCGTGTGAAGTAAGAACTACGTCGAATTCTGTTTGTTCTTCAGCAGCTGCACCAGCATCGCCGCCGCCAGCAACTACTGCAGCAGCAGCAGAAACGCCGAATTTCTCTTCCATAGCTTCGATTAGTTCAACAACTTCCATTACAGACATTGCTGCAAAAGCTTCTAACATTTGGTCTTTAGTGATAGACATAAGAAATATTTCCTATTGTTCTGAATTCAATTTGATTAAGCGGCCAACTTAAAATTAAGCGGCGTCTTGTTTTTGATCGCGAAGAGCGGCCAATGTACGAACGAACTTGCCAGCAGATGCTTCTTTCATAGTCATCATCAACTGAGCTAGTGCTTCTTCGTATGTTGGTAGTTTCGCTAAACGATCAATATCAGCTGCAGGGATAAATTCCCCTTCGAAAGCTGCACCTTTAACTTCAAACTTAGCTTGTTCTTTAGCGAAATCTTTTAAAAGACGCGCTGCAGCACCTGGGTGCTCAGTAGAGAAAGCTAGTAAAGTTGGGCCAGTGAAAGTTTCGGCTAGGCACTCAAAAGCAGTACCTTGAACAGCGCGACGAGCTAGAGTGTTACGTACTACACGTACATAAACACCGTTAGCGCGAGCTGTTTTACGCAAAACAGTCATAGCACCTACAGTTACACCGCGTGAATCAGCGGCAACTGCAGAAAGTGCACCTTTGGCAGCTTCGTTGACTTCAGCAACAATTGCCTTTTTGTCTTCGAGTCTTAATGCCATTGGCTTTACTCCTGGATTCTACCTAGGGAATACCCCTAGAATTTACCAAACTAAGCACAACATGTACTTAGTTACTTACGGTGCAGATATTCCAGTAAAAAAATTTAGCTGGGGCCTGACACCGTCTACGCAGGAAATTAAGTTAACCTTACGATTGACACCTGCGGTCTTGGACGGAAGCTAATTTTTTGGCCAATAGTTCGAAAAATCGACAATTATTGGCTAAAAATAGCTTCAACCCACAAAGTGCGCGCATTATAGACTAACGCGCGCATTTTGTAAAATTACTTAATGTCTTCCAAGCTAGCTTGGTCAACAGAAACACCTGCACCCATAGTGGTAGAGATGCTTACTTTTTTCACGTAAACGCCTTTTGCAACTGCAGGCTTAGCCTTTTTCAGTGCAGACACTAACGCTTCTAAGTTGTCTTTCAACTGTTCAACAGTGAAATCCACTTTACCGATAGTAGTGTGGATAATACCGTTTTTGTCGTTGCGATAACGCACTTGACCAGCTTTAGCATTTTTAACTGCGTCTGCAACGTTAGGTGTTACAGTACCAGTTTTAGGGTTAGGCATTAAACCACGTGGGCCTAAAATCTGACCTAACATACCAACAACGCGCATTGCGTCTGGTGATGCGATAACTACGTCAAAATTCATTTCGCCAGCTTTAACTTGTTCAGCTAAATCTTCCATACCCACTAGTTCTGCGCCAGCAGCTTTAGCAGCTTCAGCGTTTGCACCTTGAGTGAATACAGCAACACGAACGTCACGACCAGTACCGTGTGGTAGTACAGTAGCACCACGCACATTTTGGTCTGATTTACGAGGATCGATACCAAGGTTAACAGCTACGTCAACACTTTCTACGAACTTAGCTGTTGCTAGTTCTTTTAAAAGTGCTACTGCTTCGTTGATGTCATACTGTTTAGTTGCATCAACTTTTTCGCGGATTACGCGAGCGCGCTTAGTTAGCTTTGCCATTATATTAGTCCTCTACTACCAAACCCATTGAACGTGCAGTACCTTCAATTGAGCGAGTCATCGCTTCAATGTCAGCACCAGTCATATCAGCGGCTTTAGTTTCAGCAATTTCCTGAACAGCGCTGCGCTTGATAGTTCCTACTTTTTGAGTATTAGGACGGCCAGAACCTGATTTCAAACCTGCTGCTTTAAGCAGTAGGAAAGATGCAGGTGGGGTCTTAGTTTCAAAAGTGAAAGAACGGTCGTTATATACAGTGATAACAACAGGAATCGGCATACCTTTCTCGAACTTTTCAGTACGAGCGTTGAATGCTTTACAGAATTCCATGATGTTCACACCTTTTTGACCTAAAGCAGGACCAACTGGTGGAGACGGGTTTGCAGCACCGGCTGCTACTTGTAGCTTAATATAAGCTTCAATTTTCTTTGCCATGTCGACATTTCCTCTATTTGGGTTCAAACGCATTTCGGCGACATGCCAATTTGCTCCCCTCAAAACAACGGGTGCGAATTATAGTAAAATACGCACCCGCAAACAATATTTATTTTGTAGTTATTTTAATCAGCTTTTTTCAACCTGATTGAAATCTAACTCTACAGGTGTTGAACGGCCGAAGATCATTACCGAAACCTTAACGCGGTTCTTATCGTAATCAACTTCTTCGATAGTGCCGTTAAAGTCGGCAAATGGACCATCACATACACGAACAACTTCACCAGGTTCATACATAACACGATGAGTTGGAGACTCAACGGTGTCTTGTAGACGCTGAAGAATAGCATTAGCTTCTTTGTCAGAAATCGGCGCAGGACGATCAGATGTGCCACCAATAAAGCCCATTACACGTGGAATGCTCTTTACTAAGTGCCAGCTTTCATCATTCATTTCCATCTGTACTAATACATAACCAGGGAAAAATTTACGTTCGCTTTTACGACGCTGACCCGCACGCATTTCTACAACTTCTTCAGTAGGAACTAAAATCTCACCGAAGTATTGTTCCATGTTATGCATTTTGATATGTTCAAGCAGTGTTTTAAGAACACGACCTTCATAACCCGAAAAGGCTTGAATTACATACCATCTTTTTTTCGCTTCTGTAGCTTCAGTCATTTTTAGATGCCTATACGCCAGTAATTAAATTGACTACTCGTAACAATACAGCATCTAATCCCCAAAGGATCAGTGCCACTACAGCTGTTGCTGCAAGTACAATAAATGTAGTATTTAGCGCCTCTTGGCGAGTTGGCCATACCACTTTACGCACTTCAATGTGTGCTTCACGAGCAAATGATAATGCTTGCTTACCCTTGATAGTTTGCAATGCGATAACACCCGCAATAGCAAAGGCAATAATTACCCCAGCAACACGAGCCACAACACTAGCATCTGCGTAAAATTGATTGCCTATAACAGCGGCAGCGATGAGCAATGCTGCTACGCTCCACTTAACGATATCCAAAGAATTACTCTGGTTTTCAGTATTTGTTGTCATCGGTTAATTCCGTTACTCACTACGACCTGAGCTTAGCTTGGTAAACAGCATATTTACCAAATCCGCATTTCCGAGCTTTCCCAGAAAATGCATAAGCACAGGGTCAAAAATCGGCCATAGATTGTATTCTTATTCAGCTTTGTTCGCAACAATACAGGTAAAGTTAGCGTGACAAATTAGATAAAAAAACCAATTAATTTGTTTTTTTTATCTAAAAACAAAAAAGGAAGCCGAAGCTTCCTTTTTTAGTGTTCACTAAAGTCGCTATTACGC
>NZ_BMQI01000075.1 GCF_014648035.1 Shewanella algicola | reverse complement strand
CCATTATTACCGTGGAACATCAGGTAAAAATAAATTGCTAGGTGCCGTTGGCTAGACGCTTACAATTCAACTCTGGACTTGAGGCCGTTGAAAAAAATGACGTGAGTCCAGACATCAATGTCTGGCTAGCTTTGGAGGGGAAGGGACGCCCCATCTGAAGCGTTAGCATTTTCATTCTTTACCATAAAGAGGTGGTCGAAGAGGGATAAATACGCGGTCAAAATCTCGATAATTTTCCGTCGCAATTTTTTCGCTGCTGTTGTTTGGTTAAAAAGCGAAAATGTTGCCGGAACGCTGAGGGTTTGCAAAGGCTGATTGCTAAATAAGAATGCGCTTTACCCCTTTGCTCTGGTGTGGGCGAAGCGCCACGACGTTTGATGTGGCCGTAGGCCATAAGTACAAAGCAAACCAAGTGTCCGCTCGGACACTTTCCCCATTACCGGACAGTATTTAAATCTGTCCGCGGACACTTTTAACGTGTTCGGTTATCGCTTAAAACTATTATCCTTATGAAAAATAACAATAAATAATTTTTGGCATGGCTTGTGCTTTATCCTAGGTATAAACGTGAAGTAGTACGTGCTGTCAACGTGTTACCTAAGGATTTGAGATGATTAAAGACACAAGTAGTCAAGATACCCTTGTAGCGCCGAAGCTAGGTCGCAAGCTTCGCCTACCCTTAATAATAGGTTGTGGCGCCATATTGATGAGCGCGCTGGTATGGGCGAGTTTTAGTCACGACAGTAACCAGCGTTCAGTTGATGGCGCCGATTTACGCCTAGCAACGCTGACTCGTGGCACGCTAGTGAGAGACATTGCCACTACCGGTAAAATTGTCGCCGCCAATGCACCGATTTTATACAGCACTGAAGAAGGTGTGGTGACGCTATTAAGCCAACCTGGTGATGAGGTTGAACTTGGGCAAGTGGTGGCAAAGGTTGAAAGCCCACGTTTGCAAAGCGAGTTGCAGCAACAGCAATCATTACTTGAAGGCATGCAAGGCAGCCTTGAGCGGGCTAAGTTAGATGCCCGACGAGAGCAACTGCGCGTTAGCCAGATTTTAGACATGGCAAAAGTGGATTTAGAAGCGGCAGATCGTGAAAGTCGTCGTGGCGACCAACTGATTGAATCAAGCTTGATCAGCAGAATTGATTTTGAAAAAAGCAAAGATGATTTACATAAAGCCAAACTGCTGCACAAACATGCCCAGCAAGAAGTTGAGTTAATGCACGACACCCTCAGTTTTGAAATTCAAAACCGTACCCTTGAAGTTCAGCGTCAGGCCTTAGTGGTGCGCGAACTCACACGACAAGCGAATGCGCTGAATATTGTTGCGCCAGTGAACGGCATTATTGGTAACTGGCTGGTGGAGCAAAAAGCCCGTATTGGTGCGAGTCAGCCGATGTTAACCGTTGTGGATTTAACTGCCTTTGAAGCAGAGCTTGCTGTACCAGAATCTTATGCCGATGAACTGGGATTAGGCATGGATGTCGAGCTGAGTTTTGGCAACCTGAATGTGGTTGGGCAGTTGTCGTCTATTTCACCCGAAGTGAGAAACCGCGAAGTGACTGCAAGGGTACGTTTTGCTAACAGTGACAGCTTGTCTTTACGTCAAAATCAGCGTTTGTCTGCCCGAGTTTTACTGGAAAACAGACCCAATGTATTAATCGTCAAACGCGGTGATTTTCTCAATATGGGCGGCGAAGTGGCTTACCAGGTTAACGAGGCTATCGCCCAAAAGAAAGCCGTTAAATTGGGTGCTCGCAGTATGAGCCAGGTTGAAGTGCTTGAAGGTGGTGAAGAAGGCGATGTATGGGTGATATCTGGCACCGAAACCTTTAAAAATGATCCCACGATTCAAATAAGATAGCTAAGTCGATAAACAAGCTAATTAACAGACACTCAACAGAGTAAGGACATTCTATGACTTTTATTCAACGTAGACAGCTTATCGCGCTAGCGGCGTTATTTATTCTTGCAATGGCTGTGAGTTATCGTATTGATAATCAAACAGATTGGTTATCGGTTAGTTTGCAATTGATTGATATCAGCAGCCATGCCAGCACGCGATTAATAGACATCAATTCAGCGGTTAGCTTGCACATTAATATTAACGACATGCTTAAAGTAAAGCTGCAGTTTTAGCTCGTTTGGGTAATCACATCGCCACAGCGCTGTTTTATTTTATTCAATTTGAGCATTCAATTTAAGTATTTAAATTCTGACCAGTAAGACATTCGCAGTATAAGCTCTGGAATGCAACAACCTAATAAACCAAGGAAGCCAATATGTTATCGATGAAAAATATCAGCAAGGTGTTTAAAACCGACCTCGTTGAAACCCACGCGCTACGCGATTTTAACCTTGAAGTGAATGAGGGCGAGTTTGTCGCGGTAACAGGGCCTTCTGGCTCAGGTAAAACGACTTTTTTGAATATTGCAGGTTTGCTTGAAGGATTTAGTTCGGGCGAATACAGCCTTGATGGCGTGAATGTGTCTAATTTAAGTGATAACCACAGCGCTAAAGTGCGTAATGAAAAAATTGGTTTTATCTTTCAGGGTTTTAATTTAATTCCTGATCTTAATTTAGCCGAAAATGTTGAAGTGCCATTGCGTTATCGCGGTATGAATGCCAGCGAGCGTAAGCGCCGAGTCGAATCCGCATTAGAGCAAGTTGGGTTAGGTGCGCGGATGAAGCATTTACCGACGCAATTGTCTGGCGGGCAACAGCAGCGGGTAGCCATTGCACGTGCATTAGCAGGCGAACCACGCTTTTTACTTGCCGATGAACCCACGGGTAATTTAGACAGCTTAATGGCGCGCCAGGTGATGGAGCTATTGGAAAACATCAATCAACAAGGTACCACCATTATTATGGTGACACATGACTCGGAGCTTGCGCGTCGTGCTCAGCGTAATATTCAAATTGTCGATGGCCAAGTGTGTGACTTTTCGATGTATCAACCAGCAGCTACCGGCACTCGTTAAGGGGAACACTATGTTTTTTTATTATTGCGATTTAGCCTGGCGAAGTATTCGAAAAACACCGATGTTATCGATGTTAATGGTGTTGGCTATTTCGATTGGTATTGGCATTACCATCACCACGTTAAATGTGTATAAAACCATGTCTTATAACCCGGCTGGTGATCGCAGTGAGGTGATTAATTCGGTGCAGCTTTGGAGCCAAGGCCTAGATACCTGGGATGATTTTATTTCAAGCATCACCTACACCGATGCAGTGAACTTGCGTAATAACGATGAATTGAGCTTAAAAGCGGCGACTTACCGTACCGGTTTAGCATTGCAGTCTGACAACCCCAAAATTGAGCCTGTTTTACAAAGTGTGCGGGTGACCGACAGAGACTTTTTCAGGATTTTTTCGGTGCCATTTTTATATGGCAGTTATTGGGACGCCAGCGTTGATTTACGCCCAGCGTATCAAGTGGTGATTAGCCAAAAGTTAAACTTACGCTTTTTTGAAGGCAAAAACAGTGTGGGTAAAACGGTATTTTTAGACCGTAAACCTTACCAGATTGTGGGGGTGATTGAAGACTGGAATCCACAACCTAAATATTACGATCCGCTCAATGGTGCCTTTAATGACGCAGAAGAAATATTCATTCCCTTCTCGCTAACCGGCCAGGAAGAATTTGATGTGTGGGGTAACACCAGTGGTTGGAAGTTCGAACCCATGCTCACTTACAGTGACCGCTTAGCATCAGAGAAAGTGTGGATTCAGTTTTGGACAGTGCTTAACAGCGAAGATGAAAAGCAAAACTACCAAAGTTGGTTAACCCGTTATGTTGAGCAGCAACGTGCTATTGGTCGTTTTACTGATACCGCTAAAACCCCTGCAGAAGCCGTGCAAATTAGTGATATTGATAAATGGCTTGAAGACAGCAATGTGGTACCCGAAGACAACAAAATTCTGGTCGGTTTAAGCTTGTTGTTTTTAAGCGTGTGCTTGGTCAATATTCTTGGATTGTTACTGACTAAATTTTTAAAGCGCGCACCAGAAGTGGGGGTTCGACGCGCTATTGGTGCCAGTCGTGGGCAGATATTTAGTCAGTACATGGTCGAGGTGGGCATGATTGGTTTTATTGGTGGAGTGGTAGGGTTGTTATGGGCTTGGGGATCGTTAACCGCGCTACACAGTTATTTTTCAATGGACCAAAGTGTCACCGGCCTTGATGCAAGTATGTGGATTATTACCCCGTTAATTGCTATTTCTACCGCGGTTTTGGCAGGCGTTTATCCTGCATGGGTGGTGTGCCGCACTAAACCTAGTGTGTATTTAAAAACTCAATAACGGATTAAATAAGGACATCACAATGTTACATATTAAACCGATTTTATCCAGTTTAATGCGCAGTAAAAGCGCGCCGATTTTATTACTGTTGCAGATCATTTTATCTGTTGCAATTGTGTCTAATGCGAGTTTTATCATTAACGAACGTTTGTCGTTAATGCAGCGTGAATCGGGTTATGCAGAAGAGCAAATACTCACGTTTAGTATGTACAACTTTGATCCTGCAATCGACAACATAAAACAAAACCAAGTTGACCAACAAATCTTGCGTTCGCTGCCCAATGTGATTGATGCTAGCTATAGCAATATGTTGCCGTTAAGCGACAGCGGTTGGATGGATCGCTATGTTGATGGCCCTGATGCTGACACGGCTAAAGGCACCCCTGGTTTTGCCTTTTACTTGGGTAACGAACATTTACTCAATGTGATGGGCGCTAAGTTAATTGCTGGGCGAAACTTTACCGCCGATGAAATTAATACCAACCTAGATGACAGCGGCATGATGGCGTTAGTATCGCAGCCCCTCGCTAAGGCTTTTTGGGGCGAGGAATCACCGCTGGGTAAAACCATGTATCAGGGCGCACAAGCCGTCACCATTATAGGTGTGGTTGATAAGCTACAAGGAGCTTGGATAGACCATGAAAACTTTGAATACAGCGTGATCCAAAATATCGATTTTGGTGGCAGCAGCAGTAATAAATCTTATATGGTGCGGGCATTGCCAGAGCACATTCCTGCATTAGAAGAAACCATCCGTAAAGCGCTGCATGCTGAAAATCCAAACCGAGTGTTAGATCATTTTCAAACACTCAGTGAGATAAAAAATCTCACCTACAGTAACCATCGTTTAATGGCGACAGTATTAAGTATTATGGTGATCTTATTGTTACTGATTACCGCACTAGGGTTAACGGGTATGGTGATGTTTAATATTCAACGTCGCACCAAACAAATTGGTACTCGTCGTGCCCTAGGCGCTAAAAAACGAGACATCATTCAATATTTTATGGTGGAGAACTACTTGATATGCATTGTGGGTGGCGTGATTGGCGGCATGTTAGCCTTAGTCTTGGGTCAGCAATTAATGTCGCTGTATAGTTTGCCTATGGTGCCAGTGATTTATCCGCTTGTCTCAGTGATTGGCTTACTGGTGGTAACAACGTTGGCGGTAATCGTGCCAGCAGTAAGAGCGGCAGATATTTCACCTGCAATGGCAACGCGCAGTGTATAAGTTCGCGATTGTTATTCGAAATTTATGTTGTTTTACGGTAGCTTAATGCTACCGTTATTTACAAATTACTCAATGAGAGCCACATCATCGTAATGGATACTATTTTAATTGTTGATGACAATCACGCCATTTGCCAAGCACTTGCACTGATGATTGAGTTGCATGGCTATGATGCCATTTATTGTCATTCGCCCGATGATGCCATTGATATTGTGGGCAATAAAGAGATCTGCTTGGTCATTCAGGACATGAACTTTAGCCGCGACACCACCTCGGGTGAAGAAGGCAAGCAACTGTTTTATGCTTTGCGTCAGTTACAGCCTAATTTACCGATTATTTTAATGACCGCCTGGACCCAGTTAGAAACCGCAGTGGAGTTGGTTAAAGCCGGTGCGGCCGATTACATGGGTAAACCCTGGGATGATGCTAAGTTACTAACTAGCGTCGCTAATTTATTATCGATATACCGCTTATCACAACAAAACAATCAACTTTCGCGGGTCCACAGTGACCGTATGTCGGCCATTAATGGTGCTGAGTTATGTGGACTTGTGTTTGCCAGTGGGGCGATGCAGCGTTGTGTCGATTTGGCCTTACAAGTGGCACGCTCTGATGTGTCGGTGATGATCACCGGCCCCAATGGTGCGGGCAAAGACAAAATAGCCGATATTTTACAGGCTAACTCGCCGCTTAAAGATAAGCCTTTTATTAAGGTCAACATTGGGGCGTTACCAATGGACTTATTAGAAGCAGAGCTGTTTGGTGCAGAAGCTGGCGCATTTACTGGCGCCAATAAAACCCGTATGGGCCGATTTGAAGCTGCCGATGGTGGCACATTATTTTTAGACGAGATTGGTAATTTGCCATTGTCTGGTCAGGTAAAACTATTGCGGGTATTGCAAACCGGTGAGTTTGAACGCTTGGGCAGCCATCAAACCCGTAAAGTGAACGTGCGGGTGATTAGTGCAACCAATGCCGATCTTGCCGATGACATTGCCAATGGACGCTTTCGTGAAGATTTGTTTTATCGCTTAAACGTGATTGAGCTCAGTGTGCCGCCACTTAAGCAGCGCCAAGATGATATTTTGCCGCTTATTCGCCATTTTATGGGCGAGCAGTTTACGCTAGATAAAGTGACCCGGCAGGCGTTAATTACTCATTGCTGGTCTGGTAACGTACGCGAGCTTGAAAATGCTTGTAAACGGGCGTCATTACTGGCCACATCAGCACAGTTAACCATTCATGACTTTGGTTTAAACATATTGCCTACAGATCAAATTGAAGCGGATTCAAGCCATAATAATCATGAAAGCCAATCTGATTCTACTCCTCTCGTTGGACAACAAGATAATGCGCCCTTAATCAATGAGCCTGATAAACAGCAAATAGAAGCGGCATTAACTCAGCATAATGGTGTTATTGCCAGAGTGGCTAAGTCATTTGGTTTAAGCCGTCAGGCCTTGTATCGGCGTATGGATAAATTTGGTATTCGAGACACTAAATTATGATGTTGTCGCTGCGAACTAAACTGGTGTTAGCCAATATGCTTAGCTGCCTGCTAGGGTTACTTTGTGGCGCGCTGGTGTGGTTTAATTTGGGTGACAGCGCCTTATGGTTAGCACTGATTGTGATGCTGCTGGTCTGCTATTTTTGCAGCTCTTGGCTAACAAAACGATTAAGCGATAGCTTGCAAGCACTTGAAATTGGTTTACTTAATTTTAAAGACAACGATTTTAGCGTGTCTTTGCATCCTTATGGCGAACCACAGCTTGATAACCTAGTGCATTTATATAACCAAGCGTCTGCCAAGTTGCGCAGTGAGCGTCAGTTTATTTACCAGCGTGAGTTAATGCTGGATAAAGTCATCCAGAACTCGCCAAATGTGATGTTATTGATTGATGATTCTCAGCGAGTTATTTATGCCAATAGCGCCGCAAGACATTTATTTAACCACGGGGTTAACGTTGAAGGTATGTTAATGCCCGAGTTGGTTGAAATGTTACCTGACTCGCTCAAAAACGCCTTAAACAGCGAGCAAGAAGGGCTGTTTGCAATGACGGATAACGAGGCCGGTGCAGCAGGGGATAATGTAACAGACGGCGATGTTGAAACCTGGCATATTTCCCGTGGTAGTTTTACCCAGAATAACCAACAACATCATTTAATTCTGCTCAAACAACTGACCAAAGAGCTAAACCGCCAAGAAGTGGCAGTATGGAAAAAGGTGATTCGAATTATCAGTCATGAGCTTAATAATTCGGTTGCGCCAATCGCGTCGATGGTGAATTCGGGTAAGTTGTTAACTCAACATTTAGATAACTCTAAATTGCAGCTCATTTTTGATACCATCGAAAACCGCACCAGTCACTTAAGTCAGTTTATCTCCCACTATGCACAATTTGCTAAGTTACCTTTACCGCAAAAAGCGCTGGTCGACTGGGCACGTATGACGCAACAACTGACCCAGCAATATTCGTTTAAGCTATTAACGCCGCTGCCGATCTTAGACATAAAACTCGACGCGGTGCAATTAGAACAAGTGTTAATTAATTTACTCAAAAATGCCCATGAATCGGGAGCAGACAAAGACAGCGTGTCATTGGCATTTGAAGAAATCAGTCACCCTGTGAGCGGATTATTAATTAGGGTAGATGATCTCGGCTCTGGTATGTCTTCAGAGGTATTGTCGCAAGCCTTGTTACCTTTTTATTCTACAAAACAGTCGGGTACAGGCATTGGTTTGCCATTGTGCCGTGAAATTATAGAAGCGCATGGCGGGCGAATGAGTATGCAAAACCGCCCAGAAGGAGGCTTAAGCGTTAAAGTATGGTTGCCTTATCAAACAAGCTAATCTCTGCCGATTTAAGTGGGTTCATCAGTTTGGTACTGAGCATATTTACTGCTGAGCTATTTACTGTTGAATATGGTTACACTATCGCGTGTAGTTTATGCTAATAGCAGTCTGAATCTTCAATGCTGAAGCTAACGTAGTGTTAGTTTGGCTTTGCTAAAAATAATAAGAGAAGGGATACCATGCAAACTATTTTGATTTGTTTACTGATAGCGATGTTAATGCCATATGCCGCCAAAGTGCCGGTTGCGATGGCGATGGCTAAGTTAGGCCGTTATGACAATAACCATCCGCGCGCGCAGCAAGCGCAATTAACCGGTTTTGGTGCTCGTGCCGTAGCAGGGCATCAAAATGCATTTGAGTCGTTAATTGTATTTGGGGTTGCAGTGCTAACAGCATTAGTCACCAATAACGTCACTGATGTGGTTGCCATATTAGCCATAGTACATGTGGTTGCGCGAGGGATTTATCATGCGATGTATTTACTTAATTACGGCACGTTACGATCGTTATCTTGGTTTGTGGCCATTGGTGCATCGATAGCAATTTTTTGCCAGGCTTTTTAAAGGTTTTATATGCTGTAATAGTAATAAAAAAACGCCTTAACGGCGTTTTTTTATTAGTATGCTAAAGCGGTTATATGTTTAATCTAGGCTGGCAATTTAATCTAAGCTAGCTATGCGCTCGTAGCCCATTTCGGTTAATTGGTCATTTACGCAATCTAATAAAAATGCACTCACTTCAGCTTCTGGCAGTTGGTCTTCAATGGCGATTTGTTGGCAGGCTTCTTTTAATGATAAAACATCTTTAAGCGGTGCGGCGGGTAATGCGCTAGCGGTAAAGCTGACAGCGACGCAACTGGCAAATAATGCAGCGAGGCTAGTGCGGGTAATCGTTTTGCGGGTAATCGTTTTGCTAGTAATACTAGTAATAAGAGATGGCATGGTTGTTCCTTCTTGGGAGAACTTTGTTATTTTGACAAATATTACTGCAGCTTAGTTCCTTTGGATAGAGTGTAAGAGGGAATATTTATATGACCGATTTTGAGGTGTTACTCAAGCAGGTTAATCAATGTCAGCTTTGTGCGGCTTCATTAACTCATGGTGTTCGACCTGTGGTGCAACTCGACCCTCAAGCAAAAATATTGATAATTGGCCAGGCGCCAGGACGTAAAGTGCATGAAACAGGCATTCCTTTCAATGATGCCAGTGGCGATAGATTGCGTGAGTGGTTAGGCGTAAGCCGTGAGGTGTTTTACGATGCTAAGCAGGTTGCCATTATGCCAATGGGGTTTTGTTATCCAGGGAGTTATAGTGCGGCTACAGCTAAAAAAGGTCAATCGGGTGACTTACCGCCAAGACCAGAGTGCGCCCCTAAGTGGCATGCATTATTATTGGCACACTTAACTCAAGTTAAATTAGTGTTGTTGGTTGGCCAATATGCGCAACAGTATTATTTAAGTGAGCATCGTTCAACGATTAATGCATTAACCAACAGTGAGTTAGTTGATTTCGATATCGCTAATAAACCTAAAACCCTCACCGAAACGGTAAAGCAATGGCGCAGCTTTGGGCCACTTTTTATCCCCTTACCGCACCCAAGTCCGCGTAATAATATCTGGTTGAGCCGTAACCCCTGGTTTAAAGACGATTTACTTAACCACCTTAAACAGCGCGTTAGTGAGGCTCTGGTTTAAATTACCCTTGTTTACTGACAATAAATTTGATGCTTGCAGCATCTAAGCAGCGTTTAGATAAGTAGGTAGTACTTTTTTGTAAGGCAATTAAAAAGCCTGCGTCGGTTTGGCTAATGCGGTAAACATCTGTCCATAAAACCTGCTGGTTCACATGGGGTGATTGACTGTGAATGCCGGTATCATCAATGATTAAGGTTACCGTGTCGCCGGCTGCTTTACTCATCATTTGACGCCATAACCACCAAGTTCTTTTAAAGCGAATACTTAACCACTCCACCACACCGAGACCAATAAAAAAATACCCTAAATAGTAGGTTTCTTTATTGCTGATAGGTAATTGGCTGAGGTTATCAAGCAGTAAAATACCTAAGCCAATTATCACAAAAATGGCGGTTTTAAGGTACTGCTTGGGATGCGTTTGCGTGCTAACAGACTGATCAAAGCATTCTTCAAAGTAGGTTTTATCTAGCAGGTATTCTGCTGTGTAACTAAACGCTTGTGACATGATGATTTAATATTGATAAGAGAATAAATGCAATTATCGCATAGCCATTGGTCTGCTCAAAGTAAAGTGCAAACTAATGGCTAGCTTTGTTGTATCTTGGCTAACCCTTAATGGCATTCGCCAATTCTAGGGTCAACTGTTGCTGTTCTTCAGGTGTTAATTGTTGATTGTCTTGATTAGATAATGAAAACACATTATCTGCCCGTTCACCAACGGTACTGATGGTGGCGGAGTGAATATGTAGCTCTAATTTTCTAAAAATATTGGCAATTTGTTCCATAAACTCACTGGTGTCTAGGGCTGATACATTGACTAAACTGCGAGTTGATTTACGTGAATGTAAAAATTCGATACTGGGTTGATTATCAAAACTTTGATGGCGTCTTGATTGACGTTTTTTGGGTAAATTTGCCCCCTTATCAAGTACTTGATGCAGTTTGTTAATAACTTGTTTACGACGTTGTGCACTGGTAATCGGTTTTTCATCAAAATCCAATACTTTAAATGACTCAACGACATAACCATCTTTAGTCCGAGCAATTTGTGCCTGTTTTACCGAAATACGCAAAGCTCCTAAGGTATTAAATAATTTAACAAATAATCCGGGGCGATCTTTAGTGTACACAAACACATCACTACAACCTTTGACCACTGCATCATCAAGTAAAATAAGGGTGTTGTATTTGTTGTCGGCAACGGGGGCAAGATCATGGTCAATTATAGCTTGAGTGTATCTGGCAATATCATCAGTATCGGCATTACTAAAGAAGGCAATCGGTAGTCGTCGCCATAAGGTTTTTATGGCTGTGGTGTTATTGTCATCTGCATTTAGCAAATTCAGCGCTTCTTGTTTATGCTCGCGGACAATGGTGCGAATTTGCAACATATTTTCGAGACCGTTACGAAGTGCTTTACGAGTAATAAAATATAAATCTTTTAGTAATGATGCTTTCCAATCATTCCAAAGGTCATCATTAGTGGCTTGAATATCGGCGATGGTTAAGCAATACAATGCATCTAAACGAGCTAATGTTCCTACTTTTTTTGCAAATGTATCAATTACTTCTGGATCCTGAATATCCATACGTTGCGATGTCATCGACATCAGCAAGTGATGTTCTACCAACCAGCAAATAAGCTTTTCTTGTGACACTTTTAAGCCGTGGAATTTGGCAAACATATTGGCATCTACGGCGCCTAACTCACTGTGGTCACCACCACGGCCTTTGGCTAAATCGTGAAATAATGCCGCAAATAGCAAGGTCGATTTATTGGACATTTTTTGGTAAATGTCTGCTGCTAACGCTAAGTCTTTATCGAGGCTTTTAATGTCTTTACCGTAGGCATAGATGTTTTTCAGCACTTTGTGGGTGTGCTCATCGACGGTGTAAGCATGGAATAAATCAAATTGCATTTGGCCGACGACTTCACGCCACTGCGGTAAATACGAGGCTAAAATGCCATGCTGGTGCATTAAGGTAATGGCTAACCCCATGCCTTGAGGGTGGGCAAAAATGGCTTTGAATTGTTCGCGGCAACGCTGAAAATCTTGTAAGTCGCCCATGAGGCGGCGCCTAACTTGACGAAGCGAACGTAAGGTTTCGGCGCTAATGCCGACGATTTTGTCATGATGAATCGCGATAAACTCAAACAACGCCATAATTTGAGTACGGTCGATAAACACGGTTTCATCACGCACATGAATGTATTGGTCGACAATTTCAAAGTTATCGTTAATTGGGATGATTTGTGGATTGAGCTGCGGAATAATTTCTCGTTGAAAATACGCCATGAGTATTTTATTTAATTCGCCAATGCGTTTCATGGCGCGAAATAATTGTCGCATCATTTTTTCAATAGCGATATTGCCACTCTCGCCGATGGGCATGCCATCACCAAAGCCCATAAGCTTGGCCACTTCTGCTTGATATTGCAGTAATAAACGGTTTTCTGAGCGCTGTGCTGCTTGGTGCAGAGCAAAGCGCACTCTAAATAAAAAGTGTTGGCATTCCATTAATTCTGAGTATTCATCATTGGTTAAAAAACCAAAGCGACGTAATGACTGCATGCTGGATACACCAAAATGCTTACGGGCAACCCAGGTAAGGGTTTGAATATCGCGAATACCACCAGGACTGGTTTTTAAATTAGGTTCGATACTGAATGAAGTGCCTTGCGCTTTGGCATGGCGCTCTTGTTGCTCGCTTAGTTTGGCATTGAAAAAGGCTTGGCTTTGCCATAAACCTTGGCCATATAATGCGTTTAATACTTGTTGTTGGTGCTCGGTATTACCGTATAAATGTCTGATTTCAAGTAAACTGGTGGCAATGGTGACATCTTCTTTACAGGCTTGAAAGGTATCGTCTAAGCTGCGCACTGCGTGCCCTAAATCAAGACCGATATCCCAGAGTTGAGTTAAAAAGTCGCTGACTTTACCCGCGTCGGTGGCAGACAGTTTTCCATCGTGGATAATACAGATATCAATGTCTGAAAACGGATGTAAGGTTTGCCGGCCATAACCGCCAACTGCGTTAAGCGAAATATGATTATTGTCTAGTTCGAGTGACTGCCAGAGTAGGCATAATAGAGTGTCGAAAAACTGCGATCGCTTATTCAAGGTGTCATTAATTGCACTTTGAAATATGTTCTCTTGTAAAAATAGATCCAGTGACTTAATCGCCTGTTTAAACTCGGCGGTGGTCATGTCAGGGCGCATATCTGTACTAGCAGGTAGCGAAAGCATGTTACTCCTTATTAATGTAGTCCTTAGACAGAATAAGGTATTCTTAATCAAATTGGTATAGTGAGGTTTTATGGCGTCTAAGCGTGGTCGACTAGACCAATTTATTGCTCGTAGATTACAGGTTTCCAAAAAAGCGGTTCGTCAGTTATTGATTGCAAATAAAGTAGTTGTTGATGGCGAGTATGCAAAATCACCTGATTTACTGATTAATGAATTTAGTCATATTATTTGTAATGGAGTGGTGTTACAGCAATACCAAAAACAATATTACATGCTTAATAAACCTGATGATGTAGTCAGTGCAACGATTGATGACAAGCACCCTACGGCCCTGAGTTTATTAGTCGGGGTTGATCACGATATGCTGCATATCGCAGGGCGACTTGATTTGCATTCAACGGGACTATTGTTGATTACCAACGATGCAAAGTGGTCCGCGGCATTAATGGCACCCGACAATAAAGTCGATAAACATTATATTGTTACTTTAGCCAACCCGATAGATGAAAGCTATATAGATGCCTTTGCTAATGGGATGTATTTTGAGTTTGAAGGCATTACCACTTTGCCTGCGCAATTAACGATTTTGTCTACGTACCAGGCGAGGGTTGTGTTGCGAGAGGGAAAGTATCATCAAATAAAGCGCATGTTTGGTCGTTTTCGTAATCCTGTGGTTGGGTTGCACCGTGAGTCAATTGGCAAAATCGGACTCGATAAAACCTTGTTTCTAGGTCAATTTCGTTTATTAACAACAGCTGAAATTGATTGTGTAATTCAGCAGTAGATCAATTTTTTCAAACGTTCAATATGCTAATTTATGTGTTCCTTTTTGCAACGGACTGGATAACAAGTGGATTTACAAGCATTAAAAAAAGTCAGTGAACTCGATGTATTTAGCTTATTGGTGTTTAAGTTTATTTACGAAACCGGTTTTGCTAATTTTGCCGCGAAAGAGTTGGCTGTATCGGCGCCAAAGATTAGTCGCTGCCTAACCTCTCTGCGTATTATCTTTAATGACGAACTATTTTTTCGCCGTCAACAGGGGCTAAAACCAACGCCTTTAGCGGAACGTTTATATCAACCTATTTGCCAGCTTTGCGATATGTTTAGCCAAATGGAGCGTTCAGTTGAAAATAACCTTAATCATTGTCAGCGCAGTATATTGCATATAGCTGTTTCGCCAAACATTATTACCAGTGTGGCCATTGCACTAAGTGAGTGCCCACTCGATACTATGGGTAAAGTTAAGCTGCACAGTTGGCAAGCTGACACTGAAGAATTGATTTACAATGGCGAATTAGACTTTGGTATTGGTTATGATACCCAAGACTCCCATGGCTTAGAAGTTTATCCGATAGCATGTCCGAGTAACATTTCTGTTGTGGGTAATGCGAAACACCCTTTTTGGGATAATGTTGATGATATTAAAATTGAAGATATTGTTCAGCACTCATTCGTGTATTTACGTTGTCGCGGCTTTAATAATCGTATTGATCCATTAGAACTGTATTGTCAAAACAATGGCCTGTTATTAGAAGACATTGAGTGTGTTAGCAAGTTAGATGATTGGTATTTTCATATACTGACCATGAACAGTTTGTCATTAGCCATTTGCCATGAAGGTTCTTTTGCCGAGCAGCTGCCACAATTACGCGTAAAGCGCTTACCTAAAACAGAGCTTGAGCGCCTTCACTCAGCAATGCCGATGCCAAATTATTGTTTAATTGAGCGTTCAGAGCATCATCGACGTTATTCTGCAGATTTGCGAGGAATGATAATCAATATTGTTAACTCGGTTTTGAAATAGACTTATTGTGCAAAAAGCGACCTTGCGTGTGTGACGGTTGAGTTAATAATTTTATTACAGTTTATTTAATTTAACCCTGCAACATCAGTGTTTTGTGTGTTTTCAGTTTGAACTTTTATGGTTCAAGCTTTTTTTTTCAAATTGAGTCGCCTTTTTAGCCTCGTAAATGTGAAATTTGTAGTTTCATATTCATATATATCCAATATTAAAATCTCCGATTCCCGCTATTGAATTTGCAACCAAGCATCACAGGTTTGTTACTTGGCACGGGTATTTTTATCTAAATCCTTATATTTTGTATTTGCGAAACTTACAAATCTAAATCGGGGGATTTAAGATGAAAAAATATAATAAAACCTTACTTGCAGCAGCCTTTATCGCTGCTTTTGGTTTAGCAGGATGTGGCTCTGACGGCAGCGATGGTGCTGACGGAGTTGATGGTGTAAATGGTGTTGATGGTACAGATGGATCTGATGGTGCTAATGCCAGCTTATCTGTTACGACCGTAGAAAATGCTTATGACTACAATTTAACGCTCGATCCAGCTGATATTGTGGTTGTGGGCAGCGATCCATTTAGCATTAAATTTACTGTCACCGGTGTTGGCACTGGTAACGCTGAAGTGCCTTTCTCGGGTCTTGAAAAAGTAGCTTTGTATGTGACTAGCCAATCTGAAAATACGACTGACACTGGTGCACCAATTTTATGGACTAACCATGCGTTAGCCAATGACTTTGGCAGCAGTATGTATTGTACCCCTACAGGTACAGCTGTTGCTCGTGGTGGAGCAGAAGTTGAAGCATGTACATTAGTAGAAGATGCTGCAAAC
>NZ_BMQI01000074.1 GCF_014648035.1 Shewanella algicola | reverse complement strand
TGTTAACTTATGAGGTAATGATATCACCTCTAACTAGGTGGCCAAATTCACCGTACCACTACAAGCCAACATTCTTTGAAGAGTTTTGGTGGAAGGCTATAGTTGCTCGCCTATGTTACAACACCGCTTATGATGTATTAATTGACGGCAACCTTCTCATCCCAAATGATGCAGAGTGTAAATATTTGACTCTTTTTTATAAGCGGATAGATCAAAACGAGAAAGTGATAGAAGGGTATCAATTATTCAATAATGAAACTGATTTAGCGGTCTCCTTGGGTGCTTGGTTGTCTGAAAGAAAAACCAGAGTAAGCGCTCAGCAAGAGCATTCAACAGGTAGGCTATCTCTTGTGACGAACACTAGAGACTCTTATCAGTTGGATATTTGTAGAGTATGGGAAAAAGGTGATGGTATATTTGAGCGTGCACCTTGGGCTGATAAGCATAAGGATGAACTTCAGAGTTCGATCAACGAACGTAAGGTATGTCAGATGGGGCCAGTGAGTATGGTTTATTCTGAACCTCTAACCTATAAACAACCCATTACGCCAATGATTCCAGCAATTTTATGTTCTCCAGTTATTCATGCGCAATTTGGACTTGAAGAAGGTGAAGTAGATGTCTAATCAAGTTCAATGTGCAAATTGTTATTGTACTCTTTATTTCACTAGTGAAAATGGTCCCAGCGGTGTGACAGGTGAGATATGCAGTAGTTGCCAGTCAAAGGCCAACTCTGGGCTAGCTAGCTACTTTGATGATGAAGATGATTAGCGAGAGAATATCTTTGTAACTATATACAGAGAGCTATTCAGCATTCTTTAGACTCTAAGCACTTCATTTTGAGAAAAGCTATAGTGAAGTCAGACTTCTAAGCTGACCGTACTGAACTGTTACACGGTCTGTTACACTGGTTGTTACAACATCTGTTACAACCGTTAGTGACTACTTACTATGAAGCTAAGTAAAACAGCATTTCGTGACCCGGCTAAGTCGACTTATCGGCCAACTCACCTCTTTATAAAGAAAGGCCTTGCTGCAATGCGAGGCCTTTTGTTTATGGGCTACAGTCTGAAAAATCGTACCAGCCAATAACTGTCCACTCCGTGCTCAACGAGGGCATGGCGGCATATCGGCCAGATCACCTCTTTATACGAAAGCCCGCTTATCGGAAGATAAACGGGCTTTTTGTTGTTTATGAGCAAGAGCATGAGGAATATAGCCAGCAAATAACAGTCCACTCCGTGCTCAACGACGGCATGGCGGCATATCGGCCAGCTCACTTCTTTATAAAGAATGGCCTCGTAGCTATGCGAGGCCTTTTGTTTATAGGCTACAGTCTGAAAAATCGTACCAGTAAATTTATAGACTAATAAAAACGAGCAAGGCCCTAAGGCACTTGCTCGTTGTTTTCACCAAAACGTAGCGATTATTGCTCTTTTTCGATGATAAGCTTTCTGTGTGGGAAAGGAATTTCAATACCGGCTTCATCCAGTGCTTTTTTGATTTGCTCAGGGATTGAGTACAGGATGTCGAAGTAATGTTCACCATGACAGAAAGGACGCACCAAGAAGTCTACTGAACTGTCATTTAAGGTTTCAACTTCAACAAATGGCGCAGGGTCTTTTAAAATATGTGGATGTGCTGCCAATACCGCATCAATAACTTTGCGTACTTCATCGGTATTTTCTTTGTAAGCCACACCAAAGTGCATATCTACACCACGAACATCATGGAAGGAATGGTTAACGATTTGAGCCCCCCAAATTTGACTGTTTGGCACAATAATATGCTGATTATCAAAAGTTTTAAGGATCGTGGTGAATAAATCGATTTCTTGAACATTACCAAATCGATCAGCTGCGCTAATAAAGTCACCTACTTTATAAGGACGGAATAGTAATAACATTACGCCAGCAGCAAGGTTAGATAATGTTCCTTGCAATGCTAAGCCAACAGCTAAACCGGCAGCACCTAACAATGCCACAATAGAGGCTGTTTGCACGCCAAAACGATTTAACACCGCAATAGCAACAAAAGCGAGGATAATATACTTCGCTACACTACCTAAAAAACGGAATAATGTGTTGTCGAGCTTATCGTAACGTTCACCAATTTTATTGATGATTGAGCTCATTTTATTAGCAATATAAAGACCAACGATTAAAATTAGCGCAGCTAATAATACATTGATCCCTACATCAATTATTAACGGTAGGTATTGATTAATATCGATTTGTTCTACGTAATCTTGCATTTTTTGCCTCCTGCAAAAAAAGGAATATTTGCTTTATGTTTGACGGGCCACTTGTATTGGCTCTTACATTTGATTAGATATCAACTTGGTATGTTAAATTTTCTAACTCAATGTGATGATGTTGTTATCGCGGAAAGCTTAACACAATTACAGGGTAATGTGATGAAGATCACTTTAAGAGTGCTAAAAAGAGTTTGTTTTTGCATGAATTAATGAAGGGTATCATGACTTCGAAACCGAAATTAACTGCAAGCTTATATCTATTACATAAAATGAACGCTAACGGAATAAATGACATGGTTAGCCGCTATGACAACGAGTAACATGGTCTTATATAAAATAAATTTATTTTTTGTTAACTGATAAAATTAATCTGTTTTTCAATAAGGTATCACTAAATTCTTTATTGGAAAATTATGAAAAGGACTCGCTGAGAAGGTAGCGGTCAAATATAACTTAATGCGTTAAAAATAATGAAGTACAAGCCTTAATTGACTGCAAAGCTTGATGAGGTGACTGCTTTATCGGCTTCAGAGTGTTAAGGGACAAAATGGGTTTACTCGTATTGAAAATGTGACTGACAACTTTGACGCGTAATTTGCGAAAAAATATGCCTCCTTGCCCTAATTGAGGACGTAACATATTCGGCACAAATGTAAATCTTTAAGTGATAATAGTTGTCATTAGCGTTTGATGCTATATTGCCGGCAAATTTTAGTGTTGTCGTTGAGAATGTAATGCAATTGAAAATGGTTAATCTTGGGTTGTTCAGCCTACTGTTACCTGTAATGAGTGTCAGTGCTAATGAGCCTGTTACTCCTACCGAGTCAGCAACATCAATCGAAAAAATCACTGTAATGGGCCGAGCGCAAACCTTTTATCGTGAGTCTTCTAGTTCAGTGGGCACCAAAGTTGAAACCGATATGATGGATTTGCCGCAATCGGTGCAAGTATTAAATGAACAGCTTATTGTTGACCAGGCCGCTCGCGAAATTACCGACTTATACCGCTCTATCGCAGGCGTAAGTGCTTATAGTTACTCTGGCGTGACCTTTCGTGGTTTTCGTGATGACAGCAACGTGTTTTATGACGGTGTACGCGGTGATCCTTTTTCGGGGTTTGGAGTGCCGCAGTTATTCAACGTTGAGCGTGTCGAAGTATTAAAAGGCCCTGCCGCTGCACTTTATGGCGGTGGAGAACCTGGTGGCATGATTAACTATGTCACCAAAAAACCGAGTTTTGAACAAGACACAGAAGTGACATTTACTGTCGGTGACGATGACAGAGTTGGCGGTTCAATTGATTCTAAAGGCGGCTTAACCGACAGTATCGCGTATCGTGTCGGGGCTTTTTATGAGCAAAAAGATAGTTTTCGTAATAATGCCGACTCCGAAAATACTGAGTTAACGGCAGGGCTGTTATTTCAACTTGATGATGACACACGCTTAACCACAACGATTGACTACATTAAGCAAGATTTAGGTGGCAATCGTTTACGCGGTGTGCCGGTCGATGATGATGGCAATTTTTTAGTCGGCCCAAGCTATAACGCCAATGAAGCTTCTGACTATCAAAACTTAGAAGCCACGGTACTGCAAGCACAGCTACAGCACTATTTTAGTGATAATTTAAGCGTTGATACCACAGTGCGTTTTGTTGATAACGAGCGAGTTCAAGGCTACCACGAGTCGCAAGGTTGGGTTGATGTAAATGGTGACGGTGAAGCCAACGTTGATGATGAAACCATTAAACGTGAATACCGCAAGCAATACCGTGCCAATCAAGAAGTGAGTGTCACCTCAGATTTTATTTACCGTCTAGATAGCACCATTGAACAAACGATGTTGTTTGGTGCTGATTACCATCATGTTGATAGCGAATATGATTATTGGCGCGCACGGTACGAGGCTGATGGCGTGGCAAATTTAAATATATTTGAATTGAACTATGGCGAAAGCGATCCAGCCGATTACACTTTAACGGATCAAAATCGTGAAGGTGAAAAAATCGAGCGTATGGGCTTTTATGCTCAAGACCAAATTACCTTAACCGACAAATGGTTATTGCTGGTTGGTCTGCGTTACGATCACTTTAATGATTATGATAAAGAGAGTGGTTTTGAGTTTAGCGACGAACACATTTCACCACGCACAGGTGTGGTTTATAAATACTCGCCAGACACCTCATTTTATGTGAACTACTCTGAAAGCTTTAATCCAACATCTATAGGCGACCAGGAAGAGGCTGATGCCGACGGTGGCTTAGACCCAGAAATGGGTGAACAAGTTGAGATAGGGGTAAAAAACCAGTGGTTTGATGGTAGCGTGATGACCACATTAGCAGCGTATCAAATCACTAAAAAAGATGTGGCCATGAGCAACCCTAACGACACAGGTGTCGACGATGGCATTGCGGCACTCGTCAGCTTAGGCGAGGTTGAAAGCAAAGGTCTTGAGTTTACCCTGGTGGGCGACATTACTGCCGACTGGACCATTATGGCCAATTACGCCTATAACGATGCACATGTAACCCAGGGCGATGTAGGAGACACATATGCTGACGGCAGCAAGTTTGTCAATGCGCCGCGACATCAAGCGGGTTTATGGACCCGGTATGATATCGACAGTTTGCAGTCGGCAATTGCCTTTGGCGCAGATTATGTCAGTGAGCAAGTCAGTGCAGATGCACAAATCGTAAAACCTTACACTGTGTTCGACATGAGCTGGACCACGACATGGCAACAAACCCAGTTTCAGCTGAATGTGAAAAATCTATTTGATAAAGAATATGCTATGAGCGGATTCTCTGAACGTAATGGCCATTTCCCTGGCTCACCGAGAGAAGTGGTCATGCAGGTATCGCATCACTTTTAATGGACAAAATGCCTTTTTATAATAAACAAAAAGATAGCGATATGTTTGTTAAATTTAAGAGTGGGATATGTTTGTTAAATTTAAGAGTGGGATTAGAATGTTCATAGCATCATGAGGTTAGTTTTCAACCTCATGATGCTATTAATTTTATCGTTTTAGCTTGATGTAATGAGCATTTCGCCTTATCAAAATAACTATTAGTAAAAGCAAGAGATAAACTAAGTTGATTGCACCACCTGAGCCGCTACTGCTTTCCGGCTCAGGATTAGGTGTTTCTGGGGTTGTCGTAGTTGAATTATTAAATACGTCTAAGGTCACCTCTATATCCGAACTTGCTCCTTTAGCGTCTTTTAAAGTAAGAGTAAGATAATATTTACCTGCTTGAGTTATATTTGCTTTAAATAACCCTTCAGTACTTACTGACACTCCAGAAATAGGTGCATTGATTGAATATGCAATCTTGTCACGCTCAATGTCATAGATTAAATTTGCTAGGTTGAATTCAAAATTCGTATTTTCTCCAAACCTGAATGTTCGGTTACCGAAATCCGCTCTATATTCTGGTGTCGCTAGCCAAATAGGTGCACGGTTTTTTTGTAAGATATGAAATGTAAATGGAGTTGAAGTGACAGTTTCTATACCATCAGACACTTCGACAGAAATAGAGTCTAAAACACCAACTGACTCATCAGGAATTGAGCCTGATATAATTCCATTATTATCTATTGTTAGCCATGATGGAGCATTTAATAATTGGTACGACAAACTATCTTTATCTTCATCATAAGCTCTAAAAGGAAAGTCGATCTTATCTCCAGTATTAAAAAATAATTCGTCTCCATTTGATAATATTGGTTTTCTATTTATAGTGATTTGATCACATTGACCATTAGTAATGCAGGCTATATCAAGTATTTTTATCTCATTTGAGCTTTTAGTGTCAGAGTTTGGAATGGATAGGAATAACTTGCTTCCAATAATTGAATCTATTTTAGTGTATATTTTTTCATAGAAAAAATAAATTTCTTGTTCTAGGCTGTCAATTATAAAATGGTAATGTATTGAACCTCTGTATTCCTCAGAGTAAGTATAGGTTACTCTTCCAAATAAGTAACGGTTATCATCGCTACTACCTTGAAAATCAAATGACTTATCTCCTGAGTATTTTGATATTATATTTAGTTCACTGGTGTCTATTTTATTGTAATAACCGTTTTTAAGCACTCCAACTTCCCTGTGATCAATAATATATAAAGAGTTTATACCATATGATTTGTTAAAATTAAGTATAGGTGTAGATATGTTCTCTGCAGGGTTTAGCGATACATTTCCAGGCAGTGATACTGTATATACTTCTTGGTACCAATCACCATTCGGGGCATCCAAGCTATAATGAAACTCTTTTTTTGTTTGATCAAATGAATTGTTGAAAAATCTAAAGTTTCTTCCACTAACTGTATTATGTATAATTTCAGGTTCTGTATTGCTGTTACAATTATAACGATAAACAGCATTGTCGCTTATAAAGTATAAAAAACCTGATGGTGTAGCATCGAAAGAAATATCAGTAGGGTATATGTTCTTTAAAATTGTTTCAAATGTATTACCTTTAATGATTTTTACCTCATACTGCTGATTAGGCTCGTATATGATAAAAGTGTTCCCGCAAGATTTAAACTCACCGTCAGAACCAGTATAAGAGTTAAGCACTTGATCGTTAATAAGTGATACTTTTATAAATTCTTGAGGATAACTATCGCTTTCTGCAAAGGCATAATTATCATGGATTGCTTTGAATTTATAAGTTTTTTGATTATATGTTTCACTAGCTACTTTTTGTATATCAAAGTTCGCTATATCAATAAGGTACAAATCCCGTCCAGCAGTGATATATGACTCTCCATTACTTCTATAAATAACAGGAATTTCAAGTGTTGACGCAGAGTCAAGGTATGATATGTGTTCAATTAACCCATCAAAACCGACAAAGGTTAATTCATACTCATAAAAAGTTCGATTGTCATCTGTTTTATGATAATCACTTTTTTGTTGTATAACTAACCAACCTTTATCTGTTTCATCGACACTAATAATATTTGCAACATTATTAGTGTTGAATCCATGAGCAAAGTCTATTACTTCTGTTCTTTTTGACGTCGGATTTATTTTATATAACCCTGGATAGGGTAAGCTGTAAGTGAAATAAAGTTCTCCATTAACAATTCTTTGTGGCTGAAAATTATTATCTCTGAAACCTCCACCTCGGAATTCATTGATAGTATTTTCCTCTGCAACACCTATTCGATTATTAATTACTTCATAAGTAAAATCAAAAATATTTAACCTGACAAGAATGTTGTCATTAAAGTATTTGTTGTAATGATAGTAATAATAATGCTCTCCATTATTGAATATTGGCTCGATAGCGAGAGCAAATACATTATCTCTATTATAAAGCTTTGTTAGTTTCTGGAATGAAAAATCAATTTTGAAGATTGCGGCGCTTAGCACAGAAGTCTCATCTTTTAGAGTTTGAAAGACAATGCCTGTTTCACTCGTTCCTATAATCTTAGAACCAATTAATGGAACGTCACTAATATTATTTATATTTAAAAATCTGAATGCTTTGGTTTTTGTGTTATATGCAAAAATGCAACTTTCACCGTTCGAGCTATAAATATCAGAAAAGAATAATTCATCGCCATGTCGAGTAATGTTACTGACAACTCCGTCTAGTCCTACTTTATTGTTATTTTTACATGAAGGTATATCATCTTCATAGAAATAATTTTGATATCCTTTTTCAAATGAAAACGATCCTATCCGGTTATTATTGTGGAGGAAAAAATACTCATCAGTTGTTATGAGCGTTGGAGTGTATCTATTAACATCAATCTCTTTATGTTCAGGGTAAAAATCTGGCAAAAAATATAAAGTGCCATCGAGTTCATAATGTGCAATTTCAGAATATGTAAAGTTATCCGCAATACCTGTATCGCTTGAGTTGTTTTTTAAAAAAAGTTCATTGCCAATAGTGTAATATATTCCAGAATTAGATTTCCACTTAAAGCTAGTGAACATAGTATTTATATCATCATATCCAAAGTTGATACTTCCAAATTCATCATCCCATTCATATGTGCCTGATAGCGTGCCATCAGTTACAATGTACCTATTGCTAATATTGTCATCGTTAATATGTAATTTAGCTAATATTTTATTACTGCTGTAAGGCTTTAAGTATAACGCTGTTATTTTTGCTGGTAGCCCATGTATGTTTCTAATATTTTGAAATAAATTCTCTACCTTTTCAGTGTTAATGTCATAAGAATAAAGACTATACATATTCGAATCGTCTTTATTTATATAGACTATCTTATTTCCAATATTATAAAAGTATAGAGTTGGATTTGAACTATCATTATTTAAGTTAGGGTGCTTTCCATATCCAAACGCCTCTATTCTATCAGAAATTAAGTCAGGATATTCCTTGCTTACATCAACATCAATGCCATTAAGATTAGAATCTAATGCCATAGTTGAAAATGAAGTAAAAAAACAAATAGCATATATAAAGAATAAAACTTTTTTAATAAAAAAGTTTAAACCTGTAGTTAAAAAATCCTTTTTCATTCAATTAACATCCTGTTTTATATTTTTTATTAATTCCGTGATAAGGGTGAAGTTACACAGAATATGTTTTGAAATTGTTTCACCTTTTTGTATTTTTGTAAACAATATGTGATATAAAAATGTTTTTGCGTACCTAAAAATGCTCCTTCACTTGGAATCGAAATTCCCATTCATTAGTGTCATCTCCCGATGTCATTGGCATGGCGATATCAATATGGGCAACATTGCCATAACTCGACTTTGATGAATATAACCTCGCGCCAATGCCGACGCTGCCAATGGTGCCGCTGACTTCATTTAACTCATCTGGACCGCCAAAAGCATGGCCTACATCGGCAAACAGTGCCCAACCTAATTCTGCTAATTGATACAAATTAATATTGGGGTAGTAGCGGATTTCACCAGTGAGTAACCATTGATTATCGCCGTGCTGGTAGTCATTTGGGTAACCTCGTATGCCAGTTTCATCACCTAAAGCAAAGGTTTGGTCGAGATAGTTATTGTGTGATGTAGCAATCTTGGCTTTAGAGTAGGTGGTCCACTTTGGGTTAATTTGATGAAAATACTCTGCGGCTAAACCCACATTATAAAAATCTTGTTGGCCAGTTTGGATGTCGGCTTTACCGGTTAAGCTCATCAATAATAATTTGTTATCTTGTTGCCAACCTCGGGTAGTTAAATACGTTAAGTGATATCCAAGCGCTGAACCGTCGGCAACATCGTTCGTTTCTAACCCTAGCGTGGCCATATGGTGCCAGCCTAAGTTAAAGTCTTCATTATTATTGATTAAATGGATATTGTTTAAGACTTTATATTGGTCTTGTAAGTATTCGTAGCGTATCCATGGGTAGGTAAAGTCGCGATCATTTGGCAAAGCAGAGTTAGGATAGCTATTAATATTATTAAACACGTGCTGCTCTTGCCTAAGGCCGAGACTGACACGATGTAAATGGTCATCGTTTTTGTCGACTAACCAACCCAAGCCAATATTGGCGTAATCGATAATATGTTCAAATTCATTAATGTCGTCACCATTTTGTCTAATGGTGTCGATACGGGTATCGGTAGACCACGCAACCCCATACATGTCTTTTGTGTCCAGGGAATAAAAGGGTTTGTTAAACGCTAATGCAGAAGCTTGGCCGTCGCTATTGTCGTAAAAATCCACGGCGATACTGCCATGTTTTACCCACCTAACGGGCGCATCAAATGCAAACTTATACCCTGTGCGGTCGGCACTTGATTGGTATTTAACTTTGGTTTGAACCCCTAAACCCAGTAAGTTATCTTCTTTGATCCCGAACGAATATTTAGTATCACCGCCGTTTTTACTTAAGCTCATTGTGGGCAGCAGGGACCAATTGTCCCAGGTTTCAACCAGTACCACATCTTCAGCATCGTCATCGGCGAGCGGATCTTTATGGGCAATATTGATTTCGGCATCGCGAATGTAGGGTTCATAACGCAGTAAGCGCTGGGCTTCTTCAAGATCTCTTTTACTAATTTTGTCGCCTTTTTCAAAGCTTAAACTATTGAGGATGGTTGATTCTGTGGTGTTGATGTGTAAATAGTTTGCCCAGCGGTGCAAAAAGATTGCATCGGGGTCAGATTCATCAAAAATGGGGTGGCTGACAATGACGATATTAGCGACCTTGTCGACATCATGTTTATTCACTGTCGATACTGCAGGTGAGTTGTCCACCGGCTGATCATTAGCGCTGGCGCTGGTGTGAGAAAGCAAGATGACGAAAAAAAAGGCTGCCAGTATGACTCTTGGCATAAATTCGTCCTTATTGTTTTTTTGTTATATTTTTTAAGGAAACGCCAAACGTTAAATTCGTGTCATTAAAATGAAGCGGCTGCGTTAACACTTGTCTTAATAACACACTTGTATTGACTAATAGTCAAGTGTTTAAAGGTTTTAGCGTGACTTGAGTAATAACGGGCTGCCCAGTCGGCAGCCCTTTTGCAGGGAGAGTGGAATGGCTACAATGAACGGCGCGGAGGAACCACAACGTTGGCAAAAATCAGCCCTGCGATGAGCGACATAAAAATCAGGAAAATTTGCGAACCTAAATGCGCTTGGTTCAGCATAGTTTCACCCGATATCAGTGCGTTTAAACCAATATAGGTTTTACTGCCGGGCACCAAAATAACAATGCCTTGTAATAACGCTATCGACACTGGGGCTTTCATCCAACGAGCATAGAGGTTGGAGTAAATACCAACTGCCAGCGCGCCAACAAAAATACCAATGGATTCTCCTAAATAAATACCGCCAAGCATGGCCGAGAAAAAGGCCACGATACCGGCAAACACGCCCCAAGGAGAGTCTTTAAGGCGTGCTTTAAAGATAATCACTAACGACATCGACAATAATGGCACCGCCGACCATATTGCCCAACGAGGTAAGGGGATTGGGTCTATGTAGGTGACGTCGCCAAATATGGCTTTACCTATGGTCATACCAAGTACCGCGCCAAAGTACAGTTTAAATAACTGCATTACCGCATCCATTATGCGCGCAGTACCAGAAATTAAATCGCGGGCGGCAAGTTCTGCTAGGCCTAACGTGAGGGCAAGGCCTGGCACAAAGATAATAATCCCCGATAAAATGGTCACCGGTAAATTAATGCTCGGGTCAAACTGAGAAATCGCCGTCGCTAAAATTGCGCACATTACCGCCGCCATAGGCTCGAGCATTTCAGCAATGCGCTTTGAGCGTTCGGCCCAAAATACTAAACTGTAAACTAACAGCCCAAGAATGGCCGACCAAAAAACATCATGCCACCCTGTGCCCATTAACATGGCAAACGCACCAGCACTTGAGCCAAAGGCAAGCAGTGTTAGTTTGTGGCCATAAGGATTCGGTTTATTGGCGATTTCTTCTAAACGCTCCAGTGCTTCTTGTAAGGTACGTTGGCCTGAACTGAGCTCTTCAACTAATTCAAAAGTTCGTGCCAGTGAGCCTAAATCAAGGTCACCTGGTTTAACACGCGCTACATGGTTATATTCTTGTTCGGTGTCGTGTTGCAGCACAAAGGTCATCGAAGTAGGAGATATTAAAAAATACCCCTCAATACCAAGCGTGCTACATACCGTTTGCAAGTGAGATTCTAAGCGGTACGCAGGGGTACCAAACTTATGTAATGCTTTACCTAATTTTATGATAAATCTACGTTTTTCTAGAAAATCCTGATTATCCACTGGGCGGTAGTCACTCTTGTTAGGGTAAAGGCTTATTTTGGCGCGAATACTAACCGATTAGTACGTGTGTTTATAGACAAACTGATTCAAAATGTTGTTTTAACATCACAATAGCATTGTGGTATTAATCGAAGATGTCAAAATAATAATATAATCAATTAAAAGGAATAACAGATGACATTGATGGTAACGGGTTTATATGCAGGGTTAACGGCGCTGTTGGTTTTAGCATTATCTTATAAGGTCGTTAAATTTCGTCGGGCAAATAAAATAGGCATCGGCGACGGTGGGCATCAGGTGCTGTCTATTGCCATAAGAGCGCACGGTAATTTAATTGAAAACGCGCCAATTGTGCTTATTTTGTTAGCATTAGCAGAGTTGAACGGCATGCCAATTTACTTGATACACAGTATCGGTACCGTTTGGATTGTGGCGCGTTTATTACATGTAATAGGACTAAATCAAGGGCAAGGTGGTTATCACTTTGGACGCTTTTGGGGGGTGTTGGCCACTTGGATTGTACTTTTAGCTTTAGCGGTGGCTAATATTGGCTTCTTTCTAGGCTTATAAGCACTTCTGCAGTGGTGATATTGGCTTATCACCATTTTTTATAAGGTTAATTACTGATAAAATATTTCACTTTTGCTGCTTTTTTAGTCACACTTAGTGCCACTGTACTGCTATACTCCGCGTCCGTTAAATTCAGCATTAGGCTGAGGTTATCATCGGATCAGTTAGACTGATTTTCCCCATTTATGTAGGTCATATACATGCAAGTTGAGTCAACGTTATTTAATTATCCAAAGTTTTGGGCAGAATGCTACGGAACCGCTCCTTTTTTACCCATGTCTCGCAAAGAGATGGATATTTTAGGTTGGGATAGTTGCGATATTATTATCGTGACAGGCGATGCGTATGTAGACCATCCAAGCTTTGGTATGGCGGTGATTGGGCGCATGCTTGAAGCCCAGGGTTACCGTGTGGGGATTATTTCGCAGCCAGACTGGTCCAGCAAAGAAGACTTTATGCAGCTTGGTCGTCCTAACCTGTTTTTTGGGGTTACGGCTGGCAACATGGATTCGATGATTAACCGCTACACCGCCGACCGTAAATTACGTCATGACGACGCCTACACCGCTGGTGATATTGGCGGTAAACGCCCAGATCGCGCGGTAACTGTATACACCCAACGGTGTAAAGAAGCCTTTAAAGAAGTACCAGTGGTCATTGGTGGTATTGAAGCCAGCTTACGCCGCATTGCCCATTATGATTATTGGTCAGATAAAGTGCGTCGCAGTGTCATTTTTGACGCCAAAGCCGACATCTTAATTTACGGTAATGCTGAGCGCCCACTCATGGAAGTGGCTCGACGTATTGCTGCAGGCGAAGCCATTAGTGATATCGACGATGTACGCGGCACGGCGGTAATGCGTAAAGACCCAATGCCGGGTTGGCGCGGTATGGACTCGCGTAAAATTGACCAGCTACATAAAATTGAGCCGCTCCCAAACCCTTACGGCGCTGATGATGTGGGTTGCAGTAATCTATCGGGCCCTACAGACAACAAAATTTTTGATAACGATGCGCCAAAGCCTATTAGTATTCAGCCGCCCCGTCCTAAGCCATGGGAAAAAACCTATGTGCTATTGCCTGCTTTTGACAAGGTCAGCGAAGACAAATATTTATACGCCCATGCATCGCGTATTTTGCACCAGGAGCAAAATCCAGGCTGTGCGCGCGCACTATTTCAACCCCATGACGCAAACCGTGGCGTTTGGGTTAACCCACCTGCCTGGCCATTGAATACCGATGAAATGGACGCAGTATTCGACTTGCCATATCAGCGTGTGCCGCACCCAGTTTATGGCAAAGAGAAAATCCCTGCTTACGACATGATCAAAACCTCAATCAACATTATGCGTGGTTGCTTTGGTGGCTGTTCATTTTGTTCGATTACCGAGCACGAAGGGCGAATTATTCAGAGCCGTTCGCAAGAGTCGATTGTTAAAGAAATTAAAGACATTCAAGAAAAAGTACCTGGTTTTACCGGGGTGATTTCTGACTTAGGTGGCCCAACAGCCAACATGTATCGCTTAGGCTGTACCAGCGAAAAAGCCGAAAAAACCTGTCGTCGTTTGTCGTGTGTGTACCCGTCTATTTGTGGCCACTTAGGCACAGATCATAAACACACCATCGACTTATACCGTGCGGCTCGCGATGTGCCAGGTATTAAAAAGGTACTCATTGCCTCGGGCGTGCGTTACGACTTAGCCATTGAAGACCCTGACTACATCAAAGAGTTGGCTAAGCATCATGTGGGTGGTTATTTAAAAATTGCCCCAGAGCACACCGAAGAAGGCCCACTCAGTAAAATGATGAAGCCAGGCATGGGCACCTACGACAAGTTTAAAGAATTGTTCGATAAGTTTTCAAAAGAAGCCGGTAAAGAGCAGTTCTTAATTCCGTACTTTATCTCTGCGCATCCTGGCACTACCGATGATGACATGATTAACCTTGCGTTATGGCTTAAAGGGCAAAAGTTTAAGCTTGATCAAGTACAAAACTTTTATCCATCGCCGATGGCTAATGCCACGACGATTTATCATACCGAGCTTAACTCGTTGAAAAACGTTAAGCACGACAGTGAGCAAGTCAGCGTTCCGAAAAAAGGTCGCCAACGTAAATTGCATAAGTTTTTATTACGTTATCACGACCCTGCAGGCTGGCCGATGATCCGTGAAGCCTTAGTCGCCATGGGTAAAGAGCACTTAATTGGTAATGGTCCGCAACATTTGGTGCCGCCAGAAACCCGTAACGAGCAAAATCGAGTAAAATGGGGCCAAAAGCCAGCGGCTAAAGGCAAAAATCAAGGTGGCCAAAAAGCCATGACCCGTTTTTCTGCTGACCAATTTGAAGACCGTAAAGGCACATCAAACGCTGATAAGCCCAAAGCTAAGCCCGCAGGGAAAAAGCCAAAGACAACGGCAAAAAACAGCGGTCAGCCAGCTAAAGCAACTGGGGCAAAACGACCAGCTAAAACCGGTTGGGCAACCAAGTCTAAATACGCTAAGTAAACCATTCGCTTTATAATAAACACTAAACCCGCATTTATGCGGGTTTAGTTTATCTGGGCCTCACTTCGCAAAGCGTGTACCCTGTTTGGAAGAATAATATCAATAAGCAAGGGATCAGCAATATGGCTAAAACGAGTACATTACGTGGTTACTTCACTCGCGCATTAGTATGTAGCGCGGCATTAATCGCCGTCCCAAGTAACGCAGCGAACTCAGTGCAGCATCAACAATTTTTTGAGTCAATAGCCACACTTTGCGGCCAGGCGTTTGCTGGTAAAATCACTGCTGGTGGCAGTGAAGGTGATGGTTTTAGTGGTAAAGCACTGATTATGCATGTACGCGAATGCAGTGACACAGAACTAAAAGTGCCTTTTCATGTAGGCGAAGATCATTCACGCACCTGGGTTATCACCCAAACTGACACAGGCTTACGCTTAAAGCACGATCACCGCCACAAAGACGGCTCAGAAGACAAGGTCACTATGTACGGTGGCGACACTCGCGATGTGGGTACCGCCAATATGCAATCGTTCCCAGTGGATGATGAGTCGATAGTCAATTTTAAACAAAATGGCTTAGATCAATCGGTCACCAATGTGTGGCAGATGATGATTGAAGCACATACTTTTACGTATCGTTTAATGCGCGAAAATCGTGATTTTAGGGTGGAGTTTGATTTAACCAAACCGGTTGCGTTACCACCAGTACCGTGGGGACATGAGTAAATCCCATTCTTTACGTCTTCCCGGCAATGCTTTTGAGCCGGGACCCATGTGTTAGTTTTTGTTCTTTTGCTTTATGGCCTATGGCCACTAACGTCGTGGCGCGTCGCCCACACCAGCGTATGAATAAACGTTACTCTGATTCAAGTAAACACCATTAGATACGTCTTATATGGACCCACCCGTTTTGCAAGTGATTTCGAAGCGTTAATAAACAAATTCATTGC
>NZ_BMQI01000073.1 GCF_014648035.1 Shewanella algicola | reverse complement strand
CAGAGAACAAAAAAGAAGCAGCTTAACAGCTTAGGCGACAACTACCTTGAAAAACGCCGTTATCTAGGGGATCCTGGTTATTCGCTATTTACTTGTCGGAAATTTTTGAATCCATTTCTCCCAACTAGTCATATCAAGTTTTCATAAAGATGAATTGCAGAAAAAATTATTGAAGAAAACTATTATAAATTAAGTACTAACATTGCTGTTCTAACCAACGACCAAAACTAATTATATCAGTTCGATTAGAGTTTAACTCTCTATAAACAAAATAAAAATTATCACCCGTTATCAATTCATGCATCGGAATTCTAACAAAATTCTGCTTATTAGATTGATCTACCATCATATAGTTATTAATAAGAGTAACACCTAAATTGTAACGTGCTGCTTCTGCAGCAAGTAGTACATGACTAAATTTATTGATTTTTAGATCACTAGGTAGTTCAAATCCACCAGCTTTGCACCATCGCAGCCAATCACTAGCGATGTTTTCATTTGTGTCAGAATATCGCACTGACAATATAGGATGTCGCCATAATGCCTCAGGCAGTGGCTTTCCTCTTATTTTTTCCCAAAGATTTTGACCACAAACAGGAAATAGCTTTTCTGTAAATAATAATTTACTGACAAAATGACGTTTTGGTGGGTTTACGGTAATGAAACAGTCAGCAAATTGATCATTAAAGTCGGGCTGGTCTGTGACCATATCTAACGTTACTTCTATCTCTGGATATTGTTTACGGAAATCTTCTAATCGCGGAATTAACCAATTAACGGCCACAGAGCTATAAAGAGCTAAGCGAATATACCCAGGTTTTCCATGTCGAATAATCTGACTAGTATTTGAAAGGATAGCTAGTGAGCGATTTACTTCTGTGAAATAACGCTCTCCAACTTCTGTTAAAGAAAAAGTCCGACCTTGCCTATAAAACATTGCTTCACCAAGATACTCCTCGAGAATTCGTACTTGGTGACTCACTGCACTCTGAGTCACATTGAGGCTTGCTGCTGCTTTTGAAAAGCTATTAAGTCTTGCAACTGATTCAAAGCATTGTATTGCGCGCAATGGCGGTAACTTCATTATTAGCTCAACTAATACTAAATGGATTTATATCATTATACGTCATAGCTCTATAGGAATATACTGACGACTTAACGCAAGTAATTTGCGTAATCCTATTTAGTTTTTATATATATTCCTGATAAAGCCGAGGGTAAGAATGCCGAAGATGAGTGTTGGATTTGCAATGGTTTTATTGGTTTTAGGAAACATTGTCGCAGTCCTCTCAGATGCTCTGATTAAAAACATGCCGACTGGGACTGCGGTGTATCAATTTGTTCTATTTCGTCAATTAACAGCCGTTTTGATGCTGTTACCATTTTGTTTAATCAATACAAAAAGCAAATTATTTAGTCATGTAAAATGGCACTTTGTACGTGGCCATGTTTGGTTGTTTGGTGCTATATTCATGGTGTTATCTCTTCAAGCTCTGCCTCTGGCAACTGTTAATGCTATTTTTTATACTGCCCCACTACTTATGTTACCGTTAGGTTTTTTATTTTATAGAGACAAGTTAACCATCCCAACTATAGCTGTATCGATTATTGGTTTTATAGGTATTATCATTGTTGTACAACCGACACAGATTAGTTTAGCAGCTATATCTGCACTTATAGTCGCGGTAACAATGGCTACAAATAATCTATTAATTCGTAAACTGCCCTATCATCACAATGTAGTTCAAACCTTATTCTTGACCAATCTAATGGGAATACCCTTTGCTCTTAGTTTAGCTATTTGGGAAAACCAACCTTTGGATTGGTCTCCGCTATTGACAGCGGCTAGCTCTAATTTGTTCATTTTGATCTATGCCGGTATATGCGTTTTTGTATATCGAACTGTGGAAGCACATAAAATTTCTAGTGCTGAATATACTGGTTTACTAGGTGCTGTAGTGGTTGGGATAATGTGGTTTGATGAAGTACCAGATATGAGTCTAGTGATAGGTTCAGCGTTAATTATCTTACCTTTAGTTTGGCTAGCGGCACTTGAATCAGTTAAGCATAAGAAGTAGGTTTGAAAATAGTCATCAAATTATTTTAACTTGACCACTACAGACATGTTGAGGATTGAAATCCCACCGTATCCGGCAGAATGATATTTTTGATATTCTCTGCAATCTCCTTCAAGTCACGATCCGCCGTCAAGTTTCTCCCCAAAAAAAGCGCTATAATTAACTTCGTCGCGTAATTTGAACTAAGTACTGATATGATATTTCGCTCGCTAATTTTGATTTCTATTTCAGTGAGAGATGCTGGCGAGCCCTCTCCCCAAAAAGCGAGTTTGAATTCTTCTATATAACCATAACCACGGCCAAAACAGACGATAACTTTGGGCTTAAACTCATTGACTAAAGCATTCAAAAGCTTGAATCTGTATTGAGCACAATATGTTTGATAGTGATACTTAATACGTGTTTCAGTCAAATCGATATGCTCAGTTGACCATTTATCTATTTGCGGTGCTGGCAGGGGGAATAAATTAACTTTAAACTCGTTTAAATCTGCTTCGCAATATTTTTCGCGCATGTACTACTTATAACAACCTCCAAAGTCGAATATCCGGCATAATAACTTCGCAATTTTTTGGTCAAACTTTGCGTTGCGCTTGAAAATGACTAAACGTGACTTAAAAGGTACTAGCTCACCTAAAAAGTAAACGCCAAGGCTTTTGGCTCTAGCAATTGCTTGAACTGTAGTGGTCAAGTTAAATTGGCCACGGTTCTAGAGTCATTCCAATATAAACGTTCTGACTCATTTGGCATCAAGCTTGATTTCTTTTGAATAGGACTTACGTGTTTTCATTTCAATCTCCAGTTAAATCAATTACGTCTTAACTCGCTTAGTCGTATCAATTAAACCACGTCACTAACTGATGGCTAATCAAAATACTTGAAACAGAGTGAGCGACAAGTGCTAGTGCACTGGCCTCTTGTTCATCTACTAACTCCAGATTGTTTGCGGCAATCAAGTGCTCTAAATGCCATAACGATAGTTCACACCACATTGACACCAATATTCTATCTTTGACCAAAATAAGCACTTATCCAGGTTCGGAACATAAAAGCATCGCAAGCAGGCCTTTTAATGGCACTCTAAGTTTTATTGTAATGGTCAGAAGGTAATATAGACTTCGTTAGTAAGTTATTCTTCGTTAAATTCCCGTTCCAATAGGTTTACTGCTATCAGCCACAGTTGACAGGTAAAATCATGCATCACTTGAATATGTAAAGGTTGCATTTACCTGATCTTGAAACGGTTTATCACAGCCCAATATTATTGCGAATTAGGGGGGACATAGAGAATGCGTTTTTACAAACATCTCGGATAAAGTAAATCATACTGTAAAGATAAATAGGCAAGCATTTGTTTTATTTACTATTTTTATATTATAGATAAAAAGTGCTCAACTTTTGCAAAGAGCACCTTAGATATTTGAATAAACTCATTTAGCTCCCCTAAGCAGCACATGAGCACTATTTAAATGGCGAAGGAATACCATGAGGAGATGAACGAAGGTACTGCGGTGGTGCAGTAACTTGCTGACCTAATTCAGCGGCCGCATGCCAGACCCAGTGTGGGTTATAAAGAATACCCCGAGCTAATGCTACAGCATCAGCTTTACCAGAAGCGATGATTTCATCTGCTACTTTTGGATTGTCTATCAAGCCAACTGCTATAACAGGGATATCCACAGCTTGCTTTATTGCCTCAGCAAATGGCACCTGAAACCCTGGTGCCACTGGGATCTGTTGCTGAGAACTTAAGCCTGCAGTACTCACATGGATAAAGTGACATCCCTTAGCGGCAAGTGCTTGAGCTAATATTATACTTTGTCCAAGATCCCAACCACCATCAACCCAATCGGTGGCTGAAATACGCACGCCCAGGGTCATCTTATCCGATATCACAGCAAGCATACGATCGACAACATCTAGTAAAAAACGCATACGGTTCTCAAGATTACCACCATATTGATCATCACGCGTATTCGACAATGGTGATAGAAACTGATGGATTAAATAGCCATGGGCAGCATGTATTTCAATGGCATCAATGCCTAACCTTTCTGCACGTTTAGCCGCAGCCGTAAAATCTTCCAAAATATTAACAATATCTTTAACGCTTAGTTCATCAGGTATGGGTCCATCAACAGTAAAAGGTAATGCAGAGGGAGCCACTGGGGGCCAACCATTTTGTGCATCAGCTGCAATGAAATTGCCGCCATCCCAAGGTTTCTGAGTTGATGCTTTACGGCCAGCATGTGATAGCTGGATAGCGATAGGTATATTGGAATAACGACGAGCTACAGCCAATGATTGGGCTAGTGCCAGCTCTGTCCTATCATCCCATAATCCCAAATCAGCATAAGTTATACGGCCTGTCGGATTTACCGCGGCAGCTTCTAGAATGAGTAATCCGGCACCTGATAACGCTAATCTACCCAAGTGTAAAGTATGCCAATCTGTTGCTGCGCCCTCATCAGCAGAATACTGACACATAGGTGCAATGACAACACGATTTTCTAAAGTCAAGTGACCGATTTTTAGAGGGGTAAATAAGTGGTTCATAAAAAGGTTTCCTTGCTGGTATAAATTAATGCAGATGACACATTAGTCTGTGTCAGTAGGATATTCAGTAGTGACAAAGCTTGAACTACTTGGTTTTAGCCTATTCACTTATTTTGATTATAAAGTGCGCTAATTTTTAGTTTAATTACCGGCAGCTCAATCTAAAAAAGTAGTTTAAAAGCATTCTCGAAAACACAATCACCGTAAAATTTAGCGATTTATTCATACTCGCTTATCGATCAATAATAATTTTAACATCATATTATAAAGGTATGAGTATCAAAAAAGAATATCAACTGGACGCAAAACTCAATTGCTTATTATGCAACACTGACTCGTTATTGATATGTCTGCTACTGAACACTGAGTTAATAGCTATTATTTAACGATTTCTCTAACGAAGTCGATAAATGCATTTACTCTTTTTGATCCGCGATGGTTAGGTAAATATAAAGCAGAAATTGCGGCACTGGAACTATTGGGATTAACTTGATATGAAGTCAGTAGACTGATCATTTTTCCACCATTAATATCTTGTTGGATCAACCAATCTGGTAATAAAGCGATGCCATGACCAGACAAAACTATCTCCCTGATAACTTCAACATTATTGGTCTTTAACTTGCCTGCTACAGGAATACGTAGCTCTTCATCTTCAGACAGAAACGTCCATACTAGCTGGCTACTAAAGCGTAAACATTGGTGTTGCAATAAATCTGCTGGCTGCTGCGGACGACCATATTGCTTTATATAGTCTGGACTAGCAACCACTAGCCGTCGAAATAGACCTAATGGCCTACTAACTAACTCTTCATTTGGCGCAGGGGAACCAAGTCTGATCGAAAGATCGATACGCTGATTAAATAAATCTATAATTTCATCACTGAGAACCAGATCCAAATCTACTCTAGGGTGAGAATGTAAAAAACTGCCTATATGTGGTGCAATAACAAAACGACCAAATGCTGTTGGCACCGTCACGCGCAGTGGACCTGATGGCTCATCTTGGCTGTCTTTTATCTTTTCATCTGCTTGAACTACACTGTCAAGAATCTTCCTTGCACTCATGTAATATGCCATACCGGCATCAGATATGGTGATTTGTCGAGTTGATCGATTTAAGAGCACTGTGCCTAATTCGGATTCAAGTGAATCTACCATGCGTGTTACCGATGATGTGGCAACTGAAAGGTTGCGTGCTGCCGAGGAAAACCCCTTCGCATCAACCGTCTCGACAAACATTTTCAACGCCAGTAATTTATCCATCTAATATCTTACTACCTTCTTCTGATTTGTTTAGAAAATTCATGTTAGATTATTATTATACCATTACCGATATACTCTCTAGTCAATGACGTTTTAAAGTGCATAAAAATTAACATATTAGCTAAGCATCACCCCGACTAGCTGCCTTTAAAACTTGATTGTTCCCCCCCTTCTTATCAGAACCTTCAAAAATTGTGGCAGGACAGATATTCGTCAGTATCTGCTGAATTGGATGCGTGTAGTACATCGTCTTCCAAGAGGAATGGCAATTTCATACGTATTGATAGTATCTCAACGGCATCAAACTCACTTTTCCCTTTAGTGTTTGTATTAACATAATATGAGTCAAATAATTTTACTTTAATAGGAAGGTAAATAATGTAAATAATATTCACACGCTAATGATAATGAATATTATTAACGACCATTCATTATTTGTTAATCGGTATACCTATGTTATTTAAGCCTAGCCAATTGGCTATTGCGACACATTGTGCATTATTTTTATTAGTACTCCCCGTAACTCATGCCAATGCAGAATCTTCAACACAAGCCACAGAAAACCAAGCTTCAATGGAGCGAATGATTATTACTGGTAGTCGCTCTGCAGAACGGATAGAGGAAGTCCCTTCTTCAGTCACGCTTATTGAGCAACAAACCCTCGCACAAGACATGTTAATGACTTCGCAGTTACAAAACTTACTTGCATTTCGCGTTCCAGGGTTAGCGCCAAGCACTGGCACATCAAGTAACTCGGGACAAAACTTACGCGGTCGTGCCGCACTAGTCATGATTGATGGCGTACCACAATCTACCCCATTACGAAATGGAAAATTAGGCATAAGCTCTATCGATGCAGGGGTCATTGAGCGTATTGAAGTGATTAAAGGAGCGACCTCAATTTATGGCAATGGCGCTTCAGGCGGCATCATCAACTACATCACTAAACGAGCCAGTGAAGATAAAGCACGAGTGAAGGTTGGGGCTTCCAGTAAATTTAGTGCGGTAAAATTACAAGACAGTGCCGGTTATCGAGTGGATACATCAATAGACGGTACGGTTGATAATTTCAGTTACGTATTTAGTGCCATTACCGAAAAAACAGGTGTTGAACGTGATTCAGAAGGTGACGCTATCGGATTAGTCTATGGTTTATCAGAAACTAAATCGAATAATTATTTTACTAAACTCGGCTATCAACTCGACGACGACAAGTCGATTCAACTGACGTATAACTACTACGAAGCCCAACAAGAATCTGACTACATAGATGTTGTTGGCAATGCTAACACAGGCGAAAAAACTTACTCGATAGACAATACTACTGGGATTGTAAAGCTGGGCGTACCTCAAGGGCCGCGTGGCAATCATAACCTAATGTTAAAATACGTCGACCAAGAGATATTCACTAACACCCAATTAACCGTTGATGGTTATCTGCAAAAAATTGAAAACATGTTTTTCTTTTCAACTGCACTCGCTAATCAAAGTGAAGGTTACGAAGGGGGTCAGTCCTTCATCAAGTCAGAAAAGAAAGGCCTACGCGTTAACTTTGCTACCCAAGTTGATTGGGATAATGTTGAATCAACCTTCATTTATGGTATTGATGCGCTGCAAGACATCAGTTCACAACCATTAGAAGACGGCCGAATTTGGGTGCCTGAAATGGACATGCGTAACTTAGCGGTTTATTTACAAACTAAGTTTGTTATTGCCGACGATTGGGTTATTAAAGCCGGTATCCGCCAAGACAGTGTTAATTTAACGGTCGATGATTATCAAACCTTAAAACTTTGCCGAACGCCAAGTACGTGCTCAGTACCTTTTGATGTCACAGGCGGAGAATTAACATATAACTCAACCACCTATAATATTGGCTTACGTTACAATATGAACGAGTTGTTTAACCCGTTTATGAGCTTTTCCCAAGGTGCAGATATTTCAGATATTGGCCGCCTTTTACGAACAGCCACTGTCGATGATATTGCGTTAATACGCACAGAATCATCGATTGTTGATAATTATGAAATCGGTTTTTCTGGTCAACTTGGTGATCTGAATTATGAAATTGCCGCCTACCGAAGTAAATCAGAATTAGGCACAAGTAACAGCTTTGATGCAACAACAGGCATTTACTTGCCTGTACGCGCACCACAAAAAATTTGGGGTTACGAAGCGCAAGTTGACTATCGAGTGTTAGATAATCTCAATACAGGTTTAAGCTATAGCTGGGTTGAAGGTAAAGACACTGAAACGGATACTTACATAGATGGTGGCGCCATATCCCCTCCTAAATTAACAGCTTATATTAGTTGGCAGCCCGTTGAAGAAGCGAGTATTGGTATTAACTACATGTATGTTGGTGACCGAGACCGATTTGAGCCGGTAGATGGCGCATATATTGGTTCTCAAGGCCCTATAGAAAATTATAACGTTGTGAACCTAACCAGTAGTTATCAACTCAATAATTGGCAGCTCTCATTAGGTGTGGAAAACTTACTTAATGAAGATTATTTTTCTGCTCGCTCACAAGCTTCTACTAACGCGAGTTACTATACTCAAGCACTGGGTACCACTATCAATGTAGGTATAAAAGCCAGCTTTTAACCCTCGGCAAGATAGCAAAAAGGGAATAAACAATAAAATATTTACTCCCTTTTCTAATTCAGCAAGGGGTTAATACAACCCCAGTAATAGTCCAACACTAAAAGTGATGCGGTACCTGCAACACCAATTCTCATGGTGCACTCGGGAATGGCTAAGTCATATTAACCACACTCCAGTGAAGGAGGAATCAATACTCTTACCTCAACAAATTAGATCGTAATGCATTGAATTACAAACCTATTTATCATGACACTTCAATGCGGAAAACTTCGTTAGAGAATAAGCGAGAAAGAAATTAGACTCGATGATTAGCTTAAAACTCAGTATAACCGAGTGATCGGTGGCAAAAAAGGAAATAACTCTCAACTTAAGTGAACTGCATTACGAATAAAGTGTATTTTTTAGGTAAAAATTTGAATTAGCAAGGTTAATTAATATCACCTTAAATTTTAGCCTAACTGTTTTTATTTCATTAAGTAGCTATTAAATGCTATAGCAAGCCGTGAGCGTTGGTTTGAGCTATTCTAAAAGAATATTGCCCTGAACGCGTGCCTGTAATCATATCTAATTCAAATTAAGTGGTCAGTTTTCTACCGTCTAGAATATAATTGAACTTTCATAACAAACACAGAGATAAATCAATTCTATGGAACCGAAGACACGACTCAATAATATCATCAAACTCACTATCTCCTACCTATCAGAAATATTAATAGAACACTTTCATTTAGCATACAAGGGTATGGATACAACCAAATTATATTATTGTCCAGAGTTAGATGTAGGAGTTATTCTTACCCGAAAGATAACTGTGCCCTGAAAGCAGTAATAACCCAGCAAATATACCTAAATTTTTAACGAAGTTTTGTAATTCATGCGCTCCCTCAATACCCTTAATATTCCAAAAATCATGTAAATTGATGTTGATAAGCAAAACAAGACCGGCCAGTAGTAATGAGAAAATGGCTGTATATCGATTAAATATCAATGCAAAAGCTGCAACAATTTGGAATACACCAGCTGACGTAAGAAGAAAGGGAATAAACACCATTCCGTGCTGAGCCATTAATGAAACATGCATGTCCCAAGCGACAAACTTCATTATTCCTGGTACTAAAAAATATAAAGCTAATAATATTCGACCGACAATGAGAGCTGATATCGCTAATCTTTGTCTTTTTAGAGGAGCTATAATATTCATAATGGCATATCCATTGCTAGTAAACCAAAAACATCAGAGCAATGATCTTTTTGCTCCAATATGTTTATTTTATCTAAATAAGCTGGATCTAATATGTTTTGCATGTTGTTACCTTTGAATTAAGGAGTAATTTTTAACTCCTTATTGAGATGGTAGATCATAATCTAGTTTACAAAAAAGTGGCTTAACCGTTACTTTATAGATAACTTTAATTTCGACTATTCCGAAGTAGAAACAACACCAAGCATCTGCAAGGTACCGGGCCAAATATCGTCTAATAACGTTGGATCATTGAGTACTTGTGCATGAGTCAAAACACCTTCAAAAAAAGCAAGCACACAACGCGCACTCATAGCTGGATCAGTCACATTAATGTCGCCAACTAGTTGAGCGTCACGAATTGCAGATTCAATATATGCAAGTAAATCAGTAAACGTGCGCTTCAATTTTTTATCCAACTCAGGTGCAGTACCACTTATCTCTGCTCCCACACTAAAATTAGGACAACCCAATATACGACCGTGTGTATTGAGGGCCTCTAATTGTGTATTTCGTATATCATCGAAATACAGTTTCAGTCGTTCTAAAGGGGTTCGGGTATGCGAAAATAAAGTGTCCATTTTAGCTTTCTTAGCCTCCCATCTCCAACTTATAGCCTCCGCGGCAAGCTCGGATTTCGAGTTGAAAAAGTAATAGAAACTCCCCTTTTTAACACCCGCACGCTCACAAATTAGGTCGATCGTAAGAGTGCCATAACTGGTCTCCCACATCAGATCTAATATTGCCTGTTGCAGGTGTTGTCTACTGTCACTCTTTCGACCCATTAGTCAGTACCTTTTTCTATTGCTAATAATTATAGTTGACTATCTATCTATGTCAATATGCTACTTTGAATATTTACTTTTGTCACAGAATGATTCAATACCGTACGATTTATCAAACACAGCATCAAAACTGATGCTTGTAGATGGCTGAACTGATTAAGAAATAAGATAAATGTGTTGCTTGGTAAGCATTAATTGATAATCGAACTATAACAGTGCTAGTTCTTAAATTTACAATTAGATCATAGGCTAAATTAATCTATAAACATAAGCTACGGGTAAGTAATCCAATACTAATCTAGCCAAATCTTTACAGTCTGACTGATGAACTTCTTGAAGCTCCCGGCAAGCTAAAGAACTAACGAATTGATAGTTTGAGGATGTATTTCATTACTATAATTTACTGACTTAAAAATTAACTGGTGATTTTTTCAAGTTAGTTCTTCAGTGAAAACAACATATGTATAGATAGAATATCTTATTTCAAAAATATAAATAAGCTAGTTGGTCAATAACATACAATTACTAGATATGAGCGTATTATTCAAAACTTTTCCATATCAAAGATAATTTACAAAAATTCAGTCTGCTGTATCTAAGCGCTGCTGAACATCAATTGGATTTTTTAATCCGGATAGAAACCGCTTACATTTAACCCCCTAAAGATAGTCATACCAACAAACTCAACACCATACTAAATGATAGGCAATATCAAAATACAGAAATGGTAACATCTAATAAAAACAGAAATGATGCATTCGACATAATCGTATAAGATACTGCCTATTAAGTAGTTAATTAGGCACTTAAATGAACAACAATTTCAGTTGAATAAGTATCATTTAAAATTTTAATAAACAATATATTAGCAAAAAAACCATATCCACACCCACCTTATAGGCATTCCTACTAGCTATAAAACCACAACATTAGATAAAGCTAATTATTTCACTTACGTCTTGTTACTAATCAGCGGATTGATGTATTATTTCATTCTAATAGTCAAATGAGGTGCTAGTTTATTAATACTATTTCTTATTCAAAATGATGTGACAAATATATTAAAATTCTTTTTTATGAGTGATTTAGCAGGCTAAAACCGAGGTCTAGTGATACTCTAAGCAATAAAGATATTATTGCCGTAGCGGCTTGTTTATTTCAATTATCTGCAAAAGCAGCGATCCTAAATTACAATAACAAGTGGACGAAATCCGCAATCAATCCCGATTTGAGCACTAATTCACTGGAGAAGTGGCAATGGCAAAATTTATTTTAAACGGCAAACCGATGACTGCCGATGTAGAGAGTGATACTCCTCTACTGTGGGTTATTCGTGATGAACTGGACATGACTGGCACCAAATTTGGTTGTGGTATCGGTAGCTGTGGTGCCTGTACCGTCCATGTAAATGGACGGGCATGGCGTTCATGCATTACCCCAGTTTCGTTAGTTGAAGGAGCCGAAATCACTACGATTGAGGGGCTTTCTGAAAAGGGTGATCATCCATTGCAAATTTCTTGGCAAAAACTGCAGGTACCACAGTGTGGTTACTGCCAGTCGGGCCAAATTATGCAAGCTGCAGCGCTACTAAAAGACATTCCTGAACCTTCAGACAAAGACATTGACGCTGTGATGGGCGGAAACTTATGTCGTTGTATGACCTACGTTCGTATTCGTGGTGCCATTCATGAAGCTGCAAACGCAATTAAGGAGAACAACGATGAGCAGAATGCCTAAACGTGGATCGGCTGGTATAACCCGCCGTGGTTTTTTAATTGCGATGACAGCTGTAGGTGTCAGCTTTGGTTTTCCTCGCCATTTGATGGCGGCAATGGATCCTGCTAGCCCAGACGGTAAAGTACTCCCAAGCGAAGGCGATATTTACGAACCGTCTTTATGGTACTCAATCGATACCGCAGGCAAAATTAAAGTCAACATTATGCGCTCAGAAATGGGCCAACATGTCGGTACTGCTATTGCGCGTATTCTTGCTGATGAACTAGAAGCTTCATGGGATGATGTCGAGATTATCCATGTCGACAGTGACCCGCGTTGGGGTTACATGGTTACCGGCGGCAGTTGGTCTATTTCACAAAGCTGGCCAGTTTACCGTCAAGCGGGTGCTGCTGGCCGTACAGCGTTAATTGAAGCTGCGGCTAAAAAATGGGGTATTGCAGCAAAAGACTGTAAAGCCAGTAACGGTAAAATTATCTCAAGTAAAGGCGAGCTGTCTTACGGTGAGTTAGTCACCATGGGCTTAACACGTCAGTTTACTGAAGAAGAACTTAAAACCCTGCCATTGAAGCCGAATGCCGATCTTAAACTGGTTGGCCAACAGGTGACGTCTCTTGATATCGCTAATAAAACCAATGGTAAAACGATATTTGGTATCGACGCCAAGGTTGATGGCATGGTTTACGCTAACCCAATTTTGCCACCAACACGTTATGGCTCCAAAGTGGTTAAGTTTGACGACTCTGCTGCAAAAGCCGTTAAGGGTTATCAACAAACTATCGTACTAGATGATGCCAGTGGCAGTGTGCCAGGTTGGTTAATGGTTATCGCCAGTAGCTTTAATGCGGCCCAAAAAGCCTCAAAGCTCGTGAAAGTAACATGGGACGCAGGTAAAACGGCCAACGTGTCTGAAGCAGACATTATTGCTCATGGTAAGCAATTACTTGGCGACCAAACCAAAGGCAGTATTTTAGACACAGGCAATACTGACACTGGTCCAGTATTTGCGAGTGCAAAAAGTACCATTGCAGAAGAATACATCACCAGCACGGTACTCCACGCACAAATGGAACCGCTTAATGCTCTGGTATTTAAAAACCAAGACGGCATATGGGAAGTGCATTCAGGTTGTCAGTGGCAATCGCTTACCCTTCCCGTATTGGCCACTGCATTAGGTGAAGAAGAAGCTAACATTGTGATTCGTAGCTACATGTTAGGCGGTGGCTTTGGCCGCAGACTTAACGGCGATTACACCATTCCTGCGGCGTTGACCTCTAAAGCATTAGGCGGTAAACCGGTTAAAATGGTGATGATACGTCCACAAGACATGTTATTTGATAGCGCGCGTTCTGCATCAGTTCAACAACTCAAAATGGCATTTGATGATAAAAAAGCGGTTACCGCAATGGAACATCACGCCACAGCAGGTTGGCCAACCCAAGTAGTAGCGCCAGGGTTTATGCCCAAAGGCACCAATGGCGAACCATTTGATCCGTTTTCAATTACAGGTGCAGACCATTGGTATAGCGTTGGCGCACAAAAGGTACGTGCGGTATCAAACGATCTGGCTATGGCGACCTTCAGACCAGGTTTTTTACGTTCTGTTGGACCGGGTTGGACAAGCTGGGCAGTTGAAAGCTTTATGGATGAAGCTGCCCATCACGCGGGTAAAGATCCATTGCAGTTCCGCCTAGACATGCTCATTGCCGAAGGCCGAAATGCTGGTAGCACACCCGTTGCTGAAGGTGGCGCGGCTCGCCAAGCCGCAGTATTGAAAAAAGCTGCTGAGATGATTGGTTGGGGCACTCCGCAAGCCAAAGATACAGGACTTGGCATTGCATCAACCTTTGGTCAAGAGCGTGAAATGCCAACCTGGGTAGCGTGTGCGGTCCAAGTGCATGTAGACAAAACCAATGGTATTGTCAATGTGCAAAAGCTTTATATTGCCATCGATGCCGGTATTATTGTTGACCCTAATGGTGCTGAAGCTCAGTGTCAGGGCGCAGCATTGTGGGGATTATCGATGGCCTTGTATGAAGGTACTGAACTGCTTAATGGTCAGTATAAAGACTCAAACTTCGATACCTATACCCCGCTGCGCTTGGGCCAAACTCCAGAAGTTAAAATCGAGTTTATCCCGAGTAAAATGCCACCATCTGGATTAGGTGAACCGGCAGTAACCCCTGTTGCTCCAGCGATTGCGAATGCAATCTACAAAGCCGTCGGTATACGTTTACGTAAAATCCCGATGAGACCTAGTGACTTAAAAAGTGCATCCATTAAAGTGTAATAGCTGACAAAAGTCCGTTACATTGTACAAAAATTGACTGCATATATTTAATTGGATATCACCTAAGATAGGAAGCACTGAACGTGGATACGTTTGGTGCTTTTTTATAGAGGAGGTAAAGCTAGTATCAGGCTTAACTTAGCAATTGTTCTCCGGATGATCGATACAACAAGTCAACACCTATATTTGTGTACTAATTTAGTTGACCACATCAGCCTAAAAATTTATTGAAAGCTCATAGAGTCGCGCTACTCAAGCCTAATTCTCTATATCCATTGTACCTAAGCAAACGAGAATATGTACAACAAATAAGCCCAATATCGCTATTTCATCCTTGGACTTCTGATGGCAATACAGACCTTTATGTTTTCTGGGGCAATCGTTTTTCTTTCTTATCAATGATGATACAGAAATCTCAGTCAGCGAGTTATTATTTGCATAATCTAATCAAGAGGCAAATAGGATAACTTTCGCTCAATTAAAGATTTGAAGATAATCTTAAAAATCTCATATTTTTGTGACGACAATCTCAGCTTAAACTAGAGATTAAGTTAATCTGTGGCTATCAGGTCAGCTGAGTAGTCACCGTTCTACTCCCTATAAACTCCAGTAATTGCTGAATGTTAGAGCGCGCGATGCAATCTAGTTTTCTCGTGTTAATAACCATTATGTTGATCGGTTTTTAATCCTATTACCTTTTATAACTGGCCCCAATAACCATCTACAAGTGAGAACAGACTAATGTGGAAGTGGCTACATTGTTTCGAAGACCCAGAGCAGGCATATAAATTGTCTGGCACCATGTTACCGTGGTTTAGCTTCTTGGCAATATTGCTCGTCGGGACAGGCAGCATTTGGGGTTTAGTGTTTGCCCCTACAGATTACCAGCAAGGAGATAGCTACCGTATTATCTTTATCCATGTACCTGCAGCATCAATGTCTATGATAGCTTATATGACCATGGCAGTATCCTCTTTAGTAGGCTTAGTCTGGAAAATAAAATCGGCAGATTGGGCTGCTGCTGCGATAGCGCCTATCGGTGCTATGATGACCTTTATCGCCTTATTAACGGGCGCAACATGGGGTAAACCTATGTGGGGCACTTGGTGGGTATGGGACGCACGTTTAACATCTGAGCTGGTGTTATTGTTTTTATACCTTGGAATAATTTCATTATATGCTTCATTTGAAGATAAAGTCCTCGCTGCGAGGGCGTCTGGCATTCTTGCAATTGTAGGAATAATAAATATTCCAATTATTAAATATTCTGTTGACTGGTGGAGTAGCATACATCAACCATCAAGCATTAAATTTACTGAAAAGTCGTCCATGTCGACCGATATGTTATATCCACTATTAATTAACATAGTTGGTTTTGGCGCAATGATTGTCGCCATCACTCTGATCCGCTATAGAACTGAAATCCTTGCTCGAAATGGTATGCGAACTTGGGTAAGGGATTTAGCAATCACAGAGGAAGCTAAATAATGCAATTTAATTCATTCAACGATCTTCTGTTTATGGGCGGTTACGCATTTTATGTTTGGCTGTCGTATGGCGTAACGTTCGGCTGCCTAGCCCTATTGATAATCTTTAGCATTTAAAAGAAGCATATGGTTCTTATTGAAATAGCTAAAAAGATAACTCGAGATCAGCACCTGAAAGAAATAAGAGGTAATAACCATGAATCTAAGACGTAAAAAAAGATTAACTTACGCCGTTGTAATTATTGCAGGCGGAGCAGCACTTACTTCAACGCTATTATACGCACTAAATTCAAATTTAAACTTATTCTATACACCCTATGAAATTACTCACGGGAAAACTGATTCAGGCGAAATGCCAGGAGTTGGTCAACGGATCCGAGTTGGTGGTATGGTAACGATGGGATCAATGAAACGTGATCCAAAAACTTTACATGTAGAGTTTGTGGTGCATGATTCATTGGGAGGACAAGTGCTTGTGACATATGATGACCTATTACCAGACTTATTCAGAGAGGGACAAGGAATTGTAGCGCAGGGAATACTGGCTGAATCAGGGCAGCTAGAGGCAACTGAGGTTCTGGCCAAGCACGATGAAAATTATATGCCGCCTGAAGTAGCTGAGGCTATGGGACAGATGCATGAAAAACCGACTTATAATAAGCTCGCGCTTACAGATAAGTAGATTATGCTTAGAATAAGCCAACTACTGAAAGTGGTTGGCTTATTCTCGCCTTACAAAAATATCACTATAAGTTAGCAACAGTTGACAGGAAGTGGATATCAAATTTCAATCTTTTAAGAAGATTGCCATGATATTGCAAAATCCATCAATTGCCATCTTATTACGCTTGTAGTGTTCTGCTATGATCGTCCTGACAAACAGCACCTAAGCCAATGCAATATGCAGCGTCATTCAAACAAATATTTAATACTCAATAAAAGAGTAATCACTATCCGTCTCCTGTAACCATCCCTTATGTAGATCATATTTTAAGAGAGTTTTCTTTACTTAACCGCTCATACA
>NZ_BMQI01000072.1 GCF_014648035.1 Shewanella algicola | reverse complement strand
ACCTTACCTGACAGGGACTTACACCCTGCAAGATGCATCAAGCTTTGCTTGACGCACTAACGCTCATTTCAACGTTTGGACCCAAGTATTGTTTACTTATACCCACCAATGATGTAACTCAAAGCGCATATATCCTTGCTGCAGTTTTGGCTACCATTTGTTTAACCATTTGATAGTGAATACAAGGTAAAAAAAATGAAAAAACTCGTTGTGATTACAGGTGCCAGCTCAGGCATCGGTGAAGAATTAGCAAAACAAATGAGTGCCCAAGGCCATCCTTTATTATTGCTAGCAAGGAGAGTTGACAAGCTAGAAGCATTACAGCTACCTAATACGCTGTGTGCCAAAGTAGATGTAACAGATAAAAGCTCATTCCAAGATGCGATTAACATGGCGATCGACAAATATGGCCCAGTTGATCTACTAGTGAATAACGCCGGCGTCATGTTGTTAGGTCAAATTGATGAGCAAAATCCGTCAGAATGGCAGTCAATGTTCAACGTGAATGTGGTTGGGTTATTAAATGGCATGCAAACCGTTTTATCATCAATGAAAGCACGTAATAGCGGTACCATTGTTAATATTAGCTCTATCGCTGGTAGAAAAACCTTTGGTAATCATGCTGCTTATTGCGGTAGCAAATTTGCCGTACACGCCATTTCAGAAAATGTTCGAGAAGAAGTGGCAGACAGCAATGTCAGAGTGATCACCATAGCACCTGGTGCAGTTGAAACTGAATTACTATCGCATACCACTTCTGATGATATTATTTCGGGTTATGAATCCTGGAAAGATAGCATGGGCGGAGCGTTAGCACCTGTTGATGTGTCAAACGCCATCATCTTTGCTTATAGCCAACCACAAAATGTGTGTATCCGTGAAATCGTATTAGCGGCGACCAAACAACAGCCATAGAGGTTGATTTCGTCGTTAAAAATAAGTCTCAATGAGTGCGGAATAACTATTATATACCCAATCAACTTGAAGCGTTTCGATTGGGTATATAGCGTATTTTACGAGTGGTTTAGTCGTTTGCTTAATACGACACGATTTTCAGGCTCATTATTCAACATCAAGTAACGATATCACCCACTTGTGCAGCGGGTCGTCGTGATAACGCGGATGCCAAGCGGCAATCACATCAAAGCTCTCTGGCGATTGCTCCGGCTCAAGAGTCACTACATCTAACCCTTTAATTGCTCGTGAGGGTAAAAAAGCAATGGAGTCGGTTGTTTCTAGGTACATAGGCACCACCGAAAAACACGGCGCGGACACTACAACGTTACGTTGCAAGCCAAATTGTGCAAACCAGTCATCGATAGAGCCTTTAAAATTGGGCCGCGATGGTGAGGCAATAATCGTAGGGTATTGAGCAATTTGTGCTAACGACGGTGTGGTTTTCGAGATGCTTGAATGGGTTGATGTTACACACACATGGTGCTCTTCAAACAGTGTAATCACGCGATAACTCTCAGGAATATAATCAGGAAACGCGATGGCTAAATTGACCTTTCCGCTTTCCATCTGCTCATGCAGTTTATCTATCTCAAAATCTCGCACTATCAGCTTTAAATTGGGGGCTTGTTCTCTTAGCTTAGCAATCAGCTTAGGCAAAATAACTTGCTGCGCATAATCAGTCGCAGAAATCACAAAAGTACCTTTGGCCTTATGTGGCACAAAGGTTTTAGTGGCGATGAGTGAGTTAAAATCTATCAACAGTTTATCGACGTTTATCGACAACTCCTGTGCAAACGGTGTCGGTACAAAACCATTGGTTTTCCTAACAAACAACCGGTCACCAAAAACATCGCGCAATTTCTTTAAATGCTCACTCACCGCTTGTTGAGTCATCCCAAGCTGGCTTGCAGCTTTAGAGGCATTTTCCTCACGCACCAGCGCCTGAAAAACCCTCAATTGCTTTAAGTCTAATCTGTCTAATTTACTCACAATTCCCCCAAACGCAGTTAACCCAAAAGCTAGATCACAATTATAGCTTGTATCACTCACAATTAACTATTGTTTCAATTTGTTTAGGCCGGTCGCTAAAGTTCACCCCATCAAGTTAATTCAACAAGTGGAAACAAACATGAAAACAGTCATTTTAATTGGTGCGCTAGGCAAAATGGGTCAAGCAGCGTTATCTGGTTTAGGTAAGCATAAGGTCATCACCGCGGGCCGTTCTGGCAACGTCGACCACATTGTCGATATTACCAATGAGCAATCGATTGAAGAGCTATATACAAAAGTCGGTCACTTTGATGCTGTGGTTAATACGGTGGGCGTATGTGAATATGCGCCATTTGTAGACATGACAGAAGCGCAGTGGATGACCACTGTTATGAGCAAAATGATGGGCCAAATTAACCTGGTACGGATTGGCCAAAAATACATTGCTGATGGCGGTTCATTTACCCTAATCAGCGGCATATTAAATGTTAAGCCTATTCCGTTTGCGATTGCCGATGCCACCACCAGCGGCGCCATTGATACCTTTGTAAAATGCGTCGCCTATGAAATGCCAAGAAACACCCGCATCAATGTAGTCAACCCAACGGTGTTAACTGAAGCATGGGATGTGTATGGCGAAATGATGCCAGGGTTTGAGCCAGTGCCAGGCAAATTAGTTGGCAAAGCGTTTGAACGTTCTGTCGATGGTTTTATTACGGGTGAAGTGATTTTTGTAGACGCTTAAGCCCCCAAGAGCGGGGAGCAAAACAGAATTGCTCCCCATGAACAAATTGTTTATTTAATCAGTCAACGCTTGCCAATTGACTAATAGTTAGGAATATTTAGGAATATCCAATGAAAACTTTTATCATCACAGCCTTCGCAATATTGTTATCTGGCTGTACACATTTACACAGCACAGATACCACAAACTCTGAGCCTCAAAACTTAAGCGCTCGCGGCGCTTACATGCAAAACACCAATGCAAAAGACACAAAGCAAGTGTGTAAAAAAATCAAGCGCCACAAGCATGTCATCACCCGCTGCCGCCCAGTGACGGCGGACTAATCGGTATTATGTCCAATCACGTTAATGATCTGGGTAAGCGATAATCTTTCTTGCTCAGATATTCTTGTGGCGAGCAGCCAAACATCTCTTTAAATGCTGCAATGAAACTACTTACACTTTTATAACCTAGCTCGTAAGCAACACGGCTAGTGCTTGTCGTTTGCGTTAAATATTCTAACGAGTTCATCAACCGATATCGGCTGCGCCATTGTCGATAAGTCATGCCGGTTTGTGCTTTAAAGAGTCGCTCAATTGTGCGCACACTCGCGCCAACCATCTTGGCTAGCTCAGTGAGTGAAGCTTCGTGAGAGGGGTCGTTAATAATGTTATTAATTAAATGATTTAATCTTGGGTCATCGCCTGCGGGAAGCGAGATTTCAGATCCCTCTAGGGCTTCAATTTCGTCAATAATCACCAGCCCTAATCGCGCCATAGGGTCGAGTGCGAGTGTGTTAGCGTGTTTAACGAGTTTCAGTATCAGCTCACGTAATAATGGGGTCATTTTTAACATCGCCACGCCACTTTGCTCGCATCTCACGACATAGCTTGGATCGATATACAGATTACGCATTTCGGTTTCTGTCTCTGCTCTCACCTGATGCTCCACCATACTCGGGATCCACACAGCATGAGATGATGGCACCACCCACACCGTGCCTTCGCTGGTTATTTTCATCACACCTTGTGACGCCCATAAAAGCTGACCTCTGGGATGAGAATGTGATTTTAATGAAATCTCAGCGAGTACGCTGCGGCTGTGAGTGAGTACCGGACGAGAAGGGTCAAGAATATAGCCAATCTGTGTAGGAGTTAGCAATGTCGCCTCGGGAATACTCATTGTCACATATCTACCTTTTTACGCCAAAAAAACTCAATTATAGTACGCCTCTAGTTTTTTTAATCAATATTTAAACAATAAGGTGTTAGCAGATGGTCAGTAAAATTCCGGTAAAAAACATCATCATTACCTTTGCGCTCACCATTGCAGCATGGTTGTTTGCCTTTCCTATGGCAGATTTTCCGGTTAACTTTTCCTACAGTGCGGCGGTGGTGTTAATGACCCTGGTGGGCTGGAGTACAGGCCTTATTCCGCCTTACCTGACTGCACTGATCTTTTTTGCACTGACGATTATCTTAAAGTTACTCGAACCGAGCGTGCTGTTTACAGGCTTTGGCTCAACCGCGGTTTGGTTAATTATTTCTGGGTTTGTTATCGGTACTGCTATTTCAATTTCAGGGCTTGGAAAGACTCTGGCGTCGTTAATTGCACCTCACTTTACAGGCAGCTACTTTCGACTCATTTTTGGCCTGGTGTTTAGCGCCGCGCTACTCGGGTTTATCATGCCATCTTCTATCGGCCGTGCGGTGGTATTGATCCCCATTGGTATCGCGTTAGCCGACCAGGTAGGGTTTGCCCAAGGCAGTAATGGCCGTTTAGGCGTCGTGACCTCTTTAATCATCGCGTGTAACATGCCCAGTTTTGCGATTTTACCTGCCAACATTCCCAATATGATTTTAAGTGGTTCAAGTGAAACGCTTTTTGGCATCCATTTTGGCTATACTGAATACCTGTGGTTACACTTTCCTGTGTTGGGACTGTTGAAGTCTTTTGCCATCATCGGCACAACATTACTTGTATTTCCGGCAAAAATGGACCTAGATGCCAACCATGATGTTGCAGAGCAGCACGTTGATCCTCAGCAAAAAAACCTACAAATACGTGTTGCTGTCATCTTAGGTATCACGCTGCTATTTTGGGTAACCGACTCAATTCATGGTGTAAACCCTGCCTGGGTTGGCCTTGTCACCTCTATTATATTGCTGCTACCCAAATGGGGCGTAGTGCCTGCTAAGTCATTTAGTAGCAGTGTTGATTTTAGTACGATTGTGTTTGTGGCATCGGCACTAGGGTTAGGTGTGCTGGTTAATGAATCGGGCATAGGAGCAGCCCTTGGTGATGTGTTTGCCACCCTGTTACCAGGAGAATCTAGCGGTACTTTTGCTAACTAACCTCAGCTCTGGATAACAAACGCCTTTCAAGCAGTCCTTTGCCTTCCTCACTGCGTTGAATTAACTTGCAATAGGCTAACTATTGACGCGTTAATTCGCCTTGTTAGCAAAACAAATCACAAGCTTGACAGTGGATTTTAGTCAATCTATTGATTTATATCGTTATCAATACCTCTCTTATCCAGAGTTGAGGTTAACTATATGGCACTGTCTCTCATTGCAACCGCCACCAGTTTAGTGACCACTGTACAAGGTGTACCTACGGTGTTGACCCCAATGGCAGCCGAATTAGCTCAGGCAACAGGCTTTAGCCTGCCGGCAGTGTTAATGACCCAAGTGGTTGGCTTTTCAACGGTGATATTTCCATACCAGGTCGCACCATTAATTCTTGCGATGCAGATGTCAAATGAACCGATATCGCAACTGTTAAAACTCAGTTTGCCGCTCGCACTGTTTACTATCGTTTTCTTAATGCCAATCAACTATCTATGGTGGCTTGTACTCGGTTGGATTGGTTGATAGCCCTCACGCCAATTCATAGATAATCGAATATAGTCGAGCAATCATTAAGATGGCTAAGGCCATAAGCATCGAATACTCCTTGCTAATGCTGGCGATTTGACATACTCAACGAAGGAATAACTGCGACCACTGCAGAGATAACCATGATGCCAATACCACACAGTGGATAACACATAAAAATGACAGTGCGATAGCAAATTTATCCGTAAATGCTTGTATGGCTCTCATGCTGGCTAAACCTTTATCCTTTGCTCGATAATACAGTGTTTGAGTGATAGTAAATCTTGATGGTTATACCGCAGTGGTTAAGCAATCATTACAGATACAATTAATTTCTAGCTGCGGGCTCACTAATTTAAAACCTGCTTGTTCCACGCTCTGGTTAAGCTCATTAATTGTTGATTTATTAACGGTAATTTCCTTTACCGCATTACACACACTACAAATTAAAAACTGTGGCACACCATGCTCATGCTTGCAGGTGATGTGCGAGCAAGCAATATACTTATTGGCCAATTTAAGCTTATGGACTAAGTGTTCAGCCTCTAAAAAATCGAGGATTCGATACACCGACATCGCCGGTATTTTTTCGCCATTTTCTTTAACAAACAAATCAATTAAATCGTACGCAGACAACGCCTTACTTGTTTGTACAAGCAAAGATAAAACTTGTTTTCGCTTTGTGGTTAAGCGTGAACCATGGCTTTTACAATTTTGTTCAGCATGTTCAATAATAGTGTCGATGTTATTCATTGCGTTATCTCAAACTAATCATGTTGTTTTTATCGCTCAACGTCGCCGCACCTTGTTGAGTATCGGTAATCCACATAGAGCGTATCTGGTGAATACGAGGAAAAAGTGCAAATACTGTAACAGTAATGCTCGAAAGCTCAGACATTTTTTCACAATTAAACCGATAATACGCTGTCACATCACTATGTAATTGTTGGGCAGTATGTTCATCTAGATGCTCTTCGATGGCATCATGGTGATCTGAGTGCTCCACGCTCATTGCGTCCACAGTGTGAGACACAAATTGGCAGGCATCACCATTAAGCACAAACAAATCATCCACCTGGCCAAGCTGTGTGTTCATCTGCTCAAACGCGCGCTTATCTGATTCAACGTTAAGTGTGTGCTCAAAACCAACCAAGTCAACTGTCGGTGTTGTTAATGTGACCTCGACAGTGTTGTTATCAACTGCAATGGTCACCGTCGACACCCCATGAGTATGAACATTTGCAGCATGAACCAATGGACTGCTCAAGCTAAACAATACCGCACTCAAGCACGTTATGCATAACGCCACAAAACCAACATTCATTTGCTCATCCTTTAAACAGGCTAAACCAAGATGTCATTTCATTGAATAAAGTCTAAGGTTAACAATAAACGAGACTCACCGTCTGCCAGGGGTGGCGAACGATGAACCAAACCTGCGCCTTGTTGTTCGTCCCACATCTCACCTTTTAGCAGTGCAACATCACCACTATTAAGTTGCTGGATTTGACTACCATCTGGCATCAAACCAGACTGTTCATCAGGTAAACCTTGGTTTCCTGCGCCTAATTTAGTTCGATTTAAACCGTCATGCTGCAACCACTGAGTCGCCGCCCCCTGATAAGTGGTGATCAACCGACAAGGAATGCGATCGACATGAAAACGCGGACACATTGCATGCTCTAAAACCGTTAACCTCAGTCCGGCATGCTCAACACCAAATAAACAACAAAACATTGCCACTAATTGCGCGATATCATCGGCAAGCACAGCCACAGCATTTGTTTGCTCAAAAGCTTCATACAGCTGCTGGTGCACGTCTTGTTCAGACACTTTCAAAATAACTTGCTTTTTAATCGACGTTTTCAACAATTCGTCAACCGCCGATGTTAACTGTTCAGGCATCTCACGATGCCAAATGGCGATATTAGTTTGTTGTTGATAAATAGCAGGAAATACATCAACCGACTCCCCACTCACAGGCTGGCGGATCATCGTATTGTCTTCATTGAGTGTCTCAACAGAGGCAAGCATATTAAGCCTCCCATTGAGGAAAAGGGTCACTTAACGTGCGCCAATAGTCTTTTCCTTTAAGCAGTTCGTCATCAGATAACAAGCAATCATTAAGCGCCTGGAGCATGCCGGCTTTATCTAATTGCTGGCCAATAAACACCAACTCCTGGCGCATGTCGCCAAACGGTTCCTGCCATTGCTCATTAATTGCCGCTAATGACTCTTCATCTGTTGGCCAATCTTTAGTGGGCACAGCTTTCCAGAACATGCCAGAAATATGATAGTGAGCAATTCCACCCGCTTGATTCCACTGGCCAACAAACTGTGGCTGAGTGGCTAGCCAAAAGTAGCCTTTAGAGCGCACTAACTTGCCAAAGGGTTCGGTGTTGTGAAGAAAGTGATGAAATTTTTGCGGATGAAAAGGCCGTCTCGCAGTAAAATTAAAGCTACTGATGCCGTATTCTTCTGTTTCTGGAATGTGCTCGCCACGCATCTCTTTTAGCCAACCGGGTGCTTGTTGAGCCTGTTCAAAATTAAATAAGCCCGTGTTCAATACCGCATCAATATTAATGTTGCCTGCGGCAATCGGAATAATCTTCGCACGGGTATTAAGCACCTTAAGAATCGCCGTCAGCTTATTTAACGCAGCCTCATCAACTAAATCGGTTTTACTGATCAGCAACACATCAGCAAACTCAACTTGCTCAATGAGTAAATCGGTAATGCTTCGATCGCCTTCTTCACCTAGAGACTCGCTGGTTGTCTGTAAGTCTTGCGCTTCTTCGTAATCTTTTAAAAAATTCACCGCATCAACCACCGTCACCATGGTATCTAAGGTGGCAACCTCAGACAGCGACACACCATTTTCGTCGGCAAAAGAGAATGTTTCAGCGACAGGTAAAGGCTCAGAAATCCCAGTTGATTCAATAATCAAATAATCAAATCGCCCCTCTTTTGCTAACTGACTCACCTCTACTAACAGGTCTTCACGTAAGGTGCAGCAAATACAGCCATTACTCATTTCAATCAGTTTTTCATCGCTGCGATTGAGAGAGAGCTCATTTTTAACCACCGACGCATCAATGTTAATTTCGCTCATATCATTAACGATAACCGCCACTTTTTTGCCTTCACGATTATTAAGAATATGGCTTAAGACCGTGGTTTTACCTGCACCTAAAAAGCCAGAAAGCACTGTAACAGGGAGTTTTTTAACTTGGGTCATGATAATGATCTCGAATAACGGGTATTGAATAGCTGGTATCGAAAACGGGTTTCAAATAGCTGGTTTCAAATGGTAACAATAGAGATGTTACAACATATCATTTACGTTTTCTAGTTAATTTATGTCATCTGGTTTTTTGCGGTTCACCACAGCTTTACATGCTCGCATACTCTCTGAGCACTCAAGTTCATCGTTGAATTAAGGTGTTTAAAGAAATGGATACTCTGATTTGGAAAAAAGCCTATTAACTTGACCATGACAAACAACCCGCTCGTCGTCCCGGCAATGCTTTTTAGCCAGGACCCAGGAGTCTGCTTTGTACTTTATGGCCTGCGGACACTAACGATTACGATCGCAAGGTTCCACCCTGCACGGACCAAAAGCCTGTTGCAACCTGCTCGTCGTCCCGGCAATGCTTTTTAGCCGGGATCCAGGTGTTTGTTTTGTACTTTTGTACTTATGCCAGCTCATGTATTAACTTGTAAAAAGTCTAGATACGACCTCAAGTTCTGAGTTGAATTTGGGCATTTTCAAGCTAGATTTAACTCATTAATGGACACAAAGCTTTGCGTAAGCTTTTGTTTAAATTTAATTTTTGTAAAGTTTACTCTGACCAGACTAAATTTCTGCGAGGCAATGACAAAGCACGTAACTACCTTAACCGATTACAAAAACGAATGAGTAAAGTTAAAGCATTATCTGCACTGGCACATAAGCTTGGCTGCTGCGTCTATTTCATGCTGAAGAACAAAACGGTGTTTGATGAACAACGATTCTTGAAAGGATAAGTCACGCAATAAGGTGAGCTGAACGTCTAACTAGATACTCTTTGAAAAAGAGAAGCGAGCATGACCGTGAATGATGTGGCTAATGAAGCAATGACTTCTCACCATCATCACTATGCCAGATGCTATTTAAGCTACATCGCCTGCACTTGATTTTATAAAGAATGACACCTTATTGGCGCGCATTAATGAATACAATCAACAAAGTCGTTTACACCTTAAATGGGCCTGAAACTAACTGTGCATAAAGCACCTGAGACTTGAATAGTGCCATCTTAGGGTTAACCGATAAATGTCTCGGCTTTGGCTTCCTGCGTCGCTCTACCTCCTAAATCCATTTAGTCGTAGTGCCCCTGATATTTCAAAGGAATGAAAAGCGTCAGGCAGCATTCTTTATTTTTAAAGAAATCGCACTAAGAGAGCCTCTATAGGTGTTTGCATGCTGTTGTTGCTAAAAGCACGACGATTTGACAGCTAAATGACAGACGAAGTAGATGAATTTGTTGATTGACTATCTTTGATACTAAAGGTATTTGACTGCAAAAGCAGTCAAATAAGTTAGGCTCGTCTATTGACTTGGCGGAAGGCTCATATGTGTTAGGCATATAACCGCCTTACTCTGCTCTGATTTCACTCTCTAGGTATATTAATAACAAGGTTATTAATTATGTAATTAATTTCATCTCTTGTTTCATCATCATTAGGTGCAAGAGAGTTAGAATAAAACTTGTAGATATAACCATGCTTTTTACTTGAAATTAATGCAAACTCCATTTCCAACGGGTATTTTATGCTTTCAACAAATCTTGCCGTAAGAATAGACATTTTTGCTCCCTCAACTCCAGAGACAACAATTGGATGTGGCTTTTTCAAAAGGGAGGCAGACTTAACTTGTTTTTGAAAACCATCATAAAACACTTTATTCAGATCTTCCTTTAAAATTTCAGTCTTAGATTTATTGGCTGAATTGATGTCAAACTTTTTATACTCAATATTTACGTATGTGGGTGAGTTTTTCTTTAGTATCGCAATTGTGCTGTTAGGAATGCCATCAAGCTTTTTATTATTGGCATAAATTGAGCGAATAAATTCTTCTGGATATTGAAATTCCCACGTTGAAGGCTTGTGCACTGTTAAGCCAATAGACTTATTTTCATAAACATTGGAGTCTTGAATTTGAGGTGAAGTAAATGTGTCAACTGTATTAGAAGAACAACTTACAACTAAAAAAATAAAAATGATCGTCAATAACTTCATTTTATATGCCTAACGAGCCTGTAGAATTACTCGTTTTAAAATTTAATTTTGATTGATTAACAAACAATATCTGAGTTTCTATTTTGATTCAATTATTTAGTGGCGTTTAGATTATTATTTAACATGCAGATGTATTGTTGTTTTAAAGGGAGTATAAGGCGGGTTTGGTGAGTTTTTGAGGTGAAAAGGGCTTACCCTTTCTTAGTGCATTGCTTGTTGCAGCTTTTCTATGTTGTGAACAAGGCAATACAGTTACCACTGGGCATTAACTTTGGCTTGGCCGCGTAAGGTCAATTTATTCATGCCTTTGTTAACCGTAATATTCCCGAACACAGGCTCAATACAACCCAGTCGCTTGCTATACTGCCGCCGCCCCATTGGTCTATCTATTTTCACTTTCATCTTGTCGGTGTAACTCAGTTTTTTCCGTGAGGCATCATTTTAAACTGCACTTGTCGACCCGTTTTATCGGCGATTTTCGCATACATTGCTGTTGCAGCGGACAGATTTTACAATCTTTTAAATAACCACAGAATCGGGTGTACTCTTGATGATGGCTTTTAACATTGATGCCGCTTCGCCACATCTCATTGCCTGCGGGACATCGGCAGGTTTGCGTTACTTCATCATAATATAAAATTTACTCTGACCCGACAAATTCCAAACGCTTTGTATAAGCTGTTGTTTAAGTTTAATTTTTGTAAGGTTTACTCTGCCCCGACTAAATTCCTTGGGATAAGGACGCGGCTTCGCGCGGCCTATCCTTATTTGTTATGTGCCTCTGGTTACGATTAATTTAATCTTGAGCTAATTGCATTAAACCACTCCAATACTTCTCCACTAGTATCAACTTGTTCAAGAAGCTCTTTATTCATAAAAGAAACTGCACGACTATTGAGCTTTTTCTTAACGTTACTTTCTTTATAAGATGTATGCTCAACAAGCAAATTAGGAATGTCGGTTTGAGCATCTATGTCTAAGTCAATTCCTAGTTGGAAAGCTTCCTTAATTGCATCAACGTGTAAATAGTTTTCGGCTTCACGCTTGCTTGTTAGGAAAGCTATTGAACCATCTCCTCGGCCATTAACTTTGTCACATGCTTGTTGGTATGCAGGTGGCTCTTCGGTATCTCGATCATAAATATGAATTTCAGGTTTACCAATATTTTTCAAATAATGGCGATTGACCCAGTCTTTTAGTGTTGAACCACCTAAAGGTAATAACACTACTCTTGGATCAGTATTTAAATCAGGCACTTCAACCCCGTCACGTAGTAATATACGAGACATACCTTTAAAGAAATTCACATCATTCGGTCCCTCAAGGCAAAGAAACACTTGGGCCCTGCTATCAGGCAGAACACCTAAGTCTTTTGCAATATACTCATATACCGAATCGCTATCTTGGGTTATTGCTAGGTCACCAGAAGCATTTCTGTGGATATGACGAATACTTTCTAGCGGAAGTTGACCAGCTAGAGCTGGAACATGAGTTGTTAGTAAAACTTGGCAGTTTTCAAGACTAGCCAGTTCACTAAAGGCTTCTAAGAGTAATTTCTGATTACTAGGGTGCTGAGATGTTTCAGGCTCTTCAATAGCGTAAATAACACCTCGACCAGAGTTTTCCTGCTTGATGCGCTCAGCTTCAGCTTTGAAAAAACTAATAAGAATAAGTCTGCGAACACCACTACCACGTTTATTAATGTGAATTCCGTCATCACCGACTAAAGAGAGCTTAAAAATGCTGTCCCATTTAGGCTCGGCTTTGAATTCCGGAGCTAACTGTTGCGCTAGATTAGGATCAATATCATTTAAGTGGCTAATAGTATTTGTAGCAACAGCTAAAGCTCTTTCTTTAACTCGCTGCTTGATGTCATTTAGATCACTTTCCAGTTCACTTAGAGCATTAACTACTGCGGCTTTCATTGGGTCTTGAACTTCTGACTCTTCGTCCGTACTTGGGCGATCAGCTCTAAACAATGCAAAATGAGGGAGATATGTTTGTATTTGCTCCCAAATCGCTTTGCCGTCTTCTTTACTTAACGAAACTAACTGATCGGTTAGGCGTAAATCCTCGTTCTCTTGATATATTGATTGTCGCAATGAAACGTTAGAACGTCGGTCTTCGACATTAATGGAAAGAGATTGTGCTATTGCTTTAAGCTCATCATTTTTCTTTAGCAAGATACCTTTAACGCCTCTTGCTGAAGGATGGCGACAGTAGGCGTGAATTGCTCCTGAGCCTTTACCTTTTTTATATATCTTATGAAGTTCTAGGTGGCCATCTGAATTCAGAAGGTACTCATCGTTGAAAGTGGTTTGAGAGCTAGCGTCTAGAACTAAGTTTTCTGGTACACCTGAAAATACGCAACCAATCTTTACATCATCGTCTATTCCTGCATATACACATTTATCACTTATGTCATATTTGCAAAGCTTGTGACCAAAAAAAACACCCAAAGCATCAAGAACAGTAGTTTTTCCTACATCATTACGACCGATTAAGGCTGTTAACTCGTTAATTACGATTTCCGTACGTTCTTGATAGCCTCGATAGTTTTCAAGAATTAATTTCTCTAGCTTCATCTAACGTCCTTTTATGAAGATTTCGTATAATTTGAATTGACACTTAACAGCTCATTGAACGGCCAAATAAATTCAAAGCCGACCCTTTAAGTTATTGATTAATATCACCCTACATTTACTATCTCATTGATGTAAAGCAGTTTTATTTAACTCCACTGACGAATAAAAGCGAGCTTGTGCGTTAAAAGTCGTCTCAATATTCGACAAAAGGAAAAAACCTTAATTTCAATACATTACAACATTCTCGATTGATAAATTGTACAACTTTAGTTTACTTATTAGCCGATCCAACTTAAAAACACGCAAAACACCATTACAGCTGATTTGGTACACAGAACACATTACATAAAGGTGGGAAACACGGTTGACGCTGGATATGTATCCGACATTTGCTAAGCCAGTTACAGATGGAGTGTAAAGTTGAGCGAAGCGCCATGACGTTAGTAGCATCAAGCAATATTTGGAGCACACTTTGGGGCAGACACGAGTGAGTTTTTTTGATTTTAAAAGGTACAAATTCAACTCTGAACTTGAGGCCGTTGAAGACTTTTTACAAAAAATACGTGAGCTAGCCATGGCCTTTCGCGCACATCTGACCTATATGGATATTATAAATGCTACACACGATTAAAATTTATACAGACCAACGCATATATCTCACTAAACTGAGTCTTTAACACTTGCAGATAATACAAACATTTACAGTTTCATCATGGTGGTTTGCGAGCCGACCATCCGACCCACGGACGGGTCGGTCGAGCTACATGGATGTACTAGTGCGTGTCGGTAAGTGAATGCCATGTTGAAGCCAAATAAAACCTGACAGTCATATTATTTGTAATAGGCGAAGCGCCACGACGTTGGTCGCCGCAGGCCATATTTGAAGCACTCTTTGGCGCATAAGTGAGAAAAGAGTCTTGTTATGCTCAGCCTCGATTAAGTTATCTGTCGCTGGAAGCAAAGCCTGACATAGGCAGCCTCCAGCTTTCAATAACTTACCGAAAAGATGTAACCATACTCTGACATAAAATGTACCCATAGTCTGACAAATCGGAACTGCACCTAGATACTATAATTATGAATTGTCATTTTATTACAACTGAAAGCGTATCTCTTAGTAACTCGTTTTTGGACAGAACTTTGTTAACGATTAGTGTTATTTCGCATTAGTTTGGGTATCCTAAAGTTCTGTCTAGTGTGTCGGGGTGAACATCATTTCATCATACATCTGGCTTCCTGTTGAATTTACAAGTTAACCATGGAATAAAGTCGTATAACACCCTGAACATAAATGCAAACAGAGCGGAGAAGATTGCTACGTAACCTAAATCAGAGTTGGTATATGAGGATTCAACTTCTTTGAACTCAACATTAGACTTCACTCCAGATGTATTCGGTGTAACCTTAATCTTTAATAGCTCTGATGAAATTACAGAAATGTTTAATTGGTTGTCCTCAATGAAACTATCAATAACGACCTTTTTTGACGCTGCACCCACGTTACTAAATTCTACTTTCCCAAAGGTGTGTGGTGGCTCTGTTGTATAAAAAACTCGGAAAAGTGAAGGGATTTTATCAGTGTCGACATCGATGGAGAATAGGTAGTCGTCAATAGTCGTCTTGCCTATGTTTGTAAGCTTTATAGTAGTGATATACGAATTTTCCACATTCTGACCGAATAGTTCATGTTTACGATTACCTACTTCTTGGGACGTCAAAATCTCTTGGGGATTACTTAGCTGAATAAATACCTCTTTCTCTGGTGCAAACAAGTCCTGTATATATGGCGTTGCCCATACACCAATAGGAATCAAGACAAGTGCAAGTAGCAAAGGGTAAATATAAGTGGGAAAAATCTTAGATTCAGCCATTTTCTCTATCCATGCTTTTGATTGTTAGTTTATGAGCGACATACTTTATCTGCTCTTCTGTACTAACTGGAGTGTGCTCTTTATCAGGCATTGATAGCTTTATTTCTAAGTCAAGATTCATGATTTTTTTGTCATTGGTAGTTATTTTTGACTTTATTTCGTCAACGTATAGAGAGCCAAACCTGTTTTTTTTCTTAATATCACGCTCCAAGTTTTCTAAAATTGGCTTTTGGTACTCCTCAACATGTGCTTTTATCTCATCTTCAGTGACCTTACTTTTAATTTTACTTTTGATAACTTCATAAATACATAAAGTAACAGTTGCCGATAGTGAACCAACTAAAAACAGGATAAATGAGCCACGTTCTACCCTATCAACGTCTAGGTGAATATTGTTGTTAATGAACTTTTGAATTTTGGTACGACTTGTTCTCTTGTTCATGTCACACATAGTTTCAAAGACACTCTGCTCCACTGCCTTTTGAAAGTGAGACAAGAGAGCCGTTAGTGTAGCTGAAGATAGCCTGTCTGGTTTGCTTACCAGTTTGATATTGATATCCATAATTGTAGCTTGTTCCTAGGTGAAGACTTGCAGGTCAGAATTACAAAACCATAAGCATACATATACAATCAAGTTATTAAAATATAATACAAAAAAAATAAATGGAGTGAAAAAATCTAAGATCTATTTCACACTCTCTTTTCTATGCGCAAATTAAATTTGGACTGCCCACACTCTTCTTTGTGCTCCATCGCATTAGTCGCGCATTTCTGATATTAGGAAATTTAGTCAAATAACACATTACGATAAAATACGCTCAATAGATTGAAACTCATAATGGGGCATAAATGATTTACACTGTAGTGACACATTTCTGAACTTGAGTTCAAGATGTGTCTGACTAAAGCACATAAAGGACTACTAAAATACACACCGACAGTTAGTTGAGTTTTTCCACAGCCCTACATTTGGGAAAGTTTGAACAGCCCCAAAATTTAGATCCTGCATTTTGGCCTTTTTTAGCTTCACGTAACACCATATCTGATCCACATTTTGTGCAAAGCTTGTCGGTAGTTTTTTGCTTAATGATCACTTTAACATGAGCTTTATGGGCTTGGTTTGTTGAAAATCCTCGCGCTAAACGACCTGATTCAATATTGTTGATGACATCTAAAACTTGCTGTTGATTCAGTAGTTCAGCAGAATGTGAACGAATGTATGATAAGCAACCACTTGCATAAGTTACATTTTCCGGCATCTCCGTTTTAAACTCGCTCTCACCGATAAATACAACAACTGAGAATAGTGCATCAATATTGATATTAAGCTGCGATTCTAGTGTTTTTAAATGCTTATAATTTTGATGGATTGGATTCTGAAACTTAGATGAGTATTTAAAAATTTTCTGCGTCCACAGCTTTTGGTTAGCAGAGCCAAAAATCCATCCTTTCATGTTTTTTGTTTCAATAATGAACACACCAAATTTAGATACAACAATATGATCAATTTGAGTGGTACCATTGTCAGTTGGCAGGGTAATATTTTTAAGTCTGCGATACTCGTTATGCGGTAACCTCTTGAGTATCAAATTGACCTGAAACTCACCCCAAAGACCTTTAAACCAAGGTGTTGTGGTGATATAGGTCAATAAAATAACAGGGAATATATACCAAACGTTGAGAGCAGCATTCATTAAGATTTCAATTAAATCCACAGCAACATCCTTATTTGTCGTTGGAAGCAAAGTCTGACATAGGCAACTTCCAGCTTTCAATAACTTACAGAAAAGATA
>NZ_BMQI01000071.1 GCF_014648035.1 Shewanella algicola | reverse complement strand
TATCTTAAACTCTCAATAGAGTACGTTTTGATAAGCAGTTACACAAAATTAGTTACAGTCTCGTAAAAAACCAACTGTTTTTTTGTCCTGCTTTTGACTTGTTATAAGCCGCTTGCTACTGACTCTTTGACATAGGCTAGCCATTTATCATCTTCGGATTTAATGATCTCATTTGAATGAGCATGCCCCCACGACTCACGAAAAACCAAGTAAACTTCTCCGAGTTCGTAAGTAAATGCAATATTACAAATTCCACCTTTTGAAGGGGGCGATCTTCTAACTAATAAAGAGTTTGACCAAAAAGTTGGTTCAATATGACGGTTAAAGTCTGTACTGATATGCTTTACTGACTTCGGTATTCTGGAACGTCGCCAGAAGAACTCTTTTTCGCTCTCACCTTTTATATTTTCGACAAGCTCAAACACTACGACTTTATCTGTCACTTTGATGGTTTTAGCTAAAACTATCGTTGTTGTTTTCTCGATTAGTTGGGAGTGTGATAAACCATAGCCTGGAGGTGGCGCAGGACAAGCACAGACTTCTAAGCTCAAAAATATCGAAAATATTAAAGTATATAGCGAAACTTTCATAGGCTCATAACGCTTAAAGCATGGGCGCGGTTTTTCGCGTCCAATGCCTTTACTTGTAAAAATCTGTTTATTCGCCAAATGCTTCACTAGTACTACCGAAAGCGTATTCATGGAGATTCGTTTCTTCGTCAGTTCCTATCAAATTCCCTGCGAAATCGTCAAAGCAGATTCTAGGGTTAAACGATTTACCGTCTACCCTTATTTCCCCTTGATCATGAAGCATGGATAAATCAAAAGTAAATTTGCCAATTATTTCTTTTGCAGATTCATCGCTGACACCATTCTTCTTCAGCTGTTCTTTAAGAAGTAGGATCATCTGATATTGCCATTCCGTAGCTAGATTTTCATATTCTTCTTCGAGTTTGATTTCCATATTTACCTCAAATGAATTTAAAGCCGGCCACTTAAGTTATTGATTAATATCATCCTACATTTACTATCTTATTGATGTAAAGCAGTTTTATTTAACTCCGCTGACAAATAAAAGCGAGTTTTCGCGTTAAACGTGGACTAAATATTCAACAAAAAGCAAAAAGAATTTAAATTCAATATATTACAAAGTTCGTGATTTATTATTTGCACAACTTTAGTTTAATTATCAGCCGGTTCAACTTAAAAAGACGCAATAATCTTAACAACTGTTTTGATACACAGTACACACTACATAAAAATGGGAAACATGGCTGACATTGGATGCTTATCAGACATTGGTAAACCCGTTAAAATCCAGTTTTAAGCTGGGTTAAGCGCCATTACGTTAGTGGCCATAGATACAAAAAGAACAAAAGTACAAAGCAAACACCTGGATCCCGGCTTAAAACCATTGCCGGGAAGACAATGAAATCAATTTACTACCTTAATCTGGTGTAGGCGAAGCGCCACGACGTTAGTGGCTGCAGGCCATATAAATAGTTTCATTATGCTAAAGATTAAGCCAAAGAACTTAGCGACTATTCGAATTACCCGCTCTTAAAGCCGCGTAGCGACCTAGCAGGACAAAGTCCGCTCCAGTATCTAGATTTTAGATATGTAAAGGAGGTACCCGAGGTCAGACTTGCGCTCGCACGCCTGATGTTCAACCAGAGCGCGAGGGATTTTGCTTTTGACTTTAATCCTTAACAACAAACTCAAATTTCAGACGTAAAAAAGCCCCGACTGATGTCGAGGCTTTTTCACACCATACTTACGTATGTAATTTCTTACTATAAATAATGGTACCCGAGGCCAGACTTGCGCTCGCACGCCTGATGTTCAACCAGAGCGCGAGGGATTTTGCTTTTGACTTTAACCCTTAACAACAAACTCAAATTTCAGACGTAAAAAAGCCCCGACTAATGTCGAGGCTTTTTCACACCATACTTACGTATGTAATTTCTTACTATAAATAATGGTACCCGAGGCCAGACTTGGACTGGCACGCCTGATGTTCAACCAGAGCGCGAGGGATTTTGCCATTTACCTTAAACCCAAATTTCAGACGTAAAAAAGCCCCGACTGATGTCGAGGCTTTTTTACACCATACTTACGTATGTAAAGGATGGTACCCGAGGCCAGACTTGAACTGGCACGCTTATTCAGCGAGGGATTTTAAATCCCTTGTGTCTACCTATTCCACCACTCGGGCAAAGTGTGTTTTAACCGTTACTTATTGTAACCATTAAAAGCAATTTGTGGAGGCGCGACCCGGAGTCGAACCGAGATCGACGGATTTGCAATCCGCAGCATAGCCATTCTGCCATCGCGCCATCTTTAACCAAATTCAAATCCATCGGATAAGATAAGAAATTGGAGCGACATATCGGGTTCGAACCGATGACCTATACCTTGGCAAGGTATCGCTCTACCAACTGAGCTAATGTCGCCTATATAACTTTTATAATGCTTTATTATCACCGCAAGAAAGGTATCGTCTTTCAACCTATCCAACTGAGCTAATGTTACACTTTAAATCTTGTAAACAACAATGGTTAACATGTTACCCTAAGGCTTGCTGCTGACTCATCACTTGTCTACGGGGAGGCATTCTACCGAATTAACCTCGTGTGTCAATTATTGATTTAAGCTATTTTGACTGTTTGCGCACTAAATAAACTTATTGAACTAATATTATGCTATTCAGCGGTTAAATCTTTCCAAGCTGCTGAAATATAACTCATCATCGACCAAAACGTTAATGCTGCGGCAATATAAAACAATGCAAAAGACAGGTCGGTTAATAATGGGGTTGGCTTCCAAATTAACCCAACAATGGCAGCCATCTGTGCTGCAGTTTTGTATTTACCTATCCAAGACACAGCCACTACGCCGCGTTTGCCTATTTCTGCCATCCATTCACGTAATGCTGAAATCACAATCTCACGGCCAATCATAAACAACGACGCTAAGGTTAAATACATATTGTCATTTTGCTGAACCAGTAACACTAATGCAGTCGACACCATGACTTTATCTGCCACGGGATCTAAAAATGCACCAAAGCGGGTTAATTGCCCTAATTTACGGGCAGCATAACCATCTAACCAATCGGTTAGCGCAGCAAGCCAAAAAATAAATGCGGCTAAAAACGGTGCCCATGTGTAAGGTAAGTAAAAAATTACTACAAATACGGGTAATAGAGCAATACGAAATAGTGTCAGTGCAATAGGTACATTAAACGGCATAAAAAAACCAATTTGTCAGAAGCAGCGCCAATCTTGCCTTAATTTTAGCCCCCTCGCAATGCATCGTGAATTGTTTGTGCCATTTCTAGGCTAATTCCTGGCACTTTAGCCAATTCAGCAATACTTGCGCCTTTGACTTCTTGTATTCCGCCAAGATGTTGCAATAGGGCTTTACGCCTTTTAGGGCCTACACCGGCGATAGATTCGAGCGTTGAAGTATTACGTGTTTTTTGGCGTTTGTTACGGTGCCCAGTAATCGCAAAGCGATGCGATTCATTTCGAATATGTAAAATGAGATGAAATGCAGGCGAGTCGCTTGGGATTTCAAACGTTTGTTCGCTGCCGCCTACGGTAAAGGTTTCTAAACCGGCTTTACGCCCTTCGCCTTTGGTTACACAGATTAACAGAGGCGGGTTATCGATATGAGTGCACTTTTCATCCACAATGGTTTGCGCCACTCTAAGCTGACCAATACCACCATCAATAAACAGTAAGTCAGGCACTTTGCCATTATTGTCTATTTTATCAAAACGGCGGCTAATGGCTTGTTCCATTGCTGCATAATCATCACCGCCAGTAATGCCGGTAATATTGTAGCGCCGGTAATCAGCCTTATGTGGACCTTCGCGATTAAACACCACACAAGAGGCTACCGTGCTCTCGCCCATGGTATGGCTGATATCAAAACATTCCATTCGCTTAATCGGTTCGTTAAGCTCCAGCGCCTCTTCCAATAATTGAAAGCGTTGTTCGACGGTATTTTTGTGCGATAACCGAGTCGCGACGGCGTTGCTGGCATTAGTCATGGCTAAGCGTAAAAAATTCGCTCTATCGCCACGCACTTGGGTTTTAAGCTCAAACTTTTTATCAAGGGCATGCTCAATCGATGCCTCAAGCTCTTTTATTCCATCAAACGAATGGCTTAAGATAACCTCTTTAGGAATAGTGCGTTGAATGTCGGCGTTGAGGTAGAATTGCCCTAAGAACGATGACAGTACTTCTTCAATGTCTGTCTCTGCAGGCACCGAAGGATAATAACTGCGGCTGCCAAAGATTTTACCGTCGCGAATAAATAATAAGTGAAAGCATGCAATACCCGAGGCATAATCCACCCCGATAACATCCATATCGCCTTTGTGGTTAGACACTTCTTGTTGCTCAGCCACGCGCCTAAGGGCGGTAATTTGATCGCGGTATTGTGCCGCTTGCTCATAGTGCATATCAATTGCAGCCGCTTCCATTTTGGCCACCAGCTGGCTAATAACCTGCTTATCTTTGCCGCGTAAAAACAACCCTGCCAGTTTAACTTGTTCACTGTACTCTTCATCGCTGACAATACCAACACAAGGCGCGCTACAACGGTCTAGTTGATACTGCAAACAAGGGCGAGAGCGCGATTTGTAATATAGGTCATCACACTGGCGGATTGGAAACAGTTTTTGCATTAAGTGCAAGCTTTCGCGAACCGCGCCGCCATTAGGATAAGGCCCAAAATAATGGCCTTTTTCACGCTTTGGCCCTCGATGATAAGCCAACCTGGGGTGTTTATGACCACTGAGTAAAATATACGGGTAGGACTTATCATCACGCAGCAGCACATTGTATTTAGGCATGTACTGCTTGATGTAATCGTTTTCGAGCAACAATGCATCGGTTTCGCTATGCGTCACTGTCACATCGATATGCTCAATATGCGACACTAATGCCTGCGTTTTTACACTGGGAATATTGCTGCGAAAGTAAGAGCTGAGGCGTTTTTTGAGGTCTTTGGCTTTACCAACATAAATGACTTGTTGGCGTATATCGTACATTCGATATACACCCGGGGCGCTGGTGACGTTTTTTAAAAAAGATTTGGCATTAAAACCACTAGACATGATTAAAGCTACTTAATGCGTTACGCGGGATATTCCCAACTAAAATGAACCTGTATCGAGCATTTTGTAACGAATAGCTAAACGGGTCAACTCAACATCGCCGCCAATGCCTAATTTAGCAAATAAGCGATAGCGGTAGCTGTTAACCGTTTTTGGGCTTAAGTTAAGCTTTTCAGAAATATCGTTAACTTTTTCGCCGTTGGTAATCATTAACATTATCTGTAGTTCGCGCTCAGACAAGGTGCTAAATGGGTTTTCGTCAGAATGATTAAACTGGCTAAGTGCCATTTGCTGGGCGATTTCAGGCGACAAATAACGTTGACCACGTGCCACCTGGGTTATTGCACGTAACACTTCTGGCGAGGTTGAGCCTTTGGTTAAATAACCAGACGCACCCGCTTGCATAACCTTAGTTGGAAATGGATCTTCGGTTTGTACTGTTAATACAATGATTTTTGCTTCGGGTTGATAACGTAAAATTTTACGAGTTGCTTCTAAGCCACCCATACCCGGCATGTTCATGTCCATCAAAATAACATCAGCTTCATTCTGCCTCGACCACTGAACAGCCGTTTCACCGTCGGGTGCTTCACCCACGACTTTGATACCACGTTCGTCTTCCAGAATACGACGGATCCCCGTTCTCACGAGTTCATGATCGTCAACTAAATATACAGATATCACGTTAACCCACCTATTATTATGCGTTATTCTTTTAAATTCTTTTAGGGCCGATTTATATACAAAAAAATTATATGCAAGCTATTGGCAAAAGTAAGTTCAGTAAAACTGCATATGTAAAGCGTTTCAATAAGCTGAATGAATTTAGCATCTTTACATTTGCTTACACAAGCAAAGTCACCCACTAACGTGAGGAGTGCATACAAAACAGACGATTATGTTATCCCAGATACATTGAGCTTGAGCGAATATTTAACTACTCGCCCTGAATTGTAACAATAATTGTTCGCGAAGACGCACTATCACGATGCTCACATAAGTATAAGCCTTGCCAAGTGCCCAAATTTAACCGCCCTGCCGTAATTGGGATCGTTTGGCTAGCACCAATCAGCGTTGATTTAATGTGCGCAGGCATGTCATCTGGACCTTCATAAGTGTGCTTAAAATAAGGTGCACCTTCTGGTGCAAGCACATTAAAATGACGCTCCATATCGCAACGAACCGTAGGGTCGGCATTTTCATTGAGCGTTAGCGAGGCCGATGTGTGTTGAATAAACACCTGCATTAAGCCCACTTCAATGTTGTTTAGCTGTGGAATGTGCTTAGTGACTTCATCAGTAATTAAATGAAACCCGCGTCTTTTTGGCGCCAATGTAATTGATTTTTGAATCCACATCGATTGCGTTAAACCTTTAACTTTAAGCAGCTTAAGCTTTAATCCTTGGTCATTGTATCAATGTTAATATTTTTCTTTAACATTAAGCCAAGCTTTGAGCGCAGTAACATTTAAGCTTCAATATACCTTTAAAGCACGTTCGAACTATTTAACTTAGAGCATACACTCAAGTGAACAGACTCGATATAACAATAAGTGTTAAATAAGTCGATATAAGTGTCAATTTGAATATACTTAATAACTCCCGCTCAAAACACAAAGCTAATATAACAAATTGTATTTAAATGCTTTTAATTTAAAACCCTTCATGTTATGCAAATAAACAACGTCATAGTGAGAACACAGTTAACGCCAAAATTTATACAGGATTAACCAGCATTGTCAGGCCACCGCCTATAACCCAGTCAATACCAACTTACACACTACAAACATAAAACCCAATCGCTTACCAACCGCCGCTTAACATAAACGGCTTAACATTTTATTCATGGCAAGAGTAAATGCCTGCGCATACCGTTTTCAATTATTGTTCGGCCAACTCAACGCATAAAAATATTATGCCAAATGGTCATTTCCGCCAATATGCCTGCCTAAAAGCATTTCACCCACAAACAGATTTACCGTTAATCATTATAGTTTTCAACAATGAGATTTGCCTCACAAAATCAGCTACAACAAAGACTTAGTATCAAGTTATTGCGTTTATTCTACTTAAGGGTTCCCTCACGTAAGCCGTTATTTTCTTCATATAAAGATGTCTTCTCACATCTAAGGATACTGCAATGAAGAGTACTGATATTCGTGTTATTCCAGGCTTCATTTCAATCGCGATAATTTTGATTCTTTGGTTTATCGTAGCGCCACCGCAGGGCGTATCAGCCAATGCATGGCATTTACTGGCGCTATTTGTTGGTACTGTTGTCGCCATTATTGGTAAAGCCATGCCAATTGGGGCGATTGCAGTGTTAGCCATTACTTTGGTCGCGTTGACCGGCGTGACCAATGACAAACCTTCAGAGGCAATTAAAGATGCATTAAGCGGTTTTTCTAACTCATTAATTTGGTTGATTGGTATTGCGATTATTATCTCGCGTGGGTTAGCAAAAACCGGTCTTGGTAATCGTATCGGCTATAACTTTATCTCCTTGTTTGGCCGAAAAACCATTGGTATAGGCTATGCGCTTGCGTTGTCCGAGTTAGTTATCGCTCCCGTTACGCCAAGTAATACAGCCCGTGGTGGCGGGGTGATTCATCCGATAATGAAATCTATTGCTTCCAGCTTTGGCTCATCACCAGAACAAGGCACATCAAGAAAAATTGGCCATTACCTCGCCCTAGTGAATTATCACACCAATCCGATAACCTCGGCGATGTTCATTACCGCCACTGCGCCTAATCCATTAATCGTTAAATTAATTGCCGATGCTACGGGCGCAGAGATTAGTATCACCTGGGGTACCTGGGCACTGGCTGCTTTATTGCCCGGCTTACTGTGTATTGCGCTGATGCCGTTAATTATTTACGCGATTTACCCGCCGGAAATTAAACGCACTCCCGACGCCAGCGTGTTTGCTAAAGATAAACTGACTGACATGGGGCCAATGTCTTACGCTGAAAAAGTCATGATCAGTGTATTTGGCTTGTTATTGGTTTTATGGGCTGGCGTGCCTGCCATGATTTTGGGCTCGGCCTTTGCGGTCAATACCACTGCAGTTGCGTTCTTAGGATTATCGATTTTGTTAATCAGCGGCGTACTCAGCTGGGATGATGTGCTTAAAGAAAAAGCCGCCTGGGACACCGTAGTCTGGTTCTCAGCACTGGTAATGATGGCGACCTTTTTAAATAAACTCGGTTTAGTGGCTTGGTTTTCTGGGGTGGTTGAAAACAATATTGCCCAATTGGGTGTCGGCTGGATGGTGTCGGTCATCATTCTGGTGGTGGTTTACTTCTACGCACACTATTTCTTTGCCAGCACAACCGCACACATTACTGCTATGTTTGCCGCATTTTTTACTGCAGGTATCGCATTAGGCGCCCCACCTTTATACCTAGGTTTACTGCTTGCTGGGGCATCGTCATTAATGATGTCATTAACCCATTATGCCACCGGCACCTCACCTATTATTTTTGGGTCAGGCTATGTATCAATGGAAAACTGGTGGTTTATGGGCTTTATTATGAGCGTAGTTAACTTAACCATTTGGGGCGTGGTTGGCGGGCTTTGGTGGAAGTTACTTGGCTTTTGGTAAACGTATCGCAATCAATTGACTGCTTGTTATAGATTAACGCTGACAAACGCCCTAGGCGACTTGTCAGCGTTATTGTTTATTCTATTATCTATTTACAATGACTCTGTCTTAAACTGTTTAACATTTAACTCTAAACTCTGCGCTAACGCTTCTAATTGATGGCTTGCCGCGGTAATTTTGCTCGCCTCTTGTTGAGCTAACAATGCTGAGCTGGTAATTTCAACAAAGTTTTGATTAATCTCTGCCGCTACTACCGATTGCTGCTCTGCTGCGGTAGCAATTTGGGTATTCATATCACTGATTTTAATCACCGACACATTGATGGCCGTTAACGACTCCCCGGCACGTTTAGCTTGTTGAACACTGCTAGTGGCTTGCTGTTGCCCTTCATCCATCACGGTAACAGCTTTGGCTGAACTGGTGCTCATGCTTTCTATCACTGCTTGAATTTGTCGAGTTGACTCTTGGGTGCGCTGGGCAAGGTTACGCACTTCATCTGCAACCACGGCAAAGCCACGACCTTGTTCACCTGCTCGCGCAGCTTCAATGGCTGCATTTAAAGCCAGTAAGTTTGTTTGCTCTGCAATGCCTTGAATAACATCTAATACGGTGCCGATTTCTTTGCTGTCTTGCGACAATAAATCAATAATATCGGCTGCCTCACTGACTTTAGCAGCAAGTGCATCAATGTCGTTTTGTGTTTGAGTCACCTCAAGCTGGCCTGCGTTAAACTCGTTGGTTGCTGTTTGCGATAATAAAGCGGCATCATTGGTGTGGTTAGCCACTTCATTAACCGTGCCCGACATTTGGTTAATAGCAGCAGCGCCATTGTCTGTTGCGAGCTTTTGGTTGTTGATAAGGTGTTCGTTTTGTTGTGCGGTTTGATACAGAGCTTTAGATGCTGCAAGCAACTTGTTAGCGGTAAGCATCGAGTTTTGCGTAATTTCTGTCAAATTAACACTTAAATCCTGCACGGCACTTAAAATACTGTGTGAAGAGTCCACCTGTAATTTTACCGTAAGGTCGCCTCGAGCAATTTGTTGTATCACATCGGCTGCATATTCTGGCTCACCGCCAATAATATTTCTTAAGCGTTTAACTGAAGTAAACGCAACGACACTACCAATCAATAATGCCATAGCGGTAACGATTAGCATCACCGACTGAAAACTGGAAGTTTGCTCACGCGCAGTAGACACTTCTAACTGAATTTGGGTTTCTTGATAATCAATTAGATTATTAATTCTTTTAAGCCATTCACTGTACAAAGGTGAAACGGTGGTTAATAAATGCTGCTCTGCTTCAGTTTGACGAGCACTGTTGATCATATCAAGCAAGGTTGCGGTTGCATTTAATGTGGATACCTCAATATCTTGAATAGCTTGAAATAGCCTGACTTCTTCGTTGCTATGTTGCAAATTTGCATACATTTTATCCAAGGTTTTTGCCGCTGTTTGATAAAATTCATTAAGGCGAATGATGTCATTTTGATGCTGTTGAGAACGCGCCGGATTATTAACTAATACTGCATCACGAATCGAAATAGCACGGTCATGCACGCTGCCTCTAAAATTAATGGCTTGGCGCTGCTCCACTGCTGTTTGCTCCGACAAGTGCGTTAAATTGTTGTCTGCAACACTGATTTTAAACAAACCAAACAAGGTAATACCAACCATGATGACCAGTAAACTTGCAAAGCCAAAATACAGGCGGCTTATTATTCTCATTATTAAAAACCTTATATTTGATTAGTTTATTAATTACTTTTGCACGACCAGCAAAACACTATGTCACTAAAGCGTAAATAAAAATGGTTGTGCGGGTGATTGATTACCGCAACAAGTATGATGAATCCTTTGCTAACATCACAATAAATACGCCATCTCATGGATCAGCTCGGTAATGTAACAGATGTTCAAAAAAGATTAAAATGTTAACTGGTAAAGACCGACGTAATCGCTAAATAATTTCAACAACGTCAAACTCCCGATACAAAAGGGGTGTAAATCGACACTCTATACGTGTGCAACACTCTCTTGGCTCACGATGGTAAAGCAAAAATAATGGTTATCGTTTAAGTAAGGGTTAACGCACCCATGTCGTAAATAGAAATACCTGTTGTCAAAATGGCAACTCGTGCATCTCATGCTTTCACCTTATCATTAATTAACTAACCTGAGTTCGGGTTAACGAATAAGTGTGGATATGATGACTCGATTTATACTCTGTAGCTTTGCGCTCGTTCTGCTCTACCCAACGGCAATCGATCTCTATTTAGTCGGCTTGCCTCAAATAGCCAAAGACTTAGGCGCGAATGAATCACAACTGCATATTGCCTTTTCTGTATATTTAGCTGGCATGGCGACGACCATGGTGTTTGCCGGTAAATTAGCTGACAAAATTGGCAGAAAACCTATCGCCATTGTTGGGGCGATTATTTTTACTCTCGCCTCAGCCATGGGAAGTATAGTCGATAACAGCCAAACCTTTTTGATAGTCCGTTTTATTCAAGGCATTGGCGCAGGGTGTTGTTACGTGGTCGCCTTTGCTATTTTACGCGATACATTAAACGATGAGCGTCGGGCAAAGGTGTTATCCATGGTCAATGGCATTACCTGTATTATGCCGGTCATTGCCCCCGTGATAGGCCACTTGATTATGCTTCGCTATCCCTGGTCAAGTTTGTTTATCACCATGGCGGGGATGGGAGTCTTAGTGTGTTTATTATCTGTGTTTGTGTTACAAGAAACTCACAATAAATCGCTAATGCCATCGGCTGAACACTCACACAGTTCGGAGCCAACAACAGATGCACAAATAGCCGCGACAGAATCTTTTTATGAACGATTTTTCTTAAGCAGATTACTCATCAGTGCCATTGCCGTGACCGCAATTTTGACGTTTGTAAATGTATCGCCAATGTTAATCATGAATACCATGGGCTTTAGCCGCGGCGAATACTCAACCACCATGGCCTTAACTGCACTGGTGAGTATGTTAACCTCGTTTGCAATGCCATTTGCGTTGTCTTTTTTCCACCAGCGCAGCTTAATGATTGTCTCACAAGGATTATTTGTCACTGCTGCAATCATACTTGGGGTAACGCAATTAGCGCCGAGCTATCAATTGTTGAGCTTATTCGGCTTTAGTCTTATTTGTGCCAGTTTTTCTATTGGCTTTGGTGTGGTGATGAGCCAAGCATTAAGCCCTTATCGCTTTAGGGCCGGCGTGGCCAGTTCAATACTGGGTGTGGTTCAGGTTTGCAGTTCAGCATTATTTATTTGGTTGCTGGGTTTGTTAGGAGTAAGTGCATTGAATATGCTGATATTAATCTTGCTTATTGGTGGTGTTATTAGCATGGTTTTAATACTATTAATCCCTTCACCACTGCAGAGTGACACCCATGAACAAATCGTTAGCACGCCTTGATCTCAACCTGCTTATTACTTTGCAGTTACTGTTGCAGGAATTGAGTGTGTCTAAAGCAGCCAAAAAACTCAATGTGACGCCCTCAACGGTGAGTAAATCACTGAGCAAATTAAGAGAATGGTTTGACGACCCGCTGTTTGTTAAAACGCCCCATGGATTTAGCCCAACCTCGCTGGCCATTAGCATGGAGCAAGAGTTAGCCGATTGGCTGCAGTTAAGCAGTCAACTACTAGCCAAACGCGGTGATGAAATCCCCAATGGTATTCGCTTTAATCTTGCGATGGAATCACCGTTATTATTGACCATGTTTAATCAGCTAAGCCAACAAATTTACCAACAATACCCTGATGCCAAAGTTAAAGTACATAACTGGATTACGACTCCATTGAAGCCATTATTCGCGGCGAAGTAGATATTGGCTTTACTGGACGTGAAAGTCACCCCAGATCAAAAGAGTCAATTGAACTGCTGCCCTACTTTATTAATTACGAAGTGTTATTTACCGATCTTCCGGTGGTTTATCTGCATAAAAGTCATCCTGCGTTACAAGAAGAGTGGAACATTTCGACCTTTATTAAGTACCCACAAATCAATATCACCTGGGAAAAATGTGACACCTGGGCATTAGATGAAGTGTTAATTGAAATGGGTCTAAAACGCAGTATTGAGCTCACCATGGCCACCTTTGAGCAATCGTTATTTATGACCGCTCAACCCGGCCACGAAATGATCACAACCGCGCCGCAATATTGCCAATATTACTGCCAAAAAGTGCACCCCGACTTAGTGTGTTTACCCATCCCTGTCGACAGCGCATTACAAGCAAAACTGATGATCCCCTTCACCCTCATTTGGCATAAACGTAATAATCAAAAACCTAAAACATCCTGGTTAAGAAACGCCATTAAAGCCCTATATAGCGAGCTCAACAATCACCAATAAACACAAGCCATATAGGGTCAGTAATGTATTAAGTAAATATTGAGATACCACTGTGGGCCGGGGTATGTGTGTATGAGTGTATGAGTGCCAAAAGTAATACAAAAAGCCGCAATAAAATAGCGACTTAGTTAACCTCAATCAATGTGGCGCTGTCGATGCTAAAACAACAAGCTTAAGGGCTTCACTGCGCGTTGACGAGTGTCAATGTGCAGTAAAAACCTTAAGCTAAGTCTGTAATAACAAGTCAATATTAAGCAATTAAAATTGGTACTTCACACTCGCACTAAAATTAATCGGCTCACCCGGCATCGTCCATAACTTGTGGTATGAGCTTTCAAAATATTCCTCATCAAATACGTTGTTTACATCAAGCATCACGCTGACTCTGCTAGTAATATCTACAGCTGCGGATAAGTTAACTAAGGTGTATGAAGGTAAAATATAGTCAGGGTCAGTTGTTTCACCGAGACGGTCGCCAACATAATTAACTGTTGCGCCAAAATAAGCTTCTTTGCCCATAATGTCAGTGTAATGTCGCAACGAAACATGGCCGACATGTTCTGCAACGTTAATTAAACGCGCCCCTTTAGGAATAGGTACACCCCAGTCATTATCAACTAAATCTTTTGCCGTTCTTGCGTCGGTATACGCATAAGCAATATCAAGGCTTGTATCTGAAGTTAATAACGTCGTCAATTGCAATTCAACACCCTGGCTTTCAACTTCACCTAGGGTTGCTGACAACCCGGTATTAGGCTCAGCAGTTAACATATTTGTTTTACTTGCATCAAAAAGGGCTAAGCTACCAGAAAATCTATCTGCAACATTTTGCCACTTTAGACCCACTTCAAAAGAGTCGGTTTGCTCTGGTTCAAACGCATTTCTATCTGAATCTAGACCCGAGTTTGGTCTAAAACCTTCTGCATAGCTGGTATACACATTGATATTGTCAGCCAGTTCATAAACAAAGCCAAAGCGAGAAGACACCTCTGTTTGGTCTTGATCTTGAGACTCATTGGCAAGTTTATCTAATATATCTTGCTCGAAATAATCTACCCTAAAACCGACTAAAAGCTTGGCCTTATCTGTCAGTTCAATTAAATCTTGTGCATATAAGCCAAGGCCTGTTTGCTCTTCAGATGTCACCGTTGTTGGAGAGGTTTCAGGCTGTTCCATTGTGTAGTCAGGATTGTTAGGGTCGATAGCATAGGTAGAGTCACCCGATCCCCACGCGGTTCGCCACACTCTGTAATCTGTATCTAATTGGAAGTTGTAATAATCTAACCCTATCAGTAGGTTATTTTTAACACCACCAAGCTCTATGTCACCACTGACCTCAAAACGGGCAGATAAATCTTCTGCCTGATAATCTCGCTCTCTTCTTTGTCTTGATAGCAAATCAGGGTCGGTATAAATCAACTGACGACCAGCAGACAGCTCAGTATCAGAAGACAGGCCTTTAAATGATGAGTCTCGATAAGCTAAGCCCGCTAATAAACTCCAATGATTATTCAGTTGATGATTTAACAACAATTGATGGCCTAGTGCCTTCACTTTGTGTGCACCATCTCGAGTGTCGCCATAAAAATCAGCAGAGTCGACAGAATCAAAGTCATTATCTAACACGTACACGCCACGGTCTAACGCTTTGCTCTGTTCAACAACCTCCATCTCATAGCTTAAGCTCGTGACACCTGAAATATTCCACAAAATAGAAGGGCTTAAATTTAAACTTTCAATGTCAACGCTATCTCGATACGTATCAGAATCTTCGTAAAAGCCGTTTATACGGTAAGCCACATCATCAGTAAGACCTTTAGTGTGGTCAAACTCGATTTGTTTTTTGTCGTAACTGCCCAATGTTCCCTGAATATAGCCTTGCTCTTCAAATTGCGGCTTTTTGGTAATGATATTCACTGTGCCGCCCGGCTCACCTTGTCCGTATAACGCAGAGCCTGGCCCTTTCATCACTTCAATGGTTTCAATATTCGCCGTGTTTCTGTTACCGGTATAACCGCGTGAGTTAAAACCATTAACGAGCGTGCCCGTTGGGTTATTTTCGTCACCAGAAAAACCACGCACAGCAAAACTGTCAAACATACCACCAGAATTATTTTGTCTTACGATACTTGGTGAAAAATCCAAGGCATCCATAAAATGAGTAATACCCTCGTTTTTTATGGTATCGGCGTTAATTCTATCAACAGCTTGAGGGGTATCAATTAATGGCACATTGCCACGGTATGGCTGCCATAATCGTTTCACTTCAATACGCTCAATGTCATCTTGAACGTCTGATGTTTGAGTAACATTATCTTGTGCTAATACACCATTAGAAATGACTAATAGTGAACATATAAAGTGCTTTTTCACGTGCTTTGCTCTTTAAGGAATAAAATAAAAACGAAATGTTACAACATATCAATATGTGTAGTCAAAGTGGTACTCGTTACAAATTATTTAAACACACGTGATGAAACGAAGCTAATTGTGAGAAGTTAATTGAGAAATAACACCGTTAACCAATACTATTAATGGCTCAAAGCAACCTCTATAACAGCCAATCAAAGTCATTATCACTGCGATTATGCATTGATTTGTTATTTAAAATGATATCGATTGCCAAACAGGATCAACCTGCGCAAAAAAGCCTTAGCTATCACATACCAACAAGCGTAATAGTAAGGCGTATTTTTAAGCTAACGCGAGTGTATATTGGCCATAGTGTTTTAGCCTTAGCATCTATAGCTGCAATTAAAGCAAGGTAAGTAAAGCGTTCTTTGTGAACGATATTGAGTCGAAATAATAAATAACTCTACTATTTTATCTCGATATCTAGGGCGTGTTTATCTTTGTTTATAAACACGCCCTAATACTCAAGAGTAACTAGTGAAGTGACCCATTAGGTTTCCACTAGTTAAGTGTTCACAACTAAGGCTTCACAATGATGCCTTTTTCTGGCGCTAAAACCCCGTTACAAACATCAGCATAAACCCCTGTCATTTGTTCAATGCCATCTATCGTAGTGAACGCTAACCAACTGGCACTGCGCTGCATGCTTTTTGCCATAAAACTCATGGATTGGCGCTCAAACTCTTTTGCACCCCATTGAGTAATGCGCTTTTGAATATGTCCTGGCGCAAAAAACATTTCACTGTCGGTATGGGTAAATGGCGAGGTGAATGAAGCCGCATCCCAATGTGTTAGTCCAACTTGCAAGCAATAAGTTAAATTTTTGCCCATATGCTGTTCTATTGCTTTTAATTGTTCAGCATTTCCCGCCATATCAACAATAACGGTTTTTAATGTGGGGTTAAGCTCGGAGATATCGCCATAGTTAAGCACTTGTTTGTATACACCAAGCTCTTTAACAAATTCGCTATTACGTGCGCTTGTCATGCCAATTAAGTTGGGTGCAGGCTCACTGTCATCAATACCATAAGCAAGGCCAATACTGGTTTTGCTCGACGCACTAATAATAATGACCTGCTCAGCGTCAAACCAGTGCTGACTTTGTAAGTAATCCCATAAACAAAATGAAGTAATATAAAGTGGAAACAATAACATGCGTTGCTTATCATAATTTTCGTTATAACCAGGCTCAGCTAATACCCTGCGATAAACATTATAACCGGGCGGCAATGCAGCGCGATGAGCACTGCCATCAAAAAAGCGCTGTGATGACACTTGGGTTGCCGTCATTTTAACCAGTGATGTCGGCGGAAAATAACCAAATAGCTTTTCCCCCACTGCAATATCATTACTGTGTGATGACATCACCGTAGCAAACCCCCACACCGGAATAATCCCCCAAGTATTATCTGCATTATCTGAAGCGGGGAAAAACTGCCAATAGCCCAGTTTTTCACCTAATACTGCATAGGTAATATTATTTGCGGTGAGTGCAAAACTGTCGACGCGCACAATAACTTCATTGTCAGATAAGGCTGTTTCAGTCGTTAAGTCATTATTTTCTGCTAACCTTGTTTTTGTAAAATCGTGTTTATTCACTTGAAACTCATGCATGAGCGGCCTCCTTTTTAGGCATATTTAAGGTGGCAATTAGCCGCATTAAGTTCTCCATCGCCTTAGGCGCATTCGAGCGTAAACGCAGTAATATTGCTTGTTTTTCAATATCATCTTTTGGGGCATCAACCACTAATTGGCTAAAGCCATCCAGTCGGCTGCAATACAACCATTTTTGTAACGCCTTGTCTTGCGACCAAATATACTGGTTTCGCATAAATGCGGCATTTACCGTTAACCAATCGGTTGCTTTGTTCGGTAATGGTACGATTTGGCTTAAAGCATTTTTTTGCTGATCGTTCTGATATGTCGCTTCAATATGTGCAATGAGTGATGCACTAAAAACAGGTTGAATAATACGTATGGTCTGCAGGGTTATTTTGTCATCGCTAAACACGGGTAACGGTGCAAGCTCACCTAAGGCACTGGCCGAGCAATCAATAAATAAGGTGTTTTCTGGCGTGTGATAACTGCCCTGCTCAAGTGTTATCACTGTGTTGTCTAAATGGGTAACGCAGGGCGGGATCATACTTTGTTAACAGTAGGGAACTTTTTCGTATCGGCATGATCTGATCAGGCATGTTAATCTACTGAACCTAATCCATGTCCTTATTTGAACACTTGAAACTTATCGAAGACCCTCGTTCTCACATCAACCTAGACCATGATTTAGTTGATATTATTTTTCTTGTTTTAGCCGCTATCGCT
>NZ_BMQI01000070.1 GCF_014648035.1 Shewanella algicola | reverse complement strand
AATTTAAGAAACCAGATTTTTTGCTTTATTACTTATGTCACGCCATGCTGCCGTAAGCTCACAATAAATTTATGTTTATTGTCGGTGCAATAGGCTTACGAGTCTACGGACTATGAGTCACATTAGCCGCTGAAACATACAATGAGATAACCCTAATTTGTATTACCTGATTGATTAAGATGAGCTTGCAAGAGTCAATCATATCGGCATAGGCAACTGTTGAAAACAGGATGTTTTCGTCAAGCCCCCATGGATGGGTTTACGGCGTGTTGCATAGGGTGATGTGGTGGGCGAGTTTACTGTGAAGATAGTAGATTAAGATGAGCGATAATATGTTCGCTTGTTTCGCACTCAAAAATGATAATTGCGTCAGAACCGGCATAAATTTCGGGTGCTTCATCCGTTCCCTCGTTCGTTGCGGACTCAATAGTGTACCGTGCACCATTTTCTTCACGTTCATCGGCCATTTCATGTTCAACCCACAATATCCTGTATTGTTCGCCTTGTTTAAAATAGAAACTGACACAAGTATTGTTACCGTAGCTGTTATCGATTAAAAAGGGGTAATCATTAGGGTTAAATCCTAAATTAAACTCAGATCCAAAAGCTTGCAAATATGGCTGCATAATCAAATTTCTTATGTTTTAAGGGGATAATTAAGTATAGCTTAAACTTAGATTTTTACCGGTTTGCAGCTGACTTTTGGGTGAAAAGAGTGTTTTGATCGCTTTTCGTTTCTAAGATGAATTAACTCAACGCTTATAAATGACCGAGTTGCTCATTTTTACGTGGTTTGAAACGTATTCATTTTTATGGCAAAAAAACTCATTGATCAGGGATTATAAGATTAGTAACACAATAGCATCGATATGCAATGTGGCATAAAACTGCCAACTGCCAACTGCCAACTGCCAACTACCAACGGACTATCGGGTAGCCTGCCATGTTGGCATAGGCAACTGTTGAAAACAGGATGTTTTCGTCAAGCCCCCATGGATGGGTTTACGGCGTGTTGCATAGGACGATATGGTGGGCGAACCAACAAATAAACCTGCTGATATCGAAGTCACCCATCTTGACGCTTTAGGCCTATCACAATGATTAAAAACAAAAATGGCAGCCAATGTGGCTGCCATTTTATTGATGCTAGTGACTTTTTCTAGTCACTTCACTAGCGGTTTACCGCTTAACTCTTTGCCTGATGCTTCAACTCCAAACACCTTAGCAGAAATTAGTTAATCGCCATTGAAATAAAGTAACCCACAAATGTAGCAGTGATTACACCAATAAACCCAGGAATGATAAAGCTGTGGTTCAACACATATTTACCAATATGCGTGGTACCGGTTCTATCAAAGCTGATTGCCGCTAAGTCACTTGGGTAGAATGGGAAGAAGAAATAAGCATAACACGCTGGTAATACACCAATTAATACAGGTGCTGGGATCCCTAATGAATACCCTAATGGCAACATAATGGTTAATACCGCTGCCTGACTTTTTAAGAAGATAGATGACACAAACATCGCGATAGCAAATGTCCATGGGTAAACACTGACAAGGTCGCTCACCGCGCTGACTAAATAGCTTTTGTGGTGACTAATAATAGTGTCACTCATCCACGCAATACCAAAAATGATGATGACCGCGGTCATACCGGCGGTAAACACATTACTGGTGGCAATCTTTTTGGGCGATACATTGGTGGCGAGTAATATGACACCACCAACAGACAGCATCATAAACTGAATCGCGACCGACATTTTTACGCCAGCAGGCAGTATTTGCTTACTAAACATGGCGACCACAATCACCGCAAGAATACCCAGTAAAAATACCGTCAAGCCTTTTTTAGCCGTTGATTGTGCCGCTGGGGTTTGGGCGTCGTCATCTTCTAGATCGATTAATGACTCACGGAAATCTTTATCTGCTAAGCGTGCTTGAAACTCGGTGTCTTTGTCTAAATCTTTACCACGCTTTAAGCTCCAGGTACAGGCGACAAGTAAACCCGTTAAGGTTGCCGGAATGGTCACCATAAGCACATCGATTAAGCTGATATCAAGATTGTTATCAACCGCTGTTGCCAATACTACCGCAGCTGCGGCGGCAATTGGGCTGGCGGTAATGCCCATTTGCGAGGCAACAGTTGCCATCGCTAATGGACGTTCAGGACGAATGCCTTTTTTATAGGCGACATCGTAAATAACAGGTAAAAGTGGGTAAACCGAATGGCCAGTACCAACCAATACGGTTAAAGAGTATGTACATAAAGGGCCTAAAAACACGATATGTTCAGGGTGTTTACGCAGTATTTTTTCAGCAAACTTCACTAACAGATTTAATCCGCCAGTTGCCTCAAGTGTTGCCGAGGCCGCCACTACCGCAAGAATAATTAACATCACGCTGATAGGTGGGGAACCAGGCGCGATACCAAACACGAATGCCAGCACTGATACACCTAAGCCACCGAGTAAACCAAACGCGATACCGCCATGGCGGATACCAACAAATATCACCGCTAGTAACAGCAGCATGTGTATATAAAACATCGTGTGTTCTCCCCATATAGGAATTATGTAGGTTGTTATTATTTTTAGCCTTTTGAAGGTATCTCACAACGTATTTGTGGTTAGTGACTTAATTCAAGCTATTGAAGTGCCAAGTTGAAAAATGTGTAAAACGTGAACAAGGTTGCATACTGATTTAAGTGCAGTGCAGATCTTGTAAGGCAGGGGAAAGGTGTTTTGCAATACTCAGGGTTAATTATTGGCAGGCGTTAAGCAACATCTTACCGATGGCTTTGTCGTTACAAGCCACTAGTTGCCAGCGCTGACAATTATTGAACTTGCTGTAATGATTAATGGCATCGATAAACGCGGGTATAAAAGCGTCTCTGCTAAATGCATCAGTACTAAATGCTGCTGGCTCAAAATGGAGTTGTTGCAGTAGCAAGCATTGGTTTTTGCGATCGGCTTTTACATCAACACGTCCAACAAAGCGGTCACGCCATAAAATGGGCAATGAGTAATAACCGTATTGGCGTTTTGCCTCAGGTACATACACTTCGATTTGATAATCAAAGCCAAACCATTGCTTAAGCTTTTGCCGTTGAATGACTAAATTATCAAACGGATTAAGCAGCCAGACTTTGTTGGCTATGGTGCTGGGGAGTGTAAGCTTGGGCTGATAAAAGTAAACTTGCCTGGTGTGTGGCTCGGTAAAACTGGCAATGTCGCCTTGTTCGCACATTTGCGCTAAGGTTTTGGTCAGTAGTGGTTTAAGGCCTTTGCGCAGGTACTGAATTTGCTGCACATTGCCAAAGCCATGGGCTATTAAATAACGCTTAATTAAATGCTGAGCAAACTCGCTGTCGCTGGGCACAGTGGTATCTATATGGTTTGGTAACACGCGCTCGGTTAAGTCATACACCTTTTGAAACTTGTCACGTTTAGCCACCATTAACTCGCCTTGCATAAACAACTGCTCAAGCGCTTTTTTAGCGGGTTTCCAATCCCACCAGGCACCATTTTTAGCATCAGCGTCATGCTTAAATTGGTTGGCTTTCAATGGGCCTTCAGCGGTTATGCGGGCTTTTACTTCGCGCATGATTTTGTGTTCGGGCTCAAACCAATGTTTGTCGCCTTGTTGTAATTGCTGCTTGCGATACAAGCTAAACCGATAATCTTCAATGGGTAGGTATGCCGCTGCATGGGACCAATATTCAAACACACTTTTGTCGCCCATGGCCTGATCTAACATGCTGGTGGCGTAGTGTGGCAACCTACTATGCAATACATGATGATGCGCGCGCTCAACCACATTAATAGAGTCTATTTGCACATAACTTAATTGCTGCAATAGCGCTGGCAATGACTCAAAAGGCTGCAGCAAACCTTGTTGCTGCATACTTAACTGTAACCATTGTGTGGCTGAGTAAGGGGTGGTCATTAAGAGCCTTTTTGTGTTGATTTGAGAGGTAGCGTTAAGAGTTAACTTGGCGGTTACCATAAGAGCGCACAAAAGTGTCTATGGCAATATCCACCCAGCGATCAATGGTGGCTTTTTTAAGTGGTTGGTCGGGGTGAGTTAAACATTTTAAATGAAGCTCGCTACGAAATAGTGTGACAAATACATCTGCAGCTTCGTCGACACTAATGTTGCTTAAGTCTATTTCATTGGCGTTATGGGCTTGAGTTAAGCAGTTGGCCACCATGGATTTAACAATTTTAGGGCCAGAATTATAAAACATGTGTCCCAGCGCAGGAAAACGGGGGGCTTCTGCGACGACTACTCGATATAACGACAATGCCGGAGCCGACAGAGCAACACTAAGGTAGGCGTGCCCCAACACGCGTAAGCTTTCGGTAATGTCGCCAGGGATAAATTTAATGTCGTTAATGGATGCTGTGAACGAGGCGCATTCGTTTTGCACTACGGCTAAAAATAGCTTTTCTTTATTAGAAAAGTGCGCGTACACGGTCGATTTAGATACGCCTGCTTCGCGTTGGATCATGTCGGTGGTGGCGGCATTAAAGCCGTGAGTTAAAAATATTTTGCTAGCAGCATTGAGCACTGTCCTTGCTTTTGGGCAAAGGTCGAGTGTGAGTTGTGCAAGGGCAGAAGGATCAGTTACAGCGTTTTTCATATAAAACTCACTTGACAATAATCTTTGAGATAGGCACTATATCAAACCGTACGGTACAGTTCAATTTTTATATTGAAGCTTACGATATCGTGCAATAGAAGTTCGTTAGTGGAGTCTTACACACTAGCGGATTTTTTATTTACCCAACAAACAAACCGAGCGGTACAGTTTGTTGGCGTAATTTGATTGAGTTTATAGGCGCGCTTGATCTTTCAAGGTTGTTTTTTGCAGCAAAGATCAACAGACCCTCGTTAATTTAGGAAGAGTTGTCATGTTATTTACGGGTAAAAGTATAACGTTTTCACCACATGCATTGGCGTTAGCCGTGTCGTTAGCGGTGCTGTCTGGATGTACATTGGGCCCAGATTTTACAGTACCAGAGAGCGGAATTACCCAAACGGCAACTGAACCTCGGTCTGATTACGGTTACGCCGAACAAGCTAGCCAACCAACTCTTGATTGGCAATGGTGGGCGGTATTTAACGACCCAATATTGACGCAATTACAAGCCAAAGCTCAAACCGGAAATTTAGACTTACAAGTCGCGACCAGCCGAATTGCGCAAAGCCGTGCCGCGTTGGGGATCACAGCAGCCGACAAACAACCTAGACTCTCTGCAAACGCAAGTTATGCCCGCGAAGGCAATAGTGAAAATGGCAAGATGGTGGCATTAGGCGCACCGTCGGAGGCCGAAAATTTTTGGACTGCTGGTTTTGATGCCAGTTGGGAGCTTGATCTTTGGGGCCGTGCGCAGCGGGCGACAGAAGAAGTTAGCGCCAAATTAGATGCGTCGTTATATCAGCGTGAAGCTATTCGTGTCAGCTTAGCTGCTGAAGTTGCCAAGGCATATTTGCAATTGCGCAATGCACAAACTCAATTAGCCATTAGCTTAGACAAGCAACAAACCGCTGAACAGATTGTCGTGTTAATGCAAAGCCGTGAAGACAACGGAGTTGGTACCCATTTTGATACTATTCGTGCTCAAACCGACTTAGCCACATTAACGGCAAGTCTACCTGAGCTGACCATGCGCAGTAATCAATTAATGAATGCCTTGGCATTATTGCTCGGTGAGCAGCCTCGGGCATTAGATGCCATATTAGCTACATCAAATAAACCGATTCAACTGCCAGCAGGTGTGCCGGTTGAGGTTCCGTCGGATTTAGCCTCTCGTCGCCCTGATATTCTTGAAGCGCAAGCACATTTACACGCAGCCGTTGCCGCAATTGGTGTCGCAGAAGCTGATTTTTATCCTCGAGTGACCTTGTCTGGCAGTTTGGGGCTTGAGTCTTTTGAAAGCAGTGACTTACTGGGCTGGGATTCGCGCTCATTTACTGTTGGTCCTAAAGTGTATTTACCTATTTTTTCAGGCGGCAAGTTAACTCAGCAACTTGAGTTAACAAAAGAAAAGCAAAAGAGTTCAGCATTGAGTTATCGCAAAACCGTGTTGGCTGCCTGGCACGAAGTGGATAACGCTATCGATGCGTGGCGTGCACAACAAAGCCAACAGCATAAATTGTCTATTGCGCACCAATACACTGAGCAAGCTATGAAGATGATTGAGCGCAATTATCAACAAGGCACCAGTGATCATTTAGCTGTTTTGCAGCAAAAAGGACAAGTGCTTAACAGCCTGATCCAACTGAATAACAGTACCACTCAAGCCGAAATCGCGGTGGTGAGTTTATATAAAACGCTTGGCAGAGGTTGGGATAACAGCCAACCCGTTACTGAAAATAGCGCAATGCTAATCACAACACCTGGGGAGGCAAAATGAGTACAGCGGTACTTTCTGAACCTGCCGTAGTTGTTCCAAAACGCACCCTTGGCATACCTAATCAGGTATTGGCTGGGCTGTTAGGTATTTTTATTGCGGCAATGATGTCTGGCCTTAACAACCGTGTGGGGTCACTTGGTTTGGCGGATGTGCGCGGCGTGATGGGGGTCAGTCTTGACGATGCGTCTTGGTTGCAGACGGCATACGCAATGGGCGAGCTTATTGCCATGCCATTTGCCTCTTGGTTTGCCATTACCTTGTCGGTGAGACGTTTTCATCTGTCGATGGTCTTTGTGTGCGCACTTATTGCGGCTATTTTGCCTTTTATTCAAAACTTAGATGTGTTGATAGGATTACGCTTTGTTCAGGGCATAAGTAGCGGCGCGTTAATCCCTATTTTGATGATGGCGGCGCTTAAGTTTTTGCCCCCTAATATTCGTTTACATGGTTTAGCTTTGTATGCGATGACCGCCACATTTGCGCCTAACTTAGCCGTTTGGTTAACCGGTTTATGGACCGACGGTTTGTCGAACTGGCGCTGGCTATATTGGCAAGTGATCCCTTTGTGCGGTTTAGCCGGACTATTTGTAGGCTGGGGTTTACCTAAAGAAGGGGTTAAATACGCCCGCTTTGCACAAGGCAACTGGCTTGGGATGTTTTGCGGCGTGATATCGCTGTTATTACTTACTATCGCACTAGATCAAGGTGTGCGCCTTGACTGGTTTAACTCACCGTTAATTGTCGTGTCGTTAGTTGGCGGTGTGATTTTGTTTGGCTGTTACGTATTGACCGAATGGCACCATGATGCACCTTTTATTAAACCTCAATTAATGGCGCGTAAAAACCTGCTAATCGGCACGGTTTTATTAACGTTTTTACTTGTGGTGTTGATGTCCGGGTCGATGTTGCCGTCAAACTACCTTGCGGGGTTACAAGATTATCGGGTTATGCAAATTGCGCCAATTGGGCTGCTAATTGCCTTGCCGCAGTTGGTGTTAGGGTCTGTGGTGGCATTGTTGTTGTACCAAAAGTGGGTCGATTCTCGGGTGATGCTGGCCATTGGGTTAGGCATTATTGCTTTGGCCTGTTTTTCGGGAGCACAGCTGACCCCACAGTGGAATCGCGACCAATTTTTAGTGGCTCAGTTACTGCAAGCCATTGGACAACCCATGGCCGTGGTATCGATTTTATTTTTAATGACCAGTGTTTTAGACCCAAGTGAAGGCCCTTATTTTTCGGGAGCAATTAACACTTTTAGAGTGTTTGGGTCGCTTATAGGTGGCGCGGTAGTGGGCCAATTGTTAACGGTTCGCAGTCGTTTTCATAGCGACATGTTACTTGAGCATGCCGGCCTTGTTGATGGTGCTATTCCACAAGCATTAGACGCATCAACTCTAGGAACAACCGTTGCCCAGCAATCTATGGTGCTGTCGGTAATTGATGCTTATTTAGTGTTGGGTGTACTCGCACTTATTTTGATCCCGCTGGCATTGATGATGACCTACGTGCCGGCGCCAGATTTAAGCAAGCAGAATTAAAGGTAACCAACGGCGCTTACACAGCTCTTTGCTCTGCTAACTGGCTAGCTATTGACGCGTCAATTCGCCTTGTTAGCAGAACAAATGACAAGCTTGAAAGTGAGAATGGGTAACATGTTGATTTTAAATAGCATAAGTTCATCCCTTATCCCGAACTCAGGTTAAACAAATTTTAAGTTTATATTTTGAAAGTGAGTAATTGAAAATGGCAATATCTAAATCTATCAAAGTTACCGTAGTTGCAAGTTTATTCGTTGTGGCGATTGGCGGTGTGTTTTATCTAAATCAACCAGAATCAGCAAATGCGACACAGTCGACCGATGATGCGTATATTCAAGCTGATTTTACGATTGTATCCCCGCAAATTTCCGGCAAAATAAGCCAGGTTTTAGTGGATGACAATGACGTGGTTAAGCAAGGCGATGTGATTGCCACTATCGACGACCGTGACTTTGTGGCTGCAGTTAACACCGCCAAGGCGCAAGTGGTTAGCGCCCAAGCAAGCATTAAAAGTTTGCAAGCCAAGCTGATTAATCAAGACGCTGTGATTGAGCAGGCGCAGGCAACGTTAGATGCTAATATCTCAACACTTAAATTGGCGCAGTTTAACCTTGAGCGTTATCGCAACTTAGCGGCAGATGGCTCGGGTACCGTGCAGGCGCTGCAAGAAGCAGAAGCGCAAGTGAGTATTCAGCAAGCTAATCTTCGTAAAAACGAAGCGGGTTTGTTGGCGGCTAAACAGGATAAAGATATTCAGTACGCCGATATTGATAAAGCGAAGGCTGCATTACTGCAAGCTAATTCGATGCTAGATGTGGCTAATTTGCAGTTGTCTTATACGCAAATTACTGCACCGATTGACGGCATTGTAGGTAAAAAGTCACTACGTGTTGGCAGTTATGTTAATCCAGGGGTGTCGCTATTGGCAGTGGTACCGCTTGATGAGATTTATGTGCATGCCAATTTTAGAGAAACCCAACTTGCCAATGTAAAAGCTGGTCAGGCAGTTGATATTGAAGTCGATGCACTACCGGGCAAAATATTAACAGGCCATGTAGACAGCTTAGCCCCAGCGAGTGGTGTGAGTTATTCAGCGGTAGCGCCTCATAATGCGACAGGTAACTTCACTAAAATTGTTCAGCGTTTACCGGTAAAAATCATCATCGACGCTGATCAGGCCGATGCCGCGCAACTTCGTGTTGGCATGTCAGTGGTGCCCACTATTAATGTGAATAACAGTTAAGCGTTATTACCGAATTCCATTTTAAGACGATACAAATGAGTGATGCTTGCTTAAGGCGCATTACTCATCTTCTTTACACGCTACAGCAGGTAAAAGCAGGTTTAACGGTTATAGCGTGTAAAGTTTAGTTTGGGCTGCATAGTGTCGTTATTTATTACTTAGCATTTAGCTTACCATGTTGCTTCATTTGCACTTGTTGCTGTAGCAGGGTGTTAAATTGTTCAAACCTCAATCCTTCATCTTTAATCCTCAACCTTTAATAAAAATGAGCTTTTAACTGTATTGCGCTAAGCCATGCTAATGGTTCATTTAACCACAATAAATAGCGTTTATATCCGCTCAGATTAAAACCTTGATCACACTCCTTTGTAAACACAATAACATTAAACTCACATTTACCTTTGAAATGTTATAACGTATCATCGTGTTGGTTTGTTGATATTCAACAAAATCGACACCCTCATAACCATCTATTAAATAATTGATTTAGAGATAATAAATGCAAAAAGAAATGGTTGTAGCCTCGTCACTGTGCGTTGGCTTTTCTCAACAAACGGTACTTGATGACGTTAATTTTACTGTAGGAAAAGGCGAAGTCTTTGCACTTCTTGGTGGCAATGGAGCAGGAAAATCAACGGCACTAAAAACTTTTTTAGGCACTGTTACTCCTACAAGTGGTACCGCGACAGTAATGGGCATGTCTGTTGCAAAAGACATCGATAAAATCCGCAGTAAAGTCGCTTATTTGCCAGAGTCTGTGATGCTATATGGGCATTTAACCGGGGTAGAAAACATAAAATATTTTCTCTCTTTAGCTGATATCACCAAGACTGAAACTCAAATAGAGCTGGCGCTTAAACGTGTTGCATTACAAGAGGCTGCTTGGCATAGAGCGATGTCGAACTACTCTAAGGGAATGCGCCAAAAAACGGCGATTGCATTGGCATTGCTACGTGAAGCCCCGGTGTTATTTCTCGACGAGCCAACTTCTGGCTTAGATCCTAATGCTATCGATGAATTTAATCAGCTCATTGCCACCTTGGCATCTGAAGGCTCTACTGTCTTTATGGTGACCCACGATGTTTACGGCGCATGCCAAATTGCTCACCGCATTGGTTTATTAGACAACGGCAAAATCGTTGGCATGTTTGAACGTGGTGACAATTCTCATATCGATACCGAGGAAGTTCATTCAGCATTTTCTAAGAGAAATAAACGATGATCGCCATTACTAAAATCACATGGGATGAGTGGCGTTTTTGGCACAGAACTAAACTCGCAGCCACCATTATTGTTATTGGCACGCTATTAACCATTGTGTCTGCAATTGTTAATACAGTAGAAATGCAAAATGCCAAGCATGAGCGTGAGCACATGCAACAATCTTCTGAAGCGAAATTTTTAGAACAACCTGACCGACACCCTCACCGCATGGTGCATTACGGCCATTATGTATTTCGTTCTCCGTCACCACTGAGCATTATTGAACCCGGCGTAGATTCATTTACCGGCACCTCGATTTTTCTTGAAGGTCATCGCCAAAACAGTGCAATGTTTTCTGACCAACGTCAGGCATCGGGCATGACACGCTTTAGCAGTTTAACGCCCAGCTTTTTACTGCAGGTGCTTGTGCCCTTGTTTATCATCATGATTGGCTATGCCAGTGTCACAAGAGAAAAAGAAGCCGGCACTCTGAATATTATGATCACTCAAGGCGTCAATTTATGGCACCTATTGATGGGTAAATATTTGGCGTTAGTGAGCAGTGCGCTGTTGATGTTGTTGCCGTTAGTCATTGCCGCCATTTGGGCGACCATTAACGGCGAGTCGATGGTGATAACCAGCAGCTTTGTGGCGGGTTATGTTGCCTATATTTTTGTATGGTGTGGCATTGTATTAACGGTATCGGCGTTGAGCCAAAAAAGCAGTGCAAGTTTTGTGACGTTAGCCTGTTTATGGATTGTATTGTGTATTTTACTTCCGCGCATTGGTAGTTCAAGTGCAGCCGCTATTGCACCGTCGCAAGGTAAATTAGAAGCCGATTTTGCCATGTTAGAAGAGCTAAGAAAACTCGGAGATGGACACGATACCTCTGACCCTGCATTTGAACAGCTTAAGCAAAACTTACTCGCAAAGTATGACGTCAGCAAAGTCGAAGATTTACCGCTTAACTTTCGGGGCGCTGTCGCGCAATTTTCAGAGAAGCAACTGACCGAGTTATTAAATAAGTTTGCTGAAAAACGCATGCAAGAAGAACTTGCCCAAGCCAATATCGCCAGACAATTTGGCTGGTTAACCCCAACAACGGCAATTCGCTCGTTTTCAATGATGATTTCTGGCACCAGCTTAGAGACTCATCATCGCTTTTTACGCGAAGCAGAAAAATTGCGCTTCGACTTTGTTCAGTCGCTCAATAAAGTCCATCAAGACACCCTAAGTTACCAAGCTGATATGAATCGTAATAAAGATGCTGACAGTACAAATGCAGCACGTGTTGATGCGTCTAATTGGCAAGTCTTGTCTTCATTTTCTTTTACCCCTGACACCGCAAAAACTAGGTTAACCCGCAGTATGCCTTACGGTATTCAATTACTGTTTTGGCTTGGTGCCATTGGGCTTTGCTTGCGATTCGCTGTTAGGAGAATATGCTAATGAATATTATTTCTAACCTGATCAGAGAAGCAAAGTTTCTTACAAAACAACGCTATGTGTTGATGTTTCTTGGCATTGTGTTTTTTCTTGCCGGGTTTTCTGTGTGGTCTGGTATCAGTGAAACCCAGTCACAATTAACCACGATTGAACGGCTACTTGAAAAAGATGCAATAGATCGAAATCGTGTACTCGAAAAACAAGCCGATTATGGCAGTGCTGCCTATTACAGCTTTCATCTAACGTATTCTCCACCGTCTGATATTGCATTTGCCGCAATGGGGCAGCGCGATATTTACCCCTGGAAGCACCGCATTCGCATGCTGGCATTAGAAGGGCAAATCTACGAGACAGATGCTGATAATCCAGAGTTATCGTTTTTAGGTAAATTTGATTTTGCTTTTTTAATCAGTGTATTGCTGCCCCTGTTTGTGATTTTGCTGCTGCATGATATTCGCTCTGCTGAGCGCGAAGCTGGCCGCTACGACTTGCTGATAACCACCGCCCGAAAACAACAACGACTGTGGTTATCAAGAGCCATTGTTTTATGCTCGGCGTTGGCATTGGCAATTTTGATCCCATTTGTGGTTGGCGCCTGGCTTTTTAAAGCATCGTTAACTTCTGCAGGCTTGATAGTACTTGTGGTGATTGCGCATCTATTATTTTGGATGTTACTCACACTCGCATATACCGCTAGCAAAGCGGCATCTAAGCAAAGTTCGGCACAAACCGCTTCTGTGCTACTGGCTATTTGGTTGAGTGTAAGTGTGCTGATCCCTGTTGCTAGCGATATTGCTATTGAAGAAATGGTCCAAAGCCCTAACGGTGGTGAAATTGTACTTACGCAGCGAGAGTTTGTTAACGATGCGTGGGATTTACCTTTTGCAGCTACCTGGGAAGCATTCTTGGCGACTCACCCACAATGGCAAGATAGCACCCAAATGGATTCGCAGTTTGAATGGAAGTGGTATTACGCTTTTCAACAAGTTGGCGATCAAAAAGCGGGGGCATTATCACAAGCTTACCGTGATGCCACCCTAGAAAAAGACGCTTGGGCGAGCCGTTTGGCCTTTATTTCACCTCCTATGTTAGCGCAGCGATTGATGTCTTCCATTGCAGATACAGACACGCAGGCGGCCATGAGATATGAGCAACAAATAAGAGATTATCACCAAGCGTTACGCCAATTTTATTATCCACTGCTGTTTAATGAAACCGAGTATAGCGTAGAAAAAATGTCAGGTTTACCTCAATTTACACAGCCAATAAACACATCAAAAAATGCTAAGGGCAACAGTTAACCATGAGAAATAATTCTTTAACACAACCAATAAAACCGCTAAGCCTGTGTATCTTTGCAGCCTTATTTTTACCTGCTGCAACTCAGGCAGCTGAGGCGGAAAGCGCAGTTAAAGATGACGTTGAAGTCATTGAAGTGACAGGGCTGCGACAAGCTTATCGCGGTAATGTGCAAGAAAAAGATCTCCCACAAGCGATATCATCAATCACATTCGATACCTTAGAGTTTACTGGCATAACCAATTTACAAAACTCGCTAGAGCTGGTGAGTGGTGTTACTAGGCAAAACGATTTTGGTGGTTTATGGGATATGTTTGCGATCCGTGGTTTTGCCGGAGACGAAAACTTGCCTTCAGCTTATCTCATTAATGGCTTTAGTGCTGGACGAGGCTTTAGCGGAAACCGTGATATGTCTAATGTTGACATGATGGAAGTGCTTAAAGGCCCTGGCTCTGCACTTTATGGTCGCGGTGAGCCTGGCGGAACTGTTAATATCATTACCAAAAAACCTCAGTTTGACCAAAGCGGATATATTAAATTTACCGCAGGTAGCTTTGATACTTATCGTACCGAAGGTGACTTCACCACAGGGTTAACTGATAAGCTCGCATTTAGAATCAATGGTGCTTATGAAGATGCTGAAAGCTACCGTGATACGGTAGAAAGTACCAAGACCGTACTTACGCCGTCGTTTTTGTATCAAATTAATGATGACACAGCGATTAGCTATGAGCTTGAGTATTTGGATCAACAAGCGCCAATGGACAGAGGCGTGGTGGTTGTTGATGGTAAAGATTTTTCAGATTCAAACTTTTATGGTGAGCCGGCAGATGATCCAGTAGAGATTGAAGCGCTTGGGCATCAACTTCAACTGCAACACAACCTTTCTGGCGACTGGGCTTTCAGCGCAGGACTAAGCTACCGCACATCATCTTTTGAAGGTAATGCGACTGAAGCACGTTGGTATGACGCAGACGCTAACTATGTTGTTCGTCAACGCCGTTACCGTAATTTTGATGCGGACGATATCTCTGGCCGTTTTGAGTTCAGTGGTTCTGCCGACTTTTTAGGTGTTCAACACAACCTACTGATTGGTGGTGATGCTTATGAATATGAGCTAGATCGCCTTATTTTACGCTATCGACACAATACTGCCGAAGCCGGTACTCCTGAAAGTAGCGCTGACTACTATGCCATCGACTTTGATAACCCAGTTTATCGCGATGAACTGCCTGATATGATCGACAACACATCTGATCTTGAAGAGCAAAGCGGGCAGGGTGTTTATTTTCAAGACCAGATAGACCTGTCTGATAATTGGAAAGCGATGTTCGGTATGCGTTATGATCGCTTTGAACAAGACATGACATATCGATTAGATAATGACCGTAAAACCAACACATCAAAATCTTACTTTAACCCGCGCTTAGGCTTAGTTTATGAGCTATCTAATGACGCCCGAGTATATGCAAGCTACTCAGAAGGCGCGCGTCCTAATTCTGGTACCGACGCCGATGGCAATGGTCATGAGCCTGAAGAAAGCAAGTCTTACGAAATTGGCTTAAAGTGGGGCATGCCAGAGCAGGGCTTTAGTGGAACAACAGCCTTGTTTACCACCGAAAAGTCTAACATTTTAGCCAGCAGTCCTAATGGTGACGGTACAACGGAAGCCATTGGTAAAGCAGAGAGCAAAGGTATTGAACTTGACCTTTCATATGCGCTAACGTCTGATACTTTAGTGACGCTATCGTATGCTTATATCGATGCACAAAACGCTAAAGAAATCACATTATGGGATTGGTATGTTATTGAAGAGGGCGACCGCTTAGGCAATATACCAGAGCACAGTGGTAGCTTGATGGTGCGTCAATTTGCTGAGTTTGGTGGATATGAAGGCAGTGGTGGATTTGTGATTCAATATGTGGGGACCCAATTAGGCGACTTCCTTGAGCAAGATTACGAATTACCTAATTACACACTGGTTAATCTATTTGCCAATGTCACACTCACTGAAAACCTCGACCTTAACCTCAGCGTTAATAATTTACTTGATGAAGAGTATTACGCTAACTCTTACTTTGAAGCGTGGACAATGCCAGGTGCACCACGTGCTTTCAAAGCAAGCGTAAAATACACATTCTAAAACAGTCGCGAGTGATAAGTTGAATTAAGCCCAGCAAATGCTGGGCTTAATTGTTACTGCGTTCAAACTGAAAACTTATTCAACGTTTTGGATCTGCTCGCGCATTTGCTCAATCAATACTTTTAATTCAACAGCGGCTGAAGTGATTTCTGCACTGATTGATTTTGAGGCTAGGGTGTTTGATTCGCGGTTAAACTCTTGCATCATAAAGTCTAAACGGCGACCTTCGCTGCCGCCTTTTTTAAGGATGCGGCGAGCTTCAGTTACGTGGGCTTCAAGTCTGTCCATTTCTTCGGCAACATCTTGCTTTTGCGCTAGGAGTACCATTTCTTGCTCAATGCGCGAAGGGTCGAGTTCACCTGAGATATCGGCTAAGCGATTGGTGAGCTTGTCGCGTTGGTATTGCATCACGGTTGGCATGTGTTCGCGCACAATATTAACCTGCTCCATTACCCCATCTAAACGAGTGAGTAGCATGTCTTTAATCGCTTCACCTTCACGGCCGCGTGCTTCGATAAACTGATCGATTGCATTGTCAAAGGCTTTCATTAACTCTGCGCCAATGGCGTCCATGTCTTGCTCGGCTGATGCGAGCACGCCTGGCCAGCGTAATACGTCAGTCAGGCTTAATTCGCCTTGACCGGCCTCTTGCTTTAACCAGTTAGCAGCGCTTAATAATTGCTTTGCTAATGGTTGGTTTAGCTGTAATTCGTTGCTACTGTTGTCGGCTAGTTCATAACGTAGATTCACTTCTACTTTACCGCGGTTAAGGCGTTTACGTAGGCGATCGCGTAAGACAGGTTCAAAGCTGCGAAACTGCTCAGGTAGGCGCAGGTAGGTTTCTAGGTAGCGCTGGTTGACTGAACGAATTTCCCATGAGGCGGTACCCCATTGTGCTTTGTGCTCGATACGAGCGTAGGCTGTCATGCTTTGGATCATGAAGTGTCCTGTTATGTTATTACGCAAATGTGGGTTGATTATAGCCGCTTTAGGTATCGGGATTAAAGGATTAGTGCTGAGATTTGTGCTGTATCTTGGTTGATATCAATCATATGGATACTAAAGTGGGAGAGGTCATATGTTAGTGATGACTAATTGGATGGGTTTGTCGTGGCATCTGGCGGCGCGAACCTCTATAATATGTGCTCAAATCTGATATGAATTCGACTACAGGACTTTTCATGCGCCCAAGTAACCGTACACCAGCTCAAACTCGCCCTATAACTATTACGCGTTCTTTTACTGCACATGCTGAAGGCTCTGTTTTAGTTGAGTTTGGCGACACAAAAGTATTATGTACTGCCAGCTTCACTGAAGGTGTACCACGTTTTCTTAAAGGCCAGGGTCAAGGTTGGGTAACAGCTGAATACGGTATGTTACCGCGTTCAACTCATAGCCGCATGGACCGTGAAGCTGCTCGTGGTAAGCAATCTGGCCGTACTCAAGAAATTCAGCGTTTAATTGGCCGCTCTTTACGTGCAGCTGTTGATATGAAGTTGTTAGGTGAGAACACTATTGTTATCGACTGTGACGTGATTCAAGCTGATGGAGGTACGCGTACTGCAGCCATCACCGGTGCTTGTGTTGCATTGGTTGACGCGCTTAACTGGGCTCGCGGCAAAGGCATTATTAAAGCTAATCCACTTAAGTTTTTAATTGCAGCTGTGAGTGTGGGTATTTACAAAGGCGAAGCGATTAGTGATTTAGAATACATTGAAGACAGCGCTGCTGAAACTGACATGAACGTAGTGATGACTGAAACTGGCAAGATTATTGAAATTCAAGGTACTGCCGAAGGCGAGCCATTCAGCCATGAAGAATTAATTGAACTACTCGGTCTGGCTAAAAACAGTATTCGCGAAATCGTCGATGTGCAAAAAGCCGCATTAAGTTAATATGCTGTTGAAAATTAGGACCGATTACGGTCCTTTTTTTTAGTTTAAAATTTAATGAAGAGGAATAATCGTGAAAGCCTATCAACGCGAATTTATTGAGTTTGCTTTAGCCCGCCAAGTATTACGTTTTGGTGAGTTTACCCTTAAATCTGGCCGTACGAGCCCGTACTTTTTTAACGCTGGATTATTTAATACGGGTAAAGACTTAGCACGTTTAGGCCGCTTTTATGCTGCTGCGTTAATGGATTCTGGCATTGAGTTCGACTTGTTGTTTGGCCCAGCTTATAAAGGCATTCCGATTGCCACCACTACAGCTGTTGCCTTGTGCGATCATCACGATGTGGATATTCCTTACTGCTTTAACCGCAAAGAGGCTAAAACCCACGGCGAAGGCGGTAATTTAGTCGGCAGCGAGCTTAAAGGTAAAGTGATGCTGGTGGACGATGTGATCACCGCTGGCACGGCTATCCGTGAGTCGATGGAGATTATTAATACCCACAATGCTCAACTTGCGGGCGTATTGATTGCGCTTGATCGTCAAGAAAAAGGCAAGGGTGAGCTGTCAGCGATTCAAGAAGTTGAGCGTGACTTTGGTTGTCAAATTGTGTCGATTATTAAGCTGGCCGATTTAATCAGTTACTTGTCTGAAAAGCCGGGCATGGAAGCTGAACTGGCTAGCGTTAGTGCTTATCGTGAACAATATGGTATTTAATCTGAGTAAGGAGCAGGTTAAATAGTCCTTTGTCTTTCTCACGGCGTTGAATGAACTTGCAATAGGCTAGGTTTAAACTGATGCGCTTAAGCTGGAAAATTAAAAAAGCTGCACAATAGTCATATTGATGCAGCTTTTTATTGCACTTTGCGGTAATCCGTAATCCGTGTTCGCTATTTCACTTGGTGTAAAAATTCAGCACGGGTAGCAGGGTTAGACTTAAAAATACCGCCAAGTGCCGTGGTGGTTGTAGAGCTGGTTGAGTCCATTACCCCACGAGATTTAACGCAGTAATGTACCGCATCCATTTTTACCGCTACGTCTTTGGTTTCAAGCAAAGTTTGCAACGCCACTAACACTTGTTGGGTTAAACGCTCTTGTACTTGTGGGCGTTGGGAAAAAAAGCGCACGATGCGGTTAATTTTAGATAAGCCAATAATTTTAGTGCGTGGTAAATAAGCCACAGTCGCAAAGCCGTCGATGGTGACTAAATGATGTTCGCAAGTGCTGGTTAAGCTAATGTCTTGTACGCGCACCATTTCATCAACGCCCATTTTATTTTCAATGACGGTGATTTTTGGGAAGTTTTCGTAATCAAGGCCCGAGAAAATTTCATCAACATACATTTTAGCTATGCGGCGTGGCGTGTCTGCCAAACTGTCATCAGTTAAGTCGAGTGACATTAAGGTCAAAATCTCACGCATATGGTGTTCAATTTTAACTTTACGTTGTTCTGGCGTGGAAGTTTTGGGCAGCATTGGGGTTTCTAGCCCACGATCTTTTAGTGCTGCTTGTACTTTAATTGCGGCTTCACTGAGTGCCATATATCCTCCAACGACTCAATATCACTGTTTGTATGAGTGCAGATTAACACCCACTTGGCTGCCCCATAGGGGAAAAGGAGAATAACGCGATTTGCTGTAAATTAATACCGCAGCCAATAAAAAAGCCGATCCTTCTACTCAAGTATCGGCTTTTGTTGATTAAACGCTTAAGTGATCACTACTTAACGTTTAAGTTCTCTTTAATGAATTTAAGCATGATGTCATAATATTTTTCACGGTTTTCGGCGTTAAAGAAACCATGGCCTTCTTTTCTCCAAATTTCTTTTTGGAAAGGGTAGTTAGCTTGCTCCAATGCTTTTTCCATTGCTTCATATTGCTCTATCGGTGCGCGTTCATCTTCTTCACCATGAATTAACGTAAGCGGTAAATAAACCCCACATACTCAATCAAAAAAATAGTTGTCATAGTAGCTCACCAA
>NZ_BMQI01000069.1 GCF_014648035.1 Shewanella algicola | reverse complement strand
CAAGAACTTGAGCTGTTAGATAGCACTAATATCGTGTTTGCTTAACCAGATCTGAGGTTAAATTGATATTCAGCTTCTAGACCAAATTGCACATGGTTAGCACCATCGTGTGCTTCACTGCTGTAACCAAAATCAAAGCCTTGCGAGACATAAGGTGTTAGCGTGAGTTGTGAATTGATCTCCCATGGGCTGTAAACGCTCAGGGTGACAAAGTAACCAGAGGCTTCAGTGGCATAAGTGTAGCTTACTACAGGCACTAGCCAGTCTAAGCCGTTATAAGTAATAGAACTAAAAAATTCATTGTCTGATGCGCGCTCATCACCATAAAACTCCAGGCGTTGATAGCCCAAAGTCGCTTCGATATCGTAGTCCAAATGCAATGTGTATTCTAAACCAGCATTCCACTCAGTGTAGTTGACTTGGTCTGCTCGTCCTACAACGGCATAAGCCACCATGTCATTGTGCTCAACACTTGCCACAGCCCAGGCAATGCCACCTTTATCTAAGTTATTGCGACCTTCAGTAATGTAATGGTTCTCCCAAACCAAATCTAAGGCAACATTTGGCTGAGTGTCCGTTTCAGCTAGCGCCGGCATGGCGGCCGTTAAACTTATCACCGCAAGAGTCGGTAAAAACACACAAGTGGTAAAATGTTTACGATGTACAGTACAAAAATCAAAAGTCATGCTTGTTTGGCTCATGGTTAAATATGGACTGAGAAACGGTCTGGACATGTATATTAGTTTATTAATAATAAAATTAAATGATAATCACTTTCAGCTGAGATCTGCCTGTCAATATTAGCTTTGTAAACTAACTGTAAATTACAAATGCGACTGTGGTCACTTCTTTTGTTATGTAAATACGATATGTGGTGGCGCGTGGACCATTATTAATGCTGGGATATTATTATTCTCGATGGCGGAAAGCTTGAAAGCCAAGTAAATTGGCCCCATATCATTGCAATCGACACGAAATATTTTGAGGGATCTTTATGAGCAATCCACTGCTAAACAGCGCAGCATTACCCGAGTTTTCTAAAATTAAACCAGAACACATCCAGCCTGCGGTTGAGCAAGCCATTGCCAAGTGTCGCGATACCATTGAAGCCTTGTTAGCTGACAACAGCCAATATACCTGGGATAACCTTATCGCCCCTCTTGAAGAAGTTGACGACGAATTAAGTAAAATTTGGTCGCCAGTGTCGCACATGAACTCAGTTGTCAGCAGCGATGCATTGCGTGATGCACACGATGCTTGTTTACCGCTTTTATCTGATTACGGCACCTATGTTGGCCAGCATCAGGGCTTGTATCAAGCCTATAAATCAATTCATCAATCTGCTGAGTTTGCCGAGTTAACCCAAGCACAAAAAATGGTGATTGAGCAGAGCTTACGTGATTTTGAATTGTCGGGTATTGGCTTAGATGATGGCGAAAAAGTACGTTACGGTGAAATTGTTAAGCGTTTATCTGAGCTAACTAGCAATTTTTCTAACCAGTTATTAGATGCTACCGAAGCCTGGACCAAGTTGATTACCGACGAGGCTGACTTAGCGGGTTTACCTGAGTCGGCAGTGGCCGCATCTAAAGCAATGGCTGAAGCCAAAGAGCTAAAAGGTTGGTTGTTTACTCTTGATTTCCCCTCTTATTTACCGGTGATGACCTACAGTGAAAACCGTGACCTACGTGAAGAATGCTACCGTGCATTTGTCACCCGCGCCTCAGATCAAGGTCCAAATGCTGGCGAGTTTGATAACACCGACAACATGAACGAAATCGTGGCATTACGTCATGAGTTAGCCAATCTACTGGGTTTTGCCAGCTATGCTGATAAATCACTTGCCACCAAAATGGCAGAGTCACCAGAGCAAGTATTGGGCTTTTTAAATGAATTAGGTCAGCGTTCAAAAGGCCAGGCTGCAACAGAATTAGCTGAACTACGCGCCTTTGCTAAAGAGCACTATGATGTCAGCGAAATGGCTTCATGGGACTTAAGTTTTTATGCCGAAAAACTTCAACAATATAAATATGAAGTGTCACAAGAAATTTTGCGTCCGTACTTCCCAGAAAACAAAGTCTTATCAGGCCTATTCTTTACCGTTAACAAGCTATTTGGCTTAACGATTACCGAACAAAAAGGCGTTGATACCTGGCACAAAGACGTGCGCTTCTTTGATATTTTTGATGCCGATAACGTACATCGTGGCAGCTTTTATTTAGATTTATATGCTCGCAGCGGTAAACGTGGCGGCGCATGGATGGACGATTGTCGTGGCCGTCGTATTACCTCTACCGGTCTGCAAAAACCAGTGGCTTACTTAACCTGTAACTTTAATGGCCCAGTAGACGGCAAACCGGCGTTATTTACCCACGACGAAGTCACGACGTTATTCCACGAGTTTGGCCACGGTATCCACCACATGCTAACCAAAGTCGATGTTGGCGGCGTATCGGGCATTAACGGTGTGCCTTGGGATGCCGTAGAGTTACCAAGTCAGTTTATGGAAAACTGGTGCTGGCAAGAAGAAGCCCTAGCGGAAATCTCTGGCCACTACGAAACTGGCGAGCCATTACCTAAAGCATTGCTCGACAAAATGTTAGCGGCAAAAAACTTCCAGTCAGGCATGATGATGGTGCGCCAGCTTGAGTTCTCGTTGTTCGATTTTAGAATGCACCATGAGTTTGACCCAGCAAAAGGTGTCGATATTCAAGGTATTTTAGATGAAGTACGCAGCCAAATAGCGGTATTAACGCCACCCAGCTTCAATCGTTTTCAACATGGTTTTGCCCATATTTTTGCCGGCGGTTATGCTGCGGGTTACTACAGTTATAAATGGGCTGAAGTATTATCTGCAGATGCTTTTTCGCGTTTTGAAATCGAAGGAATATTTAACTCAGAAACGGGTAAGAGTTTCTTAAATAATATTCTTGAAATGGGCGGTAGTGAAGAGCCTATGGAGTTGTTTAAACGCTTTATGGGGCGTGAGCCAAATACAGAAGCATTATTACGTCACAGCGGCATTGCCGCGTAAATCATTAATGTAAACCCGTTAAAAACCGGCATTGATTGTCGGTTTTTTTATGCCTGCGCTTTGATTCACTGGCGTCATTTGGGTTGATATAAAATAAAATTATCGTTTATCGGTAATTTATTGCCGAATAAAAATAGCTGTGTTAACGTGAAATCAACATTAGCCAACCTCAGAAATTTCATGGATAGAATTGTTTCACTCAGTAAATGGATTAAATTACTCATCGTTTTTTTAGCCTTATTACAAGCCAGTAGCTATTGCAGCACCATGATGCTCGGCGAGTTTCAAGCGGGTGAATATGTACTCACAATTGACTGGTGGGGCTGGTTTAGCAGTTACCTTGCCGTTGATTTTGGTAGCCCCTGGCAAGCTATTGCGCAAAGCCTTTATGATGCGGGTTTTCATCCAGGGTTAATTTTGGGCAGTGTTGAAATTTTGCCTTATCTGTTTATTTATTATTTTTTATATCAGTTATTCACTTTGTATCAACAGGGGCAGGTGTTCACCCCAAGTAATTTTCGCTGTTTAAGCAACATTGCTTTGGTCTTTTTAGCATGGATTTTACTCAGCCTTTTCTACCCGATGATCATCGCCTTTTCACTGCACTTTAGCGGCACATCCAGTGCGGTTCCTGTCTATTTTAGCTTGGGCAGTCAGGAACTCAAATATGCGTTATTTGGGATGATTTTTTATTGTGTGGCCTGGGTGATGCAGCACGCGACTGAACTGCAACAAGAGGCGGAGTTAACCATTTAATGGCCATTATTATTGAGCTAGACGTGATGCTGGCAAAGCGCAAGATGAAGTCTACTGAGCTAGCAGAATTGGTTGGTATTACACCGCAAAATTTATCGGTATTACGCAGCGGCCGTGCTAAAGCGATTCGGTTTTCAACACTCGACGCCATTTGCCAGCATTTACAGTGCTCGCCTGGTGACATTTTAATCCACAAGGAAGATCAATAATTAAGGACAATGATATGCAAAATACAGTAAAAAAAATGATCACGGTGGCAATGATTAGCACGACTATGCTCATCATTTCTGGCTGCACAGTGCGCTTAAGTGAAGAGAGTTTTATTGCCAATGATAAAGAGCCCGTGGCCTTTAGCACTGAGTTCACTCAAGCATTACAACAAGCCATGCCGGATCATGTCATAAGCCAGCTAAATCTTGAGGCGAGCGATAACGTTAAGCTAAATGGCTTTTTTATTGATAACCCAAACAGCAACACAACCCTGGTATTTTATCCGGGTAATGGCATGAAAATTCAGCCACATTGTTTGGCCGATTTAACAGCATTATCGGCCCTTAACACAGATATCTTGGTCATGGATCGTCGCGGTATTGGCGCCAGTGAAGGTAAGCCGCGGATTAACAATATTATCTTGGATGCCCAGCAACAATTAGACTATGTACAGCAACAATACCAACCCGGAAAAATCATATTGCACGGTTACTCGTTGGGCAGTTTTATTGCCGCAGAATTAGCCAGAAATAATAAAATAGATGCATTGGTTTTACACGGCTCGGCCACCAATGCCGACGATTGGGTCGATGAGAAAACGCCCTGGTATATGGCACCGTTTATGACTTTGGAAATGCCAGAAGGTTTTCGTAAAACAGATAATAAGCAAGTGGTCGCGCAATATTACCAAGGGCCATTATTGGTGATTGCCGGAGAGGATGATGAAGAAGTGCCGCCCGCATTGTCTGAAAAACTGTTTGCTGCGAGCAAGTCTGCTAATAAGCAGTTCATTATGGTACCTAAAGTCGGCCATCAAGGCATGCTAGAAGAGGCGACTACAATGCAGCAGTATCAAACCTTTATTACTGAGCTTTGATTTGAGCGGAAAATCGACATAAAAAAGAGGCGCAATGCGCCTCTGAGTTTGAGATGAGTTAGCAACAGTTTACGCTAACTTCAAATCATACTGGTTGCGATACATCACCATGTCTTCGATGGTGAGTACTGGCATATTGTGCTTTACACCAAACGCGACAATTTCAGGCGCTTTGGCCATGCTGCCGTCTTCGTTGGTGAGTTCACATAACACGCCAGCAGGCATTAAGCCGGCCATTTGCATTAAATCAACCGTACCTTCAGTGTGACCACGACGAGTCATTACACCACCAGCGCGAGCACGTAATGGAAATACGTGTCCTGGATGGGCTAAGTCTGATGCTTTAGCATCACGATTAGCGGCCGTTTTAATGGTGGTCACGCGGTCTTGTGCTGAAACACCAGTAGTAACACCAAGCTTTGCTTCAATGGAGATAGTAAATGCGGTCTGATTGGCGCTATTGTTATTAACAACCATCGGTGGCAATTCAAGCTTATTAGCATGCTCGTCGGTTAAGCATAAACACACAATGCCGCTGCATTCGCGGATCATTAACGCCATTTGGGCTGTGGTTAAATGCTCGACTGAATAAATAATATCGCCTTCGTTTTCGCGATCTTCATCATCGAGTAATAATACGCCGCGGCCTTCTCTTAGGGCTGCAAGGGCATTTTCTACACGAGTAAGTGGTTCGCCAAATTCGGCAAGTAGTGAAAGCTGATTCATGGTTGTACTCCTAAAATGACCAGAATCAGGGCTTGTAAAGAGGGATATTAATCCAAAACAAATTGCATCAAAAAGCCGTGAGCTGATTGATGTATCTCCATTCTCTCTCATCCGGACTATAACCGTCGGCTCTGGACTGTTAGACATTACCTTTAAGCAATACTAAGTCACCAGATCTGCTGACCTCGACGAATCGAGCGCTCGCGGGCTTACTTTTTCAAGTTTACCGCCGGTGGGGAATTGCGCCCCGCCCTGAGAATTATAAATAATGTTGTTTGCGTTGCTCATCTTGTGAGTGTCTTAAAAACCCAACAAGATAAAACCGCGTTGCTATGGTAATCAGTTCAGTCACAGATGAAAAGGGGGATAAGTCGCAAAAAGAGTAACAAAACAAACAATAGGCCTAAACGTACTGTATAAAACTCATGTTAAATGGCGCTGGTGCCCTTGCTCACTGGTATGACCTTTGTTAGCCTGTCGCGCTAACAATAGGAGTAGTGGTAAATGAATCTGTATTTTCGTTTTGCGTTATTGTTTTTATGGCGAATAGGCCATTGCAAACGTATTGATTTTTTAGGCACCAGTAAAATTAATTATCGGGTTTTGCCGTTAGATTGCGACATCAACTTACATTTAACCAATTCACGCTATCCGGCCTTTATGGATTTAGCCCGTACGTACATGATCGCCGAAATTGGTTTAATGAAGCAGTTTTTAAAGAATAAATGGCTACCTATCGTCAATGCCGCTGAGTTTACTTATATCCGTGATATTAAACCGTTTGAAAAGTTTACTATCGAAACCAAAATTGTCGGTTGGGATGAGAAATACTTCTACATTGAACATCGCATGGTGACCGCTCGCGGTTTACATTGTATCGCCCATGTGCGCGGGGTGTTTATGTGCCATGGTAAGCAAGTGCCTCTCGAAACCTTAATTACGGCAGCGGGTTACACCGGTAACATGCCTGAACTGCCGGCCGAAGTTGTTAAATGGAAACAGTTTTTACAGCTTAAAAAAGAGCGTAATATTTAAGGCTTTCATATACAACGTAGTTATTGTTAAGGACATCCTGTGGCGACATTAGAAAAATTCAGTGAAATTTGGGCGCGAGCTTGCGAGCGTAAAGGCGGACCTGCAATCGTGAACTCGTTATTACCCGACACGCTAAGCGCCGAAGAAATCAGTGAATATTCTGATGCACAATTGTTGTCTGTCATCAGCAAACGGGTGTTTCAAAGTGGTTTTGTATGGCGCGTGGTCGACAATAAATGGCCTGCTTATGAAAAAGCGTTTTTTGACTTTGAGCCGATGAAAGTATTGATGCTATCTCCAGATCAAATTCAACAACGCGCTAGTGATCCCACGCTTATCCGCCATCAAAAGAAAACCCAAGCCATTGTTGATAATGCCTACATGATCCAGCAAATCAACGCGGAACAAGGTAGCTTTGCTGAGTTTATTGCCAATTGGCCAACCGATGACATTACCGGTTTATGGCAAGTGCTTAAAAAACGCGGTGCTCGTTTAGGAGGCAATACTGGGCCATACTTTTTGCGCGCGATTGGTAAAGACACCTTTTTACTGAGTCAGGATGTGCAGGCGTATTTAACCGCTCATAAGGTTGTTGATGCTGGCTTTACCTCGAAAACGGCATTACGCCAAACGCAAGCAGCGTTTAATCATTGGCAACAAGAATCTGGCAAGAGTTTGGCAGAAATCAGCCGAGTGATTTCTTTGGGTGTGGGCGACAATAGGGTGTAGTCGATATCAGTGTCTACTACACCTGATAACGGCTTAAAAACACTTTAACGATTTCTGCCGCGTGCTGATCTTTTTCTTCGTCAGTTAACGGCTCGATAATTTGGAAGATTAATGGCCAAAAACATTGGCCTTTAATTAAACTATGCACTTGGTCTTGGGCCTGTTCAATATCATCAACCTTAATTCGGCCATCTTTGTCGGCTGCTTTTATCCAGCGTAAAATCGCGGTTTCTTCTTTAATGATCCTCTGGATTTCTTGCTGCATTTCAGATGTATAAAACAAGTGACCAATCACCATCCGCGACACCTCAATGTGCTCTTCGGACTGTATGTAGTCCATATCACCGCGCACCAACTGTTGTAATTGCGGTGCCAGCGGTTTGCTAGCGTTATAAGGCTCAGAAGGTTGCGATAATAATGCCTGTTGCCATAAATCGGTCATCAAAGTCATCACCAGAGCCTCTTTAGTGGCGAAGTGATTGTAAACCGTGCGTTTTGACACCCCAGCCACTTCGGCTAATTTGTCCATACTCGTCGCAGCAACCCCTAATGCTTTGAAGGTTGTTCTGGCGGCTTCAATAATTGCTGCACGTTTAATTTGGCTACGAGTTTGTTTTTCTGTATTCATGGAGATCACGACAAAGGATTTATTTAACATATTTTACACTGAGCAGTTTACTTTTCAATGGTAGATTATTAAACTACACCGTGTAGTGTACTTGATGAGTGGAAAAGATGAAATTATTAACCGGTATTATGCTTGGTGTGTTGTTGTTAATTGCCATTGTTTGGCTAAGCAAAACCTGGTCTGGTGTTAATAAAAGTAAGCCGTTTGCCAATAGCGAAAAAGTATATCAAGCAGGGTTAAGCAGTTTATGGCCAATCGCTAAAGCTTATTGGCACACCCAGCGCAAAGCACCAGCCCCTAAACATGACGTCCCTTTAATCACATTAACCGCAGACATATTGGCACAAACTATTGAAGATGCCGTTTATCGTTTGGGCCATTCTACCCTGTTAATGCGTATTGACGGTGAGTACGTGTTAATCGATCCGGTATTTAGTGAGCGTGCATCGCCTGTACAGTGGGCTGGGCCGAAACGTTTTCATCAATCGCCGATCAGTATTGCTGAGTTGCCATCTATTAAAGCGGTCATTATTAGCCATGATCATTACGATCACCTTGATAGAGCCGCCATTGAACAGCTCATCCCTAAAGTAGAGCATTTTATTACCCCTTTAAAAGTGGGTGACTACTTAACGGATTGGGGCGTTGATCCTATTCAAGTCACTGAGCTTGAATGGTGGCAGTCGGTTGACTTAAATGGCCTCAATATTACCGCCACACCGGCGCAGCATTTTTCTGGTCGAGGTTTATTAGATCGCGACCACACATTGTGGGCCAGTTGGGTCATTCAAGGTTTGCAACACAAGGTTTTTTATAGCGGCGACAGTGGCTACTTTAATGGTTTTAAACAAATTGGTGATTTATACGGACCATTTGATTTAAGCATGATTGAAACAGGCGCCTATAATGAACTGTGGAGTGACATCCATATGTTACCTGAACAAAGCTTACAAGCGCATATTGATATTAATGCCAAAGCGATGATGCCGGTACATAACGGCACTTTTGATCTGGCTCTGCATGATTGGTTTGAACCTTTTGAGCGTATTAATCAATTAGCAAAACAGCATAATGTGACTTTGTTGACCCCTCAATTTGGTCAAGCTGTAATGTTAGCTAATCCGCAAGCCAGTGAACATTGGTGGCGCCCCATGATGGCAGAGAGCCAAAACATGGATGAATTAAATAAGGTTGTCATCAATAGAAATTAAAATATGTTGGTAGTGGGATTATTTGACATCACGATAATATAGTAGACTTTATCAACATTGTGCCTAGTGATATATGCGATGGTGAATTGATCTAGTTTTGTTTGATTGACACGGTTAACTAAACACTGAGTTAACAAATTACACATATATTACCTAAGCTTATTATTTGTTTACAATTTAGTACATTAGACTTTGTTGTTTGAATTTTGTACTTGTGCGATAAAGAGCGCAGAATATTTAACAGTTTAATTTTTAGCTATTTTCAAATGAGCCACTCAAGGTTGAGGCGTCATTATGAAAATACACCAAAGTAGGAGCACCCATGCACAAAGCATTGAAAGTCGCGGCAGTTATCTCTGTTGCATTATGGATTACCGCTTGTAGCAAAGGGGAGGAAGCCGCTCAGGCGCAACAGCAACAACCACCTTCTCCGGTAGGTGTCATTACTGTTGAGGCAATATCACAAGCTATTATGGTTGAGTTACCAGGTCGTAGCCGAGCTTTTTTAGAAGCCGAAGTGCGGCCACAAGTGTCAGGTATTATTACTAAACGTGCTTTTACCGAAGGCAGTGAAGTTGCTCAAGGCCAGTCGCTTTATCAAATCGACTCAGCCACATATAAAGCCGCGTTAATCAGTGCAGAAGCTGATTTAGCCCGAGCCAATGCTGCGTTAGCATCAGCCAAAGCTAAAGCTTCACGTTATGCTCAATTGGTAAAAACCAATGCGGTGAGCAAGCAAGACTTTGATGAAACCGAAGCTGCCTATAAAGAAGCACAAGCAGCAGTTACCGTAGCCAAAGCGGCGATTAATACCGCCAATATTAATCTTGAATACACCGAGGTTAAAGCACCGATTTCAGGTCGCATTGGTAAATCATCGGTTACTGCGGGTGCATTGGTTACTGCGAATCAAAGTAATACGCTTGCAACGATTCAACAACTTGATCCCATTAATGTCGACATCGTCCAGTCAAGTGCGCAGTTATTACGTTTAAAAGCCAATTTACGTTCTGGGCAACTGCTTAAAAGCGAAAACGCTAAAGTAACCTTAATGCTTGAAGATGGCAGCACATATGATAACGAAGGTACATTGCAGTTTGCCGAAGTTAATGTGGACGAAACCACGGGGTCAGTAACATTACGAGCAGAGTTTCCTAATCCAGACGGCACATTGTTACCGGGCATGTTTGTTCGTGCAATATTAAACGCTGGCCAAGACCCACAAGCTATTTTAGTGCCACAGCGTGCGATTACCCGCAATACTAAAGGCCAAGCCGTGGCTATGTTGGTAAATAAAGAGGGTAAAGCTGAAATGCGCGTGGTCAAAACCGCGGAAGTCATTGGCAATCAATGGCGTATTACTGATGGTTTAGTTGCTGGTGATAAATTAATCGTCGAAGGCTTACAAAAGATCCGCGCTGGTGCACCTGTGTCACCAACAGAGTTAACGGCTGACCAACCACAAAAGTAGGGATAAATTATGGCTCGCTTTTTTATTGATCGCCCTATCTTTGCTTGGGTGATTGCATTATTGATTATGCTCGCAGGTGTGTTAGCCATTAAAGGCTTACCGATTGCACAGTATCCAAGCATTGCACCACCAACGGTCGTCATTACGGCTTATTATCCAGGGGCTTCTGCGAAAACCATGGAAGATACCGTCACCCAGGTGATTGAGCAGAAAATGACCGGCTTGGATCATTTGCGTTATATATCATCTACCAGTGACAGTTTTGGTAATACCAAAATCACCTTAACATTTAATGCTGAGGCTGACCCTGATATTGCCCAAGTACAGGTTCAAAATAAGCTGCAATCTGCGACACCATTGCTACCAACCGAAGTACAACAACAAGGTGTAAAAGTAAATAAATCGGCATCTGGCTTTTTAATGGTACTGGGTTTTGTGTCAGAAGACGGCTCAATGGGCAGAAGTGATATTGCTGATTATGTTGCCGCTAATATTCAAGATCCAATGAGTCGTGTTGCCGGTGTCGGTGAGCTCACGCTTTTTGGTGCACAATATGCGATGCGCATCTGGTTAGATCCGCTTAAATTAACCGAGTACAACTTAACCAGTATTGATGTTACTACGGCCATTAGTGAACAAAATGCACAAATTTCAGCAGGTCAATTAGGTGGCGCACCATCAGTTGCTGGCCAAGAATTAAACGCCACTGTAACAGCACAGAGTAGACTACAAACACCAGAACAATTTAGGCGTATTATCCTTAAATCTGATTCGTCAGGGGCTAATGTTTATCTTGAAGATGTGGCTAACGTTGAGCTGGGTGCAGAAAGTTACTCCGTTAATTCTTTTTATAATGGCAAACCCGCTTCTGGCTTAGCTGTAAAATTAGCGACAGGTGCCAACGCACTAGACACCGCTGCAGGTGTAAAAGCCAAAATTAATGAGATGAAAGCGTTTTTTCCACAAGGGCTAGACGTTGTTTATCCTTATGATACAACGCCATTCGTAGAGCAATCAATTGAAGGCGTAGTACATACATTGATAGAAGCCGTTGTATTGGTTTTCTTAATTATGTATCTGTTCCTGCAAAACTTCAGGGCCACACTTATTCCGACGATTGCGGTACCTGTGGTATTACTCGGCACGTTTGCGGTGTTATCGGCATCAGGCTTTACCATTAACACCTTAACCATGTTTGCCATGGTATTGGCCATTGGTTTGCTGGTGGACGATGCCATTGTTGTCGTGGAAAACGTTGAACGAGTGATGTCTGAAGAGGGCTTAAGTCCATTAGAAGCAACCCGAAAATCAATGGATCAAATTACCAGTGCGTTAGTCGGTATTGGTTTGACCCTGTCTGCGGTATTTGTGCCTATGGCCTTTATGTCGGGGTCGACCGGGGTTATTTATCGCCAATTCTCCATTACGATTGTGGCAGCGATGGCCTTATCTGTATTTGTGGCAATTGTACTAACACCGGCATTATGTGCCACCATGTTGAAACCAGTAAAAAAAGGTCATTCCTATGTTGAAACAGGATTTTTTGGCTGGTTTAACCGTAAGTTTGATGCTCTTACTGTGCGTTATGGGAATACTGTAGGCGGTATTATTAAGCGTTCATTCCGCGCCATGATGGTATATGTCGTATTGGTTATTGCTGTAGGTTGGATTTTCATCCGCATGCCAACGGCTTTCTTACCCGATGAAGACCAAGGTATTTTGTTTACCCAAGCTATTTTACCTACTAACTCAACTCAAGAAAGTACCATAAAGGTGCTGGATCAGGTGTCTGATTATTATCTAAATGACGAGAAAGACATTGTTCGTTCTGTGTTTACGGTTGCTGGCTTTAGTTTTGCTGGCTCAGGTCAAAATATGGGAATTGCATTTGTTGGCTTAAAAGACTGGTCTACACGTGAAGCGCAGGGTGAAGATGTGAAATCCTTGGCTGGCCGTGCAATGGGACGCTTTATGCAAATTAAAGAAGCCCTCGTTTTTGCATTTGTTCCGCCATCGGTGATTGAACTAGGTACAGCAAATGGTTTTGACCTTTATTTAAAAGACTTGAGTGGTCAAGGTCATGAAAAGTTAATTGAGGCTCGTAATCAACTATTTGGCTTGGCGGCACAAAATCCTAACTTAGTTGGGGTAAGGCCTAACGGTCAAGAAGATGCACCCATGTACCAAATACATTTAGATCATGCCAAGTTACGAGCATTAGATATTGATATTAATAGTGCAAATACTGTGTTGGCTACAGCATGGGGTGGCTCTTACGTTAATGACTTTATTGATCGCGGCCGAGTGAAAAAAGTGTACGTGCAAGGCGAGGCAAAATATCGCATGCAACCAAGTGATTTAGACACCTGGTATGTGCGTAATAATAATGGTGAAATGGTGCCGTTTTCGGCCTTTGCTACTGGCTCATGGGAGTATGGCTCACCACAGTTACAACGCTTTAACGGTGTGCCAGCGGTTAACATTCAAGGCGCAACAGCACCCGGTTACAGTACCGGTGATGCTATGGATGCTCTTGAAAAAATGGCTAAACAACTTCCGCCTGGGTATGCTTTAGAGTGGAATGGTTTATCCTATGAAGAGCGTTTATCGGGTAACCAAGCGCCAAGTTTATATGCCTTGTCGGTGTTAATTGTATTTTTAGTATTAGCGGCACTGTACGAGAGCTGGGCAATACCATTATCCGTTATTTTGGTGGTTCCAGTTGGGGTTCTTGGTGCGCTATTGGCAATGAATGGTCGTGGCTTGCCTAACGATGTATTCTTCCAAGTAGGCTTATTAACGACAGTGGGGCTGGCAACTAAAAATGCCATCTTAATTGTCGAGTTTGCGAAGGAATACTACGAAAAAGGGGCTGGCTTATTAGATGCGACCTTGCACGCGGTTAAAGTGCGTTTACGTCCAATTTTAATGACCTCATTGGCATTTGGTTTAGGTGTTTTACCGTTAGCGCTCAGTACGGGTGTCGGTTCAGGTAGCCAAAATGCCATTGGTACTGCTGTCGTTGGTGGCATGCTATCGTCGACATTCTTAGGTATTTTCTTTATTCCGGTGTTCTTTGTGGTAGTTGAGAGTATTTTCCTCAAGCGTAAAAAGCCAACAGAAGAAGATGAGGAAATGGTTGATAATGACAGAAAGTCGATTTAATCGATGATCAGTGTTTAAAAGCCCAGTTTTGCTGGGCTTTTTTGTGCCTGAAAGGAATGTCCCCAGCGGCTTTTGCTCTGAGTTCTGGTTATTTGAAAGGAAACAACCATGAGGACATCGAGACGCCTTAATCAAAAAACGCTGGATGCATTCTGAGTGGTCACTTATAAATGCGGGTTGATATAATATACATTCATGGTTAAAAAAGCATATAGCGAGTGAAAAGTCGCTTAATGGTGATTAAATGATATTTAAATGACGCTAATTGATTCATTTAAATAGAGTAAACTTAAAAAGTGTTTAAAAAACACCCTGACTAATATGTCTTTAGGTTATTGATAAAAATGATGATTAAAAATGCAGTCGTGCAAATATCACCCAAATATCAATCAATATTTGTGTTATGATTAAGATCGTAGTCAAAACAGTTTTTTAACATCTATATGTACTGGGTAAGCACATTTGTGGTTATTTTTTAGCGAAGATATCGCCGATAAAGATGAACTTTTGATTAAATAATGATTATGATAGTGAATAACAATAATAAAGGAAGTCACCATGCAGGCGCTATTTATTAGCCTCACTTTAGCCGCTATTCTGGCCTATCTTTGGTATGCCAGTTTACTTAAAAAACGCACTTCAGCCATTGAAGCGCTAAAGGTGATCGATGCAAAAATTGATAGAAGACTAACACTCTTTACAGAACTGTGTCAGGAAAAGCCCTCTTACCCACGCCCGTTAACCGATGACCAACAAGCTCAGTTAGAGCAACTAAAGCAGTTACAGCCAGAGCATAATTGGCAGCAACCCATTGAAGAGTCAAATGTAGCTGGTGGCTCGTTGTCTGTGTCGATTGCCGCGTGGCAACAAATTGATCAAGGCTTAGAATCACTTTTGGCTACAGTGAATAAAGACAAACTGTGCACCGAACAACTCGCTGAGTATTTGCAACTTGAACTTGATTTTGTTCATGCCGAAGATTTTTACCGTAAAGCTGTGTATGAGCTAAACAGTGGAGTAAAAATTTTCCCTGGGTCGGCAGTGGCAAAATTTGCCCACATTGCCCCAATGCCCATTTTTGACCAAGTGCAGGAGTAAGCCGATGATATGGCGTAATAGTTTGGCGCTATTACTTATCAGCACCGTGTTGGCTGGGGTAACCGCAGAGGCCAAACAAGTGGTTTACCCAGAGGTTGAAGACGTCGTTAAACCACAAATTAAAGCCAAATACATTGAAGAACAGCCCGAGCAAAAACCACAACGGTCATTACAACAGTCTACAGTGAGCAAGCCAACGCTTGAGCCTGTTAATGTTATTAATCTAAACCCTGTGAAGTCGCTTAATGATCAACTTGTGTTAGATAATAACTACGTTAGCGATACTTCCAAACTACGCACATTAACCAATGATTACCCGCTTAAAAAATCTTCTGTAACGCCTAATAAACCCAGAGTTAAAGCGCAATATTCTGAAAACGGTATCGTGAGTGATCTCGGTGTTGAAAAACGTAAAGTGTATCAATACAAACAAGCTAATGGGATTATGGTGTTTAGTGATCAGCAACCTTTAGATGCCGATTATCAAGTGTTGCTGTATGAATGCTTTGCCTGTCGCCCAGACTCCACTGTCGACTGGTACAAAATCCCATTATTTACCTCGCATTTTGCCACCGATGTGGCGTTAGCAGCATACAAATATCAGTTAGATCCGGCATTAATTAGAGCGGTGATTCATGCCGAATCGGCGTTTAAGCCCGGTGCGGTTTCAAAAGCGGGCGCCAAAGGGTTAATGCAATTAATGCCAGGCACCGCCAGTGATATGGGCGTTGATAACCCGTTAAATGCCCAACAAAATATTCGCGGTGGTAGCCGTTATTTAGCGCAACTGTTAGCCCAATTTAATGGTGATTTAGACTTAGCTTGCGCCGCGTACAATGCCGGCCCAAGTACCGTCACCCAATACAGTGGCATTCCGCCATACCCTGAAACTCAGGCCTATGTGAAGCGCGTAAAAATATTATTCAAACGCTATCAAAAAGCATTGGCCAGTTAATCGAGGTTATATGAAATATCTAATCCATAAAGCACAGCCAAAGCGCGTTAAACTCAGTCCTAAAAGCGGTTATTGTTTAGCGGGCATGGCTGGGTTATTAATCTTTGGTGCTGTGGCCGTTCCGGCAATTGCCGCAGAACAAACTTCAACGGCGCCGTCGCAAGAAGACATGCGCTTGTACGATATTGCTAACGCGCCACAAGCGCAGCGTATCGAACAAGATATTCGCACCCTAGTTGATTTTGGCACTCGCCATACCATGTCAGACACGCAATCAGACACCCAAGGTATTGGCGCGGCAAGACGCTGGATTGAAGCCGAGTTTAAGCGTATTTCAAAAGAGTGTGGTGGTTGCCTCGAAGTGGTAACAGTAGCCAATACTGTAGAAGGTAAGCGCATTGCTAAGCCTACCGAAGTGGTGAACGTTATCGCCATTCAGCGCGGTAACACAGACCCTAAACGTGTGGTGATGATGAGCGGTGATATTGATTCGCGGGTCACCGACGTGCTTGATGCTACCTCTATTTCGCCAGGTGCTAACGATAATGCCTCCGGTGTAGCAGGCGCAATTGAAGCCGCGCGGGTGTTATCTAAATATCAGTTTAACGGCACCATAGTGTATGCAGCCCTGTCGGGTGAAGAGCAAGGCCTGTACGGCGGCAATATTTTAGCCGACTATGCCAAAGCACAAGATTGGCAAGTACAAGCTGTGCTTAATAACGACATGATAGGTAACATTGCTGGAATTAATGGCGTAATAAATAACAGCAGTGTGCGAGTTTTTTCTGAAGGCGTACGCTTTGCCGAAACCGCCGAAGAAGCCAAAGCGCGTTATTTTAGTGGCGGCGAAAACGATTCTGCCTCGCGTAATTTGGCCCGTAAAATTAAATCGTTGGCCGACCAGTACATGACAAACCTCGATGTCATGTTAGTGTATCGCCTTGACCGATTTGGCCGTGGTGGACACCACTTACCGTTTAATCAGGCTGGTTTACCAGCGGTGCGAATTATGGAAACCAATGAGCATTACGACCGCCAGCATCAAGACATTCGGGTTGAAAACGGCATTGCCTACGGCGATGTCATTGAAGGCGTCGATTTTGAGTTTAACGCCAAACTCACCGCATTAAACGCAATTAGCTTAGCCGCCCAGGCATGGGCACCTGCACCGCCATCTAAGGTGAGTATTGAAGGCCAGGTGTCACCCAGTACTACGCTAAGTTGGCAAAAAAGCAGTGATGAAACTGTGGTAGGTTATCGGGTGTATTGGCGCTCAACTACCGCACCAGAGTGGACCCACAGCCGCTATGTGGGCAAGGTTGATACCTTTACTCTGGATAATCTAGTGATTGATAATTACCTATTTGGCGTGGCAAGTGTTGCTGCCAATGGCAATGTCAGCCCAGTGGTATTCCCTGGGGCTACAGGCGCATTTTTTAAATAATGCTATAAAAAAGCCCGGAGCATCAATATGCACCGGGCTTTTTTATTACCTTCTAAGAGATCATGCGGCTACTCGCCTACTTCCCATTTTACAGTTGTGTAACCGTCGGCATGGCCTAATAAAGGCGCTAAGTAATCTAATGCTTCTTTGGCCATAACATCCATTTTCCACGGCGGATTAATCACCCATAAACCAGCGGCTGTCATGCCAAACTCATCGCTATCGGCATTAATGGCTTGCTCAATACGCAGCTGTTTTTTAATGCCGCTATTTTTAAGCAGTGTCAGCATAGCTTCAGTTTGCTCACGTTTTACCACCGGATACCACAGCATAAAAACACCTGTCGCAAAGCGTTTATGGGCTTTAATCAGGGTCTCTGCCACATCAATATAGTCGGTTTTAATTTCATAACTTGGGTCAATTAAAATCACTCCACGGCGCTCTAACGGCGGCACCGCGGCAATTAACCCTTGTAAACCATCACTGTTTAGTACTTTTACTTGCTTGTCTTGAATAAAGTAACTTTCAAGTAACTCATGGTCAGTTGAATGCAGCTCGTGTAATACCATGCGATCTTGTGGGCGCAGCTCTACATCTACAAACGCCGGTGAGCCAGGATACACTCTAAGCTCACCGTCATATTCGGCATTAAAGTGGTTTACCGCTTCAACATAATCAGCTAAGGCGACAGGCAGGTTTTCATGCTCCCACAGTTTGGCTACGCCCTCTAAATACTCGCCGGTTTTTTGCGAAAACTCATCCGTCAACGAATACGCGCCAGCGCCTGCATGAGTGTCGATATACACATATGGCTTTGCTTTTTTCTGCATGGCTTTTAATGCCTGTATAAGCATTGAATGTTTAAGCACATCGGCATAATTGCCAGCATGGTAACCGTGGCGATAACTAAGCATGGGTATTTCCATTAACTAAATGAACAGTAAAAACTGTGTAATACCATCATTATAAGTTTTCTCAGGCGTGAGGTATAGGTATTCACTGCTGATGGCTTTTGGCATAATGAGGTAGTTTCTTATATTGGCATGGTATTTATCTTGTTGCAGACACCGATCTTCTTTAATCAGCAGTACCCAACATTGGTTGATATCGCCAGCCGCTGGCAATTAGTGTGGGACCAAGACGCCGCGTTTGAATTGCGTTTTGAGCAAAACTGTTTGAGTTTGTATAAACGAGATGAACCCAAATTAGATGGCATTAACGTTGATTTTGTATCAGGCGCGGTGGCACATCGCCGCAAATTTGGTGGCGGGCGCGGCCAGTCTATCGCCAAAGCGGTCGGGTTAAAACAAGGCGTAACGCCCACGGTAGTTGATGGCACAGCAGGCTTAGGCCGCGATGCGTTTGTATTGGCAAGCCTAGGTTGCAAAGTGATTATGGTTGAGCGCCACCCTGTGGTTGCTGCGCTATTAGAAGACGGCCTACGCCGCGCTTATGAAGACGCTGAAATCGGCGAGTGGATGCAAGAGCTTATGAGCTTGTTTCATGGTTCGAGCCTTGATGCGTTAGCTGATGCTGCACAGTCCTCTGGTACAGAAATAGACGTCGTCTATTTAGACCCCATGTACCCACATCGTGAAAAGTCAGCCTTAGTCAAAAAAGAAATGCGCGTATTTCAAACCTTAGTCGGTGCCGACCTAGACGCCGACGGTTTATTAGCGCCCGCAATGGCACTGGCCACCAAGCGTGTAGTCGTAAAACGCCCCGATTATGCTGAAGATCTTGATGGTGTAAAACCGAGTATGGTGTTAGCGCAGAAAAAAAATCGCTTTGATGTGTACGTGAAAGCCGCGATGAAATAGTGGTGTTGAAATAGCAGTGATTAAGAATCAAAGATAATGTCGCTGAACCCATACATTGACATAATGTACCCATAGTTTGACAAATTTAACCCATTCAATG
>NZ_BMQI01000068.1 GCF_014648035.1 Shewanella algicola | reverse complement strand
CCGCTCCCTGTTTTATTTTTATGAAAAACTGAGGCGACAACTATCCTGACACAGGGGGATAATCATCATTATGATTTCAGTATAGTTATAGGACTTTTTATTCGTGGATTATGGGTGGCAGGAAGCTCAAAGAGGGAACCATCGTTAGTTTCCTCTTGGCCTAGTGTGGGTAAAGCCAAGACATTAGTGACCACAGGCCATATTCCAAACTAAATTTGTGCAAAATGTTTTAGCGTAGTTTATTTTCAAACGAAATATGACAATGTCGTTAAAGCATCACAATAGTAATTAGAAAGTATTCTATTAAAATTTGCTTAAAAATAACTCTTGCATTGTTCTTTTTTGCCGCATTTTAGGAATCAATAATTTATTTTATATTGTTCATTGTAGTTATAAAGGAGATCTATTTATGTCGAGTACAGACGAAAAACCAGGGAAAGGTGTATACACATGCACAAAATGTGGGCAAAGAGTAATTTTAGATGATAACTCCGATATACTTCCTCCTTGCCCTAAATGCGAAGCAACAAACTACAAGCCTTAAAATAGCCTTATATAAACTTATAAATGAGCACTGTTATAGGCTTTAAAAATTCGCCATTGAGCAGTAAAGAATGTGTAGATGGAGTAGCCATCACTGCACATGGAAGAAAGCATATTGTTATAAGCAACCGAACCATCATTAGCCTCTACAGAATTGAAACTTTATCACTCGACTACTTTCCTAAGAGCAGCCAAAGTCCCAAGAAATCTAAGTTTAATAATTGATCATAAATACCATTTTATGATGTGATTACGCGATTTTACGGGTTCAGAATATGAATTTGATCGGACTTAAGTGCAATAGTCGTCTTCACTCCGGCCTCAAGCGCTAACTTACGGACTAGATGTGTAGGCAAATCGGCATTAATGATTGATCCGACATCAATCACTGATGCCATCACTCTCGAAGACTCGCCCATTACCAATACAGACTCAATCAGCACTTCTAACTTATTTATGCTTTTGCATAAACGGCCACTGCTAATGGTATTAAAGCGGATACCTTGATTTGGAATGACCCAGCGAATATTTTGGCCAATCGTTAATTTTGGGGCACTGTCGCTAACAATCAGTTCATGGCCCAAGGTAAACGTAGTCATATTACGCTCTGTGTCTTGCTCGACAACTTGACCGTCAAAAATATTTCTCAAGCCCATTTGCCTTGCCACAGCTTCGTCATTGGGATGAGATATCACTTCAAATGGCTCGCCGTGCTGGAGCATTTTCCCTTGGCTAATCAATATCATTTTATCGGCCAATAATAAGGCCTCATGAATGTCGTGCGTCACCATAACGATGGGAATAGACAATTGTTGTTTTAAGTGAGCTAATTCAATATATAAGCGCTCACGAGTTTCTTTATCAACTGCAGAAAAAGGTTCATCAAGCAGCAAAATAGCAGGCTCTCGAGCCAGTGCTCGAGCAAGAGCAACTCGTTGGCGTTGTCCACCGGACAGTTGAGCGGGTAAACGATTAGGAAAACCATGTAAGTTGACACGATCTAACCAATCTAGCGCACGCTGTTTACGTAATGCTTTGGGTATATGGTCAAGCCCAGAAATGACATTATCTAATGCTGATAAATGCGGGAACAAGCCAAAATGCTGCGGCAAATAGCCAATATGCCTTTGCTGAGGGGTCAAAGAAATAGATTGTTGTTCATCAAACCATACCGCATCCCCATAACGAATCTGGCCCTGTTGAGGAAAGGTTAAACCGGCAATCATTCTCAATAAGGTTGTTTTACCGCCACCAGAAGGGCCTACAACGGCTAAAACTTCACCTGCCCGACAACTGAAGTGCGCTTCAAGTGGTATGGGGAATGTTTGTGAAATATCACATGTAAGATCAGCGTTGCGAGGCGCCATGATGCCCTCCTAAACGCCTCGACATACTGGTAGTCAGCGCTAGCGCACTCACAGCAAAAACGAGTAAGACCAAAGACATCATCCCAGCTGAATCAAAATCGAATGCCTGAACACTATCATAAATCGCTATTGAAATGGTTCTGGTTTCACCTGCAATGTTTCCACCCAGCATTAATACCACACCAAATTCACCTAAGACATGGGAAAAACACAATACAACGGCAGTTAATACACCAGGCCAAATCATGGGTAATTCTACTCGAAAAAAAATACGTACACGACTCATACCACAACAAGCAGCTGCGTCGCGAATATCGATAGGAACGGTTTCAAACGCACGTTGTATCGGCTGAACGGCAAAGGGAATATTGACAATAATAGAGGCTATCACTAAACCAGAAAAATGAAACACAAGTTGTTGCCCAGCTAACTGCTCAACCCATTGACCAATGATGCTCTGGTCACCTAAACCCACTAATAAGTAATAACCTATGACAGTAGGTGGCAACACTAATGGCACCATGATTAAAGCCTCTAGCCATGACTTTCCCTTAAACTGGCAGTAGGCTAACTCACGACCAACAAAAATGGCCAGTGGAATGAGTAATATCACCGTAAAACAGCTCAGTTTGACCGACAACCACAGAGCTTGCCAATCCATTAATCCACCTTACGAATAACATGGATGGGTAAATTAAACCCAAATTGAGAGAGAACTTCCTGTGCATCAGGTGATTGCATATATTGATAAAAACGTTCTGCCGTTTTAGAGGCATTGGGCATTAATGCCATCCGTTGATTGATCGGTTGATACAGAGCATCGGGGATCTCGACATAGTTACCACGCTTGATAAACTCAGGCGTTAGCGCCAATGATAATGGTACGATTCCTCCTTGGGTTGATCCACTGATGGTAAACTGGGCGGCTTGTGAGGCATTTTCGCCTAAAATTAATTTAGGCTGCACCGCATCCCATAAACCTTTCGCTTTAAGGACTTCTCGGGCACGCTCACCATAAGGAGCATGATCAGGATTGGCAATCGCAAACCGCGACAATTTACCATCGTTGATTAATTGCGTTAATCCAACTAATTCAGGGTCCAAAATGAGTGGTGATGATTTAGGCGCAGCCAATGCTAATCGACCAATGGCATAAATAATGCTTTTATTTTGAGTCAAGCCAGCTTGATGCAGAATATCAATATAATCTTCATCAGCACTGAGCATTAACTCAAAAGGCGCACCATGCTTAATCTGAGTGACAAAATTGCCTGATGAACCATAACTGAGTCTTACAGATAGCCCCGTTTGCTGCTCAAAGCGTGTGGCAATTTCAGCCACAGCAAACTGAATATTTGCAGCGGCGGCAATAGCTGGTGTGTCACTGGCTATGCTTGCTGAACTAAATCCAACTAAACTAATAATCGCAAGTAACGCCGAGATACCGCCAGTATAAAACTTCAACGAAAGCCGATTAAAAAAATGAACAATGGTATTGATGAAATACATTGAAGATTTACCCTCGCTATTTACGAGCAATATGGAAAATTATTTTTGCCACGTTTTAGCTGCTTGTTGATCGCTATCACGTGCTTCAACCCATTTAGCACCATCGTCACCCGCTTCAAGTTTCCAGAAAGGCGCTTTCGTTTTTAAAAAGTCGATTAAAAACTCACAGGTAGCAAAAGCCGCTTTACGATGGGCACTGGTCACACCAATAAATACAATTTGTTCGCCGAGCGACATCGTACCGAAACGGTGAATAATGGTCACTTTGTTTAATGGCCAGCGTTCACAAGCCTGTTCACTAATCTGCATTAATACTGATTCTGTCATCCCAGGATAATGCTCTAGGGTTAAATCGGTTACCGCACTGCCATCATTAAAGTCCCGCACTTTACCGACAAAATTAACTACAGCACCGTCCTGATTATCACAGGCCAGCAGCGCATATTCATCTGCAACATTAAAGTCTTCGGTGTGCACTCGCACCATGATTTGATTATTCATTCTAACCTCCCGTAACTGGAGGGAAAAAGGCGACTTCATCACCATCGTTTACAGGCGAATCCCACTGGCTCATAGTTTGATTAATCGCGACCAATAATTTATCCGATGTCAACACTTTTTCCCACTTATCATCTGTGGCAGCAAGCGCTACGCGTAACGTTTCGGCGGTATCTATATTGTCGGCACAATGTTCAACTTTAGCGGTACCTAATAGTTCACGGATTTGGGCAAAAAATAACACTTGGATCATAGTAGTCTCTCAACGTATTTATTCATAAAACGTATTTAAATTTACGCTAGTGATAATTAACTGATTAGGCTTTAAAATGCCCAGACTTACCACCGCGTTTTTCAAGCAAGCGGACTTGAGAAATAATCATGTCCTTTTGCACAGCCTTACACATATCGTATATCGTTAATGCCGCCACAGACGCTGCGGTTAAGACTTCCATTTCGACACCTGTTTTACCAGACAGCTTACACAAACTGGTAATGCGAACACGATTATTTTCAGGTTGAGCCTCTAGATCTACTTCTACTTTAGTTAGCATTAGTGGATGACATAAAGGAATTAAATCTGAAGTTTTTTTTGCGGCTTGAATACCCGCGATACGTGCTGTAGCGAACACATCACCTTTGTGATGGCTACCACTCATGATCATGGTTAAGGTATTTGGTGCCATATCAATAAAGGCTTCAGCACGAGCTTCACGCTCGGTGACCGCTTTTTCAGTAACATCGACCATATGGGCATTGCCATCGGCGTTAATATGGGTAAAACGATCGCTCATACTTTTACAGCCTTATTAAAATTCAATGTCTATCGACTGAGCGTCACTGACATTGTGGGTGTCGTATCAGTTTGATTAGTCTTAAAATAGCTTAACCACCAATTGAGGCAAGATGTTGAGTCACGCCAGTAATGCCTTGATGTAAAAAGTGGGTTTCTTTTTTCTGAGCTAATTGACCGTGTAAACGGCTAATTAATTCATCTCGTTGAGAAGCATCTTGGAGTAAATCACGTAAATCCACGCCATTTTCAGTAAACAAACATAGATGTAATTTACCTTTTGCAGAGACACGTAAACGGTTGCAACTGGCACAAAAGTTTTTTGCATAAGGCATGATTAGCCCAATACGGCCTTTGTAATCTGTATGACTGAAGTTTTGTGCTGGACCATCATCAACATCAGGCAGATCATATAACCAGCCTTCTCGTTCAAGTTGTTTTTTAATATCGACGCCAGCGAGATGATGGGCGTTAAAATAATCACGGCCTAAACCAGTTTCCATCAACTCAATAAAACGTAGATCAATGGGTGTATTTTTAATCCAATGTAAAAAACGCGGTAAATCTTTATCATTAAGACCTTTTAACAACACGGCATTAATCTTGACTCGCTCAAACCCAGCCTCAAGTGCGGCATCAATACCACGCATCACTTGGTCGAATTTATTTTCACCGGTAATTTGGTAAAACATTTTAGGATCTAAGCTATCAACTGACACATTAATGCGTCGCAATCCGGCGTCATACCATTCTTTGGCATGTTGCTGTAAGCGATAGCCATTAGTTGTCATGGCGACAGTATTAATATTAGGATTATCGGCAACAATCCGCACTATGTCGGTAAAGTCTTTACGAAGTGTGGGTTCGCCACCAGTGATACGAATTTTTTGCGTACCGACATCACCAAAACCAGCAACTAAATTTTCAATCTCGTTGAGAGTTAAAAACGTAGGTTTACCGTCTGGGCGATAGCCGTCGGGCAAGCAATAAGTACATTTGAAGTTACAAACATCAGTCACTGACATTCGTAAATAATGAAAACGTCGACCAAAACTGTCTTGTAATTGGGACATGTTAACCTTTCCAAGTGTGGGAGGTAAGTGCATTTATTTACTCACCCCGGTGGCAAAATTACCACGGCTAACTGTCCATATCGTTGACGTAGGACAAAAAGCTCGGAGAACCGTCAGATCTAACTATAGGCCTAGATACCGCAATACAAATACCCCTTAGGTTAATATCTTAGCTAAAAAGGTTATATCGTTTACTATTTATGACTCGACTCACACTGACAAGATTGTGTTTGCTACTGTGACAAAAGCAAATTTTGCGGTATGGTAAGCAAAGAATAAATGATCGCTTACATATGCCACATTTTTGTGCAAATGAATGTACTCACTCTTATCTCAAAGCGAAAAATATTGATTTTGCATTGAAAATGTCACTAAGGGCCATAATGAAAACTAGCCCTGTAAGGTGCTGAGCATTTTCAAATTCCGGTTTACAATAATCCGATGTACCTCATATATTGCCAAGGCCAGAATCGTAAATCCGGCCGCAACTATGCTCAAGTACTCACTTCCAAGTGTTTGAGATACATGTTTTCCAATGGACGCTGAGAACGAAACGCCTAGATATATAGCTGATGTGTTAAGGCCCAGCACGATGGATGCACTAGTAGGTGCAACTTTGACTAGCTGGTGCTGCAGAGGTACCAAGCAGCTCCAAGCAATCGCTCCCCAGAGCGCAAGTGACAAAATAGATACGAACGTTGAATTGGTAAGATATGGCAACAGTAAGAAGTTTACACTCAAAATCGAGAGCCCGAAAAAGATAATCGGCCTTGTACCCCATCGGTCGGTAAGCCTAACGACGAAAAAAGTTCCAAGGGTAGCCGCAACGCCCCAAACTGCCATTAGAATAGCTAATGTTTTGCCGTCACCACCAGTCGTAGGCATAAGAATTACACTGGCATAAGTATGAACGATATAAGATCCGATCATTAAAAACAATGTTGTTCCTAATAATCCCAGTACTGCTGGTTTCATTACTGAGGCAAGTAAATCCCTGCTCCTTTTTTTTGTGACCGTTCTTGGAATAGGTTCCATTAGAGTTCCAATCCCAATAGCCGCAGCACCAGCCAGTGCAGCAACAAGCCACATACCAAGCCGCCAGTCACCAAAACTCGTTGAAAGAGCAATTCCCAATGGAGCCCCAATCGCGGTTGACGCACTCAATCCAGCTGTAATGATTGCTAATGAACGGCCCCAATGCTCTTGCGCGACTATCGCTGTAGCCGCCGCTCCGGCAATTGGCATAAACAGAGCTCCTCCCAGCCCCCCCATCGCACGACCAGCGATAGCTAATTCTAGAGTTGGCGCCAGTGCTGAGAACACATGGCCTGCAGCAAGAATTAGCATGCCCACAACTAAAATAGGTTTATACGAAAAATTCACCAATAGGATTGCGGCAATAGGTATAACCAGAGCATAAGCTACAGCGAATGCCGCAATCATACTTGCCGCATCACCTACGCTGGTATTAAAACTCGCAGCTACTTCGGGTAGAAGGCCAGCCATAACGAAACTGCCAGTGCCTATGGAAAACATTCCTAGCGCTAGGACTAATAGTCTATTCATTGAGTTTTCGAACTCCTGTTACAATTAATTTAGCACTCTGTACCGCAGAGTCACTCGGTTAAAAAAACTGATTTAGACAATAACGTCCTATCAATGGTTAATTCGGTAACTGATAACATTCAAGACACGCTCTTTGGGGAAAACTGTCTGCCCTTTAAGACAAAACGTACATGTCAGCTTCGGAGCAAGCCGGAAACTGTCCAGTGACTAGCAACCCACACGTCACAACATAGATTTGCCAATCATCAATTTCAGTTTACTGCCCCACTGGCTTTGAGCATTTCCTTCATCAGGAATAACACTACTATAAGTGCCCCTTCTTTTTGTTGGTAAAGCACATCACTTGCTAGCCAGATAATAGGTAGCCGGCATCACAGCCTATAACAAAAACATCAGTACCTAGAGAACTAAGCTAACTAAAGCCTGCAGCAACAGACTTTCTAGCAAGGATGTGGAGTAGCGCTTGAGGTATAGGCTTCTCCGTAAATTGCTACATTGTCATGTCCACTAGAATCTAACGCAGTGAGCAAATCCTCGGAGAGCTTGACATAATAGATCCGTTCCGCAGGTACCCTAACTCGAAACGATAATTAGTTACGGTCTCGAGTTACTTAGATCTTGAGGTGGCTATCAGCATTCTTGCGGAAGCCATCACAAAGTCATTCTAAGTAGCACGAGGATTTAACTCTACGAGTTTTAACCCGGTCTTATCCCTGGTGTCACCGAGAAGCTCATTTGACGCCAATAACATTAATCCTCTCATTTTTGTCAGTTCAATAATTAATTTACTGATTAACGGCCATGGTTAACACTTGCGGAGCTCTATTAATCTCTTGCATGCGAGTGTTATTTTGCTGCCTCATACCTTCGAGCTTTGGCAAGAGATATGGCCTTGATGGAGGTTATATATTGACGTGCTGCATCCCCTCAGTAGTATAACGATCGCCGCTAATGGTGCCATTCGGAGCTATTTTACCGAGTGTAGAAATATCTTCCTCTGTCAGAGACAATGACCCAGCACCTATATTTTCGTCAATATAACGTTCTGTACGTGTACCGGGAATAGGGATAACGTGCTCTCCTTGCGCCAGAACCCATGCCAAAGCCAACTGTGCCGGTGTACAGCCTTTTGAATCTGAAAACTTAGTTAGCGCATCGATCACGGACAGATTCTTTTGTAAATTATCTCCCTCAAATCGTGGTTGAGAAGTACGTCTAAAGTCATCTGCAGCCATGTCGTCAACAGACCTGATCTTACCCGTCAAAAAACCTCGGCCAAGCGGACTGTATGGAATAAATGCTACACCAAGTTCTTTGCAGGTCTGCAATATTCCGTCTTCTGGATCGCGCGTCCATAGAGAATATTCCGACTGCACTGCTGCGATGGGATAAATGGCATGGGCACGGCGCAGGGTAGCGGGTGATACCTCGCTCAACCCTAGGCCACGTACTTTACCTTGTTTAACGAGTTCAGCCATCGCGCCCACAGTATCTTCGATTGGAACAGCTGGATTCAATCGGTGAGCATAGTAGAGATCGATTGTTTCTATACCCAAGCGTTTTAGCGAAGCCTCACAGGCTTTGATCATGTAGGCAGTGGTATTGTCAATTCGGCGTTCCTCAAGCGGGCCATCACGTACAATGCCAAACTTAGTCGCCAGAGTGATTTCGTCGCGGTGTCGGGCGAGAAAGCTACTGAGAAGTTCCTCATTACGGCCAAGACCATAAGTATCCGCGGTATCAAAGAAATTAATACCTTTATCAAGTGCATACTCCAGCGTCGCGAGAGATTGAGATTTATTAGAGGGGCCATAGAACTCAGACATCCCCATACAGCCGAGGCCGATAGCAGAGACAGCGCCCAGTCCAGCGCCAAGATTACGTGATTTCATAGTAGTTATCTTCCTTTTATATTTCAAAATAATAGGTAATTAGCACCATCACCAAGGATCATTCGCAGGCAAGAATGGGTAATCAGTATACCCCGCGGCCCCTCCCCCATATGCCGTCGCGTTGTCAAGCGGATTGAGAGATAAATTAAGCTCTAATCGGGTAACCAGATCAGGGTTGGCAATATAGTGGCGCCCGAATGCAATCAGATCAGCGGTATCATTATGCCGCGCTGCAAAAGCTAGATCTCGGTCATAGCCATTATTAGCCATGTATATCCCTTTGAACCGCTGTCGCAAAATATCTAAATCAAACCCCCCTTTGACTATGCGTGGCCCACGAGTTATTCCCTCGACAACGTGAAGATAAGCCAGATCGATGTCATTGAGTTGGTCAACAAGAGCCTTGAACACCGGTTCGGGGTTGCTATCGCTAAGGCCATTGGCCGTGCTGATGGGAGATATCCGTAGCCCAGTGCGGCCGCCATTACAAATTGCCGCAACGGCTTTGGTAACTTCAAGAGTCAACCGAATGCGGTTTTCTACCACCCCGCCATAGGCATCAGTACGTCGATTAGCCCCATCACGCATAAATTGATCAAGCAAGTATCCATTTGCGGCATGAATTTCGACACCATCAAATCCTGCTACAAGAGCGTTGTGGGCAGCCTGCTCAAAATCCGCCACTATTCCCGGTAATTCGTCAATACCCAACGCCCTTGGTATCAATGCCGGTTTCTTTCCCCCTGCCGTGAACGCTTCTACATCGGGACGGACTGCAGATGGAGCGACGGGTAGTTCTCCTCCCAACTGCACATCTGGGTGAGAAACCCGGCCAACATGCCAAAGTTGAGCAAATATCCGTCCTCCCTTATCGTGGACGGCCGCAGTGACAGGGCGCCAGCTTTCTATCTGTTCAGCTGTCCAGAGGCCAGGAGTAAAGGCGTAGCCCACTGCTTGTGGTGAAATGTTCAGCCCTTCACTGATTATCAAACCCGCCGATGAGCGCTGTGTGTAATACTCTTGCATCATAGATGTGGCAATACTTTCTGCCGAGCGAGCCCGTGTCAAAGGTGCCATAATTATACGATTTTTCAGGATATAAGGTCCTACAACAACTGGAGAAAACAGGTCGTTTTCAGGGGTATTAATCATATTAACTCCTCATTTCCTGGCAGGCAGGAGAGTGCATTTTTGACTGAGGGAACCAATGCAGGGTCTACGCAAAGGTTTTGCCAAAACCGATTCACCTGATTTTACCCTCTCTGATATAATTAGACATCGCGCCTAGTTACGAATTTTTACGTGTCTTATCCTTGATCTGACCCGACGTGCAGCGGGGATCAGCAGCCTGAAAAGCTGCGATCTCTTCGTCGCCAATAGACAACGGTGCGCAGCCGTGATCTTTCTCGCAAACGAAATCGTATTTCATGCCCGCTGCATGGCAGCTCAAGCACTCACGCCCTTCAAAATTGACAGCATGATCTCCTCGACTCGTGATCGTCGTACTCTTTGCCGTCACATCGAGTGCGAGGAACTCCCAACCATTACTGTCCGGGTAGTATTCTCTTGAGTGCTTGACCATCGGTTCAAATGGAACAAGTTGCATTACAGTACCAACAGGATACTCAGTATCAGAGACACGTTTGGTAAAAATACGGATAGCTTCCTTGAGTTTTTTAGGGTCAGAATGGAATAGAAAGGTATTGCGTACTTTGGGCAAATCATAAATGCAGCTAAACATTTCCGCTGTCACATGGATATCATTGCTGGAACGGATAGGAGCTTCGGCTTGCGTTGGAAAGGCAATGAATAATACGGAAAACAGGGCCATTACATTAGCCAATATAGACCCAAAGCCAGAACTCAGATGGACTGTTCTCATATGTTTTCTCCTTAATTGAATGTTGTGATAAGCCCATAAACCAGCACGGAAATAATACGGTAACAGTTCCGCCCGGTGCAATTTCGGGATGATGGATGACATTGACCGCCCCTTGAAGCCAACCAGAATTCCTATATTTCGGAATATGGAGACGCTTAATAATGAAACAGGGTCAGTCAAGTCAACCTTTTCCGCTTATTTCAACAGCGCAAGGATCTCTTGTGCAGCGGCAGCCGATGAGGCCGGATTCTGGCCTGTGACGAGTTTGTCGTCTCGCAGCACAAAGCTTGCCCAATCAACGTCTTTCTCATAATGGCCGCCATTGGCTTTAAGCATATCCTCAACAAGGAAGGGCACTACGTTGGTCAGGCCAACGGCCTCTTCTTCTGTATTAGTGAATCCTGTCACACGTCGCCCAAAAACTAAGGAGTTTCCGTCGATACCTTGGGTGTGGCGGAATATCGCAGGAGCGTGACAGACTGCCCCAACAGGTAAGTCCGCGGCTGCGAACGCCTCTATTAGGCGTATGCTGTCAGCATCTTCAGCAAGATCCCACAATGGGCCATGCCCTCCAGGATAAAAGATTGCGTCGAACCCTTCTTCAGTCATATCGGACAGCTTCAGCGTATTAGCAAGATGCTCTTGAGTCTCAAGATCCCCCTTAAATCGGCGGATATCATCAGTCTGTGTGTCCGCGTTATCACTGGAAGGGTCAATTGGAGGTTGCCCTCCCTTGGGCGAAGCTAGAGTGATATCGGCTCCGGCATCCTTGAACACATAATAGGGTGCAGCAAACTCCTCTAACCAGAAGCCGGTTTTTTTACCAGTGTCTCCAAGTTCATCATGAGATGTTAGTATCATCAAAATTTTCATATTATTTTCCTATTTTGTATTGCCAACGCGGATCACCCGCTTTCCAAAATTCTCGCCATTAAGAAGGCCTATGAAAGCTTCTGGAGCATTTCCCAGACCATCGATAATCTCTTCGCGATATTTCACCTTACTGCTTTCAACCCACGCGCCCATTTCCTTCGCGAAGTTCGGGTAGAGATGGCCAAAATCGTCAAAGATGATGAAGCCTTGCACCTTAATCTTCTTATGTAGGATTTGACCCATTAGCCAGTTCATTCGATCCGGTCCATCTGGCAGTTCAGTGGCATTATATTGCGATACCAACCCACACACAGGTATACGTGCATTGGAATTCAGGAGGGGAATAACCGCATCAAGAACTTTGCCCCCAACATTTTCGAAATAGACATCAATACCATTAGGACTAGCCTTGGCAAGACGATCTGAGAAGTCACCAGCCTTGTGATCTATACAGTCGTCAAAACCCAACTCATCTACCGCATAAACACATTTTTCAGGCCCACCCGCGATGCCCACTACACGACAACCTAATAACTTACCGATTTGGCCTACTGTTGCGCCGACAGGACCAGTCGCAGCAGCCACAACAATTGTTTCACCGGGCTTAGGCACACCGATCTGCGTCAAGCCTGCCCAAGCAGTAAAGCCGGGCATGCCCAAGACACCGAGCGCCCAGGACGGATGCGCTGGCGATGCACCAAGGTTAGTCAACCCAGCACCATCCGATAGGGCATAATCCTGCCAGCCATTGAAACTGAGTATCCAATCGCCTACTTCAAAGCCATCAACGTTCGAGGTTACAACCTGCGCGACCGTGCCACCAACCATAACTTCGCCGATCTCCACTGGTGCGGCATATGATGGTTCATCACTCATCCGTCCCCGCATATAGGGATCTAGTGATAAATATTCGGTACGCAAAAGCATCTGATTGTCGCCGATAGAAGGGACCATAGCAGCTTCAAGCCTTAGGGTGCTCTTCGTCGGTTCACCTTCAGGGCGTTCAGCCAAAACAAATTTACGATTTACTATTTCAGATTGTGTCATCTTTAATTTCTCCTACAAAGCAGCTTCAAGAATGCGGCGAGCATCATCTGGGGCAATTGCTTTGTTTTCACCAAGTGCTGTCATACCATGGTCCTGTAGCGCTGTAACGATATGATCAATATCATGTGCATCAATGCCGTAGTCGCCTAAGCGAGTTTTGATACCCATCTGTTCAAAGAAACCACATGTTGCGTCGATCACGGCATCAATACGCACATCGTCGGACCCTTCGTGGATACCCCAGACATTACTAGCATATTGAAGTAGCTTCTCGCGTTTAGGCCCACGTTGATCATTCATCAGCGATGGCAACACAACAGCTAGCGTTCGAGCATGGTCAGTATCATTCAAGGCGGTAATCTCATGCCCAATCATGTGGCTAGCCCAATCTTGAGGCACACCAGCACCAATCAGCCCGTTGAGAGCCATCGTCGCTGTCCACATCAGATTGGCACGAATGTCATAATTTTCTGGAGTCTCAAGAGCTTTAGGACCTAGATCTATAAGTGTGCGCAGCAGAGATTCAGCGAAGCCGTCTTGGACGTATGCAGCCGCTGGGTAGGTCAGATACTGTTCGATGGTATGGACAAAGGCATCCACCACACCATTGGCAATTTGTCGTGTAGGTAAAGTATAGGTGACCTCCGGATCCAAGACAGAGAAAATCGGGTAGCAATAAACGCTATTAAACGGAAGCTTTGCACCCTTCTCTGGATTTGTAATTACTCCCCCAGAGTTCATCTCTGAACCAGTTGCCGGTAAGGTCAATACTGTGCCAAACGGCAGCGCCTGCTTAATAACAGATCCGCGTGATGTCAGAATTTCCCATGTATCACCATCATACTTTGCCGCTGCTGCAATAAACTTTGTGGCGTCGATGACAGACCCACCACCAACCGCTAGCAGGAAAGTTATTTCTTTTTCACGGATCATCTCTACAGCTTTCATCGCTGTAGCAAAGCGTGGATTTGGTTCAATACCGCCAAACTCAAGCACTGTTCGCCCAGCTAAAGCCGAACGAACTTGGTCCAGAACACCTGTACGCTCAGCACTGCCACCGCCATAAAGAATCATCACTTTCGCATCATCAGGGACCTGATCTTTCAGGTCTGCAATGCTATTTTTGCCAAATAATATTCTAGTTGGGTTGTAAAAGTTGAAATTTTTCATACAAATTTCCTTTAGTCTCAATGTGTAGGCGGAAATCAATGTTTCCGCGTGTAGCGTTAGAATATGGGAATAGCCAATGCCTCGCCCAGGCCAAGCACCCTCACAGGCCATACCCAGCAATTGGACGATGAAGCAAAGATCAAAGTCGTATCGACTATCGGCACGCAAGCTAAAACCCAACTGAATCGAGTTTTTGACCACTAGGCATAAAGCTTGACTAGCTTTACGCTATCGTAAATTCAAAAATAGGGAGCGTAACTGAGTGCAAACAGTTAACTCAGTTACATCAACCCTCTGCTATTCAGCCAGACTATTTTCACCTAAAATTTGCCATCGTTTAGGACTTTTCGGCTTAGAACGGCGCATCGATATCAACCACGGAGATGAGTTTGTGGTTAACGAACTCCTTGATTCCTAGCCCGATCAACTCTCTGCCGTACCCCGAACGTCCGATGCCACCAAAAGGTAGATCCGCCTTAGCCATTGTCGGGTGATTAACAAAAACCATGCCTGTGGAAATTTGCTTTGCTACATCGTAGCCATGATTGGGATCGGCAGTGAAAACTGACCCGCCTAGACCAAATGGTGAATCGTTGGCGATTCGCACAGCATCCGCCTCATCCTTCGCACGGAACAGCATTGATACTGGACCAAAGAACTCCCAATACCGAGCGGGGTTGTCTTCAGAAATATCGGTCAAAATAGTTGGCTGGACGAAAGCCCCCGAGCTGGGAACCTTTGGTCCTACTTCGGTCGCTGTCGCTCCGTAAGAAACCGCTTGGCGTATCTTATCTTTAATCTCTTCTGCCGCGGCCTCAGATGACAAGGGAGCTAATGTCGTAGATGGGTCTAATGGATCCCCCACCCTCAGATTAGCAACACCGGTGATGTAACCTTCAAAAAATTGGTCGTAAACGTCATCGACAATGATCATGCGTTTAGAGGACACACAGACCTGGCCACCATTCCAATGTCGTCCAAAAACAGCCCATTTAATAGTTTTCTCCATTTCTGCATCAGCGAGCACAACGAAAGCGTCAGCTCCGCCAAGTTCGAGCGTAGATTTTTTCAACGCTTTACCGGCTTGCGAGGCAATTATTGAACCCGCACCTTCAGATCCGGTCAGTGCAACTCCATGAACGCGTGGATCATTGATGATCGTTTCGATTTGAGCCCTTGTTGCATAAAGGTTTTTAAACGCTCCCTGGGGTAAACCGGCCTCCAACATCAATTTTTCGAATGCCGCTGCGGCCTGTGGCACATTTGATGCATGCTTGAGTAACATGGTGTTACCTGCAGATAATTGTGGCGCGGCAATACGAGCAACTTGGTAGAATGGAAAGTTCCACGGCTCAATTGCCAGTAAAATCCCTAGCGGTTCAGCGGATAATACAGCGTCTCCCTCACTGGGATCCGCTACTGGCAGCTTTTCAGATGCTAACAGCCTCTCTGCATTATTTGCATAATAGTCAAAGATATCTGCTGAAAGAGCGATTTCAGCTTTAGCTTCCGGTATGAGTTTACCCATTTCAATAGTCAGAAGGTTAGCGAAAAAATCAACGTCACGACGTAATATGTCTGCTGTATTGTGCATGACTCGAGCCCGTTCCGAGAAACTGGTTTCTTTCCAAGTCAAAAACGCATTATGCGCATGTTCAATCGCCTGATCTACTTCAGTATTTGTTGCATCTGGAAATGACGAAAGGAGTTCGCCAGTGTATGGATTGAGTGATTCGTAGGCCATTTAAGGACCTCCTCTTGATTAATTACGGCAGTGCTTCAGAACTTGATACGGCTCTCTATTAGCTCTACAGTAGACCGCCTGTCTATGACACAGAGTAAATAAAAAGCCGATAGAACGACTTGTAAATCGCGATAACGGTTTGTTCTGAACAAATAAGCCAACAAACAATAGACCAGTCTACTACATTTAGTCAATGAATTTTCTTAAACAATAAAAAAATCTGTTATTTTTATTGAAGAACAGCTATAGCCTATTTATCTTTCAAGATGAATTTTACAAGCAATATTTGGCAGTTTTGTATAAAATAAATCTCATGAAATGTCATTATTCTTTACAAATAAGAGATAAAGCACTAGGAAGGGAATAGCATGCAGCAAAGAGGATTTTGCTAAACGGTTTATACTTTTTGTTACAAATATAAAGTCGCCTTGTTTAAAAAGCTTCAGTCACTCGCTAACAACCCACAATACGGGAGCGAACATTGAAGAAGTTTCCAGTAACGCATTTCGATTCCCTATAAAGAATCATGTTATCTATTATGCAAAAAGAGAAGATACAGTTGTTTTAGTCGGAGTTATATCATCTGACATGTCACCTCAAAAACATATGATTCGAATGAAAGATATAACCAATGAGCTAGGTATGTGAATTTAGTTGTTGATCATTCCAGAAGTGCGTCTTTGTGATATTCGAAACTGAACGCATCCGAGATAAAATCCTTTAAATCAAACTCTTGGTTTTCTTTCAAAACATCAATGATCCGCATCCACCCAAGATAATTGGGAAAATAATCTGTTCCTACTCCGTTAAATCGCTCCATCCAGCTTAGTAGGTGTAATGGACATGTAAATATTGACGTTCTGTATATGGAACTGCTTGCCAATCACCCGTTCACCCTTGCTGGTAATAGCTCGGTAGTGCGTCAAGTTATTCTCTTTTGCAAAAGAACAATAAGAACGCGCACCATCGGAGCACAGAATAGAGTCAGGAACGACAATCGGCTTTATTGCCAATTCAATCTTTTCTTTATTCGGTCTGCCGAGCATGTAATCTGTCGTGGCACCGCTGCGATCTTTGGCGATGAGAACGACTACCTGATCTTCTTTCGTGCGTTTATCTGCCAAACCACCACGTTTGCGTGGCTCTCTGTCATGGATAGTGCGTTTTCCTTTGTAGCTTTCAGCGAAAAACTGTAACGATTTAATCTGAATGTTATGTCTATAAGGGTCTTAAATAGCGAATTATTAGACCAGTCAATTTTATTATGGCATAGTCATGATCCAATGATCGAATTGAATATTAATCGATCTATGTTCACACCCAATCAAAGTAAAATATTTTTTGGAGCTATAAATATGATCCTTGTTCATCACCTTAACGATTCACGTTCACAACGTATTCTCTGGTTACTCGAAGAGCTAGGCCTCGAATATGACGTAAAATGTTATAAACGTGACCCTGACACACATCTAGCACCGCAGGAGCTCGTTCGGATTCACCCCCTGGGGAAATCACCTGTCATTGAAGACGGCAACAACATCATTCATGAGTCTGGAGCGATTATTGATTACCTCATAAGGAAGTATGCAGGAGACAAATTGCACCCAGCGAATACAACTTTAGCTTATGAGCAATATGTACAATGGCTTCACTATGCAGAGGGATCGGCGATGTTGCCCCTGCTTTTGAAGATCTATGTAGATCCTCTTGCTGAAGGTGGAACACCTCTGCATCCTAGGATCAACAGCGAACTAGACAACCATTTGGGCTTCATCGAGGCTTCACTAGAAGGGAAAACCTTTTTGGTTGATGAGAAATTCAGTGCTGCAGACATTCAGATGAGTTTTGTCGGAGAGGTTGCAGCCTCTTTTGAATTATTGCAGCTACGCCCTAACCTACAGGCTTGGATAAAGCGGCTTCAAACTCGGCCAACTTATCAATTAGCTATTATGAAAGGAGGAACATATAGATTGGCCAAGTAGTAACTGACTCAGTTTAGAAACTTTTTATGTACTACAAACAGTTATAATTCAATTAGTCCCACATATCTCGGATGCTACAAACTACATATCTGTGATATGGAAGATAGTGAGTAGAGCCAGTACCCACTTCACAGCGGGGGATTTTGGGACTATTTCGATTTATTTCAATCAATAGACAGAAACCGAAACCGACCAATATTATCAAGAGGGTGCTGTATAAATCGTTGTTTACTGGAGTTATTGTGCCCCTCTGCTGACTTGATTTAGCAGACAACTAACACTTCGGTAATCTCCCATTACTTCTTTGACTGTCTTACCTGATTATGTAGCACAAGCCAAAGTGATATTCTTATCGTTTCAAGATACAGAGTACAAGTAAAAAACTAGCTTAGATTTGCAGATAGAAAAATGATTACATTTAAAATCAAATAAAATCAGATAACTAAATTTTAAAAGATAAAATTTATCCAAAGACACTTTCTGTGGAAAGGAGTAACTATATGCATTTTCACAATCAGATAAAGCAGACGGAAAATCATTGACCGATGAACTAGAACGAGAAGTTCATCTATTTGATCTAGGCACACCTTCTTCGAAGGTAAAAGCAAACGGTGTACTTGATATACATCAAAGTAAGTAGTATAAGTGTGACTTAGTGAGCTGTATTAATGTGATCTTAGTAAGCTGTTTTGATGTGTACTTAAAGGGCATCAATTGAAAGGATTTCGTATTGAACATGAAAATGGATATAGTCAATCTAAATATCAGAAGCTTAAGTTTAAGCTGTAACAACTGTAATCGAATGACAGAAATCGAAGGTGAGATTGTGTGTTTTGAACAAGGAAAAATCAAACGTCTAATTTTAGACCCTTCTCCAACTTCACTCATGAGAATGGTGTGTATTCATTGGCAGAAAAAGTGATCTTCTAAAAATCTATAAAGCAGCATTAACAGTACAACAATATGAATGTTTTGTACCACAAATATACATGATAAACACTCATAATCCGCCTGACTTTAAGTTAAAAGTAAGAGCCGATTGTGCAAACATAATGACATTCGATAAAAATTAGACTCATCATGTATGGTAACTGTGCAATAGTTTGATTTATTCTCCGTGGACGATCCCAAGTGTGGGAGGTCCACCAAACTCCAGAAAAGCCTGATGAAGAAATCGTCACGATCTTTTTGTTTTAGACGTTCCATATGAGTCGGCGTGGAAATTGTTGGGATAATGCCGTCGCAGGAAGTTTTTTAGCAACTTGAAGAAAGAAAAAGCCAGACGTATTCAGCTCAAAAACATAGGAAGAAGCTAGGTTAACTATTTTTCAACACATTGAGATGTTTTACAATCCGAAAAGGCGCCATACTGCTAATGGCAGGGTTGCACCAGCTGAATATGCAAATCGTTATTTTAAGGCTTTAGAAAGTGTCTAATATTCATAGGCCTTACCATAAATAATTCACACCATTAGACACATTTCTGCACAGAAACTGGTAATTATTCCTGTTCTGTGCAAACAATATTATTTCATCACTTACCATCCTTAAATCTGTTCCTTTTTTTACATATTGTCTTAATAGACCATTGGCATTTTCATTAGCTCCACGTTCCCAAGAGCGATACGGATGAGCAAAATAAAACGCTGTGTCTAACGCCTTGGCAATGACTTCATGATGAGCGAATTCACGGCCATTATCGGCAGTGATAGTGTGCACATATTGCTTGTAGGGCATCAATAATTCGATAGTCGCCTTAGTCACATCCTCTGCAGATTTTGACGCCACTTTCTTTATTAAGTAAAAACGGGGTTTTCGCTCTAAAATTGTCACGATTGAACCTGTTCCATGCTTTCCTAACACGGTATCGGTTTCCCAATCACTGTGGCATAGTTATTTTGGCCACCTAAATAGAGGTGATATTATTACCTCGTAAATGACTTTAGGTGAACACATGAGATCGATAACCCGAAAACATTTAGTGCTGAATTCAAACTTGAAGCAGCTCAATTAGTCCTCGATAACAACCATAGCATCATCGAAGCTGCAAAGACGATGAACGTGGGTAAATCCACCATGGATAAATGTGTAATGCAGTTAACACTAGAACGCCAGGGTGGCAAGCCAAAAGCATCTCCCATTACCCCCTGAACAAATTGAAATTCGTGAACTGAAAAAAATAGCTCGTCTTGAGGGGCATAATTTTATCCTAAAAAAGGCTACCGCTCTCTTGATGTCAGACTCGATGAACAATTTACGCTAATCAGCGCACTCAAGCAGAGCCACTCTATTCTCACAATTTGTAATGCATTCAAAGTGCATCGAAGTAACTATAAATATTGGCTAAAAAGAAAAGAACATATTGATGCAGACTTTACTATTTAATGCAGTGAAGTGAAGGCTGCGCATCGTATTAGTAATGGCTCTGCCGGTGCTCGAACGATAGCGCAATTAGTGACTAACAAAGGAATTAGTCTCAGTTGTTATCGATCACGTAATCTAATGAAAAAGCTTGGATTAGTCAGCTGCCAGCAGCCTAAGCATTCATACAGAAAGTTGCATAAGAGCATGTAGCGATCCCGAATACGCTTAATCAACAGTTTGCGGTTACTCAACCGGATCAAGTTTGGTGTGGCGATATGACGTATGTTTGGGTTGGTAATCGTTGGGCATATTTAGCGATGGTTCTAGACCTGTTTTCCCGTAAACCTGTTGGGTGGGCGTTGTCATTCTCGCCTGAGAGCGAGCTGACATGCAAAGCCTTGAAAATGGCATTTGAGTTAAGGGGGGAAACCTGAGAATGTGATTTATCATAGCGATCAAGATTCACATTACACAAGCTTGAAATTCAGACAATTATTATGGCGTCTTCAAATTGAGCAAAGTATGAGTCGTCGCGGGAATTGTTGGGATAACGCGCCAATGGAGCGTTTCTTTAAAAGTTTAAAATCTGAATGGGTACCCGCAAGTGGTTATGGGAGTTTTACAGAAGCAGACAAAGCGATCACCAATTACATCACTGGATATTACAGTGAAACTAGACCCCTGCGTAATACCATGATGCCGATCGGTCAATACCATTCAAGCCGATCACTTTTTTGTTCGCCAGTAGACCTCCGTAAAATCTAGCTTCAGTGATCGGCTTCAGTCAAGGTATTTAGTTTTTTTCGCATCGATTCGCCTTTTAATTCCAACTTTATTGCTCCGTGAACAAGTCGATCTAGAATCGCATCAGCATGTGTCGATTCTCCTATCATTTCATACCAATTTTCTATCGGTAATTGACTGGCAATTAATGTC
>NZ_BMQI01000067.1 GCF_014648035.1 Shewanella algicola | reverse complement strand
TAAAGAAGACATAACCTTAGATGGGATTTATGTCAGACTTAATACTTAAGGTCCAGTGTATGATGCTCATATAGGTTAACTAATATAGTGAGCGTTAATAAATCCAATTTATCTAATTCAATCGGTTTCATATCAATGTCTCCTGTTGCAAATGCAACCTATAATATTAACCAAATACCAAATATATGATAACGATATTTTAATTATTTACTATTTAGTTAACCTAGATCATTAAATCCACAAAGCTAAATTTCTAAAAAACACAAAGTAGCCACGAATTACAATTTACGTAATCCCTATTTGAGCAAAATAGATTTCAACTAACCATAATTGCATAACTAGCATTACTCATTAATGCTTTATTTATTACTCAAAAACCTAAAACAAAAAGATAAAAACAGTGAATTAGAGCCAACCCTAAACTCTCACCAACAATCAGCAACTCATTATGATTTATTGATTAAGATCAATTAAGTCGACCACATCAGGCATAGTATTGATCATGCATCTACGACAAAGGATGGTTTAAAAAAAATAATTTTAAAATGCGTTTGGGAGGTATATATGTTTACTTCAGTCTTTTTAAGTTATGCGTTTGTGTACTCAGTTCTGTTTATTGCCGTTCCTTTTATCATTGTCATGTTTATTATGACATGTATTAAGTTCTTCAAAACAGATCACGAAGAGCACACTGTCACGCTCAAAAAAGCGCTTTTTGACACCCAAAGCTTTGATTTCATGAAATCACTACAAGCAATGGTGGGAGGAAAGTACGACGTTTGCTGCAATGTCCCCATGGATAATGTGTTTGAAATGGATGCCCATACCGCAGCCGAAAACCACACGAAACTCGATTACGTAGTCATAGACCATGACTCATCTGAAGTGAAATTGATTATCTCTGATTTCAGTAAAGAAGATGACGCTAACGCGAAAAGTTTATTCGAGAAATTCAATGTGAAATTGGTTGAAATGGCTCGGGGCAAACCTTACGACGTGCAGATGTTACAAGGCGTGTTACCTGCGTGACCCCCCTGTCGGGTGGCAGTTTACTACTCTCACCCGACATTTCCTGTGATTCAACCATTGTAGAGAGGACTGGTTATGTCCCGTATAAACTGGCTACTGATGTTAAGTGCAAGTGTATTATCGCTTGCCCTTATTAGTCAGCAAGCACATTGCAATGACTCTACTGAGCAAATTAACAATGACTCGTGCATGAAATGCCATAAACGCAATGGCAAAATGCAGGGACATCACGCCCTCGATGAGCTTAATTTAAGCTGCAGTTCTTGTCATGGTGAAAAAGGTAATCACCCTAAAAAACCGAATGATTTAATGGTGTTTTCAGCCGACAGCGACCTAGCAGTTGCGACCCAAAACAATGTCTGCTTAACATGCCATATCCCTAAAAAGTTAGCCGATACTGAGTGGACTCATAATGTACATGCGCAAAAAGTTGCGTGCAGTGCATGCCATCAATTGCATCCGCAAACTGACAGAATAATGACCTTAACAACCAAACAACGTAGTGATGAATGTCAGCGTTGTCATAGTGTGCAGAGGTAATACATTATGGAAAATTCAAGAAGAGATTTCCTGAGAAGAACCTGTGCATTAGTTGCGGGAGTGTCAGTTTCTCCTTTCGCAGTCAATGGCACCACAGATGCAGAAACTGAACAAGCCATAAAGTACGCCATCATTCACGATGAAACCAAATGCATTGGCTGTAATGCCTGCGTTGAAGCGTGCCGTGAAACCAACCATGTACCGGAAGGCGTAACTCGCTTAAGCATCGAAAAAAAAGGCCCTTATGGTGAGTACCCTAATCAGTATTACCACTTTACCCGCCACTCTTGCGAGCATTGTGAAGACGCGCCTTGTGTCAATGTGTGCCCAACAGGTGCGGCTTATATTGATAAAAAAACCGGTATTGTGTCGGTGCATGCTGATAAATGCGTAGGTTGCCAATATTGCCTTTTAGCTTGCCCTTATGAAATACGCTTTATCAATCCAGTCACTAAAGCGGCCGACAAGTGCGACTTTTGTAAAGAGACAAATCTTAAACAAGGTAAACAGCCTGCCTGTGTTGAAGCCTGTCCAACTAATGCATTGGTGTTTGGTAACCTTAAAGATCCCGACTCGTTAATCGTTGCAACCTTAAAGGCTAATGCGACTCAACGAAACAAACAAGATTTAGGCACCCGCCCTAAACTGTTTAGAATTACCGCCAAACCAGGGGAGATTACATTATGAGTGCCTTCCACTTTGACTCGTTAGTCTGGCATTGGCCGATTGCCATTTATCTGTTTTTGGCTGGGGTGTCTGCTGGGGCGATGTTTTTTGCTGTGCTGTTAAAGCATGCGTGTCTTAAAGACCAAGCTTATCGGTCTGGTTTTGTGCAAGCTGCCTGTATTGTCGCTCCTATTGCGGTGTTAGCAGGGCTGGGTATTTTGGTGCTCGACTTAACCAAGCCTTTTGAGTTTTGGAAAATATTAGTTTTTTACAACCCAACCTCGGTGATGTCCTTAGGCGTTGTGGTGCTGATGATTTACCAGGTATTTATGTATGCCTGGATAGCCATCACCTTTCGTAAACCTATTGAAGATTGGTGTCGACCACGGTTTGCATTTATCACTAAGCTCAGTGAAAAATTAGCCGCGTATGAGGCCAGTGTGACCGGATTATTGATTATATTTTCGGTGGCATTAGGGGCGTATACCGGCTTTTTACTTTCAGCCCAACCGCGCTTTCCAATGCTAAACAACCCTGTATTACCTTTACTGTTTTTAGCTTCTGGTTTGTCGTCTGGTTCTGCAGCCTCTTTATTAGGCGGGGTGTTACTTAACGGCAATCCTAACGGTAAAGAAGTACACTTTATTCACCGTGTTGAAATCCCGTTAATTTTGGGCGAAATCGTACTTATGTTTACCTTCTTTGCTGGGCTTATTCTCAGTGGAGGCCAAAGTAAAATGGCGGCCTTTACTGCCATTGGCGAAGGATTTTGGGGATGGGTATTTTGGTTCGGTATTATGGGATTGGGATTGTCTGCGCCTTTAGCCATGAACCTGTTTATGACTGCCACCTCAAAACGTAAGTTTTCATACGTGGCCGGTACAGCGTGTTTAAGTTTACTTGGGGTGATTTTACTGCGTAACTTTATTCTTTACACTGGCCAGATGACGATAAGCTAATAAATTAAAAACAATAAATTCAACAAGATCAAAGGGCGTATATTGACAAAATATACGCCCTTTGATCTTGTTTATAACTGAGTAAATTGCCGGATTAAGTTGTGATACACATTGTGTAAATTGTCGAGTTCAGCGCGATCAGTTTTGTTGGCGTTAATCAGCTTTTGAATACTTTGATCAAGTTGATACAAGGTTTGGCGTAGATTTGAATCAGCCACCATGCTTTGCATCCAAGTAATGGCTGCAACACGCTGGCCGCGAGTAACTGCAGTGACTTTATGTAAACTGCTTGATGGATACACTACGGCATACCCGGCTGGCAGTTTAATTTGCTGCTGACCAAACTCAGTAGAGATAACCAATTCACCGCCGTCGTATTCTTCTGGCTCACTTAAAAACACCGTCATCGATACATCGCTGCGGATCACCTTACTGGTATGGGGAATACGCATAATCGCAGCATCCACATGGTAGCCATATTCTTCGGTTTCGCTGTAGCGGTTAAAACACGGTGGGAAAATTTTATGCGGTAATGCCGCTGAAACGATTTTAGGCGTGTCACCAATACGTGCTAATAACTGATTAGCCAGTTGCTGTACCTTGGCGTCTTGCGCATCAGCTTGATGATTTTGTTTAACAGATGCTGCCATCCCCATTGCCGTTTGGCGACCGTCGCCCCAGGGACATTGCGCCAGCTGCTGACGATAAGCGCTAACCTGCTCTTTACTGAGCACTTTTTCTATAACAACCATACTGACTTCCAAAATCAAAAAACCAACGCTTAGCTTGCAACTAAGCGTTGGTGTTAGTGGTTAACTAATCAATGATTAACCTTGTATTGTTAACAACGGATTAAAATTCGTATGTCATCGACAGTCTTGAATTACGCGCATCACCTAGGTACATAAATGCACCTGAACGATATGCTGCTGTCCAATACTCTTCGTCCATTACATTACCCACATTTAAGCGGAATGTTAAGGATTCAGTGGCATTGTAACTGGCAAATAAATCAACCACTTGATAGCTAGGTACTTCAATACTGTAACGTTCATTTGTGCTGTCGTAACCTGCGGCAGTATCTGGTTGTCCGCCGAACATCTCGCTTTGATAAGTGTAGCTACCGCCGATAACAAATGATTCTGTTAACTGGTAACGTAACTGTAAATACGCGCTTTCGTCGGCAAAGTTACTGAGTGCTAAACCAATGTTTGCTGGGGCGTAAGAATCCAATACTTCTGAATCCATTTTAGCCGCCGAAAATTGTATGCTCAGCTTGTCTGTAATGTTACCAACCATGCCAAACTCAATCCCTTTAACCCGGTTTTCACCTGTGTTTAAGGTACCTAGCGTTGAATAACTGTCGCCTACACTTTCCATTACATCACTTTTAGTGATTTGGAAAATAGACGCTGAGAACATCATTTTATCGTCAAATAACATCCACTTGGTGCCAAGCTCAATGTTTTCTACGATTTCAGCATCGGCTTCTGCAGCTTGTTCTTGTGTTCCGCAAATACCGCCATAACCACAGTTGCCGCCTAAATCAGACTCGCCACCATTGATGTTAGTTGCCGTGCTGTAGTTGGCGTAAATATTGGCATCTTCGGATAAATCATAAACTAAACCAAAATTATAGTTATACATGGTGTCTGAAAAGGCATAAAGCACTTCACCAGCACGGCCAGTTGTGTCATTACTGTAATCGTAACTATCAAGCCTTAAACCATAAAACATCGACAGCTGTTCAGTCAGTTCTACATTGTCCATCATGTATGCGGACACAGTTTCGATGTCGTATATGGCATCCGACTCACCCTTAACATAGCTGCGCCCCATAAGCTGGCTAATGTTATCTACGGTGTTACCATCGCCATCAATAATACAGTATGACTCAGACACGCCGCGGCGACCATTTGTAGAACAGTTCGTTGGATTGTTGTTGGTAATGTTATACACACCGTTATCAACGTTTTCGTCTGTGTATTCCAAACCAAACACTAGCTGGTTGTTAAAGCCAAAGATTTGGGTGTTCCAGAATAAATTAAACTGGGTGCTAAAATAATCTACATCTTGATTACCCTGGTGAGTACTGAGCCTTAAGGTATCTTCACCAGGCGCAGTTGCATCGGTATCGGCACGAGTTGTACCACTCATACCTGTAGTGATGTAGCCGTTTTCGGTATGACCCACACGAGTGGCATTATACAGGGTAATGTCATTATTTAGTTCGTATTCAGTACGCAGGGTAAAGGTGGTCACCTCTGAGTCTAAAAAGTCACCGTCTTGCGCATAGACTGGAATATCTTCTAATGGCTTACGAGTGTCCTGGTCAAAGTAGCTGCCTAAATCGGGCACGTCTTCTGCGTTTAAGTGGTAAACGTCTGCAGTAAATGTGAGTGCATCTGTAGTTTCATACACACCCGATAACTGTACACCTTCGCGTTTGCTGCTAATGCCTTCACGGCCTGGCTTATCTTCTTCTGCAGTTAAACCGTTTAATCGTACTGCGACTTTATCAGACAGCGGTAAGTTGTAGTCAATGGTGATACGGCTGTGATCGTCAGTACCAATGCCTAAATCGACACGGCCAAAGTCATAGGCGACTGAAGCTTTTTTGGTGACGGAGTTAATCGCACCACCTGATGAACCACGGCCAGCAAAGGTTGAACTTGGGCCTTTGGTAATTTCAACACGTTCTGTAGCAAAGCTTTCACGGGTTGTCATGCCAGGGTCACGTAGACCATCAACAAACACGTCGCTGCGCGCTTCGTGGCCACGAATAATATAACGGTCGCCAAACGCATTACCGTTTTCACCTGTACCTAGGGTTACACCCGCCTGGGCTGACAAAATGTCTTTTAAGTCTGTGTTGCCTGATTCTTGAATTTGGTCTTGGGTTAATACCGTAATAACCTGTGGCGTGTCGACTAACTCTGCTAGACGGCGTTTGTCGGCCGAACTGTTAAACATGTAAACCGAATTTTGCACACCATGTACACGAATGCGCTCGATAGACTCGTCAGTTTCTGCTGGCTTGCAGTTGGCTAAAATATCCTTATCACAAGTTTCATTATTGGTGTCAGCCGCATAAATCGCTGGACTGCCAAACACTAATGCAGCAGTAACAGCCTGTGCACCTAATGACAACTTATTGTAACTGTTCGATTTCATCTCTAATATCATCCCATTATTATTTAGCGTTTACGAAAGTTAAATTATGTGACGCACTTTACATAAACGCGATAGAGATCACAAACACGAATCATTATCATTTGTGTAAAGATTGTAATCTTAGATGTGTATTTGCGCTGCAACTGATGACAATTAACAACAAGGTAAAGGTAACGTTGACACAAAATAACCTAAGCACACTGCCAATAATGGCTTAGGCAGCGTGAGTATAAGCACAATGAAGGAGTAAGAAGTTGAGCGGTAACGTTGGGAGAAAGCTTGTTAAGCTATTTGGTATAACTCGAGTGGCAAGCCGTCAGGATCGCTAAAAAAAGTGTATTGCTTGTGGGTGTACTCATCGACTCGAATAGACTCAACCTCTACACCATGTTGTTGTAAATGTTGTACGACTTGGTTGATATCGTCGACTTTAAACGCTAAATGTCGTAATCCTTGCGCCTCGGGAAAGCTCGGTCTTGGTGGGGCAGCATTAAACGAAAATAATTCTATTTGGCTACCGTCTGGTAGGGCAAGATCCAGTTTGTAGGAATCGCGCGCTTGCCGATAGTTTTCGGCAATAATTTTGAGCCCTAGAACCTGAGAAACGCTTTTGAGCGAGGATAATTGCCACAAATGATGGCCACATGATGAATGCCTTTTAGCATAATGCTCCTGCTTTTAATAAGCTGAATGCGGGATAAATAATAAAACCCTGATAGCACGAGTCTATCAGGGTTTTAATTAGCATTAAAAGTGGTTACAGCTTAAGGCAACTAATGAGTTATCTCGCAGTTATCTCTAAGTAACCTACAGCATTTATACGCCTACTGCACCACCATCATCTTTACGGATCATCACGGTCGCTGCGCGTGGACGCACTGTGATACCAGCAGGCGTGGCTTCGTCTGCTTTATCAGAATATGGCCAGTTACCTGGATGCTGAATATTAGCAAAGATAGTGGTGTAATCAGGGGTAATTGCAAAACCGGTGACTTCACAACCGTTTGGCCCAACAAAGAAACGCTTCAACTGGGTTTGGTTGTCGGCATTCACCACCTGCTGATTACCGCCTGCATCTACCATGGTTGATGGCACAATCGCTAACATTTGGTCGTTAGTTTCTTCTTTCACTTCAGAGGCGCCATTATCGGTTTGCACCCATAAAATACCTCGAGTATCAAACGCTAACCCATCAGGGCTAGCAAACTGGTTTAAATCTGTTAAGCCAGATAAATTGGTTTCTGCATCGCCATCATCGGGGGATCCAAAGACAAAGATATCCCAGCTAAACTCAGTGGCAGCGTCGCCTTCATCCCAACGGATAATATGACCAAAGTTATTATTTAAACGTGGATTAGCAGGGTTAGTGCTATCGGTACGCTTACTATTATTGGTTAATGTAAGATAAACCGTGCCAGTAAATGGATCTACCGCTGCCCATTCTGGACGGTCCATTGGGGTCGCGCCAACAAGATCCGCAGCGCCAGCCGTATTTAAGATAATCGCGGCTTGTGAGTCAAAGCTGCTCGCAAGTGTGCTGCCATCGGTAGTCACACCGTCTAGGGTTAACGGTAGCCATTCACCCAAGCCATCTTCGCTAAACTTAGCCACATATAATGTGCCGGCATTCATATACTTATCGCCTACAGTTAAGCGATTAGTACTGTTAGCATCAGCTGCGTCCCACACTGCGTCAGACACAAATTTATACAGGTATTCAAAGCGAGAATCGTGACCAGAATAAAAAGTAATTGGTTTGCCTTCTTCAAGCTTACCGAACACACAACCTTCATGGCGGAAGCGGCCTAATGCGGTACGTTTGGTGGCGCGAGAATTAGGGTTATATGGGTCAATTTCTACAATATAACCATGGCCATTGGCTTCGTTACGGTAATCGTTAGCAGCACTTGTAGCGGTTGGCGTGACATCAAAACGAGCAAACTCGTCTAAACGTTCATCATCATTTCCGGCTAAATGGTTCCAGCCATAACGCGTATCAGAGGTTGAAATACCAATTCGAGTTTGCTCTGCTGTTAAGGTGCCTTTATTAACGAAGTAGCCAGGCCAGTTTTCTTCACAAGTTAAATACGTGCCCCAAGGCGTATAGCCATTACCACAGTTATTTAACGTACCACGCGCTTGGCTACCGTCTGGCGAGTAGCGCGTTTCAAGGTATGAGCTGTAGGCCAAAGGGCCTGCAATATCCATTACGGTTGCGCCTGTAAAACGACGGTTATAACTGTCATTTTCGACCACTTGCCACATGCCAGACACCAGCTTAATGCGTACTACTGAGACGCCATGAGCGTTGATTTCTTTGCGTATTTCGTCGATAACAGTGCGTTTGCCATCTGTGTCGTAAGTTGGGCCTGTTGAATGTAATGCACTTTGGTCAATGTACTCGTGGTTAATACACAACAAGCCGTCATCACCGGCATCATTGAGCGGGAAGAAATGCATGCCATCATGATGCATACCCACAGAATTGGCCTGATCTTCAGCGGTGTTGCTTCCGTCATCTTTCCATGCTGCGGCTTTTGAGTTAAGCGGCGTGCCCCAAGGCGCTAATACATAGGCTGAATAGCCCGCAGGAATGGCCACTGCATCGGTTTTAGAACCGGCAATAGACTCAAAACCTAACACGGCTGAACTTTGTGCTGGCGCTGTCGGTGTGGTTGGCGTTTCAGGAGTACTGTTATCATCATTATCAGAACCACAGGCGCTTAATCCGAAACCACCAAAGGCGGTCATGGCGCTTAGGCCCAAACCACGCTTAACAAAATTACGGCGTGATAAGTGAGCGTCCATTACTTCGTTAAATGGGGTATTTTTGCTTTTATTAAAACGAGTTGGGTTAAACGTCGCCTTGCTCATATGTATTCCTTGTGTATGCTCAAAATTAACTGCAGGTATGATTATTCGACAGATAAGATAAGCATCTAATGTGACAGCAAGGTTCAAAAATCATGACAATAATATGGCATTTAAAAGACAGCTGATGTGCAACTAGCATCAGACAATTATGCAATGACTATTACCTTTTATGACGAGAAGGACGTTGGCCTAAGGCTTTTTTACGCGCTTGTTGCTTAAGAGCACCTTTGGTGGTTTTTCTAGTAGTAACAGCCATTTGAGTTAAATCTGGCTCAAATCCTGTTAACCATTGTTGCGGGAGGCGACGGTCTAAAAAGGTTTCTAATTTTATCAATAACGGCTCGTCATCAACGCTCAGTAACGTGATTGCCTGCCCCTGATTACCTGCACGGCCTGTACGGCCAATTCGGTGAACATAGTCTTCAACTTGAAACGGTAACTCCATATTCACGACGTAATTCAACTCGTTAATATCTAAGCCTCTGGCTGCAACATCGGTGGCCACCAGCGCGGTAAGCTCGCCACTTTTAAACTGGCTTAGCACTTGCTCACGCACGACTTGTGATAAATCGGCATGAAACGCCTCAGCGCTCACACCCTCATGCTTCATTTGTTTAACGAGGGCATCGGCACCTTGTTTGGTGCGGCTAAAAATCAAGGTTTGTTGCCATTTTTCAAGTTTAATTAAATGACACAATGCCGCACACTTTCGGTTGCTGTCGAGGTTATAAACGCGTTCAACAATACTCGCGGCGGTAGTGTTACGCTTGGCCACTTCAATCACTTTAGGTGATTGTAATAAGCGTTTACTAAAGCTAAACATGCGGTCATCTAACGTGGCTGAAAACAACAGTGTTTGCCGGGTTTTAGGCACTTGCTTTAGTACATCAATTATCTCGTCTTTAAAGCCCATATCCAGCATACGGTCGGCTTCATCAAACACAAGGTGTGTTAACTGCGATAAGGTCAATGCACGCTTACGGAGCAAATCGAGTAATCTACCTGGGGTTGCCACCAAAATATCTACGCCACCAGCAAGTTGGCGAATTTGTGCGCCAATACTCACGCCGCCATATACCATCACACAGCTAATGTCGCTACCATGAGCATATTGCTCAATACTGTGATGAACCTGTTGTGCTAACTCGCGGGTAGGCACTAACACTAGGGCACGAATAACCTTAATGGCTTCTTTAGGACTGAGCGCTTGCTGACTCAAAATTGACTGTAATATAGGCAATGCAAATGCCGCCGTTTTACCTGTGCCAGTTTGCGCCCCAGCCATGACATCTTTACCGCTTAAAATCACCGGAATAGCCTGCAATTGGATTGGGGTCGCTTGCTGATAATTAAGCCCAGCTAAACGGGTCATTAACGAAGGGTGTAGCGATAATTCAACAAAAGACATAACAGCTCCAAACAGGTGGATGCGCAGTTTATCATGCCCATTCGCATCAAAACAAAAACTCGTAATGACATTGTGTTATGACTTAATGTGACGTTTAACGCATACCTAGCAAAGCGTCACAAATAGTACTTGACTACAAAGGTGGGACTTATACAGTTTAAACATGTAAAATATTTATATATTTAAACTGTTTGCTATAAACCACTTTATTACGAGGCATCACCATGAGTTTTTCAATCAGCGGTATTTTTAAACCAGCCAAACAAACTGAACCAGTTAGTCATGTTGCGCCAAAATCTGAACCGGAAAACACAGCACCCAAAACAGAAACATCACAAAAAAATGAAGGCAATGGCGGCAGCTGTTGTGGTGGATGTGGCGGTGCGGGTCATTAACTTGTAACGTTATCGCGCTTAAATATTAATAAGTTATCTTTAGTAAATAACGATGAATATTGCGCGGTAACATCCACAAACCCATTGGCCTGAGCAACCTTTAACGAGCCCTGGTTTTGTAAATCAATATAGGCGTAAACCGGGCTGGTTATATATTGCTGTAAGAACAAATTAAGCGCTTGCGTCGCGATCCCCTTCCCCCAATATTTACGCCCAATCCAATAGCCAATTAAACGCACTTCTGGTTCATTTTCGGTGGCTAACTCATCATTAATCCACGACACCAAATGGCCAACTAATATGTTGTCATGCCAAATACCGATTGCGATAGCTTGGTCGTTGGCAAAAATATTTTGTCGCCAATGCTGATAAAACGCCGCACGTTCACGTGCCGGAACATCGGCCATATTATTGGCGATGGGGTCATTTTGAAATTCAAATAGTAAACTTAAATCACGTTCGCTAACGTCTTTAAGATAAATATTCATTGCGCTTCGTTCACCTATAGGTTGTACAACCAAGATCATTTATATTGGCGTTAAGGGCGTTATAGCAAAGGAGATAGCATGAAACACATTAGTACTTGGCAATGGCTCGGATTTGCAGGTTTAATTCCGTTTATTGTATTAAGCCTATTGGCGTTTAATCATAGTGTGCTATCACCTGAGCATACCTTACTTGGCTTTATTAGTTACAGTGCAATTATTTTAAGTTTTATGGCGGGCACATTATGGGGAAAAGCCGTTGTGCTTAGCCCCGATGATAATATCGCTAAGTTATTAATTGTCAGTAACGTTATTGCGCTAGGTTGCTGGATTGCACTATTAACGCCGTTTGAATTGTCGGCATTGATCTTATTGCTTAGTGGTTATTTATACCTGCTTTTTGTTGAGTTTAAGGCCAAGCAATTATCAAGTTCTGCCAGCTACATGACGCTGCGCACTATACTCACCAGTGTGGTTGCTTTATGTCATGCGGTGGTAATGCTTAGCTTGTATCAATAGTCTTGTATCAATCGTTTTCAATATAAACAGCCCAAAGGTTGATGGGCTGTTTACGCAATCATTTTAGTTAAATCACAACCCTGCCTGACACTGCTCGGTTTGATTAATCATTGGCGACAAGATTGGCATCATACCTTTAAGCACTTGCAATGGCAGTGCGGAGGTAAAGCTGAAATCATCGGCTTTTTCACCCGGCACAAATGCCGTTAAGGTACCAAAGTGGCGATCGCCCAAGTAAAACACAAAGGTCGCAGTGCGGTTAATGGCAGTTGATGCGACCTTACGGCCGTCACGAATTTCGGTTGCGATACGGTTGTCGCCAGTACCGGTTTTACCGCCCATAACAATTGCCTGGCCTTGATTATCCATCAAGCTACCATTAAGGCGTCTGGCAGTACCATTTTGCACCACATTAGCTAAAGCACGCTTAAGGGCTCTAGCCACTTCTTGATGCATTACCCGAGTGACCATTTGCTTGTTATTGGCTAATGTCACTTCATATGGGGTGTTTTTAGCAAATTGCAGTTCATCTATACGTACGGTTGGGAAACGATAACCGTCATTTTGAATAATGCCCATTAGTTCAGCTAATGCTGCGGGTCTGTCGCCCGAACTGCCTAACGCAGAGCCTAGCGACGGCACCATATATTCAAACGGGTAACCCATACGGACCCAACGTTGGTGAATACTTAAAAACGCTTCAACCTCTAACATCACCTGAATACGCACATCGCGGGCATTTTGATGGCGGGTTCTAAATAACCAACGATACACCTCTTGTAACTGGGGTTGTGCATCGTCTAATACCTGGGTTAAGCCAGTTTCAGGATACTCATTTAAGTAACGTAGTACCCATAGCTCAAGTGGATGCACTCGAGCAATATAGCCCTGGTCGGCCAGGTTAAACTTGTCTTCGCCGTACTTGTTATACAGTGCGTTAATCTCTTTATCGCTAAAATGTTTGGCTGGCAAACGCGCATTTAAAAACGCTTTAAGTTCACGGGCGCCATCGTAAGGTTTTACATAGCGATACACTGCCGATAATTTTTGTTCTTGCTGTGCGATACCGTCAAATAACACTTCTAAGCGTTGCTCGGGTGCGAGTTGTCGGTACTTACGATAAAAGCGTTTTACAAATGAGCTTCCTTCACGTTTAGCAAAGGCTTTTAGGTATTCTTCGCGGCGCGGGTCTTTGTCATTACGTAATAATTGCGACACACTGCCTTCACTATTGTAACTACTGCTGTAACTGACAATGTCTTGCATTAAGCGCACGAACGGTAAGTTTATCGACTCTTGCAGGGCTTGATATAAAGTGGGAACACGACTGTTTTCTTTCTTGTTAAAGTTATTAAACACATGCAAGCCGCCCCCCGTGAAAAAACGTTCATCTGGCGAGGCTGAATATTCGCGTTGTAAGGCTGCATCGAGCATACGGGTTAAGTTACGATCACGCGTGGTTATCAAATAGTCGACTACCCAACGGGTAATATGATCTTTTCGCTCCACATCAACCTGGCGTAAATCGGCTACTGTCATGGCCGAAAAGCGCTGCTGCAGCTCGGCAATGATGTCTAAATACGTTGCCAATACTCGCAGTTTAGCGGTAGAGCCGAGTTCTAGTTTACTGCCTTCATTAATGTCAAAAGGTTGGTCGATACTGTCGGTTTGAATACGCACTCTGTTGGCGCTGTCGGTGCTTTCGTACAAGGTAAAGCTATACAGCACTTTGTCGAGTTGTTGCGCCGACAATAAACGCTGACCTAATAAGCCAATGCGCTCTGCTGAATTGACTTGCGCTAAGCTACGTAAGTAATCACTCACTTTTTGCTGTAAATCACCATGAAATGTACTGTTAATGGCTAAATCGTAACGGTCTAAATCATATAAATTAAGGTCTAACATGCCTGCAGTGCGAATGCGCACCGCATTAATACCTTTATTATTGGTTTGGTTAGTAGTGGCTAACTTAGTGGTATTGAAGGTTAACGAGCTCTCTAGCGCAGCCACCATTAACTTGGTTTCAATTAAGCTGTCACGACCTAATAAGCGTAAGTAACTGTCGACCAATGACTCTAAATCATCGTGGCCTTGTAGTAAGTAATATGACGGACGACGCTGAGCAATCATAAGCGCGACGATTTCTCTAAATACTTTGCCGCGCTGCGCACCATTTTGTGGCGTGTGTCGGCTAAGTAATAACTGGTTTGCTTGGGCAAAGTCGGTTTTAAACCACGCCCATAACCCATCACCTATACCGTGAACTTCACCAAAACCAGGGGCCGATGATAACGGCACCGTGTTAAGGTAATCTTGCACAATACGCTGACGCGCATTAACGGTATTTTCGCCTTGCTGATATACCCGCACAATGGCCGAACCAATTTGCAGCAATTTATCTTTAATGCTTAAGGTTAAGCCATGATTTGAATGCCTAAACTTTTCAATTTGGGTGGCTAATGTGCTGCCACCAGCCTTTGACATATCTACACCCACCAGTTCGGCAACTTGGCTCGCTGCAGCCAATACAAAACGAGGCCAATCGACCACTGGGTTATAGTTGGTTTCAGGGCTAAGCATTTCGCGGTTTTCGATAAACAGCAAGGTACTCATGACTTGTTGCGGTATGGTGTCTTGGTCTTGATAGACACGTTTAGGGTACGAGAAGTCGAACACCGTCATGGCGCGGCAATCTCTAATCAACAGACCTGATTGGGATTTTTCGTGATACGGTGGAAAAAAGCCCTTTTCGGTGTAATCCATTAACATTGGCGAAAATACCACTTGTTGAGTAATCTGGTAATTACGCTCGATTAGGCGTTCAATTTTTTTCGGTAGTTGGCTATAGCCATGCCTATCATCAAAGGGGCCATATTCAGGATAAATCACCGCATTACTACGATAATCACGTTTTTTATAGGTGAGCTTGCTGGCATACTGGTGCAGAAAATGCGATTGGTAATAAGATGTCCTGACTTCGAACTCAAGCAAATAAGCCGTCGCCAATATCAGGATCACCCATAAAATACCGGCTTTGCTTTTACGAGCTTTAACCGGCTTGGCCGTAGACTCTTTTGGACGATAATTATCAAACTGACGCTCAGTAGGCTGACTCGACACAAACACTCCAACTAACCCATAAAACCAAGATAATGCACAATGTGTTTTTTGACTGATATGATGTCAATCTCGTTAATTTTATCAGATGGATAAAGCGATTAGATATAGACAAAATAACTAAATAACCTGAGCTCGGGATAAATATTGCTTTTTAGCTCGTTTAAGCCGTTTTGGTTATTACCACGATATTTTTATATAAAAACGACATTTCAGCTTGAGGACAGTTTTGAATACACAAGCATCATCGCAAGTCGATTTTCCCGCCATAAGATTGGGGCTCGCAATGTGGTCGCAAAACCATTGGCAACATACTGTTTATGGTCATAACGACCCCAGTCAGCGACTTGCCCGTTACGCTGAAATATTTAATACCGTTGAAGGCAACACCACCTTTTATGCTACGCCATCGTTACAGCAAGCCCAAATTTGGCGTGATGTCGTTAATGACAACTTTCGTTTTACCTTTAAACTGCCCAAACTCATTACTCACGAATTAATGCTGCAAGACGCCAATATTGCAGTGCAGCAATTTTTTTCGGCAATGGCACCATTAATCGACGTGACAGGCATGTGGAAAATTCAATTACCCGCCAGTTTTGGTCCGCAACATTTACCCGTGTTAGCCCAGTTCTTAACTCAGGTACCTCAAGGGTTAACCTATGGTGTCGAGGTTCGTCATCAAGCCTTTTTTGCCAAAGGTGATGCCGAGCGAGACCTTAACCGTCTGCTTATCAATTACCAGTGTAATCGCATTATTATGGACACTCGGCCAGTATTTGCAGCGCCACCAACCACGGCCGCGGTAATTGACGCTCATCAAAAAAAGCCCAAAGTGCCAGTGCATGCCATCGCAACGGCGCAACATCCGGTGGTACGATTTATTGGTCATCCACAGGCGGAGTCGAATGTGAACTTTTTTCAAAACTGGCTTAAGCAATTGCCATTATGGGTGGCCGAGGGCAAACAGCCGTATGTGTTTATTCACACCCCAGACAATCATGATGCGCCGCAATTAGCTGTCGATTTATATCGCTTATTGCAACAACAGGTCATGCACACTCCCACGCCACTAAGCGACATTAACTTACTGGCACAGCATCAAGATGCGACAGCGCAAATGGGCTTGGATTTGTAGCCATTAATGCAACGATTTTCAGCAGACAGCATTAAGAATAATATACCCAATCAATGCCTTGCCTAAACACCTGTAAAGTCTTGCTGAAATCGAGCATCTTCAGGTTGTTTGGGTATAAAACAGTTTATGATATTATCTGCGCCGATCCAGCCTGCCAGTGCAGCGCGTTTATGTTGATAAAGGAACCGCTATGAGTGAATCTGCAACCCGTTTAAATAAATACATCAGCGAGAGTGGGATCTGCTCACGCCGAGAAGCCGATCGCTTCATTGAACAGGGCAATGTATTTATTAACGGCAAACGCGCCAAAATTGGCGACACGGTTGAGTTTGGTGACAAAGTGAAAGTCAACGGCCAGGATATTGAACCGCGTGATGAAGCCGATTTAGTGTTTATTGCGCTAAACAAACCTGTTGGTATTGTGAGTACCACCGAAGGTACTGAGCGCGACAATATTGTCGATTTTGTTAACCACAGCGAACGAATTTTTCCGATTGGTCGCCTAGATAAAGACTCGCAAGGGTTGATATTTTTAACTAACAATGGCGATTTAGTGAATAAAATTTTGCGTGCGGGCAATAACCACGACAAAGAATACGTCGTCACCGTCAACAAACCCATCACCGATGATTTTATTAAGGGTATGGCCGCAGGCGTGCCCATATTGGGCGTAGTAACCAAAAAGTGTAAGGTTGAACAAGTGTCACCTTACGCATTTAAAATTGTGTTAGTCCAAGGCCTTAACCGTCAAATCCGCCGCATGTGCGAATACTTCAACTTTGAAGTCACCAAGCTTGAGCGCCAATCAATAATGAATGTGTCGCTTAAAGGATTACCCATTGGTGAATGGCGTGACCTAGACGAGCAAGAGCTCAGCACTTTAATGAAGTTGATTGAACACTCGTCGTCTGAAGTGAAAAAAGCGCCTAAAAAGCCCAAGAAAAAGCCATTAAAAAGCCTGCGTGACACCATTGAAGGCCCAGAGCACTTTATGCAAGGCAGAGGCAGCAAGCCTAAAAAGCCCACCGCGAATAAAGGTAAATCAAACCATTCGCGCAAACCTAAGCGTTAACATATCCACAACATAACAACTAAATGGTAAAGAATAGGTGTTGCGCAAAAAAACACCTCCTTTACCGTATGCAACAAGATAATTATGTTGTAGTATATTGCCCTGTTCGTTTCATTAGCAAATATTAATACTGAATATGCCTTACAAACAGTGGCTTACACTTTAACCCTAACGTTAGCGTAATTTACATTTCAGCTTTTTAATATGCTTTACTCTGCTAGTAAAACATACAGCCTTGAATACAACCAACGTTGCCGATATGTATAAAATGTTAATAGCACTCTATTGGGGGTCTGGTTATATCAGTTCAAAAATGGTCGATAACCGAAAAGTTCAAACAATACCGCAAAGGGATGCGGCATTTTGACACAAGGAAAGTAACATGTTCAGTAAACATCTTCTTATTCTAGACTTCCCTTTGCACTTGCAAGAACCATTTCAGCATCTGGCAAACCTTATTGAATGTAATCTTATCTCATGCAATGCTAGTAGCGCATCAGCTGAGTTGTCGACGATTTCCGCCATTGAAAATAGTACCGCAATCCTTATCCATTACCTTGATAACCCCCTACAAAAAATAAGTTATTTGTCCAGAGATATACTCAAAAGCAACTTACATATCGCTTTTTGCCCCTCATTAAACATAGAGCTTGAGGTCATATTAATTGCATCTGGCTTTCATGGAGCAATAAGTGTCGATGAAAGCGTCGTGGATCAAATACAAAGAATAAAAAAAGTTGAAGACGGCGATATTGGCTTTAACGATAAAGCAATATCTAAGTATATTTTACAAAAAAAACGCGTACCTTCTTCCGCTAACCGCGCTAAAATCCTCGCCGTCACCACAAAAAAAGAACAGCAGATTTTATCCCTAATACTGCACGGGCTCACAAACGAAGAAGTTGCTAAAGAGCTCAACATTTCCGTTAATACGGTCAAAATGCACGTGCAAAATATTTATAAAAAAACCAAAATTAAAAATCGTGGCCAGCTCTTTGCGTTCGCTGCGGGTTAATCATTATTTTTTCTTTAATCAAACCACATCGTTGCAGTCTCCACTGTTTAACTCGACTCATATTAAGAGAGAGCTATAAATAATGGATTTCGATATCCCCCCCATTGCGCGGCTAAGACAGCGCAATACTTAGTAATGTAAGGACACATTAATGCATCATAAAAGTTTACTCGCCATCTTAATCTCTGGCACACTTCTCGTCGGTTGTGGCTCTGACGATGATAAAAGTACTGAGGTAACCCAGCCTGATTCGGGTACACCAACAACTCCAGTGTCTGAATATAACCATCAAATTGCTGGGGTAGCGGTTTATCAAGGGGCGTTATCTGGCGCCACTGTGTGTGCTGATTTAAATAAAAACCTAATTTGTGATAGCGATGAACCATTAGCAACGACTGACGCTGACGGTAACTATCAATTAGAGTGGACGAGCGAAGTTGAAACCCCAGACTATTATTTAGTGGCTAACTGGCAAGCAGCGACAGCAACGCAAGCCATTCAGGCCCGCTCTTTAGCGCTTAAGGTTAAAAACCCGGCTAACCGAGCAGCACCAAAAGCGATTGTTGATGATGCAGGACAAGGGACATTAATCGCAAACCCACAATATAATGGTGCGATTAACAACCTGACGCATATCAAGCAGTCTCGTGTGATAGAAATGATGAATCAAAACCTGTCTGACAGTGACATTAGTCAACTATCAACAGAGTTAGACGCACTATTAGCTATTTTGTATCAATTAGATGCCGACACTTTATACTCAGTTTCCGCTGAAACGTCAGCCACAGCTAATTTTATGCGTATAGACTATGCCATTGCCTATTTACAACAAGTTATCGCGACGCAAATTCCAAACGTTATTGCAGCAGAAAAAATCCTTGCCGCGACTTATGCTGAGCTTTGGCAAATATTAAGTGATAGTGGTCTGTCTATCGAAGAGTTCTTCTCGGATGACGCATTCACCTTAGCCATTAACATACTCTTTAGTGACTCTGCCATCGCATTAGGATTTACAGAATTACCTATCGATTCGCGTATTTTGTCACAAGATGATTGGGACCTTGTGCTAGGTAATATCATTAATGATGATGGTTTCACTAATACCTTATCTCTAACCTTATCTTCTGATCTGAGTGCATTTTCTATGCAAAATGCTGACAACACAAAAGTGTTAACCTGGATCTCCGCGCTGGCCGGCCAAGCCTTGGCATTTGAAGCGCCATTAGATGAAGACGATGACGAGCTTACCGAATGTTGGCACACAACAGACAAGCGCTGGTACACCGAAGACAATGGCCCAGTAACTGAGCCAAGCATTACGGGTAATACCTACAACACGGTTTATGCCGGAACGAATGTCCCTGTTACAATCGATATCAATAAAATCACTAACGCGAATACCAGTGATTTTTGGCAATCTGTGTTAAATACAGCTCCAGAAAAGCTAAAATTAGACGCATTAACCTGGCCAGATACCCTATATAGTTTAACGGTCACTCAAACCGAAGATGTAATGTGCCGAGTAGTTGAAGATTATGAGACGTATGAGCTATCAAGCTTTGTCACTGAAGAAACACTTTCGACAACAATGGTAGCCGAAGTTTTATTCGATTTTTATTTCCCGCTCGACATCATTATTGATGAAGAAGAGCAAACCATTGCTTTGCTTGATAGCGATGGCAGCATTGAACAACGTTATCAAATGACAAAAAGCACCAGTCCAAGTGATCATTTATTGATTAAAGTTGCTGAAATCGTCGAAGGCACCGCACAGGAATATGTCTATCCGGACTACTTCTTATTTATTGACCAGCAATTGATGAAAATTGAACTCAATGAAAAAATGCAAACATCTGCGTCCAATAATGTATCAGTCACCTTTGACAATAACACTGGGTTTACTCAAACGTTATATCAACACTTATATGATCAGGTTAATCCATTGGTACTTTAACTCTAGTCATATCACAATTTGTGTCGTCTAAATTAAGGCGCTTTCACAGATAACAATAAACCCCATAAGCAAAAGCGAATGGGGTTTATTTTTGATGCTGCATTATAATTGCGCGTTAATAAATGATCACTCACATAGGCTTTACTGCTCTTCTTCCGCTTGCATACGTTCAACATCTTGCTTGGTGTAACCCATGGCTTCGGTTATATAGCACATCTTCACAAGCTGAAACATTTGCACCAAACCACTCACCTGCCCGGCATGCATTTGTAAGTTTAATACTGCCATCGTAGCCGCCATTTCATCACCTGGTGCGACCGTACTGCTTAACTCAGATAAAGATTGATTCTTAGTCGCCACCTCATTAATAAGCTGATTATATTCAGTGACGTTTTCAGGTGTATAACAAGTAGAGGTTTTAGGTAACTGCGCTAAAAACTGCTCATACTCTTTGACAAACAGCTTAGCTTGCACCAACGTCTGCTCGCCGAGTGCTTGTAACTCTGCAACCTTACCACTTTGAAATACTGCAGCAGCATTACCCGACTCCATAAGTTGATTAAAATCGTCCATTAACACTAATTGCTTGTCGGATAAGACTTTTGCATCTTGGGCAATCGGTTTAGTTTTAGCCTCAAATGCATCAATAGCCCCCTGATTACTCGCCAATGCTGCAAAGCTCGTTGTGGTAATGGTTGTAGCCATGGCCACCAGCAAGCTAGCTTTTTTAAAAAATGATGAATGTTGCACTTGTTATCCTTAACAATTAAAAGTGATATAAATACGTTTTGCAGAATTGTTCTACAAAACACCCCATGAATAAACTCATCATACCTAGGCTTTTTAGCTGCTGCTAATAAGTAAACAGGAAAGGTAGGCTCCTACAATAACGAAATAATTTTCCACTGGTTTTGTAAATAGGCTAGTTTACAGTATCCACTCGCTTGACGAGGTTTGTTGGTTTTCGGTGAAACAGTATCAAAACGATATCCCACCCATACCTCAAGATCATGTCCATGCATCTGCGCAGATTGACGAACTAAATTATTGTTAGCGTTTTTAGCATCTTCAAATGCAAACTCGCGTCCTTCATCAATTCGGTAATTATCGATACCCAAATATGACTTGTTATAATATTTATCATGTAAGTCGGTTTGTAACCATCCCTTATATCGATCATATTTTGAGAGAGTTTTCCTCATTTAATCGCTCATACATCTTGGGCGGTAGATCGTTCAGTGATTCATGTGGCCGATCATAATTATATTCTTCAATCCAACTATCTGTGATTTCCCTAACCTCAGTCAAGCTATTGAACAAGTAACAATCTAATACTTCATTTCGGTAAGTGCGGTTGAATCGTTCGATATATGCATTTTGCGTAGCTTTTCCTGGCTTAATAAAATCTAACTTGATGCCATGTTGCTCAGCCCAAATCTCAAGTGCATG
>NZ_BMQI01000066.1 GCF_014648035.1 Shewanella algicola | reverse complement strand
CAGTACGCCAGTTTCGAATGGGCATGGTCCATTTTTTACTGGCTTCTTTTATAGCAAGGTAAACCATTTTCTTGGCAGAGTCATCATTAGGAAATACCTTACGTTTTTTCAACGCTCGTCTAATTACACTGTTTAATGACTCAATAGCATTTGTTGTGTAGATAGCCTTGCGAATATCCTGAGGGTAGTTAAAAAATGTATTTAAGTTATGCCAATGGTTATGCCATGACTTGCTGATTTGGGGGTATTGCTCATCCCAGGTATGGCTGAAACGGTCTAGTTCGAGTAATGCTTCCTCCTCCGTTGCTGATTGATAAATGCTCTTAAGGTCCGCTGTGACTGCCTTGTAGTCTTTCCACGATACGTACTTTAACGAGTTTCTGACCATATGCACGATACAGAGCTGTACATGAGTATCTGGATAAACGGTATTTATAGCGTCAGGGAAGCCTTTTAAGCCATCAACACAAGCGATAAGAATGTCCTCAACGCCTCGTTGTTGCAGTTCAGTGAGGACACCTAACCAAAATTTAGCCCCTTCATTTTCAGCTATCCAAAGCCCCATTAGCTCTTTATGGCCTTCAAGGTTAATTCCTAATGCTAAGAAAATAGATTTATTGATAACGCGCTTATCCTGACGGATTTTTACGACGATGCAATCAAGGTAAACGATTGGGTAAATGGCATCTAAAGGCCGGCTTTGCCACTCAATAACTTGCTCGAGAACGGCGTGGGTTACGCGAGAAACTAACGTGGGTGATATCTCTGCGCCGTACCATTCATCAAAGGCTTGAACGATATCACGAGTACTCATGCCTTGAGCGTAGAGCCACAATATTTTATCGTCCATAGAGGTAAATCTGGACTGGTGCTTTTTAACTAACTGAGGCTCGAAACTGCCTTCACGGTCTCGTGGCGTATCAAGCTCAAACTGGCCATCTTCAGTTTGAATGCGCTTGCTGGTTTTACCGTTACGGCTATTAGCAGAAGTGGATTTATGGTGTTTCTCATAACCCAGGTGTTCATCCATTTCGGCATTAAGAGCGGCCTCGACTGTTATCTTCTTGAGCATCTGACTAAATTGATTTAAGTCTTCTGGTGTTTTAATGCTTTTAGCTGCTTCTTTAGCAAAAGCTTCAATATCTTTTTTGTTCATAAGTATCTGCCTATCTTTAACTCTTAATAGAGTACGTTTTGATAAGCAGTTACACAAAATTAGTTACAGTCTCTAAACTAGCCCTGATTCATATAAGCACTATTTTCAAGTTTTTTATACAGTAACTCACCAAGCTCACCAGTAAGCTCATTACCAGTTTCATCTATTAACTTGTAACTTTGTTGACTTCCACCCAGTGAAACAGCCCCCTCAATACCACAGATAATATTATGTGTTGCTTCTCCAACAGCAAGCTTAACTAAAGCCAATACTTTTTCTCTCTGCAAAAGTGTGAGTCCAATATTATCGAGTTCATAGCCTAGATAGGTTGGTCCTTCTTTACCTTTGGAGTATGAGGCCACCAAACAATCTATAGATTTGACCACATTATTTATAAACTCTTTCGGTGACATAGTTTCCCCCAAATTACAAAGTGTCTAGCAAGCTAGTGATCCCTGAACTTACCAAACAGATTATTTCAATTCGTAATTTACAAATTGATTCCATTCGCCTATGGCATCGTCAGCAGCATTTAAATGTTTTTCCGATGCGTCATTCATTTCCTCTACAAAATCAGCAATGCATTGCTTGTAGCGCATAACATCATCATTAAAGCTATCTATTTGCCATTGTGATGTAAATTCATAAGGCTTGTAAGGTTTCGAACAAGAAGGTGAAGGAGTGAACATATCACTAAAAGCAGGAAAGCTAGAAAAAACCACTAGAATTAGGGGGATAAAGTGTCTGTAACGCATTGAACTATCCTTGTCTCTAAAATTAACCAAAATATCTTAATTCAATCCTAAGAACGAGTCACCAAGCAAAGTTATTAACTGTTAAGTAACACTTATACTTACAACCGTTTACTATCTATAGCGACAAATTAAAGTAACCCCTTTTTCTTTCGCCAATCGTTAACTTTAGCCTTTGTTTTTTCAGTAAACCCACTTCTAACATTATTTAGAATTATATTTTCGGACCCATGTGATGAACGAAGCCCCCAATATTGAGATAAACGACACATAATTAATAGAATCTTGCCATTCTTAGCTTTTGGAATTAACACATCTCGAAGATAACTCTGGGCAGCCCAAACACTAGGTATGCTATTAGCTATGAACTGGACTTTATCCATATTGACAGAGGCATAAGGAATTAGATTGAACACTGCAATATTTTAGCAGCAGCTTCAATATCGCCAGAATACAAATGCTTTGCGACAGGTTGAAACCACTTATCCCAGCTAGGAATATCATATGGATAAGGCTGTTCACCATCTAATTGTTTAGAAAGTACCTCTTTTAATTCTGCAGAGCGTATCACCTTACTAGATCCATTATCTACGCTTGGATTTGCATAACAAAGGACAATACTTGCTGTTTTCAAAGGTCCAAAATATGGGCCAGGAGGAAGCTCATATTCAAATTCACCACCAATTAATAACTTAAGCTCTTCCAGGACAATAGCATCATTCGGATGTCGGAAAGTGCCTTTGGTGCGGCAAGCGCACCAGTAGTCAAAAAAGTCCATTTTTAATCCTTATGTTACTAAACTGATTATTGGCTATATTTCTTTTACTTACTGTCGCTGCAAGCGAAAAGTCTGACATGAGTAGCTTCCAGCTTTCAATCACTTACCTTAATAATTAACCCGTACTTTGTCATAAAATATAACAATAGTCTGACAAATCGAAAGCTCTCCGATAAATGTCCACGTAGTATGAGCTTTTATTACAATAACGGTTCTGTTCTTTAGTAGATCACCTTAAAGCAAAAGTGAGTTTAAATTATGGATACAATTAAGTCTCAACCGGTGATAGCAATTAGCCACCACAAGTTTGTTGATTGCATGACTTGCGATATCCCTACTTTATCTTTAATTTTTCATGAAAAGACAAAACATTTTTAGGAATATTGTTGCCACTATAAAGCTCTACCTGCCAGATCCTGCCTTTAACTTCTGGAATACCTAGCCTCTTGAAAAACTTCCTATAATGCGCAATTTTTGAACTGTGGCTTTCATGAAACTCTATAATGACTGCATTTTTAGATTTAAAGAACTCGATGATAGAGTTGAGAAATTTTTCACCGAGTTTATTTTTGGTCAAATCTGCATTTAGAGCAAAATGCCTGATACGCACAGTTCCGCCTGAATGCATTGAAATACCTTCAACATTTCCAATTTTGAGTGAGTATTTATATTCTTTATATTGACATCTTATGTCAGGAAAGCTGCTGTAGCCATGAGTATCTGGAAGGCCTTCTAATGGTGCTATCCCGTACCCAGTTGTCCATTCGAGTTTTGCTCCATAATATCCAAAGAAATATGCTTCAGGTTCTTTTAGCCATTCATTAATGAATAGCTCATCATAATTAGGGCTTTTGCCATACTTTCGATTAAACTTTATCTTTTCAATTAGATTTATAATCATTGAAGTTCTCTAGGATAGATTTAATTACAAGACGGTATCAAGCTCATCTAATGTGATGACCAAATATTTAAGCAACGACAAAATCATTGGCAGAGCAGAGCGCTATCAATAGTAAATTCACAACTATCAGCTTTAGCATCTATCCAATGGTTTACGTCCAATTTACCATTGCAACCAGCATCCTCAATAATGGCGATATTTTCATCACAAAGTAGCAGAATTGCATTACCACTTTGTATTTTTGTCATTATCGTAAAATCTTTAAAAGGAGCAATTAACTGTGGATATCGCTCTGATATTTCAGACAATAATTGAGCACCATCATCGACTTGCTCACCACTGAACTTAAGGTGTCCATCGACTGCTTGGGATAAATCCTTAAACTTTGATGCTAAATCATACATTGACTCATCATCATATTTATCAGTGCAAGAACAACTTAAGGATAAAAACATCAATGCAAAAAAAACGATAAATTTCATCGGTTAACTCCAAGCGGTAAGGGTTTTATTTTCTGAAAGGCCTGTATCTAAGTTCCAACTTAAAAACATATTATCGTCACCATCTTCAAAAACTGCTTTTGCCAAATAGCACCAATATTTTTGAACATTCTTTACCGCCAAATCAAAGATATCATCGTAATCCATACTCCCATTTGGAGTCTTCAAGTTTTGAATATAAGACATATCAAGATCATCAATTGATGGATAAAGAATTCCAACTGAAGCAGCTACATGACGAGCAAACGGAAAAAGTCTATGCCCTTCATCAACATTGTCCACGACTATCTGGAATCCTTTATGCCACGAATGAATTTCTGGAGGAGAAGAACTAAACTTATCTGGAAATACAGTTTTTAAAGCGTCATACCATAAACCATGAATGACACTATCCAACTGAGATGAATCATTTAAATCAATACAAGAACCAATATTCAATCTAACACGATCAGCCAAACCAATGTCACCAAGATTAAGACGCCCCCAGATATAGGTGTCCTGATTCATCTCACAGATCCGATGCTCTTTCTGATTTTGCTCATAAGGCCCAACTCTTAATTGCACCACAGGATGAACGGTTATGTCACAAATAACATGAGCTACGTAACCAGAGAGCCATGCAAATGCCCTTTCCTGTTCCTTATTTGATAACTTCTTCGTTAGGTTAATAAGCTTTTTAATAAATAGATCTACACTTTCATAGTGCATTTTATCAGCCCATTCATTCTGCTCACTGTCGCCGATTTTCAAATAAGGATAATCAGGGCTTACACACCCTAACTCCATGAAACTTTTCTCTCTAGAAAGTATCAATTTTGCCTTTTGTGGCATATCCAATTTAGATAGGTCATTGTTTGATGATGCAAGATTTACTGCCGTAATATGGGCAAATGCTCCAGGCATAAGAACTCCTTTTCAAAATTTATTAAATTTACACAAATCTAAAATAGCTAAGCCACTACAATTCGGGAAAACATGACCGGAACCGGCAATTCTAATAATCGAATACCGAATTAATAGATAATATTGATCACATTAGGAGGTTGTATGACCCAAGTAACACTAGGGTCATACAACCTATCATATTTCTAACAAATAGTTAGTGTGGTAATGAGCGTAAATGTGAGCACACATTTTCCCATTGACCTGCTCGGTAGCGCATATATGCGCATACTCGGACAACTTTTGATCCAGACATAGCTGTAATCTCCAAAAATATAAAGGAGGGAGCTCTGGCATATTGAGTTGGAAGCATCTACCCTGTAGGATGTAACCGTATTAAAGTGGTCCTAAGGTATTTACTGACTTGAGACCTCCCAGTGTTGAGTCGATAATTATTGTTGGTAGCAATATTTATCACCAGCTCAATACTTAAAAGGCTTCTGCTAACTAATAGCTGAAGCCTTTTTATTTTTCTTTGGTAACACCTTTATAGACTCCGCCTGTTTTTTTCACACTCATAAATTGTCCCGTTTCAGAATCACGTTTCGTCCATAATTGTGTTTGTGGATTGAATACTTGAGTACGTTCACGTACAGCACCAATTCTTGCATTATCACCGTAAGGTTTGTTAACAGCCATTATCACGCTCCAAATAGTATATATTGTGTTATAAATTAAAAATGGCACACAATGTAGTGTTTCCATTAATTCCATTATAATCGGATCAAAAAAAGATCGCAAGCATAAGGATGCTGAAAAAGTGACCACCAGATCATTTTGATGTTGTTATTGTTTAGGATAAGTGCTAATTTTATCGTCAATATCTATAAAATAGCAGGCATAAGCACATGCAATTACTCCCTGTAAATCGTCAAGAGCGATTAGCTTTTATTGAACTCAATTTATTATTTGTAGGCACAATTACAAGGAAGACATTGAAGGAAAGGTTCCAAATTAGTGACGCTGCCGCAACTAGAGATCTAATAGACTATCAAAAGTACTGCCCTGATAATTGCACTTACGATAACAAACTCAAAGCATACCTATACAATCAAAGTAGCTTTACTCAACAATTTGAAATTGACGTTAATGTTGCATTGTTAGAATTAACGGGACAAAGGCAAAGTCTGACTCAGAAAACACATGAACGATTTTTGAGTAGTGAAACTCTAGAAATGATTACAAAACCGAAGGTTGAAATCGTTTCTGCAATAACGAGATCTATGGCTAGCGCTATTCCTATAGAAATTGAGTATTACTCTGTTCGATCAGGGAAGCGCCGAGCAGTCATTATTCCTCACTCTGTCGTTAATAATGGGGAAAGATGGCATTTCAGAGCTTATGACAGAGAAAAAGACTTATTTTCTGATTTTGTTATCACTCGAATTGAAAAGGTTAAAGGAATCAAAAGTAAGGTTAATAGCTATGAAAATAAAACTAATGATACTGAATGGAATAGCGAAGTTAGGCTAGTTTTGGTACCACATCCATTATTGCAGAATCCACGCTCTATTGAATTAGATTATGCGATGCAAAATGGTGAACATAGAGTGACTGTAAAAGCGGCCTTAATGGGATATTTTCTCAGACATTGGAATGTTGACTGCTCGCCCGCCGATAATTTACTAGTTGGCAAACAATATCATTTATGGTTAAAAAACAATGAAGTTATCTTACATAACCAGCAAAGATTTTTTGTACCTGGTTTCGAAAATCATAAGATAAATTAAGGCAAAAATGGATAAAGGTGATGTTAGATTCTTGGGTTGTGGATATTGATATAAAAGTTATTATTGCTTTGATTAGTATTGTTGGCATTCTTATAACTGCCATACTGAGTAGTTCTGGGTATTTTTACCGTAATAGATTTGAAAGCAAAAAAAGTGCAAGAAAAGTGCTCTATTTGCTTCTAGAGATTCGACACGCGATAAATGTGTCACTTTTTGATGTTGATGAAGTAACAGATCAATACATTGAACATTTTGTAACACGCCTACAAAGCAAAGGTATGCCGGTCAAGAAAGAAGAAATTGAAGGAACATTATTTGAAATGATCAGAAGCCATATCGATAATCTAAATTCAGCAATTAAAACAGACATATCAATCCGCTTGTTGCCACAATTCGAAGATACATTAATGGAACTAGCTTCTGTGGCACCGGTGCTGGCATATCAACTACGTGGCAAAGAAAAAATAGAAGCCTTAATTGATCTTACAAACACATATATTGAGAGAATAGATTCTGAATTGATTCCAACAGTGAACGTAGATTGGATGAAAAATATGTTGGTCGATATTTCTCAGCAACAGAAAGTAGATACGTTGAAAGAAGTATCAGCGAGCTTAGATACAGATGTAATCTTACTGGCAAAACATTGTGGAAGAAGTGACTTATTGAAATGTAAAAAGGCGTTAAAATCGGGAGCTAGCAACAAATTAGACTTTCAAGATTTAGATAAAGTGATCGATAAAATCATAGATAAATTAATAGTTACTGCTAGTGCACAAAATCCTAAATAACACCCTATACCAATACAAAATACCATCACAGTATGAGTTAAATTAATAACCGATGAGTAACCAATAAAAAGCCTCCTCTCAGTGACACAAGAGGAGGCTTTTACTACCTTTTCGGCAGTTTGTGCGCGAACATATACGTCGAAACGATTATCTTCTTTTTCAACTGCCTATTCGGCAGAGACCGCATTAACCTATACATCATATCGATTGTTTTTATTTTCAGCTGCCTATTCGGCAGGTCACGTTAGTCTCACCGAGGGAGGAAAGCCAGCTAAATTTTCAGCTGCCTATTCGGCAGGTCACAATAAACTTACCAAATAAAATGCTACAAGATCAACCACTAAATATCCAAATAGAATAATGACCATTTAATTTTCGAGATGGGAAATATGCATAAAAATCATATAGTAAAAATAATTTAAAAATAAAGGGTTAAACATTATCTGTTAAAAATGATAAATCCGGTACGGTCCCACTAAGTAACTTATTAGTGGCAAAGCCATAACTATTAAATAATGGTTCATATTGTTTCTCACCCACAACCTTCTGAATATGCAATATATAATCTTGCTTGGTACTTTGACTAGTCATTGCAATTCGATGAAAAACATCAAGCTCTCTTGGCTCAGTATTTTTACTAGGTTCGAAGATCTCACCTCTCGCTATTGCCCGTTTTTCCAAACGTTTTAATCGTCGCCTTGCTTCGCCAATAAACATCTTAGCGATTGCTTGGTTTCGCTTAAATCTAACTTCAGGACAGTCAACTGGAACAGTTTCAACCTCACTCACTTTAAAATAACCACAATCTTGCATGTCTTGAAAGTAGGACTGTTGTTTAAGCTCATTTAATATTGATGTATCACTGTGAACAAACGCAACAGCATTACCAATTGATGTTTCAGACCAAGCCGGAAAACTCACGCCTAAACCCGCTATGTCATGCTTACTGACATAACCATGTAAAACAGAAATACACCGGCCAGTAAGTAACTCAAGATTGGCTTCTTTAGGTAAAAAACGAATCATAAAATAATATCGCTGTGCGTTACTCACCTTTTTTTACCTCTGCTTTTTTCTGAAACATACCGCCTTTAATCAATACAGCAAATAAGTAATAAATATCAGGGTTTATGGCCTGAAAATCATGTGCATCAAGCTGATTTAATTCTTCTAGATAATGTTCCGCATTAATAAAAATTGAATAAAAATTTAATGCCGTATTGGGCATTCGTCTAGCAATATTATTCTCTTTGTCTGCACCATACTCATGTACTCTCAATCGTTTCGAATCGCCCCACCAATCATCAATTAACTGTAACGCGGCTCCAATTTTTACTGAGTTAAAACTAACAGCGTACCGTCCATCCAAACATTTAACTTTTGAAAAGTTTTTGGTCACATCAACTTTGTCTGCTTTCATATTAAATACTTGGCTAGGAAAGATTTCTTGGCAAAACGATGTGCTAATTTTAGCGGTAATATCAGCACTCCAATAAATCTTCGGATCAGTCAAAGCATTTGAAAGTTCAATGCTTAATTGCTCCAGAGTCTTCAAGTCATTGTCGTTCCAGCGACTTTCCCAGGCTAGTTGGCGAGTATTTTCTACTTGATATGTATTACCAAGACTCGTTTTAATCAAGATATGAGTATCACCAGAATTTTGATTTCGCCATAACCATGTGCCAAGCATCAGATTTTTACAGTATCGTGTAGCAAGCTCTTTATACCCACCACAAGCATTAAATTGTTTAGACAATAACCTTAAAAGCACAATGACATCATCGTTGTTACATGCATTTGGGGTCAAAGAGTTCGCTTGGACACGTAATGAAAAGCGGCAATAAATATGCTCCACATTTGGGGGAACATAACACTCTTCAATAGTTATAGGATTACAATGAGCAAGATCTTGCGGGGCCACATTTTTAGGTTCAAAACTTATATTAAAACCTTCTGTAAAACCCGCTTTTTGACCACGAATACGTGTAATATCAGCCTCTAAAGGAATAAAGTCTGACTCAGGTGTTTTGTAAAAAAATACGGCTTTACCTGGGTGTAGTGAACGCTCATACTTTAAAAAATTACTCAACTCCATTGCCATTCCTTAGATTCTTTTCATTAACAAGAATTGCTCTTTAGCCTCAAGGAACCAAAAAGCTCGCCTGTAAAAATTCAGTTGACCTTGTAACCTTATATCAATAGCAGAATCACATGATGCAAGTCCAATTACAGGTTCGCCGTAGCTATGTAATGGAGCGATTGACCCCGCTCTTGCTTTAGGTTTTTCAAGTAACATATAGCCAGCCATAACAGAACAAAGTGAAGCATTGTTCTCTAATAGTACTGTTAATTCTCTAACACTATTAATAGAGTGTTTTGTTGGCATAACCCACTTACCATAGGCAGGAAAGCGACTTAAGATTGAATAAAGTAAGTCTTCATTTTCATATAGCTTACACCATTCATAATCTGCATTAACTGAGGGACCATGCATTGTTCCTCCGGCAAAGCGAGAAAGAAAACAAGCCTTCAATTTAGTAGTACTGTTATCCAGTTTCGCTAAATCATCTTCATAACCATCAATATGAATAACAAGGTCAAAAACTAAGTCACCATTTCTCTTATCTATAATACCAGGGCGGCGAAATTCACTCTCTTTGCGCCCTTGCATTGCAAATTCAGGTAATTGGGTGCCTTTTACATAATCAAACTCACGAATGAACCATGCAAAAGAAGTAAGTCGGATCGTGGTGCCTAACATTGCATTTAACTTGCGTTGATAGTTATGCATCATCCCCCAAACAGCGGTAAGTGATGGCAAGCCGAAGCAATAAGGATTTGATAACAACTGAGCGTCATAAACGCTTATATTTTTAAGGTGCAAGTATCGCTGCAATTTTTTAGCATCAACGACTTCAGCAGGACCTCTGGATAATTGCTTTAAAATCCAGAGTAATTGATTTTTTAAGGGCTTCATCAAATCTGGATGGTATGCATATTTTCTGGTTTTATTCGAATTTGATAACATAAAATTCAAATGACTAAACAACAGTGGTAAAAGACTTTCCCAATCTGAGTCTGGGTGATTTAAAAGTTGCCACTCAATACCATCTTGATTCAACAAACCAGCTTTAATATCAACATCGTTTTCTTCTACTGCTTTGCGTCCCTCAATTAGCGGTGCTAACCATGCGCTCAGCGAATGTCTAACTTGCTTTAAACTGGCTACTTTTGCTTGCCTTCGCTGTTTGACTGCAAGTTCTGTGTAATTATCCACTAGTTTGTCTAATGCATTGGGAAATTCATTTCTAAGTAAGGCGTATTGATCGAATAAGCTCTGACCATGCTCTAATCTAGTCAGCATAGACTCATGAAAATTTGATTTATTGTCTGATATTTTCGGTGGATAATTTAAACACCTTACCTTGCCTCCTAGGCCTGCCACTAATTCACTAACCGCCCCAGGGCGGTTGTAGTTTAAATGCGTATAACGCCCTTCTCGCCGAGAGGCCGCTTGTTGAAGTTCTACTTGCAATCCATGGCTAACAACAGGTGTGATAGAAGTATAGCTATCGTGATATGGCATCAAGACTTGAGTTGAGTATTTATCAACATAGGAAGGTAGCTCACTCTGCGGTAGTCTTAGTTGAACTTGGGCACTAATTACATTCAGCGACTTAGCTGAAACACCTAACGCTTTAAATGCCGACAACCACTCTTTAGGTATCCCACCACAAAAAATATTGGCAAGGCAAACTAATCGGCCTTGCCAATAAAAGTAACACACAAATAATTTAGCGAGATTTATTTTAGCGCTATTGTTCGACCAACCTAAGGTTGGGCTACAGTCTGCACTGCTTAACACTTGTCGTTGAGGCACTATAGGCTTAGCTATTAACCGCTGCTTACTCACACGGATATCAGGATATTTTAAGTTGTGTGTATGAAACCACTCAACTTGCTTAATGCATTCATTGAGATGGTACTCATCTTTTAGCGTTGCTTTGGCATGCTTTTTATCTAGTACGTCTTTCACTGCTTTTTTAGGGAAGGTCAAGTTTACTAGAATGATCAGCGCTTCTTTTTCACAGCCTGTCACATCGACACTGTCAGTAAATGAGCTAAAACCACGCCTTATCGCTTCTGTCCGCTCATCAAGCTCTTTAATTTGTAACAGCTCACTTAAATGCTTAATTACCATGCTGATACGTACATCCTTTGGTCTGATGAACCAAAGCTATTTTTATATTCAACAACCTGTCTTAAATAAAAAATAGCCGCTTGAGGATCTATTCGATACTTCATTTTATGTCTAAACGAGCTGCTTAATACCCCGTCCTGATACAAACGATAAATTTGTTCATGGGTTGTTCCCAAAATCACAGCTGCTTCACTAATACTCACCAGCATATCGGCAACATTAGGCTTTTTCGATTTAGGATGCGCAGCAACTAAACGACTTAAAAATTCCAACACTGTTTGCCGAATAAAGTGAGTTTCTTTTTCATCGCGGTAGATATGCGGCAGGCCCATAATTAACTCGCCATAAATAAACCGAAAGGAAGTGCGGTTAAACAAATCAATCAACTTATTATCAGCATTCAAAGTCATAAGATTTAATTCATCGAATACATTTTGAGGCCAGGCTTTAAAGTAGGTTACTGCGGCATTAAACGGGAAATCTTCATTTTTAAGATACCGCCGCTGAAACCAAGCCAAGCTAGCAAAACGTTGAGATATTGATACTGACTTAAATAATGAGTTTTCATCCTCCTTATAGCTCATCAATTTAGTCGCTAATTCTACTTCATCATTACTGGCAGGCTTTACACACCCTTTTGCGAATTCAAAACCACAAACACAGTGGCTAATCGACTCATTTTCAATGTAGTTAATGGGAATTGAGCATTCAGAACACTGATGCAACAGCTGACATTTATGCTTTGCACATGCCTCTATGGGGGTTAAATGCCATATCTGCCGAATATAAGGTTCATCAGATAAGCAATGGGGGCAAACAGGTATCGCATCTGTTCCCATAGTGGAGTGATAACGAATAAAACTCAGTGGAATATCAACACCATTTTTGTGTACAGCAGATAAACCAATAACCGTACGGTCTGACTTTAACAAAGCCAATTTCTGAATTTCGAATTGCGGCAAACCAAGCAAAGATTCAAGTAAACCTAATGCTCGCATTCTAAAGTGGCTGTTATGTTTGGCGTGATAAACATTTAGGCGTTTTAAATCGATAGGAAAAGCACCGTGGGCTTCAAAATCAAGCTCATGAAGTTCTTCACGAATCGCTAGACTGAGTTGCTCATATGAATCAAAAAAGTTCTCAGCCACTACCCGTAGCAAGTAACTTTCGAGCGACTCATCATTAAACGCACGAGATTTAGGTGAAAATAGAAAAGCCATACAACACCAAAACTAAGGAAGTCTTAGCTTAAGGTAGCGGTTATTGTTATCTAAGGCAAGATGTTAGCTTGTCGGGGTTGTCAGAATTAGATCTAAAAATAGCCCAAGTCATAAAATATCAATTTTTGATTTCTGTCTCGCATACACTGTTTATCTTATTTATATCGAAAAAACTTAAATATCAATCCTAACAGTTGAACTTGCTGTAGCCATTGCTGCTATTTTCGTTTTGACTTCAGTATAAATATCAACATCGACGTCTGGTACTGAGAGCGAAATAATCAATGAATATCTGGCCATTGAATTCCAACGTTCATGAGATGTACGAGTCTTCCACCATCCACTCGCTGGGTAAATCACTATTTTTCCACGTTCTGCAAGCTCTGCAGCACTGCCTTTCCAAATATCTTTGTGGATAGATCCTTTATGACGGTTAGTCGCTCCCAGCAACCAATTTGAGTCGCTAGGGGAGTCACCTGGTTTATCTCCATCCGCGGCAGCATTAATACGCCTTATAAAGTCAAAATCAGACTCCTCTGGTCGTTTAACATCAAAACGTAGTTGATGACTAGCATAACTATATTTATTCAAAATATTACGGCTAGATGGATTCGGTTCTATGAAATAAGAAAGAGTCACTGTCAACTCAACGTTTGCTTCGGCAATTGCTTGTAAAGCTTGTTTAGGCCATGGCAAATTATGTAAATGCATATCCTTTGTTTTGATCGAACCATCTTTATAGAAGGGTTGCATCACATCCTGTATAACTACAGAAAAGGAATTATTAGCACTTCTAATAGCCTTTTCTAAATTAGGGATACCAAAGCCAACCATACGAGTCAAATTACTCATAGCATTTTTTGTAATGTTCTTATCGGAACGTTGAGCTGAAATTAACGAGTACATATTATTCGCCCAATCAGCAGAATGGACAGTTAATGCTCGGATTGTTTCTGGCCACAAATCAGGATACTCAGCAGTTATTTGCGCAGTAAAACGCGCAGCAAGTGCAGTAGCTGCACTAGTGGCATTACTTGTTTGAAAATACCGTTGAGAGAAATCATGGTAAGTACTAAGTAAATGTAAATCCTGCATGCCAACACATCCAAGTTGATCTTTACCAACATTACCACCTTCAAAAACAACTTCAGGTTTAATAGGAGCATTCCTTCTATCCCATAAAACTGAGGTAGTACTGTATGGAGACAAACCTCCAAATTGTGCTAATGGTTCATAATCACAGGATTCAGAAATAGTAATTTTATTGGTATATGCACCAACTGTAATAGAGTTCCATGCTTGGGCTGGATCATGAACATCTTGTAATTGATTGTAATATGGATATTCCATACTTCCATCAAACAAAACATTACCCGCACAAATTGTAAATAAACGAGGATTTTCTCCCTCACCTAAGTAATCAACAGCGAGTGCATCAAGTGTACTTGACCAAGATGATGGGCGGCCTCTATCTGTTCCTGTGTTTGCAGAAAGAGACATTGAGAATGTGCGAGTTCGATCAGGATTAGCGATTTCAGCTATCGCTATAGCATCTGATGTTATTTTTCCTAAAGGTTTACCTTCATTATCACCACTATTATTTAGAACCTTAACCGACTCTAATTTATGATTAATAGATACGATTTCATCGGTTCCCAGAATATCAGATAAGTCCCCCCACATAGCTAGACCTGCCATTTCGGTACCATGGCCATTATTATCTGTAGGAACTCTATCATCAGTAACAGTTAATTGATCATTGATTCCAGCAAAAGGTGAGAGCAAAGGGTGTTCCACATTAACACCACTGTCCAGGATACAAATATAAGGTTCATTTCCACTATTCTGTTGCTCTAAACGAGCTAATAAATCTTGTGACCATTGAGCTTGCTCTAAGGTTGAAGAAGAATCAAAAAAATCAGCAGTGACTTTAGGCGATCTAATTTCAGCAACCCTACTTAATAACAAAGTATTATTTGTTAATTGGTTTTGAGTGGCGTTAACTTGAATGACTGTATGCTCTGGAAACCTTAGTTTGTGTGGCGAAACAATAATTTCCAGTTGCCTAGATATTATTGTGAAATCAGCAATGATCTCTAGATATTGATTCGTCGACTGTTTATTTCTTTTCGGAGTCGATAGCCATATTTCCCACCAAACAGACTCATCTTTATCCTCAGGTAATAAGCTATCATCGTCAGACCAAATCGCAGAAAAACCTGCTGCCCGAATTGATTGTATTGAATCAATTAGTTTTTGGTTATCTATAGGGCTACCGTTTACGTTTTTCTTCTCAATTAAATAATCAGTAATTTTTTTCTCAAAAAAATGCAATTTTCCATCAGGAATGAAAACAGTAGCAATAGTTCTCGTTTGGTCATTTTTAATAATAGTTTTTATATTATGCAGTTCAATTTTTTGAGTCGTATTAGCCAGACTTTCAACAGCCATTTCAATATCGGGAAAACTCTCGAACTCGACTTGAATTCCTATACCCATTTGTAGAGGAATTTCTGTAACAGCGTCTTTCAATGTAATTAATTGAGTTGAAATAGTGGCAAGATCACCCCTTAATTTACCACTATGAATTAGACGGTTTTGTGCAGGGATTATTTGAGCGTCACCGCCTCCACCACCATTCGGCGATGTGAAGTTTTGGGAAATAGCATTTGAATCAAGAAAAAAGTGCGGTTTGTTGAAATCATTGTTCGCCATTAAGCATCCTTATTAAATGGTGAAATGTTGGCTAATACTTTTCCTGTCTTCAATTGCTTGTTGAAGCATAGAGATCGTTATTGACTGATGATCATGAATCAACATTTCTTTAGTTGCATCATTAGCAACTAAAGTGACCTCAGCATTACTAAGTCCGTCAGATAGTAGAGCCAATTTTTTCCAAGGGAAATTTTTAGATACATAAGAACACAAACGAGATTTGAATAGAGCAATAATTTCACTCTCTGATGGCAGTTCGTAACGTATCACATCATCAAATCGTCTAAAAAGGGCATGGTCAAGAGCTTCAATATGATTAGTGGCACAAACAATGACGCTATTTGAATCGTCTTGTTCAATCATTTGCAAGAAGCTGTTTAGAATGCGTCTTGCTTCACCTACATCATTACTTGATCCACGATGAGAACCAAGTGCATCAAATTCATCAAAGAAGTACACACCTCTCACATCTCTAATAGCATCAAATATTTGGCGTAACTTAACGGCGGATTCACCCAAATACTTCGTGATAACAGCATCAAGACGGACTTCAAAGAGAGGAAAATTTAATTCTCCAGCGAGTATGGATGCTGTAAATGTTTTACCTGTTCCAGGTTTCCCTGCGAGAAGTAATTTTTTCCTTGGTGATAAACCATGATTCTTTAATGTAGATAAATGTCTCTGTTCTTTTACTAAACGCTCTAATCTGTCCTTCACATTTGAGGAAACAATAAGGTCATTAAAACGTAATTTAGGATAGCTTGTTGTCAATAAACCTGTAGAGTCTTTAATGCTGCGTGCAATAGATACTGGTAAATTATCAGCACTAGTTTTTTTAGCTTTATCGACAAGTAGCTTGAGTTCTTGGGCAAGTTTACCATGCCCATTTCTTGCTTCATGAGCAGCAACTTGAAGCGCGATAGATAAAAATCTATCGTTATCTTTGTCGATGTGCGACTGCATGAGTGCTTTAATTTGGGTTGAACTAGCCATGAAAGAGTGCTCAATAGTGAATTTATTTAACAGTTACAAGTATACCCTAAAGAGATTTTATCTACTATTTGCTTGGTGCGAATGGATGATAATAACTTTAACATTCTCCACGGTAGTTAAAGTTCCAACCTTGTACAATGCTTTCTATCACCTGGGTTTTGGCTTAGATAGCACTTTAATCATAACGTCTTTTTCTTCTTCACTCATCTTTTCAAGTAAACACAGCAACTCCGCCGTACTTTCTGACTCGCAAAAAAAGTAAGCCACTGGTACACCTAGCTCATCAGCCATGGCTTTTAAGGTCTTGTAGTCGGGTGTATGCTTGCCCTTTTCATATTGATTCATACGCGCACTCGCGGTGCCAATTTCCATGCCTAACTGGATGCCCAACTGCTTTTGGCTAATGCCTTTAGCGGTTCGAGCCTGTTTAAGCCTGAAAGGAAGTGGATTGGTGTTTTTATCTGCCACAAGTTCAACATAGTCAGTCCTTAGATAACTCAGATTGTCTTAGTTTTTTTAGTTCAGGTATACTAAGGAATACTTAGCTTTTTAATGTTTGTTGTCAAGATTTAATCTGAGCTAAGTCATATCAAGCTATCTATCAATGAAGATACCGTTGATTTATAAGTAACAAATGTCATGGAGTGGCTCGTTAAACATTGAAATTAAACACTATTGGTAAAAATCGTGACCATAAAATTAATCCGTATAAATGAAACTTTGCTTAGTATTCTCATTGCCGAAGAGCTTCAACAGTTCACTGTTACTCAGATAAAAAATTTGATAATGAAGACAAATCCCTCTGTTTCGCCAAAAGAAATAGATCAGTTGGTTCGTCGTGCTTGCGCAAAACTGGTAAGTGTTGGATTTTTAGAGAAAAAATATCAGGGGAAAAAGCATGTTTATTATAAAACAGCACTGTTTGATAAGTCACAGCTAGTGCCCAGTAAAGCGCGCATGAAAGCGACAATAACGATATCTGCCAGCTCTCAAGAATTAATGCGACTCAAAGCGACACTCAATCAATACCAAGTAGATTTACTTGGATACATTGGGGAGGCGGAAGAGTTTAAACGCCTAATTGAGGAAATCCCAAATTCAAAACCCAGGCTTTATCCCAGATACATGAATGCTCGTAATCAAAGTTCAACCCTGATGGGGAAGATTAAGGCTGTAGAGTCTTGTCTTAACGACCTTAAAGGCTTATCACAGTGAAGTTAAGACAATGGCAAAGCCAATGCGTTGATGCTGCGTTAGCACGATATCAAACTCAAAGTCATTTTATGTGTTTAGCCACACCAGGTGCGGGTAAAACCATTATGGCGGCAGAACTAGCCGCAAGACTTATTGCTATGGGTAAAATTGACTTTGTGCTGTGTTTTTCTCCATCGTCAGAAGTCAACGATAGCATTAGAAGTACCTTTTCTAAACGCTTAAATAAGCGCTTTGATGGACTTATGGGAGCAATTGGTAGTGTCTATACCTATCAGTTTTTGCCCTCATTAACAGAAGCATTCTGGCAGCTTTTACGTACTCATAAAGTGTTTGTGATTATGGATGAAGTACATCACTTAAAGGGCAGTCTACTAACTAACGCCAATGCTTGGGGTGAGGAGGTGCTGTTAAACATTCAATATAATGCAGCTTATACTTTGGCACTTTCTGGTACACCTTGGCGCTCAGATAAGGCCCCTATAGTACTTTCGCGATTCACTGAACCAGATAATACAATCCACTGTGATTTTAGCTATGGATTAAAGCAGGCAATTGAGGATAACGTATGTCGTCAGCCGAATATTGTTTTAATTGATAACAACAAAATCAAACTAGAAACGGATCAAGAGACTGAGACATTTGCATCTATAGCTGAGCTTTTGTTAGATCTAAGATACAGCTATCAGGCGTTAATTAATCATCATCAAATAATGCATTATATGTTGAATCAGAGCGTTAAGAAATTGGCCGAAATACGCCAGAGCAACCAGAATGCCGGCGGTTTAGTTGTAGCAGCTTCAATTAAGCATGCTAAACAATTACTCCAAATACTTGTCTCTGATCTTAAGCAAAGTGCTTGTATCGTGACGTCTAACTTAAAGCATCCTTCCCGTATTATTGATGATTTTCGACAAAGTAACACTCAGTGGATTGTTAGTGTGGGGATGATTTCTGAAGGTACTGATATCCCTAGGCTGCAAGTATGTTGTCATTTGAGCCGAATAAAAACTGAAATGCATTACCGACAAGTGCTAGGTCGCATATTAAGAGTTAATTCAGATGAGGCTCAACAAGCTTGGTTATTCACTTTAGCAGAAACAAGCCTGACAGAATTTGCTTATCGAATTGATCAAGATTTACCAGAGCAATCAGTGTTTATAGATCACACTGGCTCACAGGATTTAGATCTAGAGTTGCCGCAATCAAAATCGAGTAAAACAATTCAGGCAGATGACGGTAATGAGTTACATGTGGATCTGTCAGGTTTTTCGTTACCTCATACTAAAGGCCATGCTAGCGCTTCATATAAGTCAGCTATAGACGAAGAGAACACTTACAATTTGGCTTTGTTAGGTTCATATAAAGAGCAAATCGTCAGGATGTTTGACAATTATTTACTCAGTAGCTGAGCCAAGGTTTGTGGTTTAGAAAATACTCTAGCAATCAGCATGTCTTCTGCTGACATTGCATTTGAGTTATAGCGAGAATGCTCAAAAACTTCAGAAATCAGAATATTCTCTGTTGGTTGAGTAAATGGATTATTTAAAACTGGCCCCGATGTTCTATTGAAAAGTGTTGTATAAGCATCAGCAAAATGTTGATTTTCTAGCGTGTTAGCACGGGTGAGCAACGCATTCTTCAATGCTTCTAAAAGGAGGTGTTTTAGAATCCTATTTTCACCTCTACAAGCTGCAAATAAGGGAATTGCCACATGCTTGTCTTCCAGCTTGGGAGGCTCTTCAAAGGGCATGTACTTAGCTAAGCCCATCAGATATTGGCGGTAATACTTGCTGTCTTTTTGAAGACTAAAATATTCAAGCTTTCTTCGGCGTATTAACCGAGATGACCATTGCGGCTCTTCTGCAATTTGCACAGCCCATGGCATACCCACTAACACAATAGGCACCTTGGCTTCTTCGCTAATATACTTCAATGCATTGGCAATTAATTGCCGTTCTTGAACAGTTTTAAACTCTATTAATTCTTGAAACTCATTGATGATAAGCAGCTCAACCTCTGCCCTAACCAAACTACCGACAAGTTTTTTGGTCAAGTCAGTCTCATAACCACGCTTTTTTCTTTGGTGACTACCAAACAACTCAAGATCCATTAATATTTGAGTTAAGGTTGCATCTAACCCTTTTCCACTGGATATACGGCTCACTAATACAGGAATGGATTGACGACTGTAATTCTGGCTAGCGAAGACACGTTTTTTATAGTGATTTATCAGATGGCTTTTGCCTACACCGGTATCACCCGTTAATAGCATGCATTGTTGGTCAGATTGAAAATGACGATTTAATCTTAACTCATCAAAATCGTTAAAAATGGTTTTAATTTGTGGATGAAGCACAATGCAGTCACTAAATATTTGTAATTGCTCAATTTGAGCAGAACTCAAGGTCTTCATTCAAAAGCCTCTAAATCATCATCCCAATTATCGAAAACATTGATTTGTTTAGTTTCTGATTTATTAGGTAAAAATAAGTTTAGTTCCTCTGTATTTAAATTAATCGTCCTTTGACCTGTATTGCTGATATCGGCTAATTGAGCCTGTTTTTTTACTGCTGAAATTTTAGCTTTTGTTTTGGATGCAATAAATGCTTCTTGCTCTTGTTTAACTCGCGCATGAATTGCCATACGCGCTTTAGCTAAACCTAGGTTGTCCTTACTCTCACGTATTGTTTCACGATTAATTTTCTTAATTATTTTATGTTCGTGAAGACTCAAACCATTAGCATACCCAGAGTTATCGGTACAAGACACTTTGAGGTATCCATCTAACTCCTCAAGGTACACATGGATATTAGACAGGTCATCAGGGTCTATCTTTATCAGTTTTTTTATTGTGTTTTTCGTTTGTGGGTAGTGCTTACGATAGTCTGCTAAAGCAGTAGAGTCATACATCAACTCTTCATATTTAAAACCATTTCGAGTTAATGTTCTTTCATCAGTGATTCCCATCAGCACAGTAAATCGTTGTTCGTCCTCTTTACTCATCTTTTGTGGCGGGTAAATATCAAAGCCATATTGCCATTGTTTTATGGGAATACGCGTTTCACGTGAGTCGGAATCTTGATGATAAACATCAACAATCCAACGATGAAACTCTTCAACAAAGGTCGAGAAGCGCATAATAGCGTCTTTTTCGGGTTTATATTCTTCTTTTGCCAAGATATTCGAGAAGGTTTTTCCTGGTAATTCTGTTAAAAAATACTCGTTTATCATCCCAAAGAAACGTTCTACAAATGGCTTTAACCAAGGTTGTTTAACTGGGTTATATTGAATATTTATTCCAGTTTCTTTACACGCATGCTCTAAACTTTTAGACCAAAACTCAGCTCCATTATCTACAACTAGATTTTCAAATTTGCCAAAGCAAGGCCACTCATTTTGAAGCTCTATATCAAGACCTTCAAATGATTTTGGTTTTATTGCATGCACGATTGCTTTGGCTGCTGAAACATATGAGGGCGAGCGATAACTTAAGTGGAACCCCAAAACACAACCACTAAAAACATCGACGATTAAGGTTAAATAAGGCCTGCCTAGTGGGATAGATAACTCATCATCAAGTAGGATTATATCAAGCGGTGTGTGGTCAATTTCTACACGTTCTAATATTCGAGTTGGAGGTATGTGTGATGAACAATAAGCAAACCATTGGTCAGCTTTAAATTTACCATGCCTTGCAACTGCCACTGGATAAGGAGGTAGTGATTTTATTCTTTGGTTAAAACTTTTGTAAGAAATAATAGGAATTTGCCCATCAATAATGTTTTCATTCTCAATAGTGATGGCGTCTTTGTAGTATTGATATGCTGTAGATACTCGAGGTCTTTTAGCATCTAAAAAACGAATTAGTGCTTGCTCAAAAAAAGCTTCATCACCTTGAGTACGACTTGTTCTATTACCCATTTTGTGTCGCTTGGCGACTAATGATGCAAGATCGCCGTTACTGTCAATGTAGCTTTTACGCCAACGGACTAACGTTCGCCAGTTAGGTCGCTTGTCCATGTTTGCAGTAAAAAGTGTATCAAGAATTGGGTCTAAATTTTTTTGAGTCCATCCACCTGTAATTTTCTTTTCGATGAAAGCAATAAGTTGATATTTATCGAGAGCTTTATCTTTTAAAAAATCGGGGAAGGTATCTAAATCTCGCTTGACTAATTCGGCATCAGCTAACTTAACATATTGGGCTGGAGTATCAGGTTTACTAACTAATTCAGAGTCATTGAATTCATCCTCGAAGTCCATCACTCAATGCACCATACAGAAGGATTACAAGTAAGATCATCATGGTTTAAGTTGGTCTTGATTAATCCTTTATGTATCAGAGAATAAAGATATGATCTAGCCTCAGCTAACGGTAATGACAGCTTAATTGCAACATCACTTACGTTAATTTTTCCTGTTCTTTTTATAAGCTTAAGCAATTCAATTTGAATAGTATTTAAGTCATAGATACCTGAATACCGGTGCAATATTTTAAGATTATTTAGAATAGGATTTACGCGGATTTGACGTTCTGTAACCAAGATAAGATCTGCTCCCAAGGACTGAGCGACCACTTTCTTGGCTGCGAATTGAGATCTAAAAATAGGGTCAAAAATTTTACTGTAGGGCTTATATTCATGATATTTCATAGTCCCATCATTGTAGTAAATTAGCGCATCAGGCGTATAAAATGCTCTTACGCCGTCAAAATCGTAATAAAACTTTTCAGGTTGACTAATAAATATTTTGATCGATTCATTGTACTCAAGATGAAAGTACGCATCAAACTCCAATGAACTCTCACACATTATTGTTTCGCCAACTTTTGCACTAGCAAATTTAAATATATTTTTATTAGGTGAAGGTTTACGTAAATTTCTCATATTTTCGATAAAAATTGAACAATTTAAGTACACTTAGTGTACTAACATGCAAAAATTTGTCAATGTATGGGTTATTAATCGCTCAAGATGCTGATATTAAAGAAAATGGCTTTTGGAACATAATTACAAAAACCATTTTTATGTC
>NZ_BMQI01000065.1 GCF_014648035.1 Shewanella algicola | reverse complement strand
TGGTTTTAGGATAGAGATAGGCTAAATGGGTAAACTGTCCGCCGATAGGGGCTAAGCTTGAGTAAGTGGACTCACAGTCGGCTATCCATTGCGGGTCGACTTCTCCTATTAAGTGGCCCATATAACGGTTGTCTACACTCCACATCCCATCATGGTTTAATTTATATTGGCCTTGATGATATGAAAGCCCGCGATAGAGATCAATCTCCATTGTGAGAGAAAGATGCTGCCCAGCAGTCAGTTCGAAATCATGGATCGGTAGCTGTCCATCTGTCACATGCAGACCATGGCGTCCCTGACCATTCTCTAAGTAACAACCTTGACTGCCGTCACCCTGATGGACGGTGATATAAGCATCGTGATATCGACCTTGAGGCAGGTCAATACCTGAGATCACCATATGACTGTCAATACCCTGGTAATTGAGCAGATTAAACGACATATCTTGCAGATCATGTCTCACTATAACGCCCGCAGCATCTGTCATGATGAGTTCGTCTAATACTAAGCCCAAATGAGAAACACCTGACATAGGGGAGTCAGAAATACCAAGTGATAACTTACCCGTTGGCAACACCGTTTCTTTTTCAGGATCGGATTTGTCACTTCCGCAGGCACTAACGAGTAGTAAAGAGGATAACAATAATAGCGCTGTATTAGTCTTCATAGCAGGACTGGTGTTGTATAAATGATACTCAATGATAACCCTTTATGGGTAGCTTGTTACTGATCTGTGTCAACGATTTCTGCTTTAGGGGTGAACATTTTTTTACTGAGCCATCATCTTCCGAATATGAGTTTAATTAATGTTGTAGTGGAATAGTTAGCTTAGCCTTACTTGTCGTAATGTGAGCTAGAGTATTAAATCTAGATGATTTCTGTCCAAAAGTGAGTTTGAAAATGATCAAACTTAATTATGAGAAACTGAAATTCGTCCTCAGATAAATTATCAAACAATAGCGGTATTACCGTTCATGACCCCCATAATTTTTATCAAACTTTATTATGGTCGTACAACTGCGTGACGCGGGTTACAAAAACCTATCGCTACTCGACATCAAGGGTACTTTGAAGCCCCTCGGGGAGCGGGAATTGGCCTATTCTGCCGAAGCTGGCGTGGTTATCTCAGAAGTACAATTATCTCTGGTCTGTGATGACAATCAGGTGGATGAGGTGACGGCTATCATACGCAAAACCGGGAAAATCGGACCCAACATATCCGGTTGGGTATACGTCACCCCTGTCGAGCAAGCGCTACCGATTGGAGGAAAAGAAAATTAACTTCATGGCGAACTCTAACCCGACAAACACCTTTTGTGGTTGGCTGTGTCTTTCCGGTTTGATATTACTGATGGACCAGGCGAGTAAGTATGCCGTTGAGCGTACGATAGAGTACGGTGAGCGCGTGGAGATTAACTCAATTCTTAATATCGTACACATGATGAATCCTGGGGCTGCATTCAGCTTGCTAGCTGATGCTGGTGGCTGGCAACGCTATTTCTTTATTGCATTAGCCTCTGGCGTATCGGTTTGGTTGGTTTGGACAATGCGGCGGCGTCCAACCCGGCTTGAAGCGGCGAGCTATTCGATGCTGCTTGGTGGTGCATTGGGCAACCTGGTTGATCGTGTATGGCGTGGATCGGTAGTGGACTTTCTTGATTTTCACTGGAGCTATTCTCATTGGCCAGCATTCAATCTGGCTGATACAGCGATATTCATAGGGGTATGTATTTTTATTGTGAGTACCATAGGTAGTAGGAATCATCAAGTTCATGATGAAGGCGATAACAGCGACCATGAAAACAACAAAGGAATGAGGTAAGTGGAGAACACGCTCCCGCTGTGGCATGTGGAGCGTGTTCTCGGATTTATCAATTACTAAATAACCTCATGTCTTGTCCCGTCGAAAAGGCTGCATCAACTGTTGCCAATAGTCAGCTGGATAATTCGGCGTTGAAGCGATACCAAGATCTTTAGTACCGATCGTTCGTTCAGAGTCAAAATAAGCCGTTCCCAACAAGCGATCCGTCAAGGTGGTAAAAAGCCCGAAGTTCACATCGCCTTCTTCTGCCGTATTTAAGTGGTGGAAACGATGCACCGCGTTGATTGCGAGAACCCTCCTCAGCGGTCCAGTAAAATACGCCACGTTCGAGTGCTGCAATAGTAACTGAAGCACTACTGCAACCACCAACAACATCAGGACATTTTGTGGCACTCCTACAAAGAGCAATGGTGTCGTTCCTGCGACGGTTTCTATCAATTGATGCAATGGATGTTTCATAAGACCATTAAAACCGTATAGCCGTTTTACGCTGTGATGAACGGCATGAAGGCGCCACAGTGAAGAGAGGCGATGACTGGCAAAATGCGCCAGGGTGATGCCAACATCAGAAATGAGGATCGCCAAAAGTAACTGGGAAGCCAGCGGCCACCCGGAAGGCCATATCGGTGCCAAGACCAGCAAGCCACCAAATAACGGGAGTACAGCAACGCCAATAACATTAAGTGACTCGTTCATAAAGGCGTGAAGCAGATCGCGTCGCTGATCTTGTTGCGGTTCATTAAACGCACGATCATAGGGTGTCAGTTTTTCGGTGGCGAAGGAAATTCCTATAAATACCAAGATCAAAAATACCAGCCAACCTTGGTTGTAACCCTCGGCAACAAGATAGATAGCGACGCCATTTCCGACGAGCAAAAACAACGGCAAATACAGGAGCCTAACCAACCACGTTATGCTACGAATCATTTTAACACTCCTCGCTGATTGAGAGTGTTCAGCATCTCATGTTTACACGTAGCCACATTGAACGAAAGTGCTGTTTATTCTGACAAAAGCCGTTGAATAACTGCCGGGGAAACACCAAAAGCCTCGGTAACAGACCGGCAGAAATGGGCCTGATCGGAAAATCCCGATGCAATTGCCGCATCAGTGAGTGACATTTGGCGTGATAACTCAAACCCCGTTAATAGTTTTAACCACTTTTTATAGCTGCGTAAAGGTAAGCCGGTGCTTTCGGAAAACCAGTGGGAAAAACGACTTGGGGAAAGACGAACTTTCTTTGCCAACTCGGCTCTAGAGATTGATCGCCCATCCATGGCTTCGGCATGTAATGCTTTTAAAATGTGGCTCAATCTGCTCTTTGGATCAGATGTTTGATCGTGCCGGTAGTGACGCTCGAAAGCCTCCAGTTCGAATGAAAGGTTTTCCGTGGCAGTAAAGCGAGATAAACACGCCGTATTGAATTCCTCACGGAGTGTCCCAATGGGTTGCATCAACGGATTTTTTATGTGAGGCAGCAAGGCTTTGCAAATATCATGGGTTGGATCGATATAAATACACAGTACCTCGGCCATTATCAATTGATGAGTAACTCCAGCCGGTATCCATAACCCCTTTTCTTTGTGCCGTGTTTCGCTGGAAATGACTTCAACGTTTGCATCTAAACCGATCGCGATTTGATGCGCCCAATGTTTATGGGGCTTATTGTCTCCTGACTCGCCGAGGAACGCACCGATACCTGGTGTTATCGCTACTGAGCCGCGCCATGGGTTCACTAAAGTATTTGTTGTGATCATTACCCTATCTCTACAAAGGCAGCTTTTCATTGTAGTTGACTGTCTATAAGCGCTTGCAACTTTTCTAGGAGGATAAATGAGGCATTATTGGTGAATTGCTGTCCTTCTTCGATGTACTCCCATACGGTAGCGTCGCTCTTCCAGCCGCCTTGTTTCTTAATAAACTCAAAGTCGATTTTTTCCCTCGCTGCCGATGTAGAGAGGCCACGCCGAAAGCTATGGCTGCTCAAGTCCGGCACGAAATCGAACTGACAGGCGTTGCCCAGAGTCTTGAGTAATTGATTAATGCCACCGGGATTCAGTGCTTTGGGTTGAACCTTATCCCAACGGTTAACGGGACGAAAAACCGGACCTTCATTGATATCAGCCAATTCTATCCAGTTCTTCATGGCCATAGCAGGACAGCAGCCTGGTGCACCGAAAGGTAATGCTCGCACTAAGCCCATGGCTTGTTGATCGGTCTTGGAACGAGACAGCCGGATGAGAAGTCCTTCTGGTTCCCACACCAGATCACCGATTTGAATGGCCACCAATTCGCTACGACGAAAGGCGCCAAAAAAGCCGGTCAACACCAGCGCGATATCCCGCTGTTTCTTTTTGGTGTCAGGCAGTTGCCGCAAGTGATTCACCATCTGGGCAATGTGCTCCAAACGTAATGCCTTGGCTTTGCGTTTGGGTTGGCCTTGAGTACGACGAACGCCTTCCATGGTTTTGCGGACCAACGGATCACTTACCGGATCGATGAGCCCTTGGTAATGGTGCCATTGGCTAATGGCGGTCAGGTGCAGATCCAAGGTCCGGGGGTTGAGCGATTCGGCTCTGGCCAGCAGGTAACGCACGACAGTATCCCGATCCGAGGGCAGGCGACCACCCCATTTTTCAAATTGGCGAATGGCCGAGCGGTAGGCTTTGCGCGTGTTGTCGGACGTCGCTGCCTGGAGGTAGTGCCGCAATGATTCGGCTTCCTGACGTTCAATCAGGGTCGATTCCTCATTACGTAATGGCAAGTTGCTAGCCGGTTTTGGCGGTTTGTTGTTCATGAATAGGATTTCCTTCGATGTCGCTCAAAAGGCGGCTATGTACCGGCGTTACAAGTCGAAAATTTACGTCAAGATCCATTAACCTACGATAAGTGTGATTATCGTTGGTTAATAATTGATATTCAAGCAGCCTAGAAAACAGTAAAGATAATGTTATATTACGTGTTACGTAATACATTACCAAATAATCTGAGAGGAACCTGCCATGGCCCGTGCCGGAGTCACTTATCACGATATTGTCAAAGCCGCCGAAGCCATTAGCACGCACGGCCAGGAACCCACGGTGGACCGGGTGCGCGAGCACCTGGGCACCGGCAGCAAAAGCACCATCGCGCCGTTGCTCAAACGCTGGCGGTTAGACAATGGGGCGGCGGCCGATGTCAGTGGACTACCGAACGACCTCGTCGAAGTGGTAAAGTCCCTGTATGAGCGGGTGCAGCAGATGGGCGACCATCGGATCGAACAGGCTCGCGACGAATTCAAGGTTTCGAATGATGAACTCCGAAAAGAACTGACCGAGGCCCGCAACACTATCGCGCAGCTTACCGCTCGCCAACAGGATCTGAACAACCAACTATCACGTGTTATTGAGAAAAAAAGCCAGCAAGACAAGTCCCTGGAAGACGCCCGTGTCGGCCTGGCCAAAGCCGAGTCCCAGCGGGATGAAGCTCTTGCACGAACCACTGAATTGAAAGAAAGCGTTGCCGAACTCAAGCAGGAAAACCGGGATATCCGCGATCATTTCGAACATTACCAGCAGCGCACTGCCGAAGACCGCCAGCAGGAGCGCGAACAGTTCCGTATAGTTAACCAGGGGTTAAATGATCAGATTCAGGATCTGCAACACCGGCTCGCACAGACTGAGTCGAGAGCGTCCGAGCTATTCGACATCAACGCGCAGTTACAACGAAATGCCGATGAATTAAAACGGGCCAATGCGGCGCTAAATAGCGACTTGAACGCAAAGATGGAAGATATCCAGAACCAGGAACACGAGTATGAAGAAGCCGTGACAAGGTGCCGGGAATACCAGCATAAAAATGAGCAATTGTCGGAAAACATGGCCGCGCTCACCACTCAGAAAGCAGATGTCGATAAGCAAGTGGCCGTGTTATCCCACGCACTGGAGACCACCAAAGCCGAACTGAAAACCGCCCAGGATAAAGTGGCATTTCTGACCGATGAGAATAAGGTGATTCTTCAGGAAAAAGCAGTGATCCAAGGGCAGTTTAAACAGCTTCAAAGTTCGCTATAACGATTTAATGGATGTGTTTTGATCGTCTGGCTGCAAATGCAGAAATCGTTGCCAGCCCCTAAACGAGCAAACTTGGCAAATTTGTCGGTTCTTCCACAAGACCCTGCAGGCCAAGGAGAAGCATCGATTCGACAAACGTCAGGTGGAAAAAGAATATTGATATTCCTACATATTATCAATGTGTTATAGGTTTTGTGGCTAATTTCAACGCTTTTACCGGCCGAATGCAGCCGAACCTCAAATACAGGGATTAACGGCTATCAAACGAAAACCTACGGTTACGAGGGTGCCACAGGATTCAAAACCGTAGGTTTTCGTTCAAATGCCCCCGCTGGCATCATGTGTCCTCCGTATGAATAAAGAAAGACACGCTCCATAGGAAGAATGTCTCCCTGTGGGGTTAGTTAGCCTATAGGCTCTCACATCAACGATATCGCTTTGATATTGTAAATGTCGGTCACTATTGTCATTGCTGAAAATAGCCGCTCAGGTTTCCCATGGTGAGCTGACATGCGTTTATATAATCATATATTCAATGCCAAAAGAGGCATAAAAATAATATGAGTAGGGATAAACGATTGAGGAAATCACAAACCTAAATAGACTTTAAAAATCTACTTGGGTTTATGAGGCGATAAACTTCACCGCCTCTCACAGTCAAATTTCAGCTATCAAACCGTTTGCCGTTATTAAAGATTTTTGACGAGCCCAAGCAGTTAACTTATCGAGTCTTTCATCACTTTCCATTAGTGATAAATCTTCACCAATTTTAAAAGCTTTGTTTGAACCGATAGTTAATATGCTAGAAGCACAATCAAAAATCCCTTGCACGTATTCATGTCTGGCCATAATCATTTCTCCACTAAATTAACGTAAGGTTACCCATCACAAAAGGCACTTTATTAGTGCTCTTTGTGATGGATAACCCAGCCGCATAACCCCATTTGGGGTTATGCGACGGAGTGTTCATATGGCTTTATAGCCGTTGATGTTAGTTGGGTCTGTAATAAATACATCCAACCAATCTTCTTTTTCTGTGTTAAGCGTTTCCGGGTAATAAATATGACATTTAATCCCTTTTTCACTTAGTCTAATCTTCAACTTATTCGCTGAAGTTAATCCCGCCCCACTAGGCTCTCTATCGGCCCATATACCAACATGTGTGATGTCGGTATCTGGCTCGAAAAGAGCAAGTACAGTGTCACTATATAACGGCCAACAAGGTAACCCATTGGCATTGAACAACGCTAATGCGTTTTCTATGCCCTCAGTAACCCCGATGTACTTACCTCCACACTTTAACGGTAATGGTTCCCCTAATCGAAATGCACCTCCACCCATATAATCTGGTGGGCTCATTAACTTCTTAGGATTACTCACTTCAGCTTTGCCGCTGCCGTCAGGTTTGAGATAAATACGATGGATCGTTAAATTGGAACCGTCCTTACTCTTAAAAATCCCAAGTAAGGCCGGGAATGTACCGATAAACGACTTTGATTCTGTGCAGTAATAATTAAGTCCTGGATGAAAACCTAATGTTGAAGAAAATTTTCGAACATCATCACTTGTTAACGTCAAACCGCGACTTCTAAAGTAATTCATTGCTATATCAGACTTATATGCAGGTATCGCTTCGTGATATACCTTTTGTAATGCCTTTAATCGCTGTTCTTTTTTCTCTTTACTACAATATTCAGAACGTTGCTGTTGTTCTCGGTGTAATTGCGCTGTAACTTCACGATAGCTAACATCTTTGTAATTTCCTCCTGTAATACGCAACACCTCATCTGCGGCCTCTTTAATAGAGCAGTTGCAGTAAAATGCGATTACATTCAGACCATCGGTCAATTTTCCAACGTGATTATGAAAAGCCTGGCCTGTTTGCTCCCAACCATTAACAAGACGAAACACAGTATTGCCTTGCCCTGTTTGAGGACAAGGTACTTGTGCTGGATATCGATCAATTGCAGCTTTTAATCCGCTGTAATGCTCGAAGATATTTCTCCAACCGCCTTGCTGGTCAACAAGTGCTTTAACTTTTTTAATCTTAGAGTGACTGGCTTGATACATGATATTTCTCCTAAATTTTGCCTACGGAAACCCCAAAATTCCCTTGCAAGAAGAAACTTTGGTGGTTTCCGCAAGCAAGTTTGAAAGCGCGCCTAAAAATAGGACGCGCTGAGATTTACCGATTTAGAAGTGGTCTCATTACCCATGAGGCTCCAATTAGTATCTTTTTGCCATTACGCATTTCGTAAATAGCATTTAAGCCACTCGCTCTTTTTTCTTTGATAATTACTTTCATAGTGTGCCCTCCGAGGCAATTTTTTGGGCACACTATTCCCCAAAGGGCAAAGTGTACCCTTTGGGTTATTTAATTTGATTACGCTATTTAAAAGCGTGTTTAAGTCCAACAGTTAATGCATTCACTAAATCTTTGGTCGAGTAAATTACGTGAAAATCTGCTTCACTAAACCCTCTCACATATCCGCGAATACCTATTCCGAAGACCTTGACGCCTAACGCTGTTGCTTCTTCAATAGCTTTCTCTGTCAATGCCACGTTATCAGGGCTACCATCAGTTATTACAAATAGTAATTTCCTTGGTTCCCCACGCGACATTAGCAAAGATGTAGCCGAAGTGATTGCGTCTGCAGTAGGCGTAGTTCCATAGGAGTCAATGTTGAATCCTTGGGCCGATTTCTTTTCTTCAAATGATTTAACAATGCCTAACATATCCTCTTGATTGCCTATTACAGGATAATAGCCAACTAAAGATTCCACTCCATGGATACCATCTAGTGCAGTGCTTAATGAATAAGCCACACTATTTGCCATCGTCATGTCTTCATCGCTCATTGAACCAGACTTATCTATCAATAATGCAATAGCTGCATTAGGTGACCGATGAATAGTCTGTGAGTCGAACACTTTGGTATTACCGATTGCCACACCAGCCAAACGGCTAGAGTTAATCGATTTACCTCTGTTATGAAGTGAATGGTTAACAAAGTTTTGATCGTGAAAAAACCGTTTTAATGGGTTTTTCAGTTTTGATATGACACCTCGTAAGTCATCATCAACTAAACGATGTTTGCTCATCGGAGTATCTATAGCTCTCTTTGTTATTGATAAGCTAGGAATGTAACCATCCGAACCACCTTCAGCTAAACTATTGATTTCTTGAATCAATTTTTCATGAAAATCATCTTCATAATCATCTAAAACTTGAAGGATCTTTTCAATTTGTTCTTCATTTAACTTGGGCTCATCGGGTTCATTTGAAGTGTTATTTGATGTTCCATTTTCAGCATTAGAGCTATCTTGACTGTCGCTATCATCTGAGTCGCTATCATCTGAATTGCTATCATCTGAGTCGCTATCATCCGAGTCGCTATCATCTGAATTGCTATCATCTGAGTCGCTATCATCCGAGTCGCTATCATCCGAGTCGCTATCATCTGAATTGCTATCATCTGAATTGCTATCATCTGAATTGCTATCATCTGAATTGCTATCATCTGAGTCGCTATCATCTGAATTGCTATCATCCGAGTCGCTATCATCTGAATTGCTATCATCCGAGTCGCTATCATCTGAATTGCTATCATCTGAGTCGCTATCATCCGAGTCGCTATCATCTGAATTGCTATCATCCGAGTCGCTATCATCCGAGTCGCTATCATCTGAATTGCTATCATCTGAGTCGCTATCATCCGAGTCGCTATCATCTGAATTGCTATCATCTGAATTGCTATCATCTGAGTCGCTATCATCTGAATCGCTATCATCCGAGTCTTTTGGCTCCTGGTTGTCTTTCATCCATTCTAAAAGCAATTCAAATATCTTTTCAGCAGCAACAAAACAACGTTCTGTACTAACTAAACCATCTAAGATTTGAGGGCTTAACAATGAATGAAGATCTGCATAAAACTTTTCACCAAATATTGTCAACACTTGCTTATCAGTTACATTGAACAAGTCTGATAATGGCTGACCTAGGTGGCTTCGAGCTTTATACAATACCCAACCATGAATATATGCTGGAATAGGTGAATCATCTTCTATGACGCCAAAAAGCCCTTTGACTTTACAAAGTTCAACGAGCTTCCTTAACGAAATTTTAGTGCCACGGAAATCCGCCATTAAGCGCCGTTCTTGATGATAATCATCAAGTGCGTTAAGCAGACCTTTTAAAAAAGCGCTTCTATCACTTGCCAGATGGTACCAATTTGAATCGGTATAGTTCTCGTGACCTAATTCATGATCACAAAAACCCATAGACATAGTGACAAAATCATCATCACTAAAGTCACCATAAGGTAGATTAATCCTACCCGGTAAGTGATAGGCGCCGTTTCCACTAAACGTGATTTCCATATTGTTTGTTGTAGTTAGCACACGACTAAGATTTTTGTATTTTCTCAGTAATGTTGCTTTATTTGATTTAGCCATTTGTGTCCTCCAGACATTTGTTTAGAGAACACAAATCCCAAAGGGATATGTGTTCTCCCTTTGGGGTTTTTAAAAACCAAGACCAAAACCTAATTGGTCAGGTTCTTGACTAAATTCATCAATTGAGACTGTCGTAGATACCTGAGCATCGGCAACAGACGAATTAATGGGTTGTTCAACTTCAAACACACTTAGATCTTCATCTAGATTTGTCGATTGTGTTTCGCCAAGTACGCCAAAATCATCTTCGATAACTTCGGGTTCTTCTTCAAATACAAACGTATCAGATGCATGACTTCGTAATGTGTCAGGATTTGACATAACTAAGGTCCAACGCGCTAAATTAGACAAATTCGCACCTTCAATCCAGCCCGTTTTGGGCATAGAATCAAGTACCAAATTTGTTTGAGCCACCACCTTCTCAATATTGCTATCAAGAAAAGATAACCCCTCTAATTTGTCAATTAAGCCTTTAAACGTATCCTTGATCCGTCTATTAGCTTTTGTTCTAGCGACTTTATGGCCATTAGCATCAGCAACAAAAAATGACTTGTCGTAAATATCACTAGCCATTTTTGCAACTTCACCGTACAAATTACCTAAAATATCATCAGCAAGTTCTTCAGCAGACTCTTTATCGCCTTCAGCAATCAAAGGTGAAAATGCAACCGGCGGTAACATTTTCATTTTAAAGCGCCCACCAAACTCAGCTTTGTCTAACGTATAACGTCGCATAATAGCGGCGACATCAAGGTTTGACATTTGCCATTCGCTAACAAGGCTATCGTAATTGTCCAGCATGTCTTGAAGCGCAATTTTCCATTCCGTTTCTATGACGTCAATTTCTTTTTGCAGTTCGTCTAATCGAGCCAGAGGTACGATTGTCATATCCCCCCAACGAACGCCAAAAGCACTTAACAAACGTGAAGTTTGTTGTTTTGCTTTTGATGCAAAACGAAGTGGTTCACTCGGAAACCAACGAATTTTCGACCCTTTAATAGAATCTGAATCCTGGAGTTGTCCGTCCAATTCCACTTTGACTTTAGGTAAAGATTTCTCTCCACATGACGCCTGATTGATCACGCTCACCACGCATACTCCTTGTTCGAGCATTGATAGTCGTGAACACAGTTCCGTAGAATTTGTTACCGCGCTTTTTTGTTGAGAAGTTTTTGATGTATCCATAATGGTGTCCTCCGGGACATAAAAAAGGGATACACCAATCCCATAAGGGATGTATGTATCCCTTATTGGGGTTTAAGTTATTGTTTGATAATACCGTTGTAGGTACAAGTGCCGTCTAAGTTATAACCTTTTCCTTGCTTGCTTCTGATAACTTTAATCCATTCCGCATGACCTGCATCAGTGGTTAAATCTATCGAGTTGTTCTCATAAAGAACCCAGCGCCCATCGGTTTGGTCATTTTTAAACATGACAACTACTTTGGTATGATTCTCTGCTATGGCCCATTTTTTCCCTGTGGGATGAACGTATAACAGATAATTAAGCTTTTTATGCTCATTAGTAATCTGTGAAGCTCGATAGTGAGTAAACTCAATCTGTTTCTCACCATCTATACTTCGGCAAATTAAGTGCCTAAAGCTATTTCTTAACCCACCAACAAAGATGGATTTTTGATCACCAATAGCATTCATAGTTAATGAATGATCGTCTTTGACCGAACCTTCAATAATTATCATCTTATCTATAGAGCTAGCAGACCAATGTGAGCCAGCATCCCAAGTTTCAGATGAAATATTAAATGCCTCAAATACAGTGCCTTCCGGTATCGTATCCAAAGAATTTTTTGTTACTGAAGGTTTAACTACTTTTTTGCAAGTAGGTCTTTTAGCGGTTTATTAATATCATCGCCAAACACCTTTTCAACTATATCTTTAACAATGCCAGCATCCTCGGGGGTTACTGACTTTAAAAATACTGCATCAAGTGATTGTTTAAGCTTACGAAAAGCACCAAATGTTTGGATGTAATACGCCCAAGCAATCATTACTCGTGTTGAAAATATACATTGAATTGGATCATCAATATCACCATCACGATTAGTACCAAGGGCTGCATCACGTAAAGCATTTGCAAGCTTGATAATATCGTTTCGTAAGTGAAGTGGTAATCTCGGCGCAAATTTCTCAAGGATCTTCGATTCTTGAACTACGTTTGGATATTGAGTTTCAAGCCACATAAAGCGACTCAAGAACGCTTGATCCATCTGGTTTGACGTGATGTAACGTTCATCATGACCAGACCCGTAGGTATTTGCGGTACCAATTACATAACATTGATTATGTTTTGCAATTGTCTCCTTGAACATTTCCAACGGCCATGGCTTACCTTCCACCAGCAAATGCATTGCTGAAGTTAGTTCGCCACTCGCCTTGTCGAATTCATCCATTAACAAAACCCCACCATTACGATAAGCCTTTGCTGCTGGACCATATTCTTTTCGAGTAATGGTTTTGTTTTTTTCCGCATCTAAAACATAGCTACCCTCTAAATCTTGTGGGTTCATGCGAGCATGAATTTTTACAATATAAATGGGTAAATTTAATTTGTCGGCTAAGTACAATGCCAGTTCCGTTTTACCGGTACCAGTATGCCCTTGTAACCCTAAACTCAACAATTGATGAGGTGCGACCAACCACACTAATGCAAGCTTCGCTACTTCAGGATCTGGTATATACATCGGATTTGATGGAATACAGTCTGGGTGACGATTCTTACGGCGTTGGATCATTACAGCTGATGGTTCAAAGAGCTCTGGAAACACCACATGAGCGGGTACTTTTTCCATTTCTGTGTAATCAATTGCTGTTGTTGTGTTAATTGCTAAAGCTGACATAGTGTGTCCTCCAAGGACTAATATTGGACACACCAACCCCATTGGGAGTGATGTGTCCCAATTGGGTGATTAATTTTTTGGGTTATTATGAATTGATAGCGTTAGCTAAATATTGATTCATAACATCCCGTGAAGTGACGCCGGCTAGATAAAGATCATCCATAAGCTCACCAATTTGCTTTAAAATCGTAATCAATTCGTAATCGTCTTCTGCATGCTTAACAAGCACTTTCATTAGACTTTGCTTTACAACTTTAACGCCTTTTTTTTCTTTGAACAGTTCACCAAAAAAGTTAGACCAATGAACAAATTCTTCAAGCTGGTCAACCTCAACCGTCTTGCCGTATTTTTTCATTATATGTCTCACTTCTTCACGAATTATTACCGGGTTATAACCAGCATATCGACAAACCTGAGCGAACTGAGGGGTCGATTGCCACATTATTTCTTCCTTAAACAAATCATTATCAGGTTTTGCATTTCGCAAAATCTCAAGACTTCTTATCAACATGCCATTGATCAGCGTATCAACATCATCTTGTGACCATTGAATATGGTACTGATTGGTTTTGTGTTCAAAATGAGGGTCCATCATCATCATTGCAGAACATTTTTCGTTTCCTCGACGCATCGAATCAACTATGTCCTTATCTAACAAATGATGAATGGTTTCAGGGTTTGACCAAAATGGTTGAGCCTGACTTTTAGAATTTGATTTACGCATTGGTGTGTCCTCCAGGATCGCGAGATACACCAATCCCATGCGGGTGATGTTCCCGCTTGGGTAGTAAATATTTAAATGGGGTTTACTTACATAAATTCATCAATTGACTCATTTCTGAGTCAGTTCTAGATAGGCGGCGTGAAGTTTTAAGAAACTTCGCATCCCCCATTTCTGAGTCTCGAATTTGTATAAGTTTTTTTAAAATTTTCTGCTTGCGACGACGATAATATGCCGCTTGAGAAGATAGGGTTTTGTTACTCATTGTGTTCTCCAAATTTTGAGGAACACCATCCCATGAGGGTGTGTCCCTCAAGGGTAATTGAGCATAATTAGTTATGGTCTTTTGATTTCTCTTTAGCTTTTTCATCATTGAACGTAGCTATATGGTATATACCCATACATAACCCTCCAACAATGACGATACCAATCGAAATAAAAGGCATCCAATAACTTACTGTTTCAGTAATCATAATACTCGGATTCATGTGAAAATCTCCATGTATACATTCTAACACTGTCTGAATTTCAATCAATTATTCTTCGTCTTTAACATTCCAAAACGCCCAAACTAATGCGCTATAAACGATCGTAAAACTTACACCAAAAAAAGTAAGCCAAAACGTTTGATAGCTGTAAGCCATGCCGATAAAAGCAAGGCTGACGGGCAATGAGATTGTACGAACGAAATCGAAAACAAAGATTAATAAACTCTGTGCTTGCTTCTTATATGCCAATAATCGCGCTTGTAAATACAATAGCGATGACACGATAAAAAGTAGATACAAAGCAAGTTGAATGAAACTTGGATTCATTTGCAATGCAATGGTGAAACCTAGCAAACTAATGTTGAATAATTCCTCCTGAGTAATGATGTTGAGTACATTTTTTTTCATAAGCATTCCTTTTTAAGTTAACAAGGAATGCGTACCCCAAGGGACGAAATCCCTTGGGGTTGAAGTTGTGATTAATTCTGGAAACCATTGCCTCTTTGGAAAGAGTTATTAGGTCTAGAATTGTGTTGTTGATACTGCGGAGCCTGTTGTTGCGGAGCATTCTGCTGAGCGTACTGAGGCGCGCGATGTTGCGGTGCATTTGGACGGTGACCTTGTGGTGCCTGAGCGTACTGACCTTGAGGTGCTTGAGCATACTGACCTTGCGGTGCTTGGTTATACTGTCCTTGCGGTGCATTGTTATAGTTATTAGGTTGATTAGAATTGTTGCGTTCTGTTTTAGCAGAATATTCAACAATTTCATTCACAACCACTTTCATACCATAACGTTTATTACCATTTTGAGGTTGGTAATTGTTTGATGCCATAAAACCTAAAACTGTCATTTTGTCACCAATATTAGGTTGAAAATTAAGTTTTGCAGGGATATAAGCTTCGAGAAACAGTGTATCTTTAGTTTCCCATTGGCCGTTGACCATTGAACCTTCGTTATAAGCCAATGAAATTGCACATGCGCCGCCCTGAATGGGTTTTACTTGTGAAACATTGCCAGTGAATTCAATGGTGTTTTTACGAGTTGATTGATTTTGATTGTTCATAATATTGTGTCCTTCCATATAAGATATTTAACCCATAGAAAGACACGTTTCCCCCAATGGGAAAAATGTCGCCCTATGGGGGGTTAGTTAGCCAAATGGCTCTCACATTAACGATATTGCTTTAATATTGTTAATGCCGGTCACTATTTTCATTGCTGATAAATAGCCGCTCAGGTTTCCCATGTTGAGCTGACATGCGTCTATATATAAATTAATTTCAAAGCCAAAAGAGGCTTAAAAAAGTAATAAATAGGGATAAACGATTGAGGAACTTTTCAAACCGAACTCGACTCGCAAATCGGTTTTGATTTGATTGGTTAATTTGAGTGACGGCATAAGCCGCCACTCGCGGCATGGTACCGCCGAGAAATGATAATTCTCGCCACTAAATTAGTGATTAGCTCCCCATGACAGTCCATAGCAATGGACGCACAAGAATTTTGTTGATAATCAACGCTGGAGCAGTCATCGCCACTACAATAATAATTTCCATACTAATCACCCTATTTAAAGTTTGTTGGCCTCACCAAATACCCCTCGAAAAGAGCATTTGAAGAGACCAACAAAAAGGTTACCCAAACGGGTAAACCTTAGTGTTAGCTTCATAAATCACAAATTAATGCGCAACAATCCAAAGGATTGGTTGAACAAGCGTTTTGTGAATGATAATGGCTGGAATGATTAATAAAGCGACGATTGCAAGTTCCATAAGTGTGTCCTCCAAGACGTAAGAATAAGAGAACACAATTATCCAAAAGGGATTAGTGTTCCCTTGAGGGTTGTTGGTTAAGATTGGGGTTGAGGTTGGTAAAAGTAAATGAGTAACTTTTCCTAGGGAAATTTTACTGATTTGTCATTAACTACTTCGAAAAATAATTAACCGCTCGGGTTTCCCATGGTGAGCTGACATGCGTTTACTAAAATTTTAAATGCCTACCAAAAGGTAGAAAAATAAAATGATGAGGATAAACGATTGAGGAATCAGGAAAATTAGCAACCGAAAACGGCCTTCACTAACTAGAGTAATCCTAGTCTTAGAGGCAGGTTTTGGTTGTTAACTTAGGATGAATTTACTGAGTGGGCGGTTAAATCACTGAGTAAATTGGGTGATGTTCTATAACATCGATATTTGGTGTGGTTTTAATGAGCTTAAGCTCTATAAGTTATGATGGTTAACATCATTTTGATTTGTAACTAGCAAATTAAGCTACAAATCAAAATTTACAACAATTCAATTCTACCTGCAATGGGGTAAATCACATTTTTACATTAACTCTTCCAATCCATACGCTTCAACAAGGTATTTGGTCGGGAACTTTACCCATGACAAATACAATTTTGTTTTTGCGCGCGTCATAGCGACATACAACAATCGACGCTCTTCTTCTATTAAGCCATCTGTCATTATTACACCTGGCATTTGGTGAGGTATATTTTCTTCATCTAAGCCAGTTAACCAAACGACATCCCACTCTAAACCTTTAGCGCCATGAAACGTGGTCAGTACAGGTAGATTTTGGTCATCGTCCTTTTTAGAGCTCTTATTCGTTAACTCATCTATCATCAACAACTTTTCACTTATCTTGGGTGCCTGCATTCCAAACACAATTTTTTCAAACGTTTTATAAAAGCTTTTCAAGTTATCAGAAAAAATATTCTCGAATTCAGTCAGGACACATGTAAATAAATCAATAACACTATCGGTTTCTACGCTATTCGATAGATGCCAATAACGCTGACACAGTTGATTAAGCTTTACGGTATTGTCGTTAAGCTCCCAATCATGAATATTACAGTGCCCAAAGCCGGCTGTTCCAAGTGTTTCGCTGATCATAACGATATTGGATTGCGATTCGTTAAAATAGACTAAAAGCGGTACTAAATGATGTTGTGGCTTAACATTCAAAATCGTACAAAAAATATGTAATAAGATTTTTAAGTTATCACTTTCCCAAATTGATTTACTATTTAACCTATTAGAATCAATGTCATGCTCACTTTTTAAATATGTCTCTAATTGATTAAGCTCTTCGTTTGTTCTCGCGAGTATTGCTACTGAAGATTCAGTATGATCTTTGAGCATTTCAGCGATATTTTCAAATTCTTCTTTGCAAGTTTCTGCACCATAAAAGAACACCTCTCCCTCATTGGACGCTCCTGAATTCATTTGCTTTTCAACACGGTCTATATTGTGCTTTATCACCGCCTCTGATGCCGACAAGATCTCACTGCCACAGCGAAAACACTTGCTTAACGTATGAGTTTTTACCTCAAAGTCGTCTTGGAACATCCTCATTCCATTGACTCCTAACGCCCCTCTAAAACTAAATATTGATTGATCGTCATCACCAACAACCGTGATTTTTGCCCCAGCTAACCCATGGCACTTAATCCAAGTGTATTGGACTAAATCTGTATCCTGAAACTCATCAACTATAATTCTTGTTGCCGGTATAGGTTCGATATCACCCACCAATAGAGCACGAACTATCTCGACACACATTATGTCCATTGGCCAATATTTTAACTCGGCAAGTTTATCTAGATAATATTGGTAGAAATGGTCAATGCCTTGTTTGAAAATATAATCATAATCAAAATCAATATTTTCATGAAATGGCGTCTCACTTAACTTTTTGAGAAGCCAATTACATATTGTCTTGAACTTGTAGGTCTTGAACACTTCGCGAGGTTCGCTTAGCAACTCACCTTCTTTGCTGTGTGTTAAAACAACTCGTAAATCATATTGTTCACTTAGTTTTAAAGATTTTCTGTAATTTTCGATTATAAAGTTAGTGACTCGCTGACCACTCGAACCCGTTAACAATTTGCGCCCACTGAAGTTTGGATGCTTTTTGGTTTGACTCCAAATTAACGAATGAAAGGTAGACACAAAGATTTGCTTACGTTTGTGCCCCTTAACCAATCTACCTACTCTCGACTTCATTTCAGCAGCTGATGCATTGGAGAACGTTAAAGCGATTACTTTATGTAGTGGATTTTCGACCAGATTACTGATGAATGAAATCATCGTATGAGTTTTACCAGCACCAGGCAGTGCCAAAACAAGGTTATGGTATTTCAAGCTCTTTGTTACTGCGTCTTGTTCAGTGCTTAAACTCACGATGTGTCCTAAATATGTCGGCCCTAGATATATTTCACAAGAATATCAGCACGACACTCCATTCTTGCGCGTTTGAAGTGCCAATTTGGACGTTGAACATTAATTTCGTGCATTATGGTTGAATAATACTCGGCAGATTACGAGTTTGATCAAGTTTTACTTAGACGATTTATCACCCCAATACCTCTTAACTTCTTCACGCCAGTCAGAGTGTCGCTGTAAACAAAGTCTGACATAGGCAACTTCCAGCTTTCAATAATGATTTCCAGAAAAGATATAACCATACTTTGACATAAAATGTACCCATAGTCTGACAAATCGGAACGGCACCTAGATACTATAATTAAGAATTGTCAGTTTATGACAACTGAAAGCGTATCTCTTTGTAACTCACTTTTGGACATAAATCAGTTAGTGCAAAGGGTCTAAAGATAAATAGCAGCATTAGGAAATGTACGGTAATCAAATAAAGTTTATACTGACCCAAAATGCAATAAAGCGGTTCAAATGGACGGAACATGAGTAACGAAATAAGCAAAAATCAGTGAAAAATAGAGATTTCAGGTAACAGTATCCCACCCCATGCAGTTTCAGCGGCCTAAGCAGTCATTGATGCACTTAGATGTTGAATTCGGGATTTAAGTCTGCCCGCTTTTAAGTGCTGGCAACAACTGGCGAAGTGTCATCGGCGTTTATCTAGATGTTCACAATAGTGGGTAAGTTTTTGAAGTGTGCCGACTGGGCCGTGAAATAGCTTACCGAACTCGGTGGTGAGTTTGAGCCAGTTATCTTGAGGGATATTCAATCTTGTGAGTAACTTAGCGCTATTTGTGCTAATAGCACCGCGTTTATCGTTGCGAATAATACGTCCCGTATCATCGACCAATTCGAGATAATCGTGCAGCGAAAACGCAACGCCTTTGGGTTGATTGCTGCGTTCGTTGCCAATGAAAGGCAGTAAGTTACTGGGTTGTTCGCCTTTCAAAGCAGCCCTAATGCGCAGTTGAATACTGGTATGGTCTGAGTACTCTGGGGTATCTGCCATCTTGGCTCTGATGGGATTGAAGTCGACATAAGCCATGCAAGCGAGTACAGCAGCCTCATCAAGCAAAGCTTGCGACTTAAAACGTCCCTCACAGAAGCGGCCAGTGCAGTTATCTTCTTGATTTGCTTGCCTTGCTATCGGTTCGTTCAATGCCCGCATGAACCAAGAAATATCGCTTAATCGGCTGCGGTATAACGCAACTGTGTGACTAAGCTCCCACTGTTCATAATCATCAAGTGTTTCACCCTGAGCAAACTTTTGGCTTGTATCTGTACCCTTAAATAACTGATGCCAATGACTTATTACCTCTGCATCAGACCAACTGTTGGCTTGATATATGTCGATACTGAGCACAACATGCAGATGATTACTCATCACTGCATAGGCCGCAACATCAATAGCGAAAACCTCCGCTAATTCAAGCAGCTGAGCTTCTACCCAAGCACGTCTGTGGTCGTAGTTTTTACCAGAAAACTTGTCATCGCCGCAGAGAAAAGCACGGCGAACAACGCGACTACAACAATGGTAACAGGGGGTGTCTTCTAGGCTAATTTGGCTTCTACGAGGGCGTGGCATCATAACCTCCTTGTTAATGTCTGTTCAGATTTTAAGCTTAGTTTAAAATCTGGGGACTCTCCAGTAACATGGATGGCATTTTATTTATTTGTTTTTACCAGATATTCTAACACGGTGGCTACATTCAGCACTGCTTGAAATTACAGCAGAACGCAACATGCTACATCTTAGATTTATTGGGAAAAATAATCACCCTATGTCTAAGGTGGTTTCTTCGCATTAGAATTTATTATTTTCTGGATTAACTATCTTACAGTTTCCATTTTTCATTAGTCTAGAATCGTTTATTACAACTGTCTCACTCGCAGACAAATCAACTCTGCTTATTTCAAAAATTCGTTCGACATTAACAGCCCCTCCAGTTGCTCCAGTTGAAAATGCTATTTTATTCGGTGAAAAAATAGCTTCTGATTTAAATGTAAATCCAGTTGATTGAACAAATGATGCTTTACCAGTTTCTTCATCTACGCTGGCTGAAAATTTAAGAATTGCATCATTATTACTGACTTCACATTCTAAATAAATTGGCTTTGCAGCAACATTAAATACACAAATCGATAACACCATTCCAAATAAAAACTTATCCATACCGTCTCCTTTTTCCTTAAGATTTAAAAAATATCAATAAAAATCTATTGCATAACTATTTTATTTTCGCATGTATTACTGAAAAATAACACATCTGGATGCAAACAGAGTATTCTATATATTTAAATCTTTGGTGTTTACTAGCAATACCTCCAATATGTAAAAATTGAAAAGTAAGTAGTTATTTAACTTCTTGATCTTGCTTTAACTCACGACTAACTTCTGGACTAGATACGGTGAGCACCCTATAACTTGCTGAATACTTGAATAGGTTTCACCAGCCAGCAACAGTTTTTTGATTGCCTCGCGTTTAACATCACAAAAATGCCACCCACAAAAATGCCACCCATTTCTTGAACAATGAACATAACTCGTTTTCATGGCTTTGGCGAGGGTTACGATTGATGTGATCAACTCATCAATTTTTATCGATATGGCTAAAATATTATCGTTAAATGAGTAATTTATGGTCATCTAAGAAATTTAGCACATCAGAAAAACTTTTTTAACCATCAAGTTTTAAAAGAATTGTAATTTGATTGGGGATGATGACTTAAGCACACAGCCAGCGCTGACAATTTGCAGCGCCTTGTCGTCGCTTTCGCTCTAAATGCTCACAATATTCAGTGAATGCGGGTAATGCTCCGACAGCTCCTTTAAATAATGCACCAAATTCAGTAGTGATTTTAAGCCAATTCTCTGCGGGGATGTTGAGTCTATTCAGTATGTCCTGGCTACTTGAGCTAATGGCACCACGCTTATCTTCTCGAATTATCCGACCGGTATCTTCAACTAAGACGATGTAGTCTTTGACGCTGAACATAAGCCCGTTAGGCATATTAAGTCGCTCATTACCCACAAACGGTAATAGCTCTGGTGGTTGCTCGCCTTTGATTGCTGAATTGATACGGCGCTGAATACTGGTGTAATCCGAGGTTTCAGGGGTTGCAGCCATTTTGGCTCTGACAGGGTTTAAATCGACATAAGCCATACAAGCTAAAACTGCGGCTTCATCAAGCAAAGCCTGAGATTTAAACCTGCCTTCCCAGAATCTTCCGGTACATTTATCTTCTTTGTTGGCCATTCTGGCTATAGGCTCACTGAGTGAGCGCATAAACCAACTGATATCAATTAAGCGTTTACGGTATTCAGTAATGCATTCATTAACCGTTTGAAGCTCAAACTGGTTAAGGTCTTCTTCTTTTAGGTATTTGTGCGTAAGCAACGTGCCCTTAAAGCCTTTGTGCCATTGAATGAGCACTTCTTTATCTGACCACTGTTTTACTTTGTCAGCATCAACCTTTAACACCACATGTAAGTGATTACTCATCACGGCATAAGCACAGATATCAATAGCAAAGATGGTCGCTAACTCTAGAATGCGTGAATCAACCCACTCACGCCGATGCTCAAAATTCTCACCCATTGATTTATCAAAGCCGCACAAAAACGCCTTACGTACCACACGCGAGCAACAGTGGTAGTAAGGCGTATCTTCTAGGCTAACGATAGTTTGTCTTGGTCTGGCCATCTTTATTTACCATTTTAAAAGCGTAAATAAAGCGTAGTTCAGCGCTTAATATTTAGCCAACAATCTTGGGTGTCTTAATTATTTTTCGAGATCGTTTGGTAGCTATGACTGTTTTTACATTTTAACTTATGGATTGTGGTGAGGTATCATTCCATGCTCGAACTAATAATATGCTTGATTTGTTATTAAATAGAGTGTGTTAATGTTATTTACTTGCTAAATAAAGTAAAATTGAAAACGTATAGGTTCTATACAAAGCTTAACCTGAAAAAGGAATTACATGAAAATCTTACTTACATGCTTACTCTACACTGTCCCTATGACTGCTTTTGCTCACTCAGGGGGGACAGATAGTAATGGTTGTCATGCTGGAAGTGAACCATATCATTGCCATAATGATGAAAAATCATCTGCAATAAGTATGGGGGCATGGGATATAAATTCTGGATATCAATATCAGTTTGATAAGACCAGTATAATTCCATATTTAGGTGTTTCTTTGGGTAGTAGTGAGCATGATGGCGAAACATCTTTAGGTGCTAATTTAGGGGTTAAGCATCAAAATGGGTTTTACGCAGGCTATGTATCAACATCTAAGAGTTTCAGGGCGGGATCATACTTTGTTAACAGTAGGGAACTTTTTCGTATCGGCATGATCTGATCAG
>NZ_BMQI01000064.1 GCF_014648035.1 Shewanella algicola | reverse complement strand
CTTACCGCTCCCTGTTTTATTTTTATGAAAAACTGAGGCGACAACTATCCTGACACAGGGGGCATATGACAAAGCTTGGATGACCTTTGCTCGTTTGAGCAGTTTGTCAGACGTATTAAAGGTACGTGTTTCGATTTTATTTCGTGCGACTAAAAATTCTGCACTCAGGATAAAGTTGTAATCAAGCTTTGAAGGAACATAGTCGACTTTGACCTTTAATGACACTAGGTTTTTGTCATGTTCTCTTCTTGCGGCCAAAATATGATTAAGCTTACCTTGAAGCTTGTGTTGCTCCTTTAAGCCTCGATTTATTTTGAGTTGAGTAAATGCACAAGGGCACAGCGTTGATTGACATTCTTGCATGGTAAATTGAGCAAAAAAGCGTAATTGCCGAGCTCGCAGTGATTGATAATCAGGCAGCTCACCTGTAAACCCTAAAAACCGTGCAAGCTCTTTATAGCAAGGCTGATTGAGGTTAGAAGATGAACTCGGTATGGCTAACGGATATTTTTTAAAAAACTGAATAATGGTTTGTGATGAGATATTGTCATCAAACAGGTTAAACCATTCATTTTTGTTGAGCGATACCGACGGCATTTCACGTAATTTAGCAAACGAGAATGATGCAATATCTAAATCGTGTGCAAATTGAGCGTTAAAGTGTTCAGTGATGCCTGATAGACCACTCTTAAAACAGTTAATACAAATCATAAAGAACCCCTTGCTGATACAAGTTATTGTGACTTCATTGTGCGAGCAAAATGCTGCACAGGTATGTGGAGCATTTTCGAATTAAGCTAAGCCTTCATTGCGCATTAATGATTCAAACGCACTGCCATCAAGGCGTGATGCATTGGCCACATAAGGTGCGTAGACATCAAACAGTAATCGCGTGTCGCTGTGCCCAAGCATTTGAGAGATGTACAAGGGGTTTTCGTGTGCGGCGATATGAAGCACAGCAGCAGTATGGCGAGTTTCATAAGGGCGACGTGCTGCTAAGCCTGCGGCTTTTAGCGTCGGGAACCATAATTTGCGGCTGACAAAGTGAGTTGAGGGGGGGAGACCCGTGGGGGACACAAACACAAAGTTTGAGTGTTTAGGTTTTACTGCCTGAATACGTTTAAACGCATCAAAAACGGTGTCGCACATTTTTAATTCGCGGCGTGATTTTGGTGTTTTTACATCACACAATTCACTATTTACCCAGTTTTGACGAATTCGAATTAAGCGATGGTTAAAGTCGATATGTTCCCATTCGAGGCCATGCACCTCACAACTGCGCATACCGGTCCAGAATCGAATGATAAAATAGTCTTTCCATTTTTTAGGGGCGCACGCAAGAAACTTGCGCACCTCGTCAATGGTCATGGGGTTAGACTCGGCTTTTTCTTCTTTTAGTGCTTTGTAGCGGCGTAACGGGTATTCGAATTTACATTCGTCTGCGGCCAGGCTTACGATGGCAATCAAAGGCCACAGAATAAAATTAATGCGCCGATTCGACATCAGGCGTGAACCGTCTTTTTTCTCGCCTTCTTTTAGTGCCTGCCGAAAGTAATCGACCTGCGACAAGGTGACTTCGTTAATGAGGGTATTACCAAACGTTGGGATGAGGTATTTGTCTAATGCTGCGCGAACCGTGGCTTGGTAGCTGTTTTTCCAGGTGGCTTTTTTGCGTTCAAACCATTGGTTGGCAACATTATCAAAGAAAGGGTATTGGCGGTCGGGGTGAGCTGCGCGTTGTAGCACTTCAAACTGCGCCACTTTTTTACTGCTTGGAAAGTAGTCGCGATATTGAAAGGTGCCTAAGTCGATTTCGGCACTCATTCTTTTGAGTGTGGCTTTGGCATTGGCAAGGTTTTTGGGCGTGGCCATCAATTTGGTGCCTTCACGAAAACGGCAGCCATAAAGATGTATGTCGAACTGAATACGCCCATTGGGGCGAACACGAATTTGAGCCATAAGAGGCCTCCATCAAATAGATCTATCCCTATCCGATGGAATTCGTTAGAATTTAGCCATCGGCTGGGTTCGGATTAAAGGTCGGAGCAGCCGGTACGGGGGAGAGTGGTTGCCGCCACTCTCTCCCAACTGCTATTTTTAGGGTAACTCAACTTGCCAATCGCGCAAGTTAATCACCACATTGTGTTTCCCAATAGGCTGATGTTTTAGCTTATTAGTTAACCACCTCTACTTTATACAACTACCACTGTGTATTTGTCCAGTGTTTTATTGTACTTATCTTATTCAATTTGTCATTAATCCTCATCAAAACCATATGGATCTTCTACCACCTCGTCAAATGCTAGCTGACCTTGTTTTTCAGAGGGGTCCGGTTGAATGATAAATCGTTTTTCTTGGGTTTCATCGTACTTTCGCTTGAGTGCTTGGTATTGCTTCAGTTTGGGTTGTTCTGGTTTTAATTCAATACTGCCGTAAGGAAGGCGATCTTTTAAATTCTTATAAATATTGAGTTTGTATTCTCCTTGTTTGTCTTTTGTTAGCGTGGCTCGCGTTTGTGTCATATTGAGCACATTTTTGATATGAAGTTCAGATAACGTTTTAGGGCAATAGGCAAAGAGCAATGGATCTTCTATGCTGATGTTCGTTGCAATGGGTTTAAATGACTTACTATGGTCTAAAATAGAGCAGATAAACATCTCGTTTCCCTCAATAAATAACACGCATTGGTTAGCTGCTTTGATTTCCTGTTGTTTCCAAAGTGCATCATTTCTCATCTTTAATGCCCATAGATCGGCTAGAAAATTCAACATTGTTTGAGGCTTGTATATATCTCGTTGATAAAACAACTCAATATCACTGAGTATGCATGTCATAGACTGTTCGGGTGATTTAAATGAAATGGCATCACCTTCAATGCAGATCTCAATGTCAGGACTTTCTGTATTGTTGCAAACCTGTGTTAACTGCGTGGCGGCATGTGGTGTCAAAGCAAAAGATAAAGGGGGGTTAATGTGTTCAGGCAGCATTTTTTCGTTCACTTCGCCTTTGCGTTGATAGCGTAGCTCTCCTTTTTCACCATTAAACTGAATAAATTCAAAGGGGACATAAGATTGTGTTTCATGCAAAATATATTGTAGCGTTGTGACGGGGACACGTTGAAAAGCGCGTTGATTATTGGCTTTAAAGTACGCAATATGTTTTTGGTGGGCGACATCAAGATCAAATATATCCATCGGAAGATAGTCTTGGTTTTTCGTTAATATGTCTTTTGTTAAATACAGACAAAACTGAACAGTAGTGTATCGCCCATTCTCGTATGAGAGGTGTAAAATATGGGGGGTGTTATTTACTTGCCAGTAATCTGTTTTGAGGTTTTTCATGTTAATAAAGAAATCGCGAGGGATAGCAAATTCGCTGTTTTTTAAACCATGTCCTGGTTCAAGTTCTGCATTACATAACATGTATTCTGGATAGATCCCGCCGATAAAGGTCACGTTATTGGCTTTCGCATTGATAAAGACGCTAATGCAGTTGTCACTCTCTTTTTTATTCAATTGATTAACGATGTTTAAAAAAACTTCACTTGATTCTGCCGGTATGATTAGTTTTGCCATATATAACCTCTACTTAGTTTGTTGAATGTGTTTGACATATATTTGAATATGTTTAAGGACGAATTCGATATTGTTAACGCGCAATGCATTCTTTTGAGTTTTGCTCTTGGACGGGGTGAACGTTGGCGTTAGAGTGATTGTTAAGTGTGAATCTCCCTCTGATTGCTTCTTGACCACGCACTCCTCTTTTGCTCTGGCAAAATATTGTTTCAGTCTCGAAAGTTGGACATTTTTATTTGTTTTGCGGTTAATGACGAGTGTGAAGCTTGGTCGTAACCATCGCCACTGTGGTTGCCTAAAGACGGTTTTAAAGTGCCGTGAGTTTTTGACATTACAAGCTAATGTCAGTGTTAACGCTTGACCGGTTTCATTTGTGGTAATTGTGGGTGCCGGTAAATTTGACAGTGCTGTCATTTGAGCTTTATTGATATTGGGGTGTAAATGTCGACCTGATTGGTGCCAAATTTGGCTAAGCAGTGGCCAGTTCAATTGCTTTGCTTTTCGCATTTCAAGGAAGAGATAAAATACAAAATTTTTGGGTGCAGTAGAGAAAGAGCCCTGCCAACGTTTGATGAAGTCGAAAGCCACTTCGTCATAGTTCGTGCTCCATGCAATATTGTTTGGGATAGCGTTTAACGATGAACGCTTCGAACCCAATAGGTGGCGACGTAATTGATTTTCGGTAAGCGATATTGTGCTATTTTGTTTTTGCGCTAGGCTTTTGTCGCGGTACTTAGGGCTGATGAGTGCTAATTGACGGGAAAGATCATTAGAGCTCGGTGTTAAGTTGAGTATGTATTTTAATTCTGCGTGTGAATATTCTCGAGGTTGCAATGCGCCATAACCAAGTCTGTAAAAGGGATACAGCCAGTCAATGCTATGCAGGTAGGACCAACGAGTCGTCGCGTAATTCTCATGGCCGATTTGTTTACATACTTCATCAAACAGTAAATTGTCGTTGCATTGTGAAAAATGATGACCTTCTAACCAGTAGTCGAAACGAGCGTTGACGACTTCTTCTGTTAGTAATCGCTGAAGTGCAGCAGAAGTCGTTGTCAATTGAGGGGCTAAATCGTAAGCCATATGCAAGGCTTGCTGCATAAAAAGATGCACGCCGCTGTGACGTAAATGATGAAACCGGACATGATGACCAGCGATAGCTTTAATGGCTTTTGTCAGTGGTAAAAGGTAATTCAATTGGCGTGAATGATAACTTTCACCGGTGAAGCCAATCAGTGGTTCACTAACATCACACATTGCTTTATTTGCAAGTACAATGCGCACGAGTTTAGCCAGTTCCTCTGGAATAACCGTGTGTACTGTACGAGCTTTATGCTCTTTAGTCGTCCCTTCTTTTGTTTTTCTGATATAGATGCGAAAGCATTGTGGATGGTTTGGAAGACAATGAATATCTTGGATCCGTAAACGTAAGAGCTCTCCGCGCCTTAACATGGCGAAATAAGCTAAAATGCCAGAAACCGCACAGAACAACCGCTGTAATGGATGTCCGTCTTGATGAGTGAGCAAGGCATCTGTGATGTCGTGTAACTCTTCAAGACTCAGTCGATAGGCATCGACACTTGAACAAGATGTAGGTGCATCAAACTCAGTGAAATCAATACCATCAGTGATGGCTTGATGGCGCATAAAACGAAAAAAATACAACATATAAAGTCGACTTCTATCATTTTCAAGTGAGTCATAGACCCGGCGTGCCCATAGTTGAAGTGCTTCTTCGTCAATGGCGTTTGCATAAGAGAGGGGGTGAGAAGTTAGCTTTGATTGTAACGTTGTATAATTGTAGATAGTGTTATCAGCCAACACTGACTTATTGACACCGCCGTGTTCAATAAGCTCCTGGGCATAACGGTAGAGCATGGCGGGTAAAATGTTGTGTTGTTCAAATTCACTGAAACGATTATCGAGTTGTTTATCTACATGCTTGTTGCTGAGCAACCGTTTGTGTGCCCAATCATCTTCTTGAGATTGAGACGTTGATGAGCTACTGAGTGGTGCTCGCCAATCATATTGATAAATGGATTTTAATTGTTGTCGCGTATCTTTAAGCGTGGTTTCAACTTTAACGAATGCCACATGGCGTTCAGGATAACTAATATCTTTGAGCAACGTGGGTACGACATAATCGCGATAATGCCAAACCGCTTGAAAAAGATGTTGCCAGTGCCAAACAGGCTTCGCTGTGAGGTAAAATGGCTCATCTTCCATGAGCTGGTTAAGGCGTTTATGAAGTTTTTGGGTTGTTAAACCTTTTATCGGTTCTTTTTGATAGTCGCTTAAAAGGCGATACACTAAGAGTGGTAAATGATAACGAGTAAAAAATACATCGTCATCTTCACCCTTTTGTTTATTCAATCCACCTAAATGATCAACTTTGAGGTAGGTCTCAGTATCTTCAATGATGACGCAGTGAGGATCATTAATAATGCTCGTCAGATAATGGATGGAAAATGGAGCCACTTCCATTGCGATAGCAAGAGCAACATATTCAGCGGATGGCTGGCAACGTTGATTAAACAATGCGACCTTACTGTGTGAATATGCGCCAAGCACTTGAAAAGCTTCGTGAGCATAATTACTGATTTTAGTAAACCAGGTTAAGTCTTGATCTTCCCAGGCCAACTCTTTCACTTCTGGAAGTTGCCAATGCAGCACCTCTGCGAAGTAAGTCAGAATATTGACTAAGGCATGTTTATAGTGTCTCTGTTTTCCTGTTGGAACTGTTTTAATGAATTTGTTGATAACATTGATATCGTTGTCGGTGAGCGTTTTGATTTGTTCAGGTTGCTTGGCGTTACCCATTAATGAGAGCCAATGTTCAAAGACCCATTTGAGATCATCCTTTGTTGCGCAATGTTTGCTGTTGCGACAAAAATAATCACATATGTCTCGCGAAATGTGGTCGATATTAAAACTAAACATATTTGATCTCTTTTAAATTAAAGCGCACAGGAAGTGTGTTTAAAAACGCACTCGTCTGTCTTATGCTGGCGGGAAATAAGTGGTCACTGCCTAAATGTTCGCCGTACGAAGAGTGGCCCATGAGTCGATCGATTTGGTGATTCGTTAATGTGACAGGGGTAATACAAGTCAACGCACATTGGCAGAACCGGTGACGCAACATGTAAGGTTCATTGTTTGGCATTCTTGCATGCATAAAAATTTTAACTGATTGTGCACTTAATGCAGTGGGGTTACCGTTGTGGTCGAGCAGATACCAAAGTAGCTCTGAGTGAACGGCCTTTGGTAGACGCGATATCAATGCTTGCTGAAGGACTAAATAGTGCTCAACTTGTTGCTTGAGGTAATCACCTAGAAAGAGTAGACGTAATCGCCCTTTGTCCTTTATGCAAACCTGTTGATTGTTAAAGCTACGTCGTTTCTCGATGGAAATCGCATGATGAGGGCGAGCGCCAGACAGTAGAATGAACAGTAAGGCGAGATGATTTGTGCAGAGGTTGTAGTAGTCAATGTGGGTTGCGAGTGTCGCACTTTGAGTTGGCTTCGCGGTGAGAATTTCTTCTTCCAAACGTTTGAACCCGTCTGCAACCACATGTTCTTCGATCATTCGTATACTGCCTACCGTGATTTCTTCGTTAATGCCAATTTCACGAGCGTCGTCATAGCTCGTATGGTGGTATTCATGCCTAATTGACTGACTCTTGAGTGCATCAGGAATATTATTTGTGTCAATGACATTGAGCAGGTGAACTTTACTTTTATAGCGCTGACTTCTTGGCGCGTTATTATTTTTAATAGAGCGAAAAAAGATCAGCAACTCACCCCAACCGAGTGTGTTTGCCTGTTTAACGAGACGGCTTAAAAAACGCTCCTGTGCTTGAAATATTTGAGCTCGGATCTGACCACTGGGTAGGTCTTGGTAATCACTTGCACTTTTATGATGCAACTTATCAACAGGCAAAAGCACATTTTTAGCAATGGTTCTTAAATAATTATCAATGAGTACACAATGAGTAAAATACTTGAAAAAGCTCTGTTTCACTGCAGAAGGGAAGCCTTTGACCCTCTCTGGTTTTGACCATTTGCTGTTTATTAGCTCAAATAAGTTATTCTTATCTTTTTGGGTTAACCAAGGGGTGCCATATGACATCTTTGACAAAAAAGGGTTGAAAATATGATGCAGGCTTGGCGGGATGGGCTGCCACCGATAGATCTTCTCATCACTTTTGGTATGGTAAAATTGTGCATATTCTGTCCATGATCGATTTCCATATTTCAAATTACGAAAAGTATGTGCTTTACATTCAGCCTCTGCGGTGACCTTGATACAATCAGGAATTTCAATTTGAACCTCTCCATCAGACTTGCCTCCAATAACATCAAGCTGATGTGTCAACCATAGATATAAGAACACAATAAACAGTTTTTCCTGATTGTCGTATTTCGTACTGCTGCTTTTAAGCTGATGACAAAATTTGACTAATGTTGTGATGATTTTGATTGGATCAGGCATCACTCCGCCGGAGTTTTGGCTACGATTTTGTTTTGCTAATGAAGTTTTTTTAGTCATAGTGTTAAATCCTTATCGCGCTGGGAGACAGTTGTGCGAAATGGGCCAGTTGCTTTTTAGATAAAATGGGTATGTCAGCTTGTTTTGCGGCGTTAATTCGATGGCAGAGTAGATTCGGGAGTTGTTTAAAGTCGATATATAACACCGACGGTTTGAGTATATTTAAGGTGCTAATGATGTGACTAACCTGTTTTGGATCTTTGAAGTTTACGAGCGTCACTTCGAATTTATTGAAAAGCGGGTGCAGCCTTAAGTGATGTAAAAAGGGCATTGGCATAAGTAATAATGAGTCCCCATTCTCATCTTGAAAAACGGGTACAGGGGTTGTATCTAACAAGATTTGAATATCTCCATAAGATAGGGTCGTGTAGTCAGGGGGCGCTGGTAACTTTCTCTTATCATTCACTAACAACGACGTAAGCAGTGGGTGTTGATGTAATGTGAGTGAGTTGAGAGGTACTTTTTTAACTTTTTGATATTTCATTCTGAACTTCCCTTAAAATTAAACTCTGTTTAATTTTTTAGTATGTTTCAGTGAGCATATTTGTAATGAATATGACCAACCTGGAGTCATGCTAAAAAATTTCGACATGTTTTAAACACTCGATATGGTGATATCAGTGCTCAGAAAGTTACATTACTCTTCAACATTTCTACTCTTGTGCGTTTCAAGTGCCATTTTGGACGCTGAAAGGGGTGAGCTCTGTAAGTTATTGAATTTAAAGTTTTATTTCTGCTTGTTTTTTTTCGTTTTTTGCGGGCTAGATCACATTTTTGACAGGGGTAGTCTAAAACACCGAACTTTAAGTTCGGTAAAAGTAGTTTAAAGGTCGATTTTATTCGGTTTTATCGCGGTGTTTAGCGCCTACATGGCAGATAGATCCATCTGGTCAGTTATATGGATTTATTGATAAGGTGATTAGTATCATTGGTGTCGATAATCAATGGACGCAAATCCAGTTTTTTCATACCCCCTCCAACTTGTTAGAAAAAATGTCTCCAATAACCTATTTGGCAAAAAGTGATGCAAAACATGATTTAATCGTCAAAGCTGCCGAGCATTATAACGAACAGTCATATTAATCGAGATGATTAAGTTCAGGATTTTAAGTTAGGTTTCCAAGATCTACATTTATTTCTAAAATATCCCTAAACAATGTTAAAACTGAAGCTTTAGAAGAGGGTGCATGCTTGTTTCGCTGCCATAAATCTGCATATCTATGGAGGTTATAATGATATTAAACTGGAGGTGGATTTAATGGTGGACTTCCAGTGCTTAATAAAAATATGTACCCAAATATGAGATTAAAAATTTTGGTACATGTTACTTTGCTTTGTCAATTCAAGGCGGGGTGCGCGAACCCATTTTTCGCCATGCTCATTTGAAAACAGTTTTTTTTGTTGAAAAATCAATACTAATCTCTAGGAAAATGACTCTGCAGTGTGTTCCTGCAGGCACTCAATTAAATTGAGTAGATTTAACAAATAGCGCAACACGGATAGCGTTAGGTACAGGTACACAAATTTTTAGTTCACCTAATTACAAAGCTTGTAACCTAGGAACCGTTATTTTATTTCCACAACGTTGATGGGAATATATATGATGGGAGAAACTGTCAATGCTACGCTTTGTTTGATAATCAAACAGTGCGTATTGATAAGGGTGAAGGTTTAGGGGCTTATTGGCGATGGCACCGTTTATCCTTATGACGAATAGACATACCCATTTTCCACTTAGTGGAATTTCGGGGGCAGGCCATTTTCATCATCAAAAATGAAAAGAATAACGGTTAAAAACACCTACTGGCTAGATAAAAAGTACAAAAATTGAACGATACTGTTCAAGCCGATCACTCAATATCATTTTGACCGAAAAGTGATCGGCATCAATGGTATTGAGTGATCGCGATGGAGAGTATTAGGTGATCGGCTTAGATGGTATTAGGTGATCGCGATTCATGAGAATATGTATCGGGGGTTAGGCCATTTTAGCCTAAGGCTAATTTCGAGGCTGCAGCATTTTAGCCTAAGGCTAATTAGTGGCGCTGGTGTCAATTGCACAGACTGCTGATCACAACTGATCACTTCTACTGGCGAGTACGGCTTACATTGCTGGTTAAATTGCTAGCTACAGGCACCCAAATATGGGCCAGCTCTAATGGAAAAGTCAACTAACCCCGTCGGATCTGTCCCACTGAGCGGATTATTCATAATATACGAATACGGATTAACACTCTGGGTCTATGTCGGACTCTGGATCAAGGGATCCACCGACATGAAGCGACCCATGTTGTAATCGTACACCCGACCGTTCATATGAATTAATCGAGCAGAATCATTTCATTATCATAGCAAATACCGTAGACACAAGTTTTTTAGCTAGACGAATTATTTGAAGCATTGCTGCACCTCCCAAAAGTATGGTAGTTTTTACCACACTTTGGGTAAGTGAGATCACAGTGAAAATATACGTCACCGATGAATTTGAAAAGCTGATGCATAAAGCCAAGCTAGATGACGATGTCATCGTAAAGGTAGCTAATGAGCTGAATAATGGTCTACATGATGGTGAGCTGCAAAGTGGGAGCCTATATAAAAAACGGATCTCTTCACCAGGTCAAGGCAAGCGAGAATCAAATTGAAGTGTGATCGCTATCCAAAAAGGTGACCGATTGTTTTTTATAGATGGCTGGCGATAAAAGGACGTCCCAAAAAAGGCAAAGAGATCCCAGATAAGTTAATGGAAACCTATAAATTAATTGGTGATAGCTTCCTGAGCTTTACAGACGAACAAACAGAGCAGAACATCTTAGATGGCCTGCTAAGAGAGGTTAGAAATGATGGATAAACGTTTAGAAAACATGCAAGCAATGGCGAAGCGCTTTAGTGAAAACGGCTCTGTTGATCAACTCACCATGCGTAAAATTGATGCCCTCGCGATGAGTGCAAAGAAAGAAGACATGACCGCTGCCAGAATTCAACTATTACGAAAATGAGAGCACATTAGCCAAGGCGTGCTTGCTACCGTTCTCAATATGAGTAGCGAAAGTGTTCAGAAGTGGGAACAGGGCAAAACCAAGCCTCAAGGGGCTGCATTGCGCCTATTAAACATTATCGATAAGAAAGGCATTACGGCTGTCATATAGTATGAGTCACATTGGATTTAAAGGCCCATCAATAGCGGCTAAACGATAAAGGCTCCGACAAGGAAGCCTTTATCAAGCCAACGCTAATCACGAGCCGACGGATGTGTCTTATTATACACTTCACGTAATTCCATCATGCTTACATGAACATAAACTTGGGTAGTCGATAAATCCGCATGCCCCAAAAAGGCTTGTACATGACGAATATCAGCGCTGTTATCTACCATATGAGTCGCCGCAGCATGGCGATATTGATTACATGCTCCACTTTTGCGTATATCGGCGAGCTTAATATATTTAGCCATAAGCTCTGACAACTGAGCAGCGCGAAATGGTTTGCCACTATTGGCAAGAAACAACACCTTTCCTGAAGACTCATTTGCAACCTTCAGTCGCTGCTAAGGGGAAGGTTGAAAGCAAGCGGTGACAAGCACTGCGCCATTTTCCACCTGGTGGAATTTCTGGGTTAGTAATCAAAGTTTGGTGTGGGAACTGAGAAAAAAAAGCAACCTAGTCTTTAAAAACTAGATTGCAGAAGCCCATTGATCGACACGAAGTGCGTCGGTGGGTAGTTCACCTCAATTTGTGTATTTAAAAGGACATTTAAATAACAATAGTCGTAAAACGCTGCTAAAAAAGGTGACAAGATTAATGACTTGGCACGTGACGTAACCATTAACGTGTGTGGTAAATGACGCCAATCTGTTATCTGCCCTGCATCGCCGCATTTACTTCGAAATAGGACTGAATTCTTATTATTTACTTAAATATGGGAATATAGTCCTACAATGTGTTCTACTTCAATTTGCTAATTCATAATAGTTGGACTATATTCCTATTATCTTTTTTAAAATGAGAATTCAGTCCTATTCTGGGTGATTTTATGGCAAGGCGAGACTTACACAGCGTGCTGTTTCCAAAGCAGCTCAAAATTCTCACTCTCTTTGGTGAAGATTTGTTGCTTGCGTTGAAGCGACGGGGATTGACAAAAAAAATGCTCTGCGAGCGAACCGGGTTTGACCATAAAACGGTGAACAAGGTATTTGCTGGTGATCCTGGTGTTGCGATTGGTACTTATTTGAAAATTATGGCCGTGATGGGCATGGAGAACAACTTCTCTGAAATGGCAGCGCATGACGAATTAGGTATCAAACTCCAAAACATCAAACTTCTGGAAGGTTCAAAATGAGCAGAGAACGGGTAGAGGTGTATGCTGACTGGCATCCCACCGAAAAGCCGTTATTAATAGGTCAATTGGCCTATAGTGATCTAAGTCGAGGCGGTGTATTTAGCTTTGCTTATGACAAAGCCTTTTTAACATCACCTTATTGTTTGCAAATTGACCCTTTGCTTACCCTGCATGCTGGTGAGTTATATAATGATGAAGCCAATAAAAACTTTCGCGCTTTTTTAGATTCATCGCCAGATCGTTGGGGACGTATTCTTATGCAGAGAAGGGCGGTTATCGAATATCGTAAAGGTATTAGACCTAGTAATCGTGTAACGGAGCTTGATTATTTGCTTGGTGTACATGATGCCTACCGCATGGGGGGGATCCGCTTTAAAAAAGTGGGCTCTCATAATTTTTTGGATAACAACGACGATTTCGCTGCGCCTCCCATGGCATCGTTGCGTGAGTTAGAGCATGCTGCTATTCAAATTGAAAAAGACGACAATATAGACAGTGACGAATATTATCACTGGCTGAGAATGCTAATTTCTCCGGGTTCCTCTTTGGGTGGTGCAAGGCCAAAAGCCTGCGTCACAGACGAGAAAACCCATCTGTGGATTGCTAAATTTCCAAATATTAATGACACCTTTGATGTTGGTGCGTGGGAGATGGTGTGCTACGAACTTGCATTAGCGGCCGGGATTGAGGTTTCTCCTAGTGAGATCCGAAAACTTTCAACGAAGCACCATACCTTTTTGACTAAACGTTTTGATCGGATTGGTGACAAACGTCTGCATTTTTCATCAGCAATGACTCAACTCCAGTATTATGATGGTGAACATTCACACGGAGCTAGCTATCTTGAAATAGCAGAGTTTCTTTCCAATCAGGGCTCGCAAACGAAAACAGATCTTGCCCAATTATGGCGACGAATAGTATTTAATATTGCGGTGTCTAATACAGATGATCATCTTCGTAATCATGGTTTTCTATTAACCGGCAAGGGTTGGAAGCTATCACCTGCTTACGATTTAAACCCCATAGTGGGTAAAAAAGGCCTTCACTTGAACATTACAGAGTCAGACAATGCATTGGATTACCAGCTTGCTTTTGATGTAATAGATTTTTTCAGGCTAACTCAAATCGAAGCAATGCAAATCTACGATGAGGTGTTAAATACAGTGAAGCAGTGGCAGCAAGTTGCCCAGCGTTTAGGGATCAGTCGGGCAGAGCAAACCATGAAGGAAGAAGCCTTTAATGTTTGATAGTCCTCTTGAGTAAAAAGACACTTTTATTGAAAATCCAGATCGGGTGATGATATATCACGTCAATTAACACATAGATGTCGCGTCAATTAGGGCGTCTATTATTTGAGCTATATGGACTATGAACTTCGCAGGGTGATCCATACACCTCATACTAAACCAATCTTCTTCAGGTCTTGTATTGTCAAGGATGCGAGCGAAGCGAGTACCAGTATGGCTTGTCCTTGATAATATAAGGGCCTGATGAAATAATGACCTATGAGGCGTATTCTAATTGACGCTAAGTTGGCTTTCTAGTTGTCGTCTTACAGATGGAGAATGTGTTATTATGATTGGAGCGTAGTCATTGTTTGAGCAATAGTGACGGTAAGGGAAATGCTTTAGTTTTCGAGAAACTTTTTTATTTTCAATCATATTATTTAAATGGTATTGAGATTTTACCTCTAGAGCACAAGAGGTAAAATCAAAGACAGATATCTGGTTCACTTGGAAGCTAGCAATGAAGTTTTGCCCTGAACTCATTAAATCAACCTAACGTGTCACGCTCAATTAAAAAGCTCGTAGCAACAGGCTTATTAAAGTCTGAAGGTCTTAATATTTTTTCAATCAATATGAAATAAAAAATGGAAATGACGATGACTAGCTTAGATGCGCTTAAACAGAAAATATTATTAAATCCAGAAGCTAAAGCTGAGTATGAGGCTTTGTTGAAAGCGGAACAGGAGAAGCTAAAAGTCAATGGCTCTAAGCTCATGGATAAGTCTATAGGTGCTCAAGGTTAGCGGTAGCAATAAATTCGCGATTTCACGTTGGATGAGTTATCACGCTTAGCCGCTAAGACCATGCAGCTAGAAAATTGGTGTTAGATACCACCAAGCAAACCGTTGCAAGCTTCCATGAGGTATGGGCGAAAGAAAAAGCGCATTTACCACTTATCAAGTCGATGATTGAAACAATCGAGACACACTTACGAAGCATACCGCTACGCTAGAATGAGAACCGGCGCGTTCAAAAATGCCTGTTTGCCCACCAAGCTGCCCACCACTTACCTATGGCTTTTACCAAATCTTAGTGGAGCTTCTTGGTTTTCTATTAATGGATACAATAGTGGCCATTTTTTCGCTTGTTCTATGCGATAGGTTATGAGTCAGCAGAAAACTCACCTAACCTCAAATGAACATCATAGTATCCACGACTGATAAGCCTAAGTTGTGCGTTTATATTAAAGTTTGATAATTCTTAATAGTGTTTGATCATTTATAATATAGTTTGATATTTTTTGCGTTTTTTATAAAGAAGCCAGTTAAGAACTAACATATTTATACCCCTTTATTCGCTAAAGTGTAGTAAATACTCATTCACATGTTGTTAATGTGCATTTGCCATACTAAGAGTTATCTGAACTCAGCTCCCGACGAATTAATGCATCTCAGTGTCGTATCGAGATTATTACGCTTTTTATAATCCGTAATCTTTCCGTACAAGTTGAATGTGTTCAATGTTTGAACTATAATCTCTTTCTTTACGGAATACGTCCGTACACTGGAGGGGTTATGGCAACAGCACGTTTAGATATCCGTCTTGATGAAGAGATAAAAGCGAAAGCAGAAAAGGCATCAGCATTGCTTGGTCTGAAAAGTTTAACTGAATATGTAGTTAGGCTTATGGACGAAGATGCAACAAACGTAATTCAGAAGCACGAAGGTATCGTGGTTCAAGATAGTGTCTTTGACACATTTATGGCTGCTTGTAACAAAGCAAAATCGCCAAATCAAGCTTTGTTGAATGCTGCAAAATTCACAGATGAGAGCGGTATCAAGTGAGTTGGGGTAAAGCGTTCGTAGAACTTAGTAAATCATATCACGACCGAAATTCATTCGACTGTGGTGAGCAAGAGCTAAATACATTTATCAAAACTCAAGCAGCAAAGCATATGGAAGCAGGTATTAGTCGAACAATGATTCTCCCTAGTGCTCAGCCATTGCTTAATCAGAAGTTTGCAATATGTGCATTTTACAGTGTTGCGCCTAGCTCAATCAATCGAGAAACCTTACCAGAGCAACTAGCAAAGAAACTTCCTCGATACCCAATTCCAGTGTTTCTTTTAGCTCAGTTAGCTGTGCATAAGGAATTTCACGGCTCTGGGCTAGGAAAAGTCAGTTTAATCAGTGCTTTGAAGTACCTTTGGGAAGTTAACCACCATATGAGGGCTTATGCTATTGTCGTGGACTGTCTCACTGATCCAGCACAGGCATTCTATACAAAATTTGGCTTTGAAGTGTTGTGTGAACATAATGGACGCATTCGCATGTTTCTACCAATGAAAACGATAGAAAGACTTTTTAACCAATGAGTTAATAATTAGGCAGTGCTAAATCCTGAACTCGTTGTAGATCAAGGCTGTATGACAGTAAGCTAGCGCGTCCATGTTCTGGTAAGAGCTAGTTAATCCTGTTAGCTTAAAAATGTCCAAAAGTGAGAGGGAAAATGATCAAACTTTATTATCAAAAAATGACATTCGTTCTCAAATAAATTATCAACGTTTTGGGTTGTTACCGTTGTTGATGATATAAATTTTTATCAAACTTTAATATGGTCGTTCATAAATGTCGAATGGCAGGAATCAAGTCCACAGATTGTCACCTATAAAGTAACTTTCTGTAGACCTCGGGGTCTAGGCAACGCGCTTTTACCATCTCAGTGGTAAATACTGCGTGAAATACAAAGGCATCACGATATTGGTTTGCTCTAATGCGGATGAGCCTTGTGTACCCATTAACTTAAAGGTTTTACTGGGAGCACATTTTTCAACGTAGGATGCCAACGATTTTGCTCTTGTACGTTTACCACTTTAATTGGTCTGTAATCTGATATTCTTATGGGCAAATTCCCCCTTGGTATTTCTTTTTATTCATTCATATTTTTGGTCAGTCTCTCTTATGGCAACACGCGTTAGCATGTAATCACATATTTAACGCCTGTAGCGTGTAAAGGTTGTTTTAACGGTTGTGGCGTGTAAAGGTTGTTTTAACGGTTATGGCGTGTAAAACTTGATTTACCTGTTATAGCGTGTAAAGTGATATTGGGACTGTTTATATAGGTAAAGTGATTATGAAGGTGACGAACTCAAAGCAGCTTAGTGCGTATCTTAAAGATGCGCGGCTAAATATGAAGCTATCGCAAAGTAAAGCGGCTAGTAAGGTCGGCATTCGTCAGGATACGGTTTCTAGCTTTGAGCAGAACCCTGACTCTACTAAATTAGAAACACTGTTTAAAATATTATCAGCATTAAACCTTGAGCTAGACATTAAGGTTAGAAACCCAGAGTTAGGGGGTGAACTTGTAGATGATAAAGCCATACCGACTGAGCAAGAATGGAAGGAGGAGTGGTAATGGCTATCCTTGATGTTTATATGAATGGTTACCTAGTCGGAGAGTTAACTAAATCGACTACAGGCTCCCATCTGTTTAAGTATGAACAGCAATGGTTAGATACCGCTAATAGTCGTCCCATCTCTTTGTCTATGCCACTGCGCAAGCAAGCATATAAAGGTGATGAGGTTTACAATTTCTTCGATAATCTACTCCCAGATAATATAGAGGTGAGAAACAGAATTGTTGCTCGCCATAATGCTCAATCGACCCAAGCATTCGATTTATTGGCCAAAGTCGGTCAAGACAGTGTTGGTGCATTACAGTTCATACAGCATGATCAGCAGCCATTTGATATTAAAAAAATTGAGTCTAAACCGTTATCGGATCAAGAATTGGAAAGAGTGCTAAAGGGTTATCAATCTAATATTCCACTAGGCATGTTAACCGATGAGGATGACTTTCGAATATCGATAGCAGGTGCCCAAGAAAAAACGGCCTTACTTAATCTAGAGGGACGGTGGCGGCTTCCTATTAAGGCGACCCCGACAACGCACATCATTAAGTTACCCATAGGTTCGATACAGAGTCATTCACACACTCTTGAGATGTCTGACAGTGTTGAAAACGAATACTTATGTATGATGATTGTGAGGGAGTTTGGTTTAGATGTACCGCAGTGCTCTGTCATTAAGGTGGGTGATGTTAAGGCGCTTGCTGTGGAACGCTTTGACCGTAGGCTCTCATCTGATGGTAAATGGATTATGCGTTTGCCCCAAGAGGACTTTTGCCAAGCATTAAACATTCCGTTAGCGAGAAAATATGAAAGCCACGGCGGCCCCGATATTGAGCAGATTATGTCATCTTTATTGGGCTCCACCAATTCAGAGCAAGATCGAGTTAACTTCATGAAGTCTCAGGTGCTGTTTTGGCTATTAGCGGCAACCGATGGTCACGCTAAAAATTTCTCACTTTTTATTGAGGCGGGTGGCGGATATCGACTAACCCCTTTTTACGATATTTTATCTTTGTATCCTGTGTTTGGTGGTAAAGGGTTAAATATTCGCGATGCAAAGCTGGCTATGGGGCTTAAAGCGACAAAAGGTAAGAAGTACCAAATAGCACAGATTTTCCCAAGGCACTTTATTCAAACCGCAAAAGCCGTTGGCTTTGATACTGCAACTATGGCTGATATCATGAATGAGATAGCCAATTCAGTTGACTCAGTCATCACTAAAGTTAACTCACAGTTACCAAAAGATTTTCCAGTGCATATAAGGGATACAATTCTTGATGGCTTAAAGGATAGATCTAGACGTCTACTTAAATAGCAATTGGCTTCTTGTTTTAAAGACCAGGTTGCTTTTTTTTCTCAGTTCCCACACCAAACTTTGATTATTCACTGCCAGAACCATCAGTTGCGCTTTGATAACTGATGATTTCACCTTGTAAAAACTTATCTCTTGGTAAGACTAATAACTCCAGTCCAACCCCCCTTAGGGCTTTGCCTAAAACTAATGCGCTAGCTTTCGATTTATCTCCCTCAATCTCAGATAATGCCTTCCTTGTAATGCCAACCATTTTGGCATATTGCTCTTGATTAGCGAATAGCATTTCAGTACGCAACCTTTGCAAAGCCTTACCCGTCGTGATCTGACTGGTAATAAGCTCAATGCAAATACTTTTCATAAGCTCATCTTTGACAGAGCTCGGAAATTTTTTACGCTTCGCAGAAAGTGGTAGTCGGCCATGACGATTATCTTGGGCTAACATTTTGGCCTTTTCTGTCATAGTAGTTTCCAGGTTTTGAATTTCTTCTCTAAATTTTCATACCCCATACTTGGGAAAGAGAGAATAGACTGGGGAACACCTCGGTTTCCCAGCCTTTGCTTGAGTTCCACTAATTCTATTGCTGTTTGAGCCAATGCATCTAAAAGGGCTTTTGGCTCAATAAGATCGGCAAGACTATTAGCGATTTTAACAAAGTCATATTGTCCACCTAATTCAAGGCCCGCCCCCCATATAAAAGTCCTTGATATCACTTCTGGATCGGCTTTCATGGGGGCAAAGTCGTAGATAGGCGCGAGGGATACGTGATTGTTCTGCTTGATGAATGACGTATTACGACCGTGATTATCGGAATTACCAAAAGCAATATTAAGCAAGTCCCTGCGAACCCACTCGATAACAAACGCGGCTATTCCATCCTCTACATCGAGAAACGTTGTTGTTTCACTGTTATCGCTTTTTAAAGTAAACACTTCTATCAAAGCGCGGATCACCTCGCCATGCTCCATCATAGTCGCTGGAGCAATATCTAAAACAGAGTAAACTGACTCCATACCAAGCAATTGCTGTTTATTGCCTATTGTTGCAACATCGAACCTTGGCAACCAAAGTGATGGACCTCGCTCGCTCTCTATCAACCGCATTTCATCAATGGGTATAGTATCGAAACCAAGCGCGTTAAGTTCGTGATAGAAGTGAAACTCAGCCCTTAAAATATCGTGGTCGATACTTGCGCTTCCTCTTGGAAATTTAACTAAGTATCGGGTGTCTATATTACTTGGATTATCTTGAAAGGTATCGATCCACACTCTGTCAGCTGGATCACAACGAAGAAGTAATTTAGGCGCCGCACCACCAGCACCAGACGCTCCGACGGCAGCGGCTCCATTGGCCTGTGCGTATTCGATAAAGTCGACTTCAAGCCTACAGACATCCTCAACGCTAAACGTTACTGGTATTGGGTTCATAATAATAGCGGGTACCGACTCTTTCACCCTGATATTGCCTATCGGTGCGATAGTACCTTGAGATAACAGGATAAAATTCCTGGTAAGCTTATCTTCATCGAGCAAGCGCAGTGTTCGTAGCCAATATTTACGACTTGAGCCTGCGGGAATAATGTCATCTAAAAAACGAAACCAGTTTTTATTATTTCGATAGGGCATGGTGTCGTTTGGCAAAGAGACGCTGACTGCGGTTTCTGCAAAATCATCATAGTGTGCAAACACATGATCTGTTTCATAGTCCAGTCGACAAAAGTTTGAATCAAGGCGTTCTGCAAACTCGATAGTCGCAACATCATGCCACTCAAAAGCGTAGTTAATTTGAAGCGTAATTGCTTTAGGCATAATGCATCCATTTCGGTTCAATAAAGAGTGTAAAACTAATTTATTGAAACAATATTAGCACATAAAATAGCTATTACACTATTTATTGACACGATTTACGCTCAAAAAGTCAAGCGCCATTTTGTGACCACAGAACGCCCTAAGTAAAAGAGCATGATCCTAGTACTAATTCCATTTAATTCTGACATTAACATACTCGCGACTGGCTTATTGTGAACTACTCGCAACTAAAGCAGCGAGCTTCCAAGATAACAGCCTAAGCCGCTAAATCTTCTTTTTTGACGCTTCGTTGGACACCGCTAGTCGAGCTTTTGACTCGACTAGTCTTACGATTTCCTCCACGCCCACTATCTGACTTAGTTCGAAGAACTCCATCGTCAGACAACACCGTTCCAGTGTCTAAAATTAGATTAATTGCCCGTTTTTTAATGACCAATGATGCGTTGCTATCTGCATTGTCAGTGTGTCCACATTTACCGCACACCAAATAAACCCGCTCAAATCTAGCGCTTAACTTGATAACGAGCGAGTAGCCCCGTCACCTGTGGCGGGGAAAGCGAGTTCAGTGAGGTCTGTTTTGTTGTTCTATGTATTGGCGCAAAACCTCGATAGGAGCACCACCTACCGATCCAACAAAGTAACTTGGAGACCAAAGGGCATTTTTACGCCATGCAACCTGATTTAACTCTGGGAAGTGCCTTTTCATTTCACGGCTTGTTATTCCCTTTAGTGCGTTCGTTAATTTAGATAATGACGTTGCCGGGTGATAATCAATCAGTAAGTGTACGTGATCTGATTCACCATTAAATTCTGATAATGTTGCTTGATGATTTTTGCAAATATCGCCCATCATCTCTTTTAGCTTATCTAGATGCTCACTGGTGAAAACCTTTCCCCTGTATTTTGTGATAAATATCAAATGAGCGTGGAGCATGTAAACAACATGCCTGCCTTTTCTTAATTCCATAAATAGACCTTGACTGAGTTTATTATTTAACTATATATTAAACATATCATTTACTCAAATAGACCATGTAAAATCAGCATTCAACGGTGCTCCAATTAGAACGCCAAACTAAGGTTGAAATTAAGTGGAAATTGAAAAAGCCTACAGATTCAAATTAGAACCAACGTCAGAGCAAGCTAAAAAACTGGCTAAAATGGCGGGATGCGGGCGTGTGGTTTTCAATGATAGCCTTGATTATGTGCTTAACATTATTAAAAAATCAGTGGCAATCACGGACAAAAAAGCAATTTATGAGCACCTAAATAATTTATCTTATCAAGATCGCAAGTTGCTTAAAAAATCTTTTCCTAATTCTGCTTTTCTAAACAAACAACTAACATCATGGAAAAAACTTAATCATCGGGCATGGTTGGATGATGCGTTTACGGATTGTTTACAGCAACGTCAGCGTGATTTTGTAAAAGCACTGGATGAATGGTCAAAAGGTAAGCGAGGATTTCCAGTGTTTCGCACGCGCAAACTATCGCACCATTCAACAATGCGGTTCCCAGCGCCCAAAAAGCAAATCAATATCCAAAATAAACATATCAAATTACCTAACGGCTTAGGCCTGGTTCGTTACCACAATAGCCAACCTGTAATTGGTGAATTGCGTAATGCTACCGTATCGCTAAATGCAGTTGGTGAGTGGCATATTTCTATCATGTGCTTGGTTGAGATTGAGCTATCAACGCACGTACCAGGTGAAATGACAGGCATTGATATGGGTATCGCCAAGAACATGACCTTATCCACTGATTGTTGTGGTAACGAGGGTGTTTTTGATGGCGTCCATTCTTTTAAGTCCTATCAAGATAAGTTAGCTATCGAACAGCGTAAGTTATCGAGAAAGACTTTAGGCTCCGAGAACTGGAAGAAACAAAAACTCAAAGTAAGCAGGCTGCATCAACGCATTACCAATATTCGCAACGACTACCAACATAAAGCGACATCTGAAATCTGCAAGAACCACGCAATGATTATCTGTGAAGCTTTAAAAGTTGCGAATATGAGTAAATCAGCGAAAGGTGACAGCGAAAATCACGGCAAGAATGTCGCGGCTAAATCAGGGCTTAATAAATCCATTTTAGATCAAGGCTGGCATGAATTACGTCGCCAACTTGAATATAAAATGCGATGGAAAGGCGGGATTTACGGTGAAGTAAATCCTAGAAATACTAGCCGTGAATGTGCTTGCTGTGGTCATACAGAAAAGAATAACCGAAAAACTCAGGCAGAATTTATCTGTCTGTCATGCGGTCATTCAGATAATGCGGATAAAAACGCTGCTAAAGTGATCCTAAATCGCTATTTACGCGAATTAGAGCAAGCGGCATAAGTAATTAATCAGGTTCGGGCAGAGCCGTAGCGTCTGTGAAGTGAATTGCATTAGCGATCAGCAGCAGAAAGTAGATGATAAAGTAATTTATTATCGCCTGTATTCAGGAATCCCCGTCATTCATGGCGGGGAGCATGTCAACTGCCTTTCATAAATTTCTGGTAGGTCTGATACCAGTTAACAGCACTGTTGCGGATTATCTGGCTAGGACAAGCTGACAGCCAAGGCGTTAGCTCTTTTGATTTGAATTGCGATGCTTTCTGATCAACAGGAGCATACGTGCCAATCGGATGATATTTTCGCGCAAAAGTGCGGTAATACTTTTCTTCATCAACCTTGGCATTCCAAATTAATCGAGCGCAACCCATCCACTGACTTAAGATCAACTTTTGATTAGATGTTGGGTTCGCCCGTAATTTGATACCGGTTAGCATACTTACCTTTCACTGTAATTATGTAAGGGCTATCCACTTAGCACAACCAACCACTATATGTTGTGCTTATCGATTTTTAAT
>NZ_BMQI01000063.1 GCF_014648035.1 Shewanella algicola | reverse complement strand
ACCTTACCTGACAGGGACTTACACCCTGCAAGATGCATCAAGCTTTGCTTGACGCACTAACGCGCCGAATAAGTTGGCACATAATGAATGTCGTTTGGCCCTGTTACGGGAGTGATATCAGAGTTAAGGCTGTTCTTTCCAACATAGCCAAGTCGCGAGGCATTAATATCAATCACTGCTACTGAGCTTACCTGAGTGGCATCAGTAGATTGCTTGAGGCTTGTCGGCTCGCAATTAAGGATGGCAGTACAAACAGGTGAGCTGATAGAGCTTAGCTGTGGGGCGCTAGAGTGCGATGACGGTAAAATTAATACACGACTATTGATCAGGAAGAATGAACTCAACCCTACAATAACCAGCATTAATACTATACGCACCCAAGGAAACGTCATAACCGCCTTGTAACCTATATCAATTGACCTTAATTAAGCCAATAGCCCTAATCAAGCATTACCCAAGATAGTATCGGCACTATTGTTAACAGGCAAATTAAATCTTTTACATCTTGCAGATAAAAAAAGCACTTACCTTAAAAGATAAATGCTTTTTAATTATTGCTTTAACGATTTCTCATCGTCCAAACCAAATAACGGCTTAAATATACTCAACAGACACAATGTCGTAATCTGTTAACCCACCTGGAGTGGTGATAGACACTTCATCACCTTCACTTTTGCCAATCAAACCGCGGGCAATAGGTGAGTTCACTGAAATCAAATTTTGTTTAATATCAGCTTCATCGTCACCCACGATGCGGTAAGTCATTTCAGCATCTGTATCGACATTTAAAATGGTCACTGTGGTGCCAAAAATAACTCGACCAGTATTTTCCATTGTTGTTACGTCGATAATTTGTGCATTTGAAAGCTTACCTTCAATATCACGGATACGCGCTTCACAAATACCTTGCTCTTCGCGGGCTGCGTGATATTCAGCATTTTCTTTTAAATCACCTAATTCACGTGCTGATGCAATGGCTTCAGTAATTTTAGGGCGGCGATCAAACTTTAAAATTTCTAATTCTTTACGTAGTTGATCCGCACCAACCACTGTCATTGGAACCTTACTCATAATGTCTTTGTCTCCTTTAAAAACAAAAGCATCCCGTGTTAGCTAATGCCAACACAGTGAAAATTCTATTGGAAATACGCAATCGAGTTTGGCTGCGTCTTTGGGATGCATCTCTTCGATGATTGCTCACAGCTTACCTAAGCTTTTAACGACTTGCTAGTGATCCATCACCAAAATGTCATAAAAAAGGTCGCCATATGGCGACCTTTTAGTAACGCTTTATGGTTTAACCAACAATACGCTTATGCAGTTCTTGTACCGAACTCACTTTTACGCGGTCATCGGCAGCGTGCGCGAGGCAAGTTGCAAATGCTGCGTTGAGTGTGGTGGTATAGTTCACTTTATAACGCAATGCACCGCGGCGAATTTGACGCGAGTCTTCAATGGCTTGACGACCTTCAGTGGTATTGACGATATAAGTGTATTCACCGTTTTTGATGCGGTCCAAAATGTGCGGACGGCCTTCATGTACCTTGTTGACCAAGCGAGGATTAATACCTGCTTCGCCCAAGATAATGGCTGTGCCGTGAGTCGCATCAATTTCGTAACCTAATTCAATCAACTTAGACGCTAAATCCGCGACGCGTTTTTTATCACTGTTTCGCACAGATAATAACGCGCGGCCTGATTTTGGCACTTCAGATGTAGCGCCAAGTTGTGCTTTTGCATATGCTTCTGCAAAGGTATCACCCACACCCATCACCTCACCAGTAGAGCGCATTTCAGGCCCTAATAATGGGTCCACACCTGGGAATTTATTAAACGGTAAAACCACTTCTTTAACCGAGAAATACGGCGGAATAACCTCACTCGTGAAGTTTTGCGCTTTTAAGCTTTGGCCAGCCATAACACGTGCTGCAATTTTAGCTAACGGTACGCCTGTGGCTTTAGAGACAAACGGTACGGTACGTGCAGCACGAGGGTTAACTTCAATCATGTAGATTTCGTTATCTTTCACTGCAAACTGGACGTTCATCAAGCCAACAACTCCCAGTTCAAACGCAAGCTTAGACACTTGTTCACGCATTCTTGCTTGGATATCTGCACTTAATGTATAAGGCGGTAATGAACAACCAGAGTCACCAGAGTGAACACCCGCTTGCTCAATGTGTTCCATGATTGCACCAACAACCACAGTTTCACCGTCACACACGGCATCGATATCCACTTCAATCGCATCATCTAAGAAGTGGTCAAGTAACACAGGTGATGCGTTAGACACTTTTACAGCTTCGTTGAAGTAGCGTAACAAATCTTGTTGGTCGTAAACGATTTCCATCGCACGGCCGCCCAATACATAAGATGGACGAACCACTAACGGATAACCAATATTTCCAGCTTCAATCACAGCACTTTCAACTGTTGTTACAGTCGCGTTTTGTGGTTGAATCATGTTTAAACGTTGAATCGCTTGTTGGAAACGTTCACGATCTTCTGCACGGTCAATTGCATCAGGGCTAGTTCCAATAATCGGTACGCCAGCCGCTTCAAGGTCACGAGCAAGTTTTAATGGCGTTTGGCCACCGTATTGCACAATCACACCTTTTGGCTTTTCAATACGTACAATTTCAAGTACGTCTTCTAAGGTTACCGGCTCAAAGTACAAGCGGTCAGACGTGTCGTAATCGGTTGATACGGTTTCTGGGTTACAGTTAACCATAATGGTTTCGTAACCGTCTTCACGTAAAGCTAATGCAGCATGTACACAGCAATAATCAAACTCAATACCCTGGCCAATACGGTTTGGACCGCCACCTAACACCATGATTTTGTCACGGTTTGAGGGATTTGCTTCACATTCTTCTTCGTACGTTGAGTACATGTAAGCGGTGTCGGTTGAAAACTCAGCAGCACAAGTATCTACACGTTTATATACAGGGAAGATTTCATGACGGTGACGAAGTTTACGCACTTCTGCATCGCTTACCCCTAATACATCAGCAAGACGTGCATCAGCAAAACCTTTACGCTTTAACTTACGTAAAATGGCTTCATTCAAACCTGACATGCCTAACTCAGCCACTTTGGCTTCATCAGCAATCAGGTCTTCAATTTGAATTAGGAACCAGTGATCAATATTGGTCAACTTGAAGATTTCATCGCGCGATAACCCTGCACGGAATGCGTCAGCAATGTACCAAATACGGTCACATCCAGGCTCTTTAAGCTCATGACGAATGCGCTGTAAGCCTTCTGTAGACTTATAATCAACAATTGAGTCAAAACCATTGCGACCGACTTCAAGACCCCGAAGCGCTTTTTGTAACGACTCTTGGAAAGTACGGCCAATAGCCATGACTTCGCCAACCGATTTCATTTGCGTGGTTAAACGGTCATTGGCACCTGCAAATTTCTCAAAGTTAAAACGCGGTACTTTGGTTACAACGTAATCGATTGCAGGTTCAAACGATGCAGGCGTTTTACCACCAGTAATGTCGTTGCTAAGTTCATCTAATGTGAAACCCACCGCTAACTTGGCGGCAATTTTTGCAATAGGGAAACCCGTGGCTTTAGAGGCTAATGCAGATGAGCGCGATACCCGCGGGTTCATCTCAATGATCACCATACGGCCAGTATTAGGGCAAATACCAAACTGAACGTTTGAACCGCCCGTTTCAACACCAATTTCACGCAGTACTGCTAAAGAAGCATTACGCATAAGTTGGTATTCTTTGTCGGTTAAGGTTTGCGCAGGAGCTACGGTAATCGAGTCGCCAGTGTGCACACCCATTGGGTCAAAGTTTTCGATTGCACATACGATAATACAGTTATCGTTGCGGTCACGAACCACTTCCATTTCATACTCTTTCCAACCAATTAACGATTCATCAATCAATAATTCGTTGGTTGGCGACAAGTCTAAGCCTTGAGAACAAATCTCTTCAAACTCTTCTTTGTTGTAAGCAATACCACCGCCACTGCCACCCATAGTGAAAGAAGGACGGATAATACATGGGAAACCCACCATGTCTAATACGCCGTAGGCATCTTCCATCGTATGTGCGATACCAGCACGTGGACATTCTAAGCCAATGGCTTTCATTGCAGTGTCAAAACGACTGCGGTCTTCAGCTTTATCAATGGCGTCAGCTGTCGCACCAATCATTTCAACGTCAAACTCTTTAAGTACGCCCATTTCTTCAAGCTTAAGCGCGCAGTTTAATGCAGTTTGTCCACCCATAGTGGGTAGGATCGCATCTGGACGCTCTTTAGCAATAATGTTGCGTACAACTTCCCAATGAATAGGCTCAATATAAGTTGCATCGGCCATTTCTGGGTCGGTCATAATGGTGGCGGGGTTAGAATTCACCAAAATGACGCGATAGCCTTCTTCACGAAGGGCTTTACAGGCTTGCGCACCTGAATAGTCAAACTCACACGCCTGTCCAATAACAATTGGACCGGCACCTAGGATAAGAATACTTTTTATATCTGTACGTTTTGGCATTGCGTCGTCTTCTCCCAGATAACTACTTAGCGTGCTGACGGTATTGTTCAATAAGCTCGATAAAATGATCGAACAGTGGTGCGGCATCATTTGGACCTGGGCTTGCTTCAGGATGTCCCTGGAAACTAAACGCAGGTTTATCGGTTAAGTGAATACCTTGAAGCGAACCATCAAATAATGATTTGTGAGTCACCTTAATATTGACAGGCAGTGTAGTTTCATCAGCAGCAAAACCGTGGTTTTGACTGGTGATCATCACGTTACCTTTTTCAATATTACTCACAGGATGGTTTGCACCATGATGACCAAACTTCATTTTTGAGGTTTTCGCACCTGAGGCTAAAGCAAGTAACTGGTGCCCTAAACAAATACCAAAAACCGGAATGTCGGTTGTTAAGATTTGTTGAATGGCTTCAATGGCATAGTCACATGGCTCAGGGTCACCAGGACCATTTGACAAAAAGACTCCGTCAGGATTCATCGCCAGTACTTCTGCTGCTGATGTTTTTGCAGGCACAACAGTGACATCACAACCACGGTCAACCAACATACGTAAAATATTGCGCTTAACACCATAGTCATAAGCAACAACTTTGTATTTAAGCTCAGACTCTGGCGTATCAGACGGTAAACCACCGACTAATTTCCAGCTACCGTTACGCCATTGATAGGCTTTATCGGTAGTCACTTCTTTTGCTAAATCCATGCCTTTTAAGCCAGGGAACGCTTTTGCTTCCGCTAGGGCTTTTGCTTCGTCTAGGTCACCCACCATAATACAACCGGCTTGAGCACCTTTTTCACGCAAAATTCGAGTTAGTTTGCGAGTATCTATATCCGCAATACCAACCACATTATTCGCTTTTAAATAATCGCTTAATGAGTGTTGATTACGGAAATTACTCGCCATAAGCGGTAAGTCACGAATGATTAAGCCACATGCATGAACCGAATCCGATTCTGTGTCTTCATCATTGGTACCTGTGTTACCGATGTGAGGATAGGTTAATGTTACAATTTGGCGTGAATATGAAGGATCCGTAAGAATCTCTTGGTATCCTGTCATTGAAGTATTAAATACTACTTCTCCAACAGAGATGCCTGTAGCACCAATTGCGGTGCCAGAGAATACGGTTCCATCTTCGAGTACGAGTAAGGCAGACTGTGTCAACGCGACCTCCAGAAAAGAGCCAAGCCACTGAAATTATGAGTTTTTATTTTGCGCTAAAATACCAACTTCCGTTTAAATACGAAATTTTGACAAATTCTGTCGAGTATATAAGAAATTGGTAATAACGTCTATGTTGTGTTGGATTGTTTTCAAAAAAAAACACCAATAAATGGTGTTTTTGATTGTTAATGTAACCCAAGCACTTGCTGCATGTCGTATAGACCTGCATTTTGATCGGAGAGCCAAAAAGCAGCTCTCATTGCCCCATTTGCAAAGGTCATTCTACTCGATGCCTTATGGGTTATTTCTAACCGTTCGCCTATATCAGCGAACATAGCAGTATGTTCACCCACTATATCGCCCGCACGAACGGTTGCAAACCCTATGGTGTTTCTATCGCGCTCACCGGTAATGCCTTCTCGGCCATACACTGCACATTGCTCTAAATCACGACCTAACACATCAGCAATCACCTCGCCCATTTTCAATGCTGTACCAGATGGTGCATCCTTTTTATGGCGATGATGTGCTTCGATTATTTCGATATCGGTATAATCACCCATGACTTGTGTGGCTAGCTCAAGTAGCTTCCACATCACGTTCACACCAACAGACATGTTTGGCGCCAACACCACTGGGACTTGTTCAGAATAAGCGTTAATTTGCTCTTTTTGAGCATGATTGAAGCCTGTGGTACCAATCACAATCGCTTTGCGGTTCTTGGCACACCAATCGAGGTTAATAATTGACGACTCTGGCGAGGTAAAGTCAATCAGTACGTCAAAATCATTAACCACTAAATCAAGTGAATCAGTGATCGTCACATTCATGGTGCCCACGCCAGCCAGTTCTCCAGCATCTACACCAATGAGACTTGAACCTGTGCGTTCAATCGCAGCACCCAATACGATAAGATCTTGCTGCTTAGCGGATTCTATCAGTGTACGGCCCATACGGCCACTGGCGCCAACTACAGCAATTTTCACTTTAGCAGTCATATACTTCTCCCAGTGTTAACCGAAAAACAGCTTATACAAAAACGCCTAAGTTAACTTAGGCGTTTTTAATGTGTTAGATAATGTCTAACAACTCAACTTCGAATACCAAAGCCGAGTATGGCGGGATTGAAGCACCCGCGCCACGCTCACCGTAAGCTAAGTGATGTGGTACATATAATTTAAGCTTAGTCCCTACAGGCATTAACTGTAGCGCTTCAGTCCAACCAGCGATAACACCAGATACAGGGAATTCAGCAGGCTGACCACGAGTAACTGAACTGTCGAACACATCACCATTAAGGAAAGTGCCGTGGTAGTGAGTACGTACAGTAGAATCGTATGTTGGCTTTTCGCCGTCACCTTGTACTAATACTTCATATTGAAGACCAGACTCAGTTACAGTTACGCCATCACGTGTTGCGTTTTCAGCTAAGAATGCATCACCTTCAGCAGTAGCCGCTGCAGCAGCAACTTCTTGAGCTTCTTGTAGACGACGGCTGATTTCAGTGAAAGCAACTTGTAGCTCTTCCATTGTTACTTGGCTTTCTTTACCGGCAAATGCATCAGCAAGACCAGCTTGGACAGCAGGAATATCAATACCTTCAAAAGAATTTGCAGCTAATTGCTCGCCCATTTGACGACCTACACCGTAGCTTGCATGCTGTTCCATCGTGCTGAACAAATCTGACATAATTAAATTTCTCTCAATAATTCATTAAAAATTCGCACGAGAGTTTATCACAATAATTTACTCTCATGTTGGCAAAAAACGTTATTTAACTTGAGCAATTTTACACTCAGTCAAAGACTGTTTTCTTGCCTGTGTATAAAGTGGCATCACTTGATTTTGTGCCGCTTGTAAGTCTTCGATACGATGACTATGAGATGGATGCGTAGACAATAACTCGGGGCCTTGAGCACCACCTGCTTTAGCCATATTTTGCCACAAGGTAATACTTTTTGCAGGGTTAAAACCCGCTTTGGCCATTAACTCTAATCCGACCATGTCGGCCTCTGACTCTTGACTACGACCAAACGGTAAAATGATCCCGACATTGGCCCCTAATCCCAGTGCGGCCATGTATAAATCTTTATTGGCTACTCCAGAGGCTCCAATTGCGGCATCGGCAACTTGCATGCCTAAACCGGTTAGCTGTGCGCGAGACACTTGTTCATTACCATGTTGTGCTAACACATGAGCCACTTCATGGCCCATTACCGTCGCAAGCTGGTCTTGATCGGCCGCCACTTTTAATAAGCCGGTATACACCCCGATATGGCCACCCGGCAGCGCAAAGGCATTAACCTGGTCAGACTCAAAAAGCACCACATCCCATTGCTGAGACTGATCGGGCAATACCGCCACAATGCGCTCGGCGATACAATTAACGTAATCAGTCTGAGCTTTATTTTGACTGATTTTTTCGCTTTGCTTCATGGTGTCAAACGACTGCGCGCCCATTTGTTGCATTTGCGCATCAGAAAACAACAAGGTTTGCCCACGTCCAGTCGGCGATTGGTTATTAACACAGCCTGACAATAACGTAGCAGCCAATAAGGTTAGTGCAATAGCTTTCATCGTCTCTTCCTTTTACATTAAGTCGCTAAACATAATCCATGATTTGGGGTATTTTATACTAATCTCATTCGCGAATGCATCATTTGCGCATGTCACACTAACGTGTCGACTTTCGTTTAGCGAAATCACTCGAACTGCGTTTATTCATGGTGCGGCGGTTAGCTTGTTTATCTCGCGGGGCACGTTTACTACTGCCGCTCAAAGGCTTATCTGTAACGGCAAAACCAACAAGTTCATTTACAGGTAAAGCTTGGGTGGTTAATGTGTTAATGGCTTCTAGATAAGCCATCTCTGAGTGACTCACTAATGACAGTGCGACCCCAGTTAATCCTGCCCGCGCAGTGCGGCCAATACGGTGTACATACACAGCAGCTTGTGTGGGTAAATCAAAATTAATCACCACAGGTAGCGCATCAATATGAATACCACGAGCTAACACATCGGTAGCCACTAATACATTAAGCTGTCCTGATTTGAACTGCTCAAGTGTTTGACTGCGCATCGCCTGCTCTTTGTCACCGTGAAGCGCGCCACCCCTTACACCTGCTTTAAGTAATTTTTTACACAAGGCATCAGCATCGGCTTTAGCATTTACAAACACCAACACTTGTTGCCATTGATTTGCTTGCACCAAATGAATCAAAGCTTGCGCTTTGCTGCCTTTATTGACGTGATAAACCATTTGCACGATATCATCTACCGCACTATTAAGTCCCTGAGCTTCAATACGCACATGATTTGCAGACAGTATTAGCTGAGCCAAGGAATTTAATGCAACAGGCATAGTCGCCGAAAATAACAATCTTTGCCCCACAGGCATCATGGCTATAAGTGCATTAATATCATTAATAAACCCCATATCCAGTAATCTATCGGCCTCATCTAACACCACACTTTGCACTTGGCTAAACGTGACCACACCTTGTTGAGCTAATGCTAATAAACGCCCCGGTGTCGCCACCAATATATTGGCAGGAGTGGTTAATCGCTCTATTTGACATTCAATCGCTTCACCGCCGCAGGCATGCTCAACATGTAAGCCAAGCGATTGTGCCAATGGTTGCAAGTTTTGGGCAACTTGTTGGGCTAACTCTCTGGTCGGTACAATCACTATCGCAGCCAAACTTAATACTGAAGTCTGGCTAATTCGCTGTAAAATAGGCAGACCATAGGCGTAGGTTTTACCACTGCCCGTTTGCGCTAATGCCAATACATCCTGGCCATTCAAAATCGCTGGGATCGCCAATTGTTGGATACGACTTGGCTCAGTAATACTGGCTGGTAATGCTTTCAAGAGCGTAGCGCTGAGTGAAAATTGAGAAAATAACATTGATAACGCCTAATAATGACTACGAACCGAAGATGAACCATTGTACACGCCAATAAAAAAGGCTGCTTACCAAAGTAAGCAGCCTTTAATGATCGCTAGGAGATTGCGATTAACTGTTTAAGTCTTGAAAGAACTTTTTTACGCCATCAAAAAAACCTTCAGCTTTAGGGCTGTGCTTTTTTGATTCGCCAGTTAATGTCGCTTCAAACTCGCGTAATAACTCTTTTTGTTTCTCGTTCAAGTTAACCGGAGTTTCCATGACCACTTTACACAGTAAGTCACCGACAGCATGGCTACGGACCGACTTAACGCCTTTACCGCGTAAACGGAACATACGCCCAGTTTGAGTTTCTGTTGGAATTTTAAGGCTCACTTTACCGTCAAGTGTTGGCACTTCAATTTCGCCGCCCAGAGCCGCTTTACTGAATGAGATAGGCACTTCGCAGTACAAGTTGTTAGCATCACGGGTAAATATGGCGTGCTCACGTACACTGACTTGAACGTATAAATCGCCCGGAGGTGCACCAAACTCGCCCGCTTCACCTTCACCAGTTAAACGGATACGGTCACCGGTATCAACCCCAGCAGGAATTTTAACTGATAGCGTTTTGCTTTTTTCAACACGGCCTTCACCATGACACTTACTGCATGGGTCTTTAATTATTTTACCGCGACCATGACATGTTGGGCAGGCTTGCTGAACAGCAAAAAAGCCTTGACGCATTTGCACCTGGCCTTGGCCATGACATGTGCCACATGTGGTTGCAGAAGTGCCTTTTTTAGCACCGCTACCATCACAAAGATCACACGCTGCCAGTGTAGGAATGCGTAACTCTTTAGTTAAGCCACGAACGGCTTCTTCGAGTGATAACTCAAGGTTGTAACGTAAATCACTGCCGCGTGCAGCTTGACGTTGTCCGCCACCACGACGGCCACCACCAAAGATGTCACCGAATACGTCGCCAAAGATATCGCCAAAATCACCTTGACCACCGCCGTGTCCACCCCGGTTAGGATCAACACCGGCATGACCAAATTGATCGTATGCAGCTTTCTTGTCGCTGTCGGTTAAAATTTCGTACGCTTCTTTAATTTCTTTAAAGTTGGTTTCAGCGGCTTTATCACCCGGGTTACGGTCAGGGTGATACTTCATCGCTAAGCGCTTATACGCTTTTTTAATTTCGCGTTCGCTGGTGTCACGAGCAACACCGAGAACTTCATAATAATCACGCTTTGACATAGTGTTCTGTTTCTCGAAGGTATGAGTAAGTCGCTAAACTTAATTTATACAAACGGGCGTGTGAGGAAAACCCCAACGCCCGCTTTAAAGTTAACTAACTGATATTGTTAATTACTTCTTGTCGTCTTTTACTTCTTCGAACTCAGCATCAACAACATCATCAGCAGGCTTTGATTCGCCAGCATCTTGTGCTTGACCTTCTGCGCCACCTTGAGCTTGTGCTTTAGCTTGGGCAATTTCCATTAACTTAGCAGACGCTTCCATAAGAGCTTGAGTCGCTGTATCCATTGCTTCTTTATCTTTGCCTTTGATAGCAGTTTCTAATTCAGTAATAGCCGCTTCAATCTTCTCTTTTTCGTCGCTAGGTAATTCGTCACCCGCTTCTTCAACTTGTTTCTTAGTGGCATGTACTAAGCCATCAGCCTGGTTACGTGCTTGCACTAACTCTTCAAATTTCGCATCTTCATCAGCGTGAGCTTCTGCGTCACGTACCATTTGTTCTACTTCTTCGTCTGATAGACCAGAGTTAGCTTTAATGGTGATGTTTTGCGCTTTGCCGGTTTTCTTATCGGTAGCAGAAACTTTTAAGATACCGTCTGCATCGATGTCGAAAGCCACTTCAATTTGTGGTTGACCGCGTGGTGCAGGCTCAATCCCTTCTAGGTTAAATTGACCTAGAGATTTGTTGTAGCTCGCTTGCTTACGCTCACCTTGAAGTACATGAATGGTTACCGCACTTTGGTTGTCGTCAGCAGTAGAGAACGTTTGGCTCGCTTTAGTCGGGATAGTGGTATTCTTCTCGATAAGCTTAGTCATTACGCTACCCATGGTTTCGATACCAAATGATAACGGGGTTACGTCAAGTAGTAGTACGTCTTTCACTTCACCAGAAAGTACGCCAGCTTGAATGGCTGCGCCTACTGCAACAGCTTCATCTGGGTTAACGTCTTTACGTGGCTCTTTGCCGAAGAAGTTAGTTACCGCTTCTTGTACTTTAGGCATACGAGTCTGGCCACCAACTAGAATCACTTCGTTGATGTCTGAAACTGATAAGTCAGCATCAGATAGTGCGACTTTTAACGGCTCTAAAGAACGTTGAATTAGGTCTTCTACTAATGACTCTAACTTAGCACGGGTAATTTTAACCACTAAATGCTTAGGACCTGTTGCATCAGCGGTGATGTAAGGCAAGTTAACTTCAGTTTGGTTAGTGCTTGAAAGTTCGATTTTTGCTTTTTCAGCTGCTTCTTTCAAACGTTGCATTGCTAACGGATCTTTACGTAGATCTAAGCCCTGGTCTTTATTGAATTCATCAGCTAAATAGTTGATTAAACGGTTGTCGAAGTCTTCGCCACCTAAGTGAGTGTCACCATTGGTTGCTAATACTTCAAATGTTTGGTCACCATCGTTGCTGTCGATTTCAATGATAGAGATATCGAATGTACCACCACCTAAATCGTATACTGCAACAATGTTGTCGCCTTGTTTTTTGTCAATACCGTATGCTAACGCAGCCGCTGTTGGCTCGTTGATAATACGCTTAACATCTAGGCCCGCAATACGGCCAGCATCTTTAGTTGCTTGACGTTGTGAATCGTTAAAGTAAGCAGGAACAGTAATTACCGCTTCTGTTACTTCTTCACCTAAAAAGTCTTCTGCTGTCTTTTTCATCTTTTTCAAGATTTCAGCAGATACTTGTGGCGGTGCCATTTTGTTACCATGCGCTTCAACCCAAGCATCGCCATTATCTGCAGCGATAATTTTGAATGGCATGATGTTTACGTCACGTTGAACTTCGTCATCTTTAAAACGACGACCGATTAAACGCTTAATTGCAAAGAAAGTGTTTGCAGGGTTAGTCACAGCTTGACGCTTTGCAGGTTGACCGACAATAGTTTCATCATCAGTGTAAGCGATGATAGAAGGAGTTGTACGATCGCCCTCTGCGTTTTCAATTACGCGTGCTTTGCCGCCATCAAGGACAGCCACACAAGAGTTTGTCGTGCCTAAGTCGATACCAATAATTTTGCCCATGGGGTCCTCCAAAAATTGACGTTTTTCGTCACAAATATGTTATTTGATGTTGATATGGGGGTGAACTTGACGTTTTTCAACCTTTAAGATGGTTTACTTACTGTTCACGTTTTGCCGCTCATATCAGCCTTGATACCTATATTGGGACAACAAAGTGAAATACAAGGGTAAGATCAAAAAATTTATGCCATTTTGCTGATATATATAGATACAGGCTAAAATAGAGCAAGATAATAGGGTTTACCTTTGCGGTAGACTTGGCGTAATCACAACAAACGATCGCAAATGCTGCACGATTAGCACGGACGAAAAACAACCTAAATATTTGATAAAAAACACGATCAAGTGTTATAACAATATTTCGATAAATTGAGTACGAAAGTAAAATAGAGGGATATCGGCAATGGGACTGCCAAGATGGAATTTTAGCGACAGTACTGAACGTAAAATACGCATTGTTATCTTAACGATTGTAGGCTTAATCATGGCCTATGAAAAATTTTATGGGGTAAGTAGTACCCAATACCCGGCAATGTATTTATGTGTGTTTGCCCTTATTGCAACCATCATGACAAACTCTGTTCAGCGTCGTTATTTCACATTTGTCATGGAATACGCCCAAGCTTTTCGCATTGTCGCCATTCTAATGACCTGCGCTTTTTTCATTATTTGGTTATTAACCACCTATGAGCGATTTACCTTACCTGCAGCCCCAAGCCACCTTATTTACAATTTATAAGCTTCGATTTGCACCATAAAATAAGGGCGCTAATTGGCGCCCTTATTATAATTGATGATTAATATAATTTATGACCTGCTGGTGTAATCTCCCCAGGCAAGCCACTTATAAGTGGTTAATGCATCAAGTGCCATCGGGCCGCGTGCATGCAATTTTTGTGTACTCACCGCCACTTCGGCGCCTAAGCCAAATTGAGAACCATCGGTAAACCGAGTGCTGGCATTAACATACACAGCCGCTGAGTCTACCTGGTTCATAAAGTGGGCTGCGGCGTGTATATCGTCAGTTAAAATGGCCTCAGAGTGACCACTTGAATATTGCCTTATATGCTCAACAGCCACATCGATATCACTGACAACTTTAATCCCTAATGTTAGCGATAACCACTCAGTTGAAAATGACTCATCATGTGCCGCTGTCACATCAAAACTCAAACCATCTAAATGCCCTGCCGCTTTGTCACAGGCATGAAAGCGCACACCAAGCGTATGCAAATGTGAGGCGATATTGGGAACAAACGCTGCGGCAACATCTTGGTGTACTAATAAGGTATCTAATGCATTACATACCGTCGGACGCTGAACTTTAGCATTAGTAATAACATCAATTGCACGCACTAAATCAGCGTGTTTATCAACAAATAAGTGGCAAATCCCAATACCGCCTAAAATGACCGGAATACTTGACTGCTCGGCACACAAGCGCTGCAAATTTTGGCCGCCACGTGGAATAATCATGTCAATATATTTATCTAAACGCAGTAAACCGCTAACAATACTTCTGTCGGGCGAGTCAATCAGTTGCACCGCATCTTGCGGCAGTTTCTGAATGGCCAATGCTGAACGAATCACCTCACTCAAAACTTTGTTTGATGTGATCGTTTCTTTGCCACCACGCAAAATAACAGCGTTGCCAGTTTTAAGAGCTAATACGGCAATATCGACAGTAACATTAGGCCGGGCTTCATAAATCACCCCAACGACGCCCAATGGCACACTTCGACGTGTAAGGCGTAAACCATTATCAAGCACTCGGCTTTCAGACTCGTTACCAACAGGGTCGGCAAGCGCAATAACATTGTCAATATCGGCAATAACACCCGCTAAGCGGCCTTCATCTAACATTAGGCGATCGATCATCGCATCGGTTAAACCATTCGCTTTGGCATTGGCCACATCTTGGGCGTTGGCCTGTAAAATATCATCTTTACGCTTACCCAATTGATGCGAAATTTCCGTCAACAAAGCAGATTTTTGTTTGGCGGAAAGTGAGGCCAAAATAAAGCTCGCCGCTTTTGCGCGCTGGCCAAGTTGTGTTAAATATTCTGTTTCAGAGGCTGACATATGCTTATCCTTAGTTATTCAGTACGACCATATCATTACGATGAATGACCGCATCTCCGTAGTCATAACCCAGTAAGTGCTCTATATCATTTGAGTGCTTACCGCTAATTTTAGATAAGTCATTGGCGCAATAACGGCTCATACCTTTGGCCAATACCTTACCTTGCTGATCAATAATTAATAACGTTGCTCCGCGGTCAAATTTACCTTCAACGGCAACAATGCCTTTAGACAATAAACTGCGGCCATTGGCTACCACCGCGGTAGACGCGCCTGCATCAATGATTAACTTACCTTGCGTTGCAGGACCAGCCAAAATCCACTGTTTACGGCTTTCTAGCGGGTTTTCAATTGCACTAAAATGGGTACCAATAGATTCGCGGTCTGCAATTTTGGTGATCACATCAGGATGATGACCCGACGCGATGACGACTTCTATCCCCGCACGACGGGCAATATCAGCCGCTTCGAGTTTAGTGGCCATTCCCCCAGTGCCTAGGCCCGATACAGCCCCCCCCGCGAGTAAGCGTAAACTGTCATCGATATTAGCCACTTGCTTAATAAGTTGAGCATCTGGATTAGTGCGCGGATCAGCGTCAAATAAGCCCTTTTGATCAGTTAACAAAATCAATAAATCAGCATCACATAACAAGGCTGCACGAGCTGATAAATTGTCATTATCTCCGACCTTAATTTCATTAGTGGCTACCGCATCGTTTTCATTAATAATCGGGATAATATTGTTCGCTAGTAGTGCATTTAAAGTGTCTCGCGCATTGAGATAGCGTTCGCGATCATGCAGATCGGCGCGAGTGAGTAATAACTGCCCCACATGTAAACCGTAAATACTAAAGAGTTGTGACCAGGCTAAAATTAACTGACTTTGACCTACTGCAGCCAATAATTGTTTATTTGCCATAGTGTCGGGAAATACGGGGTATTGCAGGTGTTCGCGCCCAGCCGCTATTGCACCCGATGTGCACAAAACGACTTCAACACCCGCATGCATTAGCTGGGTCATTTGCCTTGCTAATTCCACCATGTGTGCTTTATCAAGCTTTTTACTGCCCGATGTCAACACACTCGTCCCTAACTTAACCACTACACGGCGATAACCCATTATGTCACTCAGTTAACTAAAAATATTCGAATTATTTTTATACCCAATTCGCTGACTAATTCATAGTGAAAGCCACTAATACTGGGCTTTTTTTATCATTGCACAACAAAAAAGGGCCCAAAGGCCCTTTTTGTTGATCAACTGTTGAAAAATCGCCTCATCAACAGATCATTAACTGTAAGCAAATTTAGCAATAAACAGCGCAGCTACGACCAATACGCCTGAATTCAAATCTTTAAATCGACCTGTCATCATTTTAATTACCGCATATGAGATAAAGCCAAAACCAATCGCATTCGCTATTGAAAAGGTTAATGGCATCAATAAACATGTTACGACAACAGGTGCCGCTTCGGTTAAATCTTCCCACTCAACGTTCACTAAACCAGACATCATTAGAATGGCGACATAAAATAATGTTCCGGCAGTGGCGTATGCAGGTACCATTCCCGCCAATGGCGAGATAAACAACGAAGCAATAAACAACAAACCAACAACCACGGCTGTTAATCCGGTGCGCCCGCCGGCACTTACACCCGCAGTACTTTCAATATAACTAGTTGTAGTTGATGTTCCTAGTGCAGCGCCAGTAATAGTCGCGACACTGTCGGCAGTTAAGGCGCGCTTAACGCGGGGTAAACGGCCTTTATCATCAAGTAAACCACCACGCTGAGCTACGGCAACCAAAGTACCAGAGGTATCAAACAAGTCGACAAATAAGAAGGCAAAAATAACCGACAACATGCTCACTTCAAGCACGCTTGATAGATCCATTTTCATGAAGGTTGGCGCAATTGAAGGTGGCATTGAAACCAGCCCGTTATATTGCACATCACCAAATAACAAGCCTAATACTGTCACAATCAAAATACTGAAAATGACCGCCGCTTTAAGTCCGCGTTGCACCATCGCGATAATCAAAAAGAAGCCTAATGCAGCCATCATCGCAGGGAAAGACGTGATGTCTCCCATAGTGACTAGGGTTGCAGGGCTTGCCACTACAATACCGGCACTTTTTAAACCAATTAACGCTAAAAATAGACCGATACCGGCTGCAATACCAAAACGCAGTGACATTGGAATACTGTTGACAATCCATTCACGGATTTTCACTAACGATAAAATCAAAAAGCACACGCCAGACATAAACACCGCACCTAATGCGGTTTCCCAGCTATAACCCATCTCACCCACTACTGTGTAGGTGAAAAAGGCATTTAATCCCATCCCTGGAGCTAGAGCGATAGGATAATTAGCTAATAATCCCATAATTAAACAACCCACAGCAGCCGCTAAGCAGGTTGCGACAAATACTGCACCATGATCCATTCCGGCGTCAGCTAACATCATTGGGTTAACAAAAATGATGTATGCCATGGTTAAAAACGTGGTTAAACCGGCGACAGCTTCCTGCTTTAGGCTGGTGTTGTTTTGTTTTAATTTAAATAATTTTTCTAACATGGAACAAGGTTCCTTGGGTAAGGGTTAAGTTTAAATAATTGTTTTAATCGCAATAGGTGGGGCTTTCGCTAAGTCTTTAAGTTGTCACACTGCACAATAAAGCTGTATAGCGGGTCATAAAACAAACAATATGACGTAATGCCAACTTTAAGGGGGGAGATTATAATTATTTACCACGCTGATAGCTATAAATCGCCTTTTTATTCAAAGATTTCAGTTTTTTATACAGCGAATTAATAAATTTGAGGCAAAAAAAAGCCTACTCAGAAGAGTAGGCAGACATGTTACAAGCATCCCATATGGGGAAAGGAAAGCTAGCACCACTTAACGTGATGTGGCGATAAATTAACTAATTTACCACCTTGTCTAAAACGTCAAACGAGACGAACAAAAGGTTGATGGATATTAAAGCGACTTTAAGAGGGTCAATTCTTAAAGTTTCATGGCGAATATACCGCCACGTAAAACGGTTACGTCAGCAAACCAAGTGTTTTGCCAATAAAATTTGTTGTTACCTGTGTAAGACATAGTCTTTCTCCTAAATTAAGTTAAGTTGTATAAACCTAGTAAAGCTTGGCTCGGTTCCTTGGAACGTACATTTCTCAAATCCGTTGAGACAACTTGTCACTCAGATCCTTGGAGGCTATATCCATCCTGGATTAACTAGAGTCGACAATCACAATGCTTGTCGACGAGAAGAATTATACAAAACTGTAATTTAATTACAAGCATTATTTGCCTTAATTCACAAAAAACCCTTTAAAAGTGATTTTATTACAAATTTTTCGTATTAAAACTATGTATAACTATTGTTGCAAAGTTGTTCGGATTATCATTACCTATACAAAAACAACAACTTAAAATATAAAAAACTACAAGGTCGCAAACTGTAATAAAGTAACCAACGGACTAGCGGTTGGCTTACCATATAAGGGATCGCCCTCTACAGCGCTACCTGCAATATCAATATGGGTAAAAGGCAACGCCGTTTGCCCTAAGCCCGATGCGTTAATTAAAAACGCTGCTGGATATTGATGTCCTCGAGCAGTAATGGATGACGGACCGTTATTAGATGACACCACATCAGCAGCACCATTTTTATCTGCCACTTTAGCAAAATCCTCAGGACGTAAGCGAGACACTTCAAATGGCTCGCCCCATTGCTCACCTGTCTGGGCCAATAAAGCCGCTACATCTTGTTTTTTAGCCTCACTATTTTCAACTAATGCCGGATAACCACCATATGCCCTTACAACATGGCCCGTTAACGTCGCTACCGAAAACAACTGAGGATTAATTGCGCTTTGTGCTTGAATACGTAAATGCGACAATAAATCAGCTAAAACCAGACGTCCTTCTGCGTCGGTATTACCAATACGCACTCGCATGCCTGCATGACTGGTAATAATCTCATCTGTTACAAAGGCATCGCTACCAATACTGTTTCTCACTAGCCCTAACTGAGCCACGACTTTAATGCCTTTAGGCTTAAGGATTGATAATGCCTTCATCAACCCTGCTACAGCTGCGGCACCGCCTTTATCACGGCTCATACCCGCCATTGAGCCAGCCACTTTAATATCCGCGCCGCCCGTATCGTAAACCACCCCTTTACCGGCAAAGAATAAGGTCTTAGTAATGGTACCCTCGCCGACATATTCAAGTTTCACCACTCTAGGGTGATGGCGCGCAACATCAAACGAACTTCGGCCCACTGCGCTTAATAACGGGTAGTCAGTAGTTAACTGATCAACCTGGTCTATGACAGAAACCTCTAATCCGCTATCAGCAAAAGCATCAACACAATATTGGGCAAAGCCCATGGCAGACATACGCTCAGGTTCGGTGCCGCAAAGATCTCGCGCCAGTACTCTTCCTGATTCAGCAGCGTTAATTAACATGCTATGAGATGCACTATTAAGCAGGCCTATTGCGGTTAAGCTTGGGGTTAATGTCTTTGCTTCGCGCGCTTCTAGTGGTTGCCATAACTCTTGCCCACATGCTAATGCAGCAACTTGTTGTGCATTTTGAAAGCGCGTATCACTTACCGCTGGCACTACAAGTAATGGTTTAGTCGCACCTGCGGCTTTTGCAATAGCAATGCCCTCACGCGCAGCTTTAGCAAACACACGTACATCATGGTAAGCATTATCAGTATCTGCCACTGGTGAAATAATTAAACGCCCACCGGCTAGGCCTGGCGCAAACAATAAAGTGGCACTTTGGCCAACACGCATATCAATTTGGCTAGCATGGGTTGCCAGTAAATTAATTTCATCTTGCTTAATATCAGCAAGGCTCGGCGCAATAACCACCACAGCATCCCAACCTTCACCTTCAAAAATGGCTTCGTCACTGGTGACATCAATGAAAGGCACTTGAAATGCTTGCGCAGTTTGATTTATTTGAGTCATAAAAGTCCTTATTCAACAACAGCGTTATTGGTTCATAATTATTTACAGATTTGTGGCCTAAACCTTGGTAAATCGGTGTGGCAATATCAAGTAACACCGCAGAATATGTTAAAATAATCCCACATCTGTCGTATCCGACTGAATTCTTCATAGAGGGCGTTTCGTGACTGCATTAACTCAATTATATCCTCAGCCTCTTTGGCAATGGTTCGAACAAATTTGTGCTATTCCACATCCTTCAAAGCATGAACAGGCGTTATCGCAACATATCCAGCAATGGGCTAAAGCTCAAGGGCTTGCTGTTGTTGAAGACAAAGTAGGGAATTTAATTATTCGTAAGCCTGCTACGCCTGGCATGGAAAATTGCAAAACCGTGGTGCTACAAGCACACATTGATATGGTGCCGCAAAAGAATGCCGACAAAGTGCATAATTTTGAAACCGATCCAATCGAAGCCTATGTTGATGGTGACTGGGTTAAAGCCAGAGGCACAACTTTAGGCTCTGACAACGGTATCGGCATGTCTTCAGCGTTAGCCGTTCTTGGCAGCTCTGACATTAAACATGGTCCACTAGAAGTCTTACTTACCATTGATGAAGAAGCAGGCATGACCGGTGCTTTTGGCTTAGAGGCCGGCTACCTTGATGCCGACATTCTGATTAACACCGACTCTGAGCAAGAAGGTGAAATCTACATGGGCTGTGCTGGCGGTGTTGATGCACAAATCAGTGTGCCTATGTCTTGGCAGGCTCCAGAGCAAAGTAATGCGAGCTTCTCATTAACTATGTCGGGCTTAAAAGGCGGTCACTCTGGGGTGAATATTCACCTCGGTCGTGGTAATGCCAACAAATTACTGGCTCGCTTTTTGTTTAAATACAGTGACGAGTTAGCACTTGAGTTAGTCAGCTTCTCGGGTGGTTCACTGCGTAATGCCATACCGCGTGAAGCCAATATTGAATTTATGCTACCAAGCGAAAATGTTGCTGCACTTAATGAGGCTATAGCAAGCTTTCAAGCATTAGTGCGCGAAGAGTTAGCCATTGCTGACCCAGATATGTTACTGACCTTAGCTGAAATTACCGCACCAGCAAAAGTGATGGGCGAAGATGCACAAAACACCTTAATCGATTTACTTCATGCCAGCCCGAACGGGGTGATCCGCATGAGCGATGAAGTTGAAGGTGTCACCGAAACCTCACTCAATATTGGTGTGATTAGCACCGAAGATGAGAGCGTTGAAGTGTTATGCCTTATTCGTTCATTAATCGACTCTGGCCGTGAAGAAATTGCCGGTACACTTACTGCATTGGCAAACTTAGCTGGTGCCAGTATTGATTTAAGTGGTGCTTATCCGGGCTGGAAGCCTGACAGTAGTTCACCAGTGATGGCCATTGTGCGTGACACTTATAATGATATTTATAAGAAAGACCCGACCATTATGGTTATCCACGCAGGTCTTGAATGTGGTTTATTTAAAGAGCCTTATCCGCTAATGGATATGGTCTCAATTGGACCAACCATTCGCTACCCACACAGCCCTGATGAAATGGTGAACATCACAACTGTTGGCCAATACTGGGAATTATTATTAGCCGTGCTAGCGCGTATACCAGCAAAAAATGCCTAATTATGCGTAAATAACTCAATTGATAATAAAGGCGACGTTGATGTCGCCTTTATTGTTTCTGCGCAATCTAAAATGCTAAGTCGAGCTGAGTCAAATTGGCATCAGCCTCATTGTTGTTAGCCGCAGTCATATCAGCTAAGCCTATACTCACACCGATTAACCTTATTCCACGGCCTTCGGCACGTAATAACGCTTGTTCGAGTAGTTGGTAAAACACATTCACCGATATCTCATCACTGCGCTGTTCAATGGTGGTTTGTTTAAAGTCATTAAACTTGAGCTTGACGACTTGCTTATTCACTATGCGGTCTTTAGCGCTGCGTTGTACCCGCGCACTTAACTCCTGGATAAGCTGTGGCAATACTTGATGACATTGCTCTAGGGTGAATATGTCCTTGGCTAAGGTGGTTTCAACGCCTACCGATTTGCGAACCCTGTGCGGACTAATTTGGCGATTATCTATCCCTTGTGATCGCTCGATAAGTACATGACCAAACTTACCAAAAGCCTCAATTAATTTGGCTTTGGGATACTGTTGTACATCAAAACACGTTGTTAAGCCGATATCAGCCAACTTTTGCGAGGTCACTTTGCCCACTCCGGGAATTTTGCTTAACGGTAAGTCTTTAACAAAGTCACTAATTTGGTTAGGGGTGATCACATATTGCCCATTGGGCTTGTTTAAATCTGAGGCAATTTTGGCTAAAAACTTGATAGGCGCGACACCGGCAGATGCGGTTAAACCTGTCACGGCAAATATCTCATCGCGTATAGCATTAGCAATTAAAGTGGCACTGCCTTTATGTTCGGTGCTATCGGTGACATCAAGGTAAGCCTCATCCAATGACAAAGGCTCGACTAAATCGGTATAACGATGAAAAATTTCGCGTATTTGCCCCGACACAAATTTATATACATCCATCCGTCCGGGCACCAAAATTAACTGCGGGCACAGTTGCAAAGCATGATAACTCGACATAGCACTGCGCACACCAAACTGGCGTGCTTCATAACTGCAGGTACTTATCACGCCTCGGCGATCGCTTCTACCACCTACGGCAATGGGCTTTCCTCGTAACTCCGGAAAATCGCGCATTTCAATGGCAGCAAAGTAACAATCCATATCGATGTGAATGATTTTACGCATTCTTAAACCATCACTGAATAATTCAACTGACTTCATATTACTGTATATAAAAGGCTCTGTTGTACTTCTGTGTTGTTTGACTATAATTGGTTATGCGGTTAAAACTTGTACTAAGGGCATTTCTAATGAAAAACATTGAGTTAGATGTAATTCTACAGGCTATCCCCTCTCTTAGCTATGTAGATACTAAGCGACTGAATAACACAGTTAAGCTAAAACTCGACTCAGATGTGGTAGGTAAAGTAATCGCAGATCGTGAAGATTGTGTCTCTGAGTGCCCTCACTGTAATGAGTTGGAGTTCATAAAGCACGGTGTAACAGCAAAAGGCATCCAACGATACAAATGCAAAAGTTGTAGCAAGACCTTTTGCTCTCTAACAGAAACACCCCTGTATCGAATGCGAAAAGAAGATAAGTGGTTGGAATACATTTCAATGATGTGGGAAGGCGTAGCTCTGAGAAAAATAGCAAAGGTCTTAAATATTAATCTTAGGACAGCATTTTTCTGGAGGCACCGCTTTTTACAAATGCCCGACAAAAACAAACCTACAAGTTTTACGGGGATCATTGAAGCTGATGAAGCGTTTTTGCCAGAAAGCTTCAAAGGTAAGAGAGTAATGCCAAGAGAACCTCGTAAACGTGGTGGTGGTAAAGTTCCGTTAGTGCCTATTCTGATATCATATCAGCGAGGAGATAGATTCTCTTATGAGGTTATGAAAAAGAACACTAAAGAAAATCTATCGAACGCAATATCTCCTTTACTAACAGAAGGTTGTTGTCTATGTACAGACGGCAACCTTTCATACAAAAGTATCGTAAAAGAGCTGAATGTAAACCTCGATCATAAGCGAATCATAGCCCAAGATGGTCGAGTTATAGATGGTGTGTATCACATCCAACATGTAAACGGATTTATAAGTCTTTGGAAGGAATGGTTAGATCGTTTTCGTGGAGTTGGTACTGCCTACCTTAGCCGTTATCTAGCATGGTATATATGGATGCAAGATAAAAGCTATGGTGAGGAAGATCGCTGGCTAAGAGAAGCTGTGCAATCTTAAATTATCAATGCTTTCTTATGAGGTGAGCAAATGAGTTACGAAGTAGTTAAATTAGCATGTGAAAACCTGACTCAACTTGAGAAAATGAAGTTGGCGCAATATTTAATTCAGACATCTGTGCAAGCGATGGAGAAGGAAAAGCCCAAAACCCAAGTAAAAGAGTCAGCAAGCCCAACAAAAGCTCAAGTCATGTCGAGTGTTCAAGAGCGAGTGTTAAAAAGTAGACCGTCCAAAGAGAGTTCCATGAAAAACTTTGTTCGAGCTATGTTGTGAGCTTACGGCAGCATAGCTCAACTTAACTCGCCAGCTCTGGTTTACTAAGTGCTTATC